>CAVVIO010000021.1:0-9492 GCA_963748095.1 uncultured Bacteroidales bacterium
CCTGCTCGCACCGCCCGCCACCGTGTGGGCGCTGGCCCGCGCCCGGGCACGGCGATGGGGTCGCCTGCCGGTGAAGCTCGCCGGCCAGGTCGCGGCCGTGCCCCTGCCCGTCGAGGAAGGACCGTGGTCGGAGGCGGCGCGGCTCCTCGCCGACGCGGCGGACGCCGGGGGTCCGGGCCGCGAGGAGCTGCTCGCCGTGGTGCAGCTGCTCACCGGGGCCCACCGGCTCCCGGCGGCGCGGGCCAGGGAGGCTGCGGTGGTGGTCCGAGCGGCTCCCGTTCCGGGCGTGAACCAGCCGCGCCCGGTTCCCTTCATTCATCACTAAACTGCCCCTCGTGCTGGCGGGTAGCGAGATCCGACGGTCGAAGCTGCGCTTCGGTCTGCTCTCCGGGGCGGTCGGGCTGCTCGGTGTTCCTCGTCATGTTCCAGCAGGCCCTGCTGGGCTCGTTGGTGCAGAGCTTCATCGGCGCCGTCGTTTATGTTTATTCATCTAAAACTATTTTTAATTTTTTTGTTTACTATTGGTAATATTAGTCAACAGTTTAAATATTTAATAGGTCGTAAAGTTTCTCCTTCAACATTGTCCATAAAAACACTGTATAATTATCTCGATATTTAATCCAGTTAGATGCTGATTCTTTAAAATTTCAATTTTTTTAGACATTTGCTGTCATTAATTTTTAATATTTACTAAATTATACATATCATTAAGTATCGAATCACTGCGCTGAAAAGCAAGGTTCGCAAAATCCGTAATTTGCCTCTATTGTCGATATTGCTGAATCACAATTATATTATCTTATATCAAATAGGAATTTGATTTCTATTCCATACTTCAACTTGTCCATATATTTATGTTATATATAAAATTAAATTAAATAATAATAAGATATTTTTTCTCATGTTTCTGTTTCGTTTGTTAAAATGCCACATAACGGTTGCAATATGCGTAGGACGGGATTTCGAAGCTCGAACTTGTCAAACCGTTACAATTCTAAGTAAATATACAAAAGTTCAAATTACCCACATCTCCCGGCTTACGTATATTGCGTGTTGTAGTGCGTTTTTATTCATTTTTCAATCCAAATGATTCTTCAAATTTATTTTTAATATTATTTTTAAGCAAATCTCCAATTATATAACATGCTATTCCAACAAAGAGGAATAAAAAACTAAAAATCAAGTTGATATTATCTACCTCTACAAAAAATGAAGAAATCAACATATACAATCCAATCATTGGAAATAGTATTGTAAAAATTGAAAAGGTAGCATTAGGTCGAAATTTTACTCTTAAAATCAATTTATTTGAATCTGTTAGAAATTTACCTTTTATTAAGGCAGGACCTATTTCCAATTTGTTGGAATAAGAATCAGCTGAGAACAACCGTTTAGATAAAAAAAAGTTTCTGCCATTTTTTAATTGACCAGCGAAACTAAAACTTTGAGGTTTTGATTCTTGTTGTACAACTTTTTCAAATCTAATTATGAATTCATCTCGACTTAAATTCCACTGATATTCTTTTTCTTCGATGTTTAAAATTTTTTTAATCATTTTTATTTAACTCAAGGTATTTTCTAAGCTCAATTATTGCTTCGTTATCAAAATACTCATGTAATGTATTTTCTAATCTTGCCTTATAATCAGTCGAGCATAAACTATTTTTAATCACCTGTAAATCTTGCGATACACTATCTATCAAAGACCATTCATTATTTTGAAATAATTTTTTCTCCTTTTTTCGACCAAATCTTGATAATAAATCAACATCGCCTTTGTACTTTTTATAAATCTGTATTTTTCGCTTTGTAATCATACTGTATCGGTTCTGCAAATGCACTACAACATTTGTATATACGAACCTCTCCATAAAACATTCGTTTATTTTTACTTTGTCGGTGAGGTAGATGCATTCCCTGAAAGCTTATACTCTTGTGGACTAAAGTTAATAGCATCCATTAAATTATCCAAAGGATTTTCTATTTTTTTATTGTTCAACCCTACCACATGGGTATAAACCTCCGTCGTCTTACTGCTTTCGTGCCCCAACAAAATCTGGATGATTCTTAAATTAACGCCGTCTTCCAATAAATGGGTTGCAAAAGAGTGCCGTAGCGTATGAGGCGTTGACCATGGATTAACACCTGAATCCTGCTGGGCTTTCCTGAATATGTTTTGTACACTTTTGGCACTGTATTTACCGCCGGTTTGCCCTTCAAACAACCAGTATGATGGCTTAAATTCTTTGTAATATATCCTCAAAAGTTGTAACAAATACTTTGATAACAATGTATGCCTGTCTTTTTTTCCCTTTGCCCCTTTTAGAAATATATAACCTTCATTTGAGTGAATATCTTTGATGCGTAAATTTAGTAATTCGCCCATTCTTAACCCTCCTGAATAAATGGTATTTAAAATTGCCCTGTGCTTTAAATTGCCAGGTGAATTAATCAGTTTAATTACTTCTTCTTTGCTTAAAGTATTAGGTAGCTGATGAGCCCTTTTGGGCCGCTGGATATCATAATATTCGCGGGGCATATTCAATACTTGTTCGTAATAAAATTTAATGGCGTTAATGGCGCTGTTTTGCCTGCTCTCACTAATTTTATATTTTGTAATCAGGTAATAAATATAGCTTTCAATCTGATCTTTGGTCACGTTTTTTAAATCATGGTTCTCGAAATATTTTAAAAAGCCAGACAGCTCCGAACTATAACTTTTAAGTGTGTTTGGGCTATATCCTTTTAATATCAATTTCTGCCCGGCCTGGCTTAAAGCAAGTAATGATGCCTCTTTAAGTGTAAATTTAGGCTGCTTAATAATTTGTTGCTCTTCTTCAATTTCATATTTGCCAGCATACATTTTTTTTAGCAACTCCAGGTTATTACCAGTATTTAAAACACTCCACAACTTTTGGCCAGCATGATAAAACCTGGTTTGCATTTTTTTTATCAGGTCCCTTTCATTTTTCATTTCGTAGGGGATAAAGAGTTTTATTCTTTTTGAACCTGTCCTGGGTTGATAGATAACAATTTTCATGGCAATTTTTTCATAAAAATAGTTCAAAAAAAATCTCAACTTTGAACAATTGAAAAATAACCGTATATTAACAGTTAAAAACGACTAATTGTAAAAAACAGATAAGCAATACTTTACAATGGTAAAATGTAAGATTTGTAACAACCCTGTCGTTGGCCGGAATGACAAACTATTTTGCTCGGTAAAATGCAAAAACTATTATCATACCAACCTGCGAAAGGTGAACCAGGCAGCTGTGCTTGAAATAGATACCATCCTCCATCGAAACCGAAGTATTTTGCTCGAATTAATGGGCAAGTACAAAACCCAATTAAAATGCCCAAGAATGGCGCTCGATAAAAAAAAGTTCAATTATAAATACCACACACACAGTAATGTTAATTCTGCAGGAAAAACCTATTTTTTTGTTTACGATTTTGCATGGATGGCTTTTTCCGATGATGAAGTTTTAATTGTTCGCCGAAGAAACGATACCAAAAGATGAACTTACATTTCTATACTTCCCTCTCCTATATTGTTTGGTGGTAGTAGTATTATTATTATTCTCGAATAACTAAGAAATCTTTATCAATAGGTTATATCCGTAATCTTATCATGATCAATATCTAAATTAAAACTGTCCTTTGTTGGTTCATAAGGATCAGATGATGGTAATAATTTAAAATCAATGTTATTTATTATATCGACGTTATCATATTTTGAGTTATCCTCAGATTTTTCACATTTAATACAAAACATTCCTAACAAAAATATTACTAATAATTTTTTCATCGGGAAATAAAATTAAATGATAATTCGGTAAAAAGTAAATTTTGGAGAGATGATATGATGACGGATAATAAAGTGACAAAGTGGAATTTGCGAAAGAAGGCCCCTGTTGGTTTGTTGGTTATTCCTCAATGATTTTGATTAATACCAATATCTGCTACAGAAAAAAATTCAAAATCCCGACATTTTTCACTGAAAAGCCCTGATATAAATTAAAACAAGCCTGCGCTGATTTGCTCAGCTCATTTCAAACCTGAAATAAGGGCTTTGAATGGCTACATGAACGTTTTTCCGGTTGGAATATGCCTGAGCAGTTTTGCTCAGCTCACTTCAATCTGAAATAAGGTGTTTCACGTCAACATGAACGTATTTTCAATCCGAAATAGCCTGAGCAATTTTGCTAAGCCTTCCTAAAGCCTGAAAAAGGTTTGTGTACGTCTTTTTGAACCCTTTTTTTGTCTGAATCGGCCTGAGCAATTTCGCTCTGCTCTCGCGAACCCGAAGAGAGGCTTTACATGTTTACACGGTCTTTCTCCAACACGAAACAAAGCCGCGCGAATCTGCGCGGCCTTGGGGAAACCGGTCGAAATCTTATACAGCCCCGAACTTTTAGTTGTTTAATTGTAATCCCGCCAATACGGTTTACCCGTATGTGGGGAAAAGTGAAACGGACCGGTTTCACATGTTACCTGGTAACATTTTATTGAAAATACATATCAGCGGACTGAATCAATGAGTTCCTCCAGCTTGGCATAAGCATTTATAAGACTTTCGCTTTGCGATATGCGGATATGAGCAAAAAGCATGGCGTACAATGCTTCCAGGGCATCAATAAGTGCCGGTGCCCGTTCGCTGGCCGATGCTTCTTCCATATCACGCACGCTGTCGGTTAAATATTCCTGCGAAGCTGCTTTGAACGCGTTGTTTGCTTCTTTCAGTAAAGGGATCCAGCGTAAAACTCCGGAGGACTGCAGGGGTGCAAGTTCCAGCTCTTCCACGTTGGTCACCAGGTTATCGATAACCGCCGTTTCTTCGTGCTGTGGGAGCCGGCTAACGCTTGCCCCGTACTTAGTTACAAGATGTAACAGATTGGTAAGGGCTTTTTTTTCGGTTTCGTCCTCGTACGGAAACAACTGCTCGGCTTTCACATCGTGCATAAAACCCGACAAAAGCCTGTCGCGTATTAGGTCAAATTCTTTCTTTTGAGCCGCGGAGGCTTTATCTTTTATCATTCCTTCCTTGAAGGAAGTGAGTGTAATTTCCACCTGGTTTACTGCCAGTTCAACTTCAGGAATCGATTTGCAGATCTCAACGCTGCTATCGCCCACGGTTTGCAGTTGGGCCATTTTCATTTTAGGGATTTTAATAATATCCATGATAAATAATTTTTAATTAACATTATGTCGAGTTGGTATAAGCCTGATTGAATACATGTTGGTTTATTGTTCCTTTTTTGCTTTAATTCGGTTTTTTGGGAAAAAGTAACCCCCCGTTTGGTAATTTATAGGGATTCTAAATAATAATTACACCTGTAACGCACAACCGGTGCGAAAAACGGAAGGTTTATACCTCTACATAACCCCATTATATTGAACTGCTATTTTTTAATATTTTTGGGAAAGGCTGCGTTTGAAAGTCAGATCGCAGTTGTTGAAATCGTTAACCAGGGGATGGTTAGCGGGTAGTTAACATCATTACCGGATTTGTATAAAAAGGATGTGGATTGCAAACCCACAGATGCGGGGTGTAATCATCCAGTAATTTGTTCGTCAGGATTTTAAATTCCATCTATTTTAATCATTTACACAAAGATAATCTTTATAATTCCTGTTTTATAATAAGTGTATTATTGGAAACATGGCTATCGCGGCATTCCCCACATTCCCATAAACCCAACCTGCTTGCTGCCAGGTTGGGTTTATCCCTATTATTCTGATCCTTCATTTATGCAGTGTTTATTGTTACCTTATGTTTGACCGCATGAATTAGTTAGCGAAATAGCCAATGCTATTCACAATAATATGAGAATAGTGTTTTTATTTTTTTGCTTTAAATGGTTACAGACCTATTACAGTTATTATAAGGTATATTAACAATAGAAAACACCAGTTGTAAGGAATTACAGGCTTCGTGATAATTAAAAATAATTACTCACTTATTGGTGTTCCATAATTCTTAATCTTATCTGTCATTCCAGGGCTTAATTGCTTAATTAGTTCGGCGTTGTATGAAACTGAACCTGTTTCCAAAGGCGCTCCGGGTAATCCATATATTTGATTTGTGGCGATTGCATATGATCGCCCAATGGCAGCAAGTGAGCCATCTTCCATATCAGCATCCACATCGGTTGTAATTATTGAGATTGTATTGTCGCTATTGCGCACGATATCGAATGTACGGAATTGCTCAGGAAATTCTCTTAATGATTTTGTTTCAACTTGCCAAAAGCTATTTTCAGGATGGGTTGGATCGCTGGACGGGAATGCCGTAACATTGTTAAGATGGCGATGACCGGCTACCAAAAGTATAAGATTTGGGAATGATTTGAGTTGTGCAATCAGGTCTTTCTCACTCGAATAACCCGGAGGAACAGGTTTCCAATCCAGGGGAGTCCCTATGGCAGCTACACCAATGGGAATATGTGTGGAAATAATCATTAACTGGTCGGAATCCTGACCGGCTTTAAGCTGTGCCATAAGCCAGGTGTAACGGTCTGCAGTAAGTTCACCATGTCCATAAACACCTTCTTCATATGGTGCTTCAGTAGCATCCTGGGTATCGTCGAGCACAATAATTTTAATTGGCAAATCTGACTTTGGGAAGAAAGAATAACTCGCCCCTGATATATTTGCCGGGTTGCTCTGAATAAATCCATGTCCTTTCGGAATTGTGGTTGTATTACTAAATTGGCTCATCCAATCAGGTATTGTAAGAGAATGGCGATTTTGGTCAGGAGAAACAGTAGGAATTGTTCCCATATCAGCAACAACACCAGAACCCAGAATAGTACCATATTGCGTACTGCCATCTAAAGTACCGGTAGAAAATGTATTCACATTCATGGCATTGGGATCAGTAAATATATTACCAAGTTGAAGGATAGAATCACCGACCATTGCGTTCCGGATTTTAGTGTCTACAGGCTTTGAACCCATCCAAAAATGGTCATGATTGCCAAGGGTGGCATACCAGGGAATAGACGGGTTGAGTCCTACAGCCTTGTATTCGTCTTGATAATGATTATCTGTTCCTTGTTTTTGAACTCCGGAATATGGTTTTATAGTCTGTCCATCCATGACGTCTATGAACCATCTTAATTCGTTGTGCTGTGTACAATTTGCCATATCACCAAGTGACAAACCCAAATCAAAGGGATCCTGTTTATGAATGTCATTTATTGTTTTAACAGTTGCATCCAAAACTTGTGTAGTATAAAGCATAAGCGGTGAATAACACGAAAGTCCATTTTCCCCGGCAAATGGAGCAAAAAAGATAGCTTGCGCAGGTGATTCTTTATCGGTTATATGAATATCTGTTATGGTAAAAAAACGAAGAAGTTTAGAGGCTTTTGTTACCGATGCATAGTTATATCCTGACGGCATAAGGTCCAGTCGTTTCTGACAAGGAATTCCAGGTCCGTAATGCCATGTGCCATATCCGTATTTTGCGAAATTAGCAGGATCATTAATCTGAACTGTTGGTATTGCCGGCACATCATCCGGAACAATTGTTCTGTCTAAAGTTGTATTAACCGTTGCACTTAAAGGATTGTCATTGTTATTATCATTTTTCTTGCAGCTATTGATAAGAATAAATGCAAACCCCATAATAATGAGTGGGTAAATCCAAAATCTAATTTTCTTTTTCATAATAATTTAATTTATATATATTTTTCCTGAAATCATTCAATTTTGAAACTGATCCGGAAAAGCTTTTTGCCTCTAATATTGAATCAGGGAACTTCTTTTATTTATTTAAGAATTTATCACGCCAACATCATCAGACCCATTTTGTTATTTTCATTTTCTTTTTTTTTGGTTTGCCATATAACCAAAACAACAGCTATAAGAGCCTTTAATATCCCGGGAAGTTGTATTTATAATTTAAATCTGATTATTAAGATATAAGTTTCATATAACTTATAGCAATGAGAGATATTTATGTTTGCTAACGATTGGATATCTAAATGCAAAGGTGCAAACAATAAAATGAGTATCTTGATAATATCGTAATGAGATGAATCACTACATCTAATGACTTTCCCTATCAATAACAGAATAAACATCACCAGCTGAAGCGTATTTTAACCTGAACGGGAAAGTTATGCCTGCTTGCAAGGATAAATCCGGATTATTTACAGGCTGTCTGCAGAAACTTCCCATTGCTAAGCTTTAAACAGACAAACCAGGATGGAAAAAGAAGACTTAAGTATTTAATCCCCGTATAGTCCGGTTTTAATTATCAAGGGTTTAGTCCAACATCCCGATTTAGAATTTGTAAGGTTTTGCATTGAACAAAAACCTTCATGTTCTTTATCGGGATAAAACACAATTGAGCGAATAAATAACAACGAACCTGCATAAAAAGAGGTAGCAGTTTCTCAGAATCTACTACCTCTTTTTTGGTTCAACTGTGGCTTATGTGCTATATTGTTGGCAGCTGGCCTTATTCAATCGTTTCAATAAATTGTTTAGCCGTCATTGTCGGCAATTTTGAATTTTTAAAATCCTTAAGATTTCTTGTAATAATCAATTCTTGCTCGTCTTCAATTGCTGTAAAATATTGAAGTCCATCCTCAAAATCTGAAAAAGTCTCGTCATTTAAAGCCAATCCTATAATTTTATCATCCAATGGCAAGATTTTGAGAATCAATCTAAGCTTTCTTAAAACCGATTTTGCTTTATTCGAATCCATTTGTCTCAACAAAGCATAACTGGTATTTGCAATAGTCAAAGATGAAACTGATAATTCGACTTGCTTTTTATCTGCAAGAGAAAACAATACCGCGGCTTCTTCAAAAAAGGGTTCTCTCCGTGATAATAAATCAATCACAATATAAGTATCGATGAATACCTTTTTCATTTATACTTTTCTTCTAAATAATCACGATACTCTTTTTTGTAATCAAAGTCAGCAGGCAAATCAATCACACCACTCAAGCTTTCAACAAGTGGAGTTATAGTAATCTTTTTCTCCTCTTCATTTTGTTTAGTAATGCTATCTAAATAAGATTCTATCATTTTAGAAAGACTAATCTTATGACTACGAGCATAATTTTTAGCTCTTTTGATAACATTATCATTTAGTCTTAATGTTAATTTAGTTTCCATAATCTTAAAATTGTATTACGTACAAGTGTAATAAATATATACGTCAATTGCAAGATTTTCGTTCTCTCGGCTTGTTGCCAAACATTAGCATAAACCCAATCTATTGTAATTTTTACTATATCCGGTTATTTTTTTTCATCCTGCTAAATCATCCGGCGTGGTAAATATTTGTAAACGGTTTTTATCCTTTCTGCTTTCAACTAAAAAGTAGTATCCTCAACTTTCGATTACCTTTCTGAAGATAAATGTAAAAGATATTTTCTCAAAAAGCATATTTTGGAGGAGGTGACAGGGTGAGAAGGAATATGGGCGGGAGAGGGAAGGAAGCGGCACAGGTCACAGTCCGGTTCGTGA
>CAVVIO010000022.1:0-61727 GCA_963748095.1 uncultured Bacteroidales bacterium
TTTTTGATGGACAGGATGGACAAGTTTTTTATTGTACAATCGTTTAAAATCGAGGCTTAATCCTCCGAAATTTATCAGTAATCCATCGGCTATGTTATAGGCTTCGAGATAATTTATTGTCTGTGCTTTGTTTACATCTTCAATTTTTTCTATGGCTTTCAGCTCAACCATTACACAGCCTTCAACAAAAAAATCAACCCTCCTTGTACCAATTTGTTCTTCCCTGTAAAATACAGGCATTTCCATTTCTCTTTCGTATGATATTCCGTTAAAACTCATTTCAATGGCTAAAGCTCTCTGATAGATGACCTCCTGAAAACCATTACCCAATATATTGTGTACCTCCATGGCACATCCGATAATTTTGCGCGTTATTTCGTTTATCTCCATCCTGTTAATCCTTTAATCCTTAAAATCGTGTTCAGACAATTCAGATGTTCAACCGGGGCTTCACTACCGGGCACTACGTGCCGTGTGAAGCCCTGTTTATTAGGGTTTGGTGGTTATTTTTCTATTAATTTTTGAATTTCTTTTATAAAATCAATCATTTCATAATGCATCTCAACAACCTCATCTTTATCAAATGACACAAATGCATCATAATCTCCCTTAGTCCTATTTTGATATGCATTACGAAGAATTTTCCCAAATCTTTTGTCTAAAATGTCTGTTGCGATATATTCTTTATTAAACCATCCAATAAGTTGAGCATGTTTTGAAGTCTCAAATTGATATTTAATCGCTAATGCTGTTATTGAATAATATAGTCCATAATAGATACGATTTACTGCAACAGTTAATCGATTTGAGTCAATCAGAAATTTTGCTAATTCAATAGTATCTTTGGCTTGAACCATTCGATAATTAACTAAAGAATTCCTATCACTTTCGTTTATCATGCGTGAAATCCTTGGTTAATAGCATTTACAAAAATTGGTTGTTTACCTCTTGGTGTGTCTAAATCTGCCTCACTTAAAATATGAGTATCAGTCAGGATACCATATTTTAAGTCAATATCATAACATATATCTGATATCTCCCTTTCCATTTTCCAATCCGTTTTGTTTTTAACTAAAATAAGAATATCGTAATCAGAGTCTTGCTTATTTGCATCTATTAATTGAGAACCAAACAAAACTATATCAATCAAATTATCACTCAGTCGTTTTGAAAGACTAAGTTTTAAATCGTTTAATATTTTAACTTTATTACTTGTCATTTTAAAATCATTTATACAAATATAAGAAATCAATCATAATTTTAAGAATTTGTATCGTGGTGTCTCTACCACTTAACCCGTGTGTGTTGTCTGAACACGATTTAACGGATTTTATGATGGACAGGATGCATATACTTTACCGGGATAAAACACAATGGAGCGAATATATAACAACGATCCTCCGTTATCCGTAGCTTGCAGCTACGGATCTGTATCTCTTCGTGAAAAAACGGTTGTATCACCTTGAATAGGTTCATTTTATAGGGTGTCAGTAGGCAGAGCCGTACAGTTAATTATAGTTCGCTATGGGCAACTTGTGGTTGAGGAATTAGCTGCACTGAGCGCGTCCTGCGTCCTCGGTTGAAGAATTGAAAAAATGAAGAACCGACTCATTGGATAAGCGTTAAAGTAATTGAATAATGGCCTGTATAAATCGGCTTCCAGCTTCGGTCTTCTAACATCCAACTTTCCACTTCCAACTAAAAAAACCATTCTTCCTGCTCTTCTATGACAACATTTTACATGTCGTGACATCTCTTTACCCGGTTTTACCAGATTGTGACATTTGCCGTCTTACTTTTGTAGCTGGGCATAATCATATAAGGTCCCTACATCATTCTAATTATTCATTAAAAACCAAAGCTATGCTACCAACAAAAAAAACAGGACGAATTGCAGGACTACTTTATTTATTGCTGGTAATAACAGGTATAATTGGTATGCGATTTCTTCCACAAAAATTCATCGATTGGAACAATGCTTCACAAACAGTTGCGAATATAAGTACCCAATTGGGATTGTTCAGATTCTATTTCGTTTTGCAGACATTTACAAGCATTATATGGTTGTTTCTGGTGATCGCATTATACATCCTGGTAAAACCTGTGAACAAAAAAATTGCCCAGGTAATGGTGATCTTTGTATTGGCAGGAATTTCGGTTTATTTTGCCGGTTTAATCTACCAGTGGGCTATTATACAAATTATATCCGGTAAGGAATATCTTTCAACTTTTTCAGCTGATCAACAGCAATCCCTTGTAATGTTTTTTCTCGATTTGTTTTATGGTGGTGATTTAATAGCAACCGTTTTTTACGGACTTTGGCTGCTCCCACTTGGTTACCTCATGTATAAATCAACCTATCTTTCCAGGGTATTGGGAGTTATTATGATGATAGGTTGTTTCTCCTACCTCGGAGAATTCATAGGAAGAGCGCTTTTTGAGAATTATTATTCAAGCTTTTATCCAAAATACATGTTACTGCCAGCGGACATTGGAGAAATAGGAACCTGTTTATGGTTATTAATTATTGGAATTCGAACAAAACCCCTCTAGCGCGGACATGTTGTCCGTGCTATTTCCATTTCTCTACCAAGGGTTTATATCCCTATCCAAAAATCATGTAACAAATCAGCAACCTGCCTGCGTGACTTTGTTCAGCCGGGGCTTCACTACCGGGCACTACGTGCCGTGTGAAGCCCTGTTTATTGTGTGCTGTATTTTATTAATATTTATCCTTTTCATTGATTGTCAAGTCTGTCAAATTGATCAAAAAATTACAACAATAATAAAACTTGCCACCTCTCGGAGTCCATCTATCAACAACATGATAATTCTTATTCTCGAAACCTTCTAATATCCATTCGGATCCATCGGTTCCCGGAAATTCTACATCGGTTGTAGGAAGATGCCAGAAATCAGATTTTTTGATTAGGGTATGGAATTGATCCCAAGTCTTTTTGTCAATAGATTTAGCTTTATTTATTGTCATTTTTCCAGGATAATAACCTCCGGCACCATCACACAATTTCCAAGTCAAAGTATATTTACTATTTTCTTTCTCAATCCTTATTGAAATCGGGTTGTCAAAAGTTCTTAACCATAAAAATCTATAAACTTCTTTTTCTAGATTTTTATTAAACAATAAAGGCTCTGTCATTGCTCGTAAATGGGACGAATACCAATTGACAAGAAAAGTATCTCGACCGATATATAGTGAAGTATCTGCAAATAAATGATATGGAAAATACATTTGATTGGAATCTAATGGAAAGTTTAATGAATCAACAATAATTGAACTGTCGAAATAATTTACAGTGTCGTTCTCTCCATTATTACGTTGGCAAGATTGAAGAAAACTAAGAATCAAAAAAATAATAATTATTTGCTTCATGTTAATGGTACTTCTCAAATTTATATCACACACAACATTTGTGCAAGTTCAATTGTATACTATTGCTGGTTGAATAATTCATCTGTCGTATTTTTTATATTTTTCAATTCATGATTTGAAATACGCGTGTACATTTCGGTGGTTAATCTATTTTCGTTCCCTATCCTTACTTTCCTCAATTTCCAACTTCCGATACAGGAAATAAATGTAATTGATATTCAACTAAAAAGCAAATGATTTTTATGAACATGTCTGTTAAGAGGTAAGTGGATGTTGTCTGAACACGATTGAAGGGATTTGCGGATGGACAAGATGCATATTCGTTACTGGGATAAAACACAACCTGATTTTTGACCCTATTATGTTTTTGAAAATTCACATTTAATTCCAAAATCACCATTTTTTTGAGTTGTGCAACAGCTGCATTTGCCAGGCAAAGTTTTTTGTATCTTCCTAATTCAAAAATTAATAAAAATTTAGTTGTAACCTCTATCGATTCTATGGTTGCTTTTCCGTATAGCCAGTTATTCGCGAGGCAATGTAAAACTAAATCTGCTACCTTTTCCTATCTCACTCTCAACCCATATTTTTCCACCGTGAGTTTGCACAAACTCTTTACATAAAATTAAGCCCAGACCAGTTCCTTTTTCATTTTGTGTTCCATCTTTGCTAAAACTACTTTCCAACTTAAAAAGTTTATCCACATTTTCCGGTTCAATACCTCTGCCTGTATCGGCAACAGTAACCTGGTTTTTATCGCCATCGTCATTTGCCAAAATTGTAATGACACCCCCTTTATCAGTAAATTTTATCGAGTTTGTTATAAGGTTTCTAAGAATTGTTTCTAACATGGTTTTATCGGCAAATATCTTCAAATCAGCTTGAATATTTGAATTAATGGTTATATTCTTTTGTTGAGCAAATTTGATTTCAAATTGAACGATTTCACTAACTATATCGACCAAATTATATAATTTGGGATTAAACGCTATATTACCTGTTTGAGTTAACGACCAGTCAAGAAGATTTTTTAAAAGATCATAAGTCTGGTATGAAATTTCACTAATAATCCTGACATATTTAGTAATATCAGCGAGGTTATTATCTTCAGTTTTTTTAAGTAAAAGAGTACTGAATCCGATTAAAGTGTTAAAAGGGCTTATCAGATCGTGTGATAAAATTGAGAATAACCGGTCTTTTGAAGCATTTGCATTCTTTAAATTTGATTCGGAAATTTCTAATGCTTTCTGGTCTTTAATTCTTTCAATTTCAGTTGTCACTCTGGCTCCAACAATTCTTAGAATATCTTCAGCCTGTGGAGGTAACTGTAATTTATTTCGCGACATGGCGCATAAAATGCCATTAGGTATTCCCTTTTTATTATATAAAGCTATTCCTACATATCCTTTAATATTTAATTCTTTTATATCTTTCGACTTTGGAAAATATTTGCCTACCTCATCAGTATAAACGCAATACCCTTTTTTTGAGGTTAAGTCACAAGGAGTATCTTTAAGTTGGTAAGTAAAATTTTCTATTATTTTGCCGTCCAGATACATGGGAAATCCTTGCACCTTATTTTCCTCTATTAGCTGACCTATGATAACACATTCGGCATTTAACCATTCTGAAAGTTTTTCAACAATAGTATTAAAAAAATCCTCTCCGATATTTCCAACCGCCGTTTCCACAAGCGCGTGAAACATTTTTTCATTTTTCTGAAATAATTCCAGCTCTTTTTTTAATATGTCATTTTGTTTTTGTAATTCAATTACTTTATCCTGCGGCTTATTCATTCTTTTTTCTGTTTCTTAAATTATTAAAACAGCTAATTTATGTTATATCATTATGTAAATCCTTAATCTAAGTTACTTTTTAAACTGATATTTATCAAGGTAAATTGTATATCATACATAAAACTTTACCTAACGTTTTGTAAATATGAAGAGGCCGGGATTTCGAAGCTCCAACTTATCAAACTGTTGCTAATTTGAGTAAATGTACAAAAGATAATTTATCCGCATCACCCGGCGCACATATATTGCGTGTTGTGAGCTGGGCATTTGTTTTTAAGAATATGATTTTTAATTATTTCAAGTATAAAATCCCAGCATGTTTTTGTTGCTATTCAAGATATACATTATACCTTTTCAACCGTCTTTCATAATAGTCTTTGTATATTACATGACCATTAATATAAAATAAACTTTCATAAACGACACCAACGTTGGAAGCATAGTACTTGTTTGTGTAATCTTTGTATCGAATATCATTTGTTGAACTATCGTAAACAGTTACATTTCCCTGATAATTCAATACTTTATACTTAGTATTCAGTATTTCTAAAGAGTCAGAATGTTCAACCATTTTATAAGTAACTTTTAGCAAAGTATCATTATTTGAAGTCAATTCAATACGTGTGTGTAAGATATCACTAAAATTACCAGATGAAAAAAGAATCTCTCCCCATTGATTAATTAGGTATCCCAAAGAATCTCTGAGTATCGATAAATCACGTAATTTATCTGAACCTGGAAATTCTCTTATTCCAGATAAAATGTAAAACTTTTCTCCACGGATTACAGTATCACGACTTACAGCAATACTATCGATATAATCTAATTTTGTTTCTTGATTTAATGAATCAATGTGATAATCTTCATAAACCCAATAATTCCCTATTGTTAATGGGAAATAATTCTCTTTTGCGTCATTGAGTGTGTTGTCTGATAATTTTTGTTCATCATCTTTTTCACATGCAAACATTAATACTAATGCTAAAATAAAAAATACCTTTCTCATAATTATTAATTTTCGGTTTGTAAAATTTAGTTGAGTAGATATTTTCTATAGGCTTTAAATGGTGTTTATTGTAACGTAATAAATTGAAATATATTGTAATGAATATTTTTGACGTGCCGAAGATTTTTTGCCTTGCTCACAAGGTTATATAAGCGTATTGTGTTTATTTTTCATATAGCAATTTAAAAGGTGTGCTTTACCTCCCCCATATAGGGATGTAAAGCACGCCTTATCTGTATTATTATCAAATAAATCATCTGCCGGATTTTTTATGTTTTTCAATTTACAATTTGAAAGATGCTTGTACATTTCGGTGATTAATCTATTTTCGTGCCCTGTCCTTTCTTTCCTAAATTACCAACTTCCGGTACAGGAAATAAATGTAATTGATATTCAACTAAAAAGCAAATGATTTTTATGAACATATCTGTTCATAAGAATGTGAATGTTGTCTGAATACGATTAAACAGATTTTTTGATGGACAGGATGCATATTCTTTACCGTGATAAAACACAATGGAGCGAATAAATAACAACGACCGGGTGTAAAATAAGGTAGCTGGTTCCCGGAACTAACTACCTTATTTTTTGGCTTAACTGTGCCATAAATCCTATATTGTTAGTGGTTGTTCTTCATTTATTTAACCCTATTGCCATTTTATAGGCTAATGCAGCGTTGGGAAGCGGTGTCAGAGAATCTAATAAAATATTGTAAGTCCCTTTTTCTGATAGTTCGTCAGCAACTTTTTTAATTAAAGCCAACGTAGCTTTCATCAAACTTGAACCCAGGCTTAAACGGGCAACACCTAAATCCTGCAGTTCACGAACAGACGGAGGTAATCCTGCCCCTATTGCAGGGTTTGAAAGAATATTAATCGGGGCATTAATTTCCTTAACCAGTGTTGAAATCGTTTCTTTTTCCCATACAGGTTGCACAAATATGCAGTCTGCTCCTGCTTCCCGGTATTTATTGCCACGCCTTATCGATTCAGATAATTTCTCCCGTGTTGAGCCTGAAGAAGTATAAAATGAATCTGTTCTTGTATTAATTACTAAATGAAAGCCCAGAGAATCGGATAATGCACGAATAGCTGAAATTCTTTCACAAAATTCCATCTCGTCAATTAATTCCGGACTTAAGTCAATACTATCCTCGATGTTTATTCCAACAATTCCTGTTGCAATTATCTTTTTAACCGATTCAATTATTTCATTCAAATTATTTCCATACCCGGCTTCTATATCCACAGTTACAGGAACCTGCACTGCATTTACGATCCCCCTTATAGCTTCAATCATTTCCGACAATTGTATTACCTGGCAGTCAGGATAACCTAAAGAGGCAGCTATTCCCATACTTGTTGTTGCGATTGCTTTATAGCCACATGCTTCTATTAATTTAGAACTTCCAATGTCCCACGAGTTTAACAAAACCAAAATTTCTTTGTCTTGGTGAAATTTCAAGAACATTTCAGCTTTTTCTTTTTGAATACTTGAAACCATAATCTTGGTATTTTATTGTTATATATAAATATATCTATCTCATTGAATTGCCACTAACATTTGCATAATCCCAATCTATTGTAATTTTCAGTATTTCGGTTATTTTATTCATTATATTTAATTATCCGTTTGGTAAACGATTTTATCCTCAACTTTCGATTACCGTCCAAATGATAAATGTAAAAGATATTTTCTCAAAATGCAAATTTGTGGGTGGTGACAAAGTCACTAAGTAACAATGTGACAATGTTTCTTGCACGGGTGAAGGTGCCGGTTGGTTGGGAGGTGGTGTATTAATTGAGTCGCATGGCCGATCCGGATCTTTGGGGGAAGGTATCGACAGGATTGTAACAGAAAACAGAGCAGGATGAAGGATGATTTTCCTTATCTTTAAGGAAACTTTTTTATGATGGATATTTAATCAGAACATATGAATATACCGTTAGACGTATACCAAAACAATCATTATTAACGATCATGAGAAAAAAGTTCATAGCTGTTATTGCTGAGCATTTCCTCACTGGCAGTTGCACAAACCACGGATTTTAAAAGTTATTGGATCATCAACTGGAATGTAACAAACCTGGCAGATGTGTTTACCTTTCCAACGCTTCAGTTTTCAGCTGAAAAAAGAATTTCTGATAAATTCAGCCTGAGTGCAGGAATCGGTTATCAGCTGTATGATATCCATGAAACCGACACGGTTTTTCTGAAACCCCGGGGATTTAAAACATACATTGAAGCCAGGTATTATATAATTGATAAGATCCCTTTTGATCTGCCGCATTATTTTGACGGCCTTTACGTAGGGCTTCAGCCCTTTTTCCGGAAAAATCAATATTCCACGGGTATTTCCTTTTACAGCAGTCCCGATTCATTTCTTCGTAAGACCGATAATATTGGAGTAATAAAAAACGTTATGGGCATTAATGGTATCCTGGGCTGGCAGCTGCAAGTCAATGGCAGATTTTATGTCGATTTCTACGGCGGCATGGGATATATGTACCGGAAGGTTAAAAACACTAACCGGCAATTTAACGAAGACAAAGGGGATTATTTACTGGGTTCGTTATTTCAAAGTTATGATCTGAGCAATACCAACTGGCATTCGGTAAGTTTTACTATTGGGTTTAAAGCCGGGGTCCGGTTATAAAATACCACGTATCCTGGCAGTGCAATTTTAAGTGTCATTAATGGCCTGTCGCAAGTAAAAAGTTATTCATTTACATCTCTTTTTCACTATCCGGTTTTGAAAATCCGTGCAGAAGTTTTAAATTCATCCGGTAAACGATCACATCCTAAACTTAAAGCCATGGACTTCAACCGGAGAAATTTTTTAAAGACCACCACCGGATGGGGAATGGCACATGCTGAATATGCACTGAAAAAGGTGAAACCTGTTAAAACTACTTTCGGATAAAATCTGCTACCACTCATTTGATAAATGAAAAAAATAAAACAACGATGAGAACAACCCTTCAACTCAAACAAAGATATGCCAACATTTCCCGGGAATTGTTGTACCCGGTTGCAGGCATTTTCCTGCTTTTATTTACCGCCTCGTGTGCACAGCAGCATACTAAATACAACGGATCAGGTCCGGCGGCCCTGGTAAATGTTTTCATCGGCACCACGCAGGGGGGCAACACCTCTCCCGCCGCTCATGCCCCCTTTGGCATGATATCTTTCGGTCCCGTTAATCTTTTTAATGCAACAGACAGTTACAATACAGTTTCAGGCTATGATTACCCTAAGGATTCGATCGCCTGTTTTGCCCTTACACATGTAAGCGGCTGGGGTTGCAACGGAGCGCTTGATATACCCTTTATGCCGGTTACCGGAAAAATGAATGTGAGTCCCGTGTACAACCCGTCTGTATATGCATCCGGATTTTCGCACCGGCACGAAAAAGCGGGTCCCGGCTATTACGAAGTATTTCTTTCCGGTTCCCGGATAAATGTAAAGGCAGCCGTATCGGAACGCGCAGCAGTCGTCAGTTTTGAGTATCCCGATACCACGGAAGAAAACCTGGTATTCATGCCTACTAATTGCGCGAACGGCATAACAGGTGCCGGAATATCTGTCGATGCGCAACATAACCGCATTACAGGATATGCCACGACAGGTGGCTTCTGTACCCGTAATCCCAGGGTACAGGACTATACCGTTTACTTTGCAGCCGAATTCAATAAAAAAATAAAAAGTTCCGGAGGCTGGAACGGAACGAAACTCCTGGTAAATCAAACATCTTTTTCGGGCGACTCCATCGCGGGTTACCTTACATTTGATGCTTCCGATCCCGGGCCCCTGGTGATGAAAACTGCCATTTCGTTTGTAAGTATCGGAAATGCTCAGCTGAATCTCCGGAAAGAGACAGAAAATAAAAATATTGAACAACTGAAAGCCGAAACAACGGAAAAATGGAATGCCGGACTTTCGAAAATGAAAGTGGAAACGGCTGACAGCAATATGAAAGCCAAGTTGTATACCGCTTTGTATCACAACATGCTGCACCCAAATATTTTCGACGATGTGAACGGTGAATACAGGGGATTTAACGATTTCGTCTATGTGATCAAAAAAGGCAGGCATAAATATGTCAACTTTTCCAACTGGGACACATACCGCAGCACTGCACAGCTGCAGGGCCTGCTATTTCCGAAGGAAGCATCGGACATGATACATTCCCTGTACCTGGATGCCAGGGAGGGTTGTCCCTCCGGCATCCCCATCTGGGGATATTTTAACAATGAAACCTGGGTAATGAACGGTTACAGCGGATTACCACTGATTGCCAACCTCTATGCATTCGGTGGCAGAAATATTGCTTTGAAGAAGGTGAAAGACAAAATGGTATGGGCAGCGGATCATAAATACGGCCGTGGTGATGAATATATTAAATACGGCTATGTACCCGATTATGACGGCCCCTATAATTACAGTGTTTCCATGACTTTAGAATATGCCACAGATGATTATGCCGTATCACAGATGTGTAAATTTGCCGGTGATTCGGCGAACTATCACCGCTTTTTAAAACGTTCAAATGGCGTATTCCAATTATTTAACGACAAGACAGGCTATCTGCAACGAAAAACAAGCCACGGCAAATGGGTTACCCCTTTTGACAGTTCATCCGATGCGGGCTTTAACGAAGGTAATGCTGCCCAGTACACCTGGGATATCCCACACAACATACCTGAATTGATAAGGCGCATGGGAGGAAACAGGAAAACAGTGGAAAAACTGGATTACTTTACTTCCAGGATCCTCACCAAAGGTTGGAATGTAACCGTACCCTTTTACTGGCCCTCTAACCAGCCCAGTTTCCTGGCGCCAGTAATTTACAATTATGCCGGGGCACCGGAAAAAGCACAGGCGCTGATCCGTAAATCGGTTACATCCATATTCAGGAACAGTCCCGATGGATTGCCGGGGAATGATGACCTGGGAGCCACATCGGCTATGTTTCTGTTCCAGGCAGCAGGGATATATCCCGTTGTACCTGGAAAACCAGAGGTTACGATTACCGGAACAACCTTGAACAAAATAGAATTCCTTTTAGACAATGGATCAAAAATTACTATTGATACCAAAAGAGATAATCCGGAAAATGAGGTGATTAAAACCATAAAGATCAACGGTCAGGTAAGTAATTCTTATTTTGTCAGCCTGGAAGACGTAATCACTAAGAGATCGGAGCTGCATATAGAATTGGATTATTGAACAATTGTTCTTGATGCCGATTTGCTGCAGATTTGTTTTTTACAGAAATAACTTTTACATTTAAACCGCATTCTGACAATTGAAAGTTTGTGAAAAATAATGTAGTCAATACATGATCAGGTCGTTACGATAATAAAAAATTGTGATATGATTGACATAAAAACTCCTGAAAATCCAGAATTTTCTTCATGTATGTTTGGTTGCATTACTATTTAATTCTTAGCAGGGATATGATTAATAGAGAAAGAAAGCTGATAGTATATTTATATTTTATATTAATAGGGCTCCTGTTACCTGATCAATTGACTTTTTCTCAAAACCTGGTTCCAAACCCTTCATTTGAAGTACCGATAAATTTTGACTCTGAAAACCAGTTGAATTGGCATAAGCTGCAGGGTAGCGATACCCCCGATTATTTTAATTTCAGTGGCAAAAGTTCCTCTGAAACTATTTTCGCTAAATACACCGGAGGTGCTGATCCCAAAACAGGTGATGGATTTATCGGCCTGTTCTGTTACCGGGTAAACCCGCAGAGAGGCATAAGGAACGTCAGGGAGTTTGTAGAAACTGAGCTTCTCAAACCACTTGAAAAAGACAGCCTTTATAAAATAGAATTATCATTGTTACTCGACGGGGAATCAAATATTGCCATAAAAAACTTTGGAGTAATGTTTTCCGGTGTTACTATGCAAAGCAATAAAGATCTGAAGCTTTTTAAATTAAAACCGCAAATAGAGTTCAATTCTTCTTATTTGATAAATACACATAACTGGATTACTTTACAATCCTTTTATAAATCCACCGGAAATGAAAAATATATCATCCTGGGTAATTTCAGATCCGATAAAAATACAGTGTATAAAAAAATAGTTCCTGAGAATCAAAAAGGAAAAAAGGAAAAATGGGATTTATCCAGGACAGAAAAAGCATCCTATTATTATATTGATGATGTTTCTGTTGAAAAAGTAAGCATCAGAAATGAAATTCCGGATTCAGATCAGGTTCAAAGAACCGAAGTTCCGGATACGTTTAATATTAATAAAATCGAAGTAGATTCAGCAATAATCTTAAATAACGTTTTCTTTAACTTTGATAAATATGATCTTCTTCCTGAATCCTATAAAGAACTGGATAAATTATATTATTTAATGAAGACTAATCCTTCAATAAAGATAAGGATTGAAGGACATACCGACAATATCGGAGGTTATCAGTATAATCTGGAATTATCATTAAGGAGGGTGGAATCCGTTGCACGGTATCTTATCAGTAAAGGGATCAGTGAACAAAGAATTGAAACTGCCGGATATGCCTTTAATTATCCGATAGCATCAAATGAAACAGAAGAAGGCAGGAAAATGAACAGAAGAGTTGTATTCAAAATAATTGAAAAATAATAGTCAGATGGCTCAGCTCCAAAAATATTTACTTACCATTATTTTAATAATAGCAAGTAACAGTAGCTTTTCGCAGGAATACTCACTTTACAGAAATTACTATGTTAATCCATTTATTATAAATCCTGCTATAACCGGAACAGAACTATATACAACTGCTGATCTGTCTGTAAAACAACAGTGGCTTGGATTTTCTGATGCCCCGGTTACCTATCAGGCTTCGGGAAGCTTCAGATTTGGGAAATATGACTTTTACGATCCCAAAGGTTTTTTAAATAAAGGACCTATGAATTTAACCGATCATATTGGAATTGGAGCTGCCGTCTATAAAGATATTAACGGGCCATCTGCACTGTCAGGTGGAATGATAACATATGCTTATCATTTTCCGGTAAGCAATGAAGTAAATTTATCTTTTGGCATGGCGACAATTGGGTCATATTACACATTTAACAGCTCGTTACTGAAACCCAATCAACCTGGTGATTACTATTTATTGGATGGAAACAATAATAAATTTATATTGAATTTCAGCCTTGGAGGTTATTTATATTGTAACCGTTATTTTATTGGTGTTTCTGCCAATAAAATACTAAGCGATATGGCTCAGGTTAACGGGTATAAAAGCATGGATCCAAGTTATTTTTTTATCGGTGGTTATAAGTTTATGACAGAAAATAATTCATTCAATTTTGAACCTTCAATAGCAATAAAGAAAGTAAAAACAGAAAATATCTCGGCTGACATTAATGCCAGACTCTATATTAAACATTTTAACTGGATCGCCGTTTCCTACGGAACTTCCGGCAGCATGAATTTCAGGTTCGGTTTAAGATTGTATAAGATGCTTTATGCGGGTTATAATTATGAATATTCCGTAAGTAAAATTGCATCCTATAATTATGGTTCTCACGAAATACATCTTGGGTATTAACCTGGGCTTAAGAGGTGTGGAAGGAGTTCGTGAGTCTACAGATCAATAAAGCAAAATGTTATAACATGAATGTAAAATTTGTTTTTTTATACCTGTTTGTTTTTTCGGCATTTCATTTTAATCTAAATGCTCAAATACCCACAAACGGACTTGTGGCTTTTTATCCGTTTAACGGAAATGCGAATGATGAAAGCGGAAACGGGTATAATGGAACTGTTCACGGTGCCACATTAACAACTGACAGATGTAATGTGGAAAACAGAGCATATGAGTTTAATGGTACAAACGATTATATTGAGTTATATGACAATTTTAACGATATTAAAATACCTTTTACGTTCTCTTGTTATTATTTAGCAAATAATGATGATGCTATGTTAATTTTTGGATCGGATCTTAATGAATCTACCATTGGTAATTATTATGGATTCTGGTTATCAAAAAACAAGGGAAATACAATAAATTTTGGATATGGAGACGGGCGGGCTCTTGGGTCAGATTATCGTAGAAGTTGTACAAGCCTTAACCCAATACCAATAAACGATTGGATTAATGTAACAGTTACCGTGAATGGCCCTACTGATATGAAAATGTATATTAATGGACAGGAAATTGAAACCTGGTTATCAGGAACAGGGTTAGCTATGGCACACAACAATTTGACTGCAAAAATCGGATATAGCTTTTTAACCCAGGCATTACATTTTAACGGTAAGATTGACGAAATAAGAATATATAACAGGGTATTAAATCCGACTGAAGTATTAAGTCTTTACTATTATAACTGTCAGATTTCTGATATTTACGGTGAGAATCAAGTGTGTCAGGGACAAAAAAATGTACATTATTCAATTAACTCAATAAGCAATGTGAATTACACCTGGAGTTACTCAGGTACAGGAGTCACCATCACGGGTAATTCCGAAAATGTCAGCCTGGATTTTGCCGATAACAGTACCAGCGGTGTTTTATCAGTTACAGTAGCAGGAAATGATATTTCAACCCAAACATCCGAATTACCCATAACTGTAAATACCTTACCTGGTGATGCAGGACAGATAGATGGAGAACAGGTTATTTGCAGAGGTTACGAATCGAATTATGTGATTCCCGTTATTAAAGATGCAACAAATTATACCTGGGAATATAGTGGAACAGGTGCAATGATAAATAGTAATTCGAATACGGCTTCAGTATATTTTTCGGATAATGCTACAAATGGCAATTTAGTGGTGAACGGAATTAACAGTTGTGGCAGTGGAAAAAAATCCCCGGAACTACCTATAACACTAAATCCTTTACCAGATGATGCAGGTCAGATTGATGGTGAACAGGTTGTTTGCAGGGGATATGAATCGAATTATGCGGTTCCTGCTATTGAAAATGCAACGAATTATACCTGGGAGTATAGCGGATCAGGTGTAATGATAAACAGTAATTCGACTACGGCTTCAATATATTTTTCAGATAATGCTACAAATGGCAATTTAATTGTGAACGGTATTAACAGTTGTGGCAGTGGAAAAAAATCCCCGGAACTACCCATCACCGTAAATACATGTAATAATGAACCCCCACAACAATTAAATATACCAAATGCTTTCTCTCCGAATAGAGATGGGATAAATGATTTCTTTGTCATCGATGGATTACCTGAAAATTCGCACTTAATCATCTTTAACCGGAAAGGAAAAACATTGTATGAATCCGAGAATTACAGAAATGATTGGGATGGGAAAGATCAGGATGGTAATGTCCTGGAAACCGGCACATATTGGTATGTTTTAAAATTGGGTGGAATTCCGAATAATTTAACGGGGTTTATATATTTGAAGAAATGAGATCTTATATATTGTCGGAGTATAACAAGTGTTTCACTTAACAACATTCCTACTTATAATAAGTCATTAGCCTTCCATTCCAATAATTTTTTTCTTTACAGCCAACTTCGTTGGTTTTTATAAAATTGAAAATATAGTTAGTTGGTTTTCAGAATAATAATTATAACAATGAAAAAGCCTCATCCTGGTGCAGGTATACTTAATACTATTAATTCAAACGCCATCTTTCCGTTATCTTTTTTTGCCTTTGTAGCAGATTTGTTTTTTACAGAAATAACTTTTACATTTAACCCGTATACAGGCAATTGAAATTTTCGAAAAAAAAACCAGAATGAGAGAATGATCGTAAAGTAGTTTAATTAAACAGATTACCCGTTTAGTGATGAATTGTTAAGTTCAAATATTTATGAAAAAGATCTTACTTATCGGTATCACCGGTTTTTTGTTTGCATTTCAGACAGATGCCCAGCGCATTGAAAATGGTGTCAGACTGAATTATGTAAGAGGTGATTCTTTAATGAATTCTTATTGGGGAAAAGGGGATTTTATTTCCGTAATCTACTACCTGGATTATTTTATAAAATTCGACACGACAAAAGCTTATTTATATTATAACCGTTCATTTGCAAAGTGGATAACAAATGACCGTTCAGGATCCTGCCGGGATTTTAAAAGAACCATCGATCTGAACTATTCCAGATTAACCGCCCACGATAGGAAATCCTACAAATACACATGTGATACAACTTTTGCTATTAAATTCTTTCAGAAACATTATTATTCCGGCATGGATCTTTCCCGGGAAAACGGGTACCTGCCGGTATATACTTTAAAGGATACGCTGAGGGGAATGCTTATTCCATCCAGGTCGTGTTACGATGTTACTTATTACGAACTGTCGGTTAAGATCATTCCGAATAAAAAATTCATTGAGGGAAATACAAGAGTATTGTTTAACGTATTAAATGATACACGACAGATCCAACTCGATCTGTTCGACAATTATCAGATTGACAGCATAATAAGGAACAGGGAGAAATTAAACTATACAAGAAAAGACAATGCAATATTCATAGATTTTAACAACGTGCTAAAAGCCGGCTTCCACGAAAGTGTTACGGTATTTTACCAGGGAAAACCGCCGATAGCAAAGAACCCTCCATGGTTCGGAGGTTTTGTTTGGAAATCGAAAGGATTAACCGGAGTAGCTTGTGAATACCTGGGGGCATCTTCCTGGTGGCCGGTTAAAGACCATCTGTCCGACAAACCCGATTCGATGATCATTAACCTGGATATTCCAAAAAAGTATAAGGGCATATCGAACGGCAATTTAATAAATGAATACGATCTTGATAAGAATTACAGGCGATATACCTGGAAAGTAAGTTATCCAATCCCCAATTACGATGTTACGTTCTATTGTGGAGATTATATCACGGTGGAAGACAGCCTTGTTTACAACGGGGAAAAACTGCTTCTGGATTATTATGTTCTGCCAAAGGATAAGTCACAAGCCATGGTATTATTCAACCAGTCGAAAGAAGTGATGAAAGTATATACCGATTTATTCGGGCCATATCCTTTTCCTGAAGACGGGTTCGGATTGGTCGAATCTCCTTATGAAGGTATGGAAAACCAGGGAGCCATAGCCTTCGGCAATAAATTCAAACATCGCGATAAAAGGTACATCAACAATGAATACGATTATATCATTGTACATGAAATAGCACATGAATGGTGGGGAAATGCCATTTCCTTCAGCGATATGGCCGATGCCTGGTTAAGTGAAGGGTTCGCAACCTATTCTGAAATGCTGTTTATGGAACATGAATATGGTTATCTGCAATACGAAAAAGAAATATCACATATATCGGATTTTATATTGAATATCTGGCCGGTTATAGGAAACGCCGATGTCAATGAAAACACTTTTGCCAGTGGTGACATATACAACAAAGGTGCAATTCTTTTGCATAACCTACGGTGTATTATAAATAATGATGAAGTATTCATGAAGTTATTAAAGGATTATTTTCAGAAATATAAGTATCAGAGTATAAATACAGATGCATTTATTGAAATGGCAGGTTCGTATTCAGGAATGAACCTTGATCCGTTTTTTCATAAATTCCTACACGATACAGATCCTCCCGTTTTATCCTATAATATTTTTTATGAGAAAGATTCCGATATTATTTTAGCTTACAAATGGGATAATGTTGAGCCTGGTTTTACAATGCCTTTTCCCGTTGCCGATAACAAAAACAAAGCGTATGCCTTAAGCGGGACCTCGTCCAAAAGTTTTACCCGGTTTGAAAATGTTGAGTTTATAAAATTCATCACTTACTTATCTGATGATAATGATAGTATTGTCCCTGTTAAAAACAGTTTTACGTATTACCGGACAAAGCTTGACACGAATCTGAAACTTTGATATAATACAAAAAGGGAACATCCCTGAGTTTATAAAAAGACAATTATGAAAAAATATGTTTTACTTTCTGTACTAATCACCTTATCTGTCTTATCATTCGGCAGGGAATTTTACGATACGTTGAAGTTTAACCCGCTGGAAAGATACAGTTATGTTGAACCCTTTGGTTATGAAAAGCAAATTACTGAAAGTCTGAAACTGCTTGGTGCGGATAGCATAATGCAGGGATTGACAGGCCTGCTGAAGGGAATAAAGATGATGAATGAAACCGAACATTACGACCGGGTAAGTGATTATTCGGCAATTGAACTAACTGATCTGCTTGAGTTGATCGGTTCAGGAGAAATAAATAAAAAGCAGGAAAAATTACTGATCAGTTTTATAGAGGAAGAATACCTGGGTAAAGATAACGGAGCGATTGAGACAATAGATAAATTGCTGAAAAAAGACAGTCGTTCGGTCTTTCTCATCCGGTTAAAAGTGCTGGATGGATACCTGAAAAACAATTACGAAACAGTTGATAAATACCTTGAAGAATGGCTGCAGCTCGAACCCAAATCTCTTGCTGGAAATTCACTCAAAGCAACCATTCTTTTTAATACTGATCAATGGAAGGAAGCTATCGGTTATTTTTCTAAAACTATTGAATCATTTCCTTTCTATTCCTACGGGTTAGTTCAAAGGGGAATCTGTTATAACAAAATTGATTCCATGAAAAAAGCTTACAGTGACTTAAAGAAATCATTGATTTATTTTCCCCGGTATCCTTATGCATTAAATGAATTGGGATACATTTACCTTAATAAGGCTGTGCATGACAGTGCTTATTATTTCAATTCAAATCAAAATGACAGTATTGCTTTTTCTCATATGCATCAGATTGACAGTGCTATATCCTTAATTAAAAAAGCAATAAAACTAAACCCACATTTTGTTCTGCCTTATGGTTATGCCGGTATGGCTTACAATATGAGTAACCAACCCGATAGTTCACTGAAATATTACAATATAGCTATTTCCCTCGACCCCGGCAATAAAAATTATTACACTAACAGGGGAGATGTCTATCTGAAAGACAGTGCAACAGATGCGGCTTTGGCTGATTACAAGAAGGCTATGATGATAGATGATCAGGACAGCTATGTATTTTCCAAAATAGGAGACTTTTACTACAAAATGAATCAATATGACTCAGCCATCAGTTATTTGAACAAAGCTATAAATATCGATAAAAATGATGCATCTGTTATTTTTACAAGGGCACAAGTCTTTTCAGACTTGAAAAATTATGACAGGTCCCTTCATGACTATACACAGTGTATAAAAATCAATCCGAAAAATAAAAACTATTATTTTAACAGGGGATCTGTTTATGATAAAACAGGATTAATAAATGAGGCTATAGCAGATTATAAAAAAGCTCTGGAAATTGATCCTGATTTTGAACTGGCTATTGATTTTCTGGCAAAAGATTATTCTGATCTGAAACAATATGAAAAGGCAATTTACTTTTACACAAAAGCAATAAACTTAAATCCAAGTGCGGACAATTATGAATCCAGAGGCAATGTTTATGCTGATATTTGGGATCATCAAAAAGCAATTAAGGATTATAACCGATGCATAGAACTTGATTCGACAAATAAATATTTTTACTGGAATAGAGGAAGTTCTTTTTATTTATCTGGATCATTCAGTAAAGCTATATCCGACGCAAAAAAAGCATTGAAGTTAGATGATAATTTTGATAGTGCCTTAAAACTCTTAGGTGCCGTTTATGCAGAAACAGGAAAGTTTGAATTAGCTATTGACTACTTTAGTAAAGCAATTAATATAGATAATTCTGCATATGCTATTAATAGCAGAGGCGAGGCTTATTTCAACATACATGATTTTAACAATGCTCTTAAAGATTTTAATAAATGTATTGAACTAAATCCGGACGATGATTCTTACTATACCAGCAGAGGTAAAGTCTATCTCGCAACCGGATCATTTAAAGATGCCATACCTGATTTTAAGAAAGCGCTGGAGATTAATCCTGACCAATTACCAGCCCTGGCCATGTTAGGTACCTGTTATTTTCAGTTACGGGATTATGATAAAGCATTAAGTTATTCCAAAAGAATGGAAAAGATCAATCCGGAAAACTATCAGATATATCTGTCTGAAGGTGATTGTTATATGATGATGAAAAAATATGATGAAGCAATTAAAGCTTATAAAAAATCAATCAAATTAAATTCTGAATCACATATCGTCCAAATGAATCTTGGCTGGTCGTATTATTGCATCGGTGATTTTCAAAAGTGCATCGATTACTCTATGAAAGCCATTGAACTAGATGAGAATAATATACATGCAAAGTTTAACCTGGCTATAGCTACTTTACGTCTTGGTCAGATTGAGGAGGCTTATGCACTGTATAAGAAATATTATAGGGAAAGTCAGGAAAAAAATATAAATATCCGGGAAGGAGTTGAGGATCTGAAAGACCTTATTGATAAGAATATTAATGTAAAAGAAGCCAATTATATTATTAAGGAAATACTGAAATTTTGAAAGATTTATTTATTTGCTATTTACCGGGAAAACATTTACATTTATTTTTATTTCAGCCAGTTATTAATCATTCATTTTAGATAAACCTGAAAATTATACCACTCATACACCTTTAAAACATAAACCATGAAAATTTTAATTACCATTCTTTCTTTCGTGTTACTGATGAATCCGGGTAAATTATTTTCACAGGATAATGAACAGTCGAAAACCCCGGTTAAACCGGCACTGCTGGTAATCGACATCCAGAATGCCTACCTGGATATAGTTCCTGAACTGGAGAAAAAACAGGCAATGCACTATATCAATGGCCTGATTGACCTTTTCCGCAATAATGGTTATCCGGTTATACGTATCTATCATTACAGTAAGGAATACGGGCCCAAACAAGGTACGGAACAATTTGAATATCCGGAATCGGTATTAATCAGGCCTGAAGATCCCAAAGTAATTAAAACATATGCCGATGGATTTAATAAAACAGACCTGGATAAGATTCTCAGGGAGAAGGGAAGCAATACCCTGTTTTTGTGCGGACTGAGTGCTGTAGGATGTGTTCTGGCAACCTGGATCGGGGCACAGGACCACGATTACAGGGCCTTTATTGTAAAAGATGCAATTATGAGCCATAATTCCGACTTTACCAATAATGTGGAAGTAATGTTCGATGCAGTAAGCTTTGATGTGGTGAAGCTTATACTTGAAAATTCGGAGAAATAGCCTGGCTAAGAAAACTAAACTGAACCATAAACCCTTTTAATAAATTTCTTCTCCACTGTATAAAAAAAAGTAAAAATCAAAACCTGGTTCAGAAATGCTGCCACCAAACCATATTCCGAGCCGTACCAAATAGCGGTGGCATATGTCGGAAGCTGGCCAATCCCATACATGGGGTTGCTGAAATATTTATAGGGACCGGTTACTACGAAATCTGTAACCTTTCTTCCGAGAAACATATCTTTCCAATAATAAATTTCAACTGATACAGCTTTTGTGGCAAATATTTTCACAGACATCCCGGTGATAAATACAAAAGCTACAATTATTAATAAAAAGTTACTATGAACATTAGGGAATAAAGTGCCCTGACTGGTGGAAGCAATGTATCCGATACTGACACCGTTATGAAAAAATAAAAAGCCAAGTATGGTCTCATACCTTGTAAAGCCTTTCTGTTCGTTGCCATTTACCCTGATAAACCAGTGGCGAAGTCCGTTCTTTAAAAGAACTGAATTTATAAAACTCAAATAAAATATCTCACTAAGCAGAAAATAGAAAGTTGCCAGGTGAAAATTGCCCGGTTGATAAATACTGAGATAAGCGGCGAAGACCAGGGAGGCAATCATGGCAAGAATTCTGATTACAGTAATATTTTTGGGTACGAAACCCGCCATTGAAACCAAAATAAAAACAAAGTGATAAAATTTTCGAAGCTGATTAGTAATTACACCGGACATTACGCGTTTTGAGTTTTCATGAAAATTTTGCTACAAATATTCTTAACTACCATTCTGCATTAATTATTATTTCATGATTTTATATATCTGATATAATATTCGTTATAAAATGATCTATATATAACAAAAGATAAATATTTTTTGTTCTGTCAACAGAAAAAGGTCCGATAATTTAAAACACACCAATTATGCGGAACATATCATTAATTGTATGATAACACACGAATAGGGATTCAGTTATTTCTAAGAGAATTTTTAAATTACATACAGGACAAACCACCTTTATATTAAAATTATTTTTTGACTTGTAAACAATACATCAGCGCTGATCATCTTTAAGAATTAAGGTAATATACATATAAACAATATTTAACAGCAATTATCCTGATAGTTATTAAGTAATGTCAGATAAATCACTTAACAGACTAGGATCACATATAATGATCATTCTCTACAAAAGTCTTCCAAATGTTACTTTTACAAACCTTATTCATAATTATAAACCGGTGAAATAATTTGATCTTCCAAAAAATATCTTTTAAATTTATTCTCTGAATTTCAGAAGCTTGAGATAAGCGCATGCATTTTTACTGTTTCGAACAGGATCACTTACAATTGAATAAAATAACCTGACTAAAAATAAATAATTAAAACCCTACACAATGGAAACTAAAAAAATACCACGGAAAGAATTCTTTACAAAATCGTGCCAGTGCGGAATGGCTGCTTTTGCCGGACTTTTTCTTTTGTCCAATGATATCTATTCTCAGTCAGATATCGCACCAGACCAATCCGAAACGGATAAAATAAAACAAAGGCTTCATTTTTCGCAACAACGATTCTCTGACCTCATCAAACACCTTGATAATTACCTTGACAAAGAAACAAGATTGCAATTGTACAGGAATGTTGGGGAAAGTTGTGCTTGTGTTAATGAAGACGCCATTGCTGAATTTAAAGGGAATTTAAAAGGAGCGCTGAATGAACAGTTAAAACAGAACTGGTTAAAAGAATTTAACCTCTGTGAAGAAAAGGGAGAACTGAAACTGGCTGGCAAACCGAAAGAAGAATGTGGCTGCCCATTGGTTAAAAAAGGACTGACACCGGTTGAATTCTGCAACTGTTCGGTTGGTTATATGAAGAAATTTTATGAAATCATTACAGAAAAGAAAATAGACGTTAGTTTAAACAGTTCCATCCTGATGGGAGATGATCATTGCAGTTTTACAGTTAGGTTTTCATAAAAGTAATTTCCCTTTAATAGTGGAATTTTTTATTTCAGAAAATCCGGTGTGAAAATTGGTATTTCACCGGTATATATTCTAGTTTTAGTATTGTTTTTAACAGTGTGGATGAAACTGAAAAATGGACAGTTAATATGAACTCCTGACACATGGAATCAGTAAAAACCTACGAAAACTATCCGGTTGGGACAGTGATCCTTTCCAATATTGTTTCGTTAACAATTTATGGACTTGGATTTGTTATAATGCATCGGTTAGGATGGTTGATTTCTGTTTTATATCTCTTATATATTGCTGCTTTCGAATTCAGACTGATCAGATATCATTGTACAAACTGTTATTACTTTGGCAGGACCTGCGGTTTCGGAAAAGGCAGACTTAGTGCCATATTTTTTAAAAAAGGAGATCCAGCAAAATTTTGCAGCAAAGCCATGTCCTGGAAAGATATGATTCCCGATTTATTAATCTCACTGATACCCCTGGTAACCGGTATTGTTTTAATGATAATGAAATTCAACATCATTTTACTGTTTGTCTTACTTATATTGATAATATTAACAACAACAGGAAACGGGTATATCCGTGGCAAAAAAACCTGTAACTATTGTAAGCAGAGAGAACTGGGTTGCCCGGCTGATAAATTATTCAATAAAGCGTAAAATTATTATCTATTTGGTTTTCTTAAAATGATCAATAAAAAAACCTGCCCGTTTCTGTTACCAAAACCGGACAGGCTTATAATATTAAGTCTTCAGAAGTATTTATTTTGCTGTCAGAATATTCACCAATGGCCAGTTGGGTGCCGAATTCTCACCAACTACAGGAAAATCTCCTTTGTAACACCAGTGACAATATGCTATGTTGTTTTCATTAAAAATCGCTGTAACATCTTTATACCACCTGAAGCGGATACTTTCCGGAGTAGTGGGATAAGCACCGTATTCTCCGCAATAAAGCGGCAGATTGTACTTCTTGGCTGTTTCAATAGCAGGAAGCATTTGCCGGTACAACGTATCTTTATTATAGTATCCGTCCTGCATCTCCACTTCTTTTACTGTTTCTGCATCATATCCTTTCAGACTGGTCGTATCAACCAAAAGTCCCGGATAATTAACCGGTCCGTCATAACGGGCAATAGAAGTCCACGGTGCTTCGTGATGCGTTAACAGGAACGGACTATAAAAATGAAAACTCAAAATAAAATTCGTATCATTTTCAGGAAGTTTTAATTGGGGAAAAGTTTCAGCGCTCTGCCAGCGGTTCGAACCGATAACGATCTTTCTGACCGGTTCTTTTTCGCGTATCGCTTTTACAACTCTTGCCAGCAGATTATTCCAGTCATCGGGATTATCAGCTACTGCTTCATTCAGAATTTCATAAGCCAGTGAATCCGTCGGATATTGATTTAGTTCATCCGAAAGCTGCATCCACATATCGATCAGTTTTTGCTGTTCCTTTGGATCGGTCCACAGGGGTTTTACCTTTGCATTAAAATAGTGGGAGCGGATAATATGCAGATCGACTATAACACGCAGTTTTGCCCCAATTGCCCAATGAATAGCGTTATGCAGCAATCCAAATGCTTCAGGTTCTTTATTCCCCAACGAATCCCATAGCTGTACTTCATCAAAAGGTATTCGTACATGATCGAAATGCATGGCGGCTATCGTATCAAAATCGGCCTTTGTAATATAATTTTTCCGTTCTTCTCCCCTCTTTATACTTTGCGAAAGCCAGTGACTTACATTTACCCCGGTACGGATTGTGAAATCTCCGGAGCTTTTTTTAACCTTCTGGTTACACGACCATGTAAACAGGAGAGGCAATAATAAATAAGCTATTCTTTTCATTTTGTTTGTAGTATTTAGTTAATAATCCGTCATGACTGTAATTTTACAGGAATATATTGTTTGTTCTTATTACATAAATAATATCCTGTTAAATGAACCATTGACAAAATTGAAATATGTGAAAACCGGCTGTAATGATATTATATTTCTGATCCATTCAAAAAGTTAACTACCCATACAGTTTAAAAATACAGATTAATTTTAACAGAAAGAAATTAAATATGGATAAACACTGATAAAATTGTATTAATTTACCACTAATTAATTTTTTACATTTGTATGATTTCTTTATATTCATTGAAATAATGCTACTTTTCAATTAATAAATCATTTTTATATGAGATCATCCCTGAAATTGCATAAAAAGTCATTCAAAACATTATACTATAACCTTTATAAATCATAAAAATGAAACGAAATTTAATTTTATTGTTTTTAATTTCAGGGGTATCCCTGTACGCCCAAAAATTTGACAATCTGGCTTTGACTCCTCCAATGGGTTGGAACAGTTGGAATACTTTCCAGACAAATATCAACGAGCAACTTGTAAAAGACATTGCCGATATATTTGTTGAATCGGGTTTAAAAGATGCCGGGTACACTTACATTGTACTCGATGATGGTTGGATGTCACATGAAAGGGACAGCCTGGGAAACCTGGTTGCCGATCCGGCCAAATTTCCTCATGGCATGAAGGCTTTGGCAGATTACGTTCATTCCAAAGGATTGAAATTCGGGCTGTATAATTGTGCAGGTTCCAAAACATGTGGAGGTTACCCGGGTAGCAGGGGACACGAATACCAGGATGCATTATTGTATGCTTCATGGGATGTTGATTACCTGAAATATGATTGGTGCAACACCGATAAATTAAACGCAGAAGGTGCATATATAACGATGCGTGATGCTTTGTATGCTGCCAAAAGGCCTGTTGTTTTCAGTATTTGTGAATGGGGCGATAATCAGCCCTGGAAATGGGGAAAAGATGTCGGGCATTTATGGCGTACCACAGGTGATATCACTGCCTGCTGGGATTGCGAAGCAAATCATGGCAGTTGGTCATCATGGGGAATCTTAAGAACAATAAATATGCGTAAAGGTATCCGCCAATATGCCGGTCCCGGACACTGGAATGATCCCGATATGATGGAAGTGGGAAATGGAATGACAACAAATGAAGACAAGTCACATTTTGCATTATGGTGCATGGTGGCTGCTCCGCTTATTATGGGTAACGATTTAAGAAAAGCATCAAAAGAAACCTTCGATATTCTGGAAAATAAAGAGATTATTGCTGTTGATCAGGATTCTCTGGGAATTCAGGGATTTAAATTTTCCAATGCTGACAGTCTTGATGTATGGGTCAAACCCTTGAAAAACGACGACTGGGCAGTATGCTTTATCAACAGATACAGTAAACCTTACCAGCTTGAATACAACTGGAAGGAACATCCTGTTACCGATACGGTCTCCAACAGGAGCGCAGAATTTGAGAATACAGTTTACAATATCCGCGATTTATCCCAGCACAAAGATATAGGTACTACTAAAAAAGTGTTAAAAGCTGACATTCCCGTTCATGGTGTTTTAATTGTCCGGCTTACGAAAAAATAAATGCTAAGGAAGTAAACCTGCAAGGTTTTGAAAACCTTGCAGGTTTTTTTTATTCTACTTCCGGTTTTCCCCTGTTGGATTTCTTTTCAGATGTCTTCTTTTTTCCCTGGATCCTTTTTTCAACCGCTGATTTGGTAGGCCTGGTAGGAATTCTTTTTTTTCTTTTTTTCAATGCTTTCTGAAAAAGTTCCATAAACAACTCAACAGCCAGTTGTTTGTTTTTCAACTGACTCCTGTATTCCTGAACTGTGATCGACAAAAAACCTTCATTGGTGATTCGGTTAGCCAGTTTTTTCTTCAACACATCCTTTTCCTCTTCAGTAAGAAGTTGTGAGTTGTCGATATGAAACCGCAATTCAACTTTAGTTTCCGTTTTATTTACATGCTGCCCTCCCGGACCGCTGCTTCGTGCGGTTTGAAAAGAAAACTCCTTTTGAAAAGGACGTTCTGTAACCGGTATATTCTGATAAGTATCCAATGAATTATTTGATATATTATTAATGAATTAAGTAGCTGGTAGAATTACTAAATTCTGTCTTCTAAATTCTAGCTACTAAAATAATTCATTTTTCCGCCTGTTCGTCTTTAAAAATCATGGGAGGCAGGTATTTACTGATATCTTTAGTTTTATCCGGACTTATAATCATCGTATAACAAGCCATATACTGCATTGCACCACTGCTTGAAAAATACTGGAATTCCGAACTTTTTTCACCGTCTTTATATGGAATCAAAAAAGTCCTGCCCATTTTATCTCCATCCTCAAGCGTTCCCAGTTTATTCACACGCATATATTTCATTAATGTTTTATCAGCATCAATAATGGCTTCTCCTTTCTGAATGATGGGTGAAGATGACTTAGGTGTAAAAGTATTAATAACAACAACATACTGATGCCATTTAAAAACCCCATTATTATTTATCGAATCTCTTCTGACCACAACAGCCTGATCGGTCATATTTGCAATTTCACTGTTTTGCCCCAATCTTTCCAGGTAATCAGAAATAGCTGTAGCCACCACTGCTTTTTGTCTTTTAAAATATTCAGGCGTTACCTTTGCTTTGGTATTCAGACTATATTCATAACAATGTTCTAAAAGTGTATCTGCTCTTTTTAAAGCACTCAGGCTATCAGTATTCAGCAGGTCATTAAATACCTTTTCAAAACTACGTGTTGAATGGGTCAGTTCATGCAAATCAAAAGGTGATATAAAATCAAATATAAGCGCATCAATATAAGCTTTGAAGTTCTTCAAATATGCAATGGATTTATCCCATTTATTTTCTACGGCATACTTCAGCGCAAGGTCAGTAATATGCCTTGCCTTCTGATACGATTCCGCTGTTGCTTCTTTAATATACTTATCAATTTCTTTTCTGAAAGTTTTTTCACTGGACAATAATTGCTGGTATTTCATCCGTTGCAGTTTCATGGCCATGTTTAACTTTTCTTTATAGTCCCTGTAAATTTTAACAGAATAATTGTCTCCCATTAATTCGGCTTTATCCAGTTTCTTTTCAATTAAATCCTCCGCTTTATCCAGTTCTTCATCCTGAACATATTGTTCGTAATCCTTGTAAAAATAAGTCAGATCAAGCTCGCGTTTGGTTGCATAATAAGCAGCATCCTTTTTTTGCTCCAGTCGTGGTAATTCCTTATTAATTAAATCTATCCTGTTTTTAAGACTGTCGAGCACTCCGGGATTTTTTTCCCGGTTTTGGGCCAATGCGGAAAGAGGACTGATCAGCAGGTAAAATAAAATTATATGAATGGATATTTTCTGCATCACTGGAACTTTTGTCAGTTAAACTGTCATTATTATTATAAAGTTCGAATTGTTATTGAAAAAATGTCATAAAGGATTTCTCATCCTCTTACAACATTTATGCCGGCATTCAATTAATTATTAATATAATAAAACGCATGGAATGTTAAAATAAGATAAAATTTATCTTCTTTTTTACTGATATTAACGGTTTGGCATGAAATTTCACTAGTTATTATTTTAAATCCAAATGAAAAGTTCAATTAATGCTTTAAAAACTATTCGTCATGAATGATACTAACCAGGATAATAACAAACAAACCTCTTCAAATATTATATTATTATCGGAAGTTTTTCCCGACAACGTAGTGGTTTTACCGGTAGAAAACCGTCCAATTTTCCCGGGAGTTACCATCCCTCTTTCCTTTACAGGTAATAAATTCATTAAGCTTATTAGTGAAGCTATCGATAATAATGAGCGGTTCATAGGCGTATCTCTGATAAAAGAAACGGATGAGAAGGAATATCTGAATTCGGAAGTTTACCAGGTGGGGACCCTGTTAAAGATCATCAAGATCATTAATCAATCAGATGACAGTATTCATTTTTTCGCCCAGGCACTGGACCGTTTTAAATTGGTACGTCCGACAAAGAAAAACAATATCCTGAAATGGGAGGTGAAATATTTCGAAAGAGAAAAAATTATAATTAACGAAGAACTGAAGGCGCTGCAGTTAGCCATCATGGCCTCTGTAAAAGATCTGATCAATAAAAATCCCCTGATGCAGGAACAAATGCGTCTTTCACTTTCACAAATGGGATATGAAAATCCGGGACTTCTGATGGATGTGATCTCAACCTTGCTCACGGCAGAATCTGAAAAATTACAGAATCTGCTGGAAACAATTGATCTCTATAAGCGTGGAGAAAAATTGTTACTAATGCTGAAACAGGAAATCGAGATCAGTGTTTTGCAGGAAAAAATACAAAAACAGATCGAGGAAAAAGTCTCCAAACAACAGCGCGATTACTTCCTGCAGGAGCAACTAAAAGCAATTAAAAAGGAACTTGGATTGGAAAAGGACGACAAACAGGCTGAAATTGAAAAAATAGAAGACAGGTTGAAAAACCTCCGATTGAGTGAAGAAGCTGCACAGGTTATAAAAGAAGAAATTGAAAAACTAAAATTACTGGAACCGGTTTCACCCGAATTTCAGGTTACCCGTGCCTATCTGAATGTACTTTCGGAGCTTCCGTGGGGAATCTATTCCAATAACAAACCCGATATCAGGAAAGCACGAAAGATTCTGGATGAACAGCATTACGGACTGGATGATGTAAAAAACAGGATACTGGAATTCATCAGTACCATCATCAAAAAAAATACGGTGTCGGGTTCGATCATTTGCCTTGTTGGCCCTCCGGGAGTAGGAAAAACTTCTGTTGGCAAATCCATTGCGGATGCACTTGGACGTAAATTCTACAGGTTTTCTGTTGGCGGGATGCGCGACGAAGCTGAGATTAAAGGGCACCGGCGAACCTATATCGGCGCAATGCCCGGAAAGATCATTCAAAGTCTGAAACGTACCGGTACAGCCGATCCGGTAATTATGCTCGATGAGATCGATAAGATCGGTATCAGCTACCAGGGTGATCCCGCCTCGGCCCTGCTCGAAGTCCTGGATCCGGAACAAAACAGGGATTTTCTGGATCATTACCTGGATGTACGTTTCGACCTTTCCAATATTTTATTTATAACCACAGCCAATCAGCTCGATACTATTCCCAGGCCATTGCTCGATCGCATGGAGATAATCAGCCTGTCGGGTTATATTCTTGAAGAAAAAGTGCAAATAGCCAGGAAATACCTGATACCGAAACAACGCGAAGCACATGGACTAGCTGCAAAAGAAATAAGAATTTCCAATTCTGCTCTGGTGAAAATTATTGATGGGTATGCCCGTGAAGCCGGAGTTCGTGGCCTTGAAAACCAGGTGAAAAAAATTATGCGTAAAGTTACACTGAAACAAACGGAAGACAATAGCAAATCTTTTTCGGTATCGGCCAGGAATGTGGAAGATTACCTCGGTAAACCCATTTTCATCACTGAGGAACTTTACAAAAAAATCCAGCCTGGCGTATCACTCGGTCTGGCCTGGACATCAATGGGCGGAGCAACCCTTTATATCGAAGCTTCGGGGATCAAAGAAAAATCCGATGGATTCAAACAAACCGGTCAGTTGGGAAAAGTAATGCAGGAATCATCCGAAATTGCTTATTCATACGTTCGTTCAATGCTTTCGGGAAAGAACGAAGGAAAATCTTATTTCGATGATCACTTTATTCACCTGCATGTACCTGCAGGGGCTACTCCCAAAGACGGTCCATCGGCAGGCATTACCATGGCGCTGGCTTTGTATTCTCTTGCAACAGGTAAACCTGTAAAACAAGGCCTCGCCATGACGGGTGAACTGACCCTTACAGGCAAAGTTTTACCTATTGGCGGCGTTCGTGAAAAAACAATTGCTGCCCGACGAGTGGGTATTTTCAACCTGATCTTTCCAAAAGATAATAAAAAAAATTTCGATGAATTACCTTCTTATATCCGGAAAGGCATTACCCCGCATTTTGTCGATTATTTCGACGATGTGCTGAAAGTAGTTTATGAATGAAAAGACTAAAAAATACTAATTCATATATTTAAAAACTGCCTGAAGCATCTGATCTTCAGGTATTTTTTTGTTTATATTATCAACCATCAGGTCGATCAGGTCATTTATCAGCGGAGGATTTAGTAACAAACGAAAACCCAGTTGCCGGCAAAGCTCCTTTTCTTCCGGGCTGATCACTCCATCGATTCCCATAAGTATAAGAAGGTTATAAAATTCTTTGATCCGTTCTTCCATTGTTGCCGGTAAAGTAAACGGAAAACTGTCTGGATGCTTTTTTACATTCTCCAGATCATCTACGGTCAGTCCTAAGCTTCGGGTTACTGCAAGAATAAAGGCCTCCTCATCGGGCTGTACCATATGATCGGCTTCACTCATCCGGATCAGCATCAGGAGATAACTTTTTTTTGTTTGTATGTCTTTCAGAGAATTCATATTCATCTGCTCCCGATAATTTTCATAAATCTCAGTCACAATTTAATACTTTTATTAATGATATGATTATTTTGTTGTGAGTGATTTTATTTTTCTATTCATATAAATAATTTTCAACCTGATGTTTTATAATTCTGTATTCTAACTTCTGTATCCTTCCCAATTGCTTTCTTATTTTTTTCAACTATTTTTGATGTCATATAGAAATTAAAAAAGCCAGCACATTCCATGAAAAAATACAAACACGCTGAAACAAGTTCCATCCGGATTCAAACTCCGTACACGTTGCAAAAAGAGCATCGCTCACCATTGTATCTTTCCTCCAGTTTTAAGTTCGACAGCGCTGAGGAAGCACGCGGTATTTTTGCCGATGAAATACAGGGGAATATGTACACCCGTTTTTCAAATCCGAACAACGATGAATTTATTGCCAAACTGATGGCCCTGGAGGGAGTGGAAGATGGTGAAGCTACGGCTTCGGGAATGTCGGCAATATTTTTAAGCCTGGCTGCATTTCTTCGTGCGGGTGATCATCTGCTTGCATCGCAGAATATTTTCGGGTCTACTCACCAGATCATTACACAGGTATTGCCACGGTGGGGAATATCGCATACATATGTGAACCTGAATGATCCGGAAAGCTGGGAAGAAAACATACTCCCCACCACTAAAATGATATTTTTAGAAACTCCCTCCAACCCTGCACTCGACATTATCGATCTGGAATGGCTGGGTAAGCTGGCTGAAAAATATAATTTATTACTTAACATAGATAATACGTTTGCAACCCCATACCTGCAAAACCCGGCAAAATTCGGCGCCGATCTCGTAACTCATTCAGCGACCAAATTCATCGACGGCCAGGGAAGGGTAATTGCCGGAGCAGTGCTTGGTAAAGGGGAATATATCAAAGAAGTTCGTACAATGGCCCGTCAGACAGGCCCTACACTTTCACCATTCCATAGCTGGTTGTTATCGAAGAGCCTGGAAACACTTCCTATCCGTATGGAAAGGCATTGCAGTAACGCACTTGCACTGGCAGAATACCTTGAAAAAAATAATGAAGTAATTTCCGTAAAATACCCGTTTCTTCCCTCCTATCCTCTCTATAAACTGGCAAAAAAACAAATGCTCATGGGCGGGGGAATGGTATCGTTTGAAATAAAAGGGGACAATAATAGATGTATGAAATTGCTCAATAACCTGAAAATGATCTCCCTTACTGCTAATCTTGGTGACAGTAAGACTTCCATCACACATCCGGCTACTACCACACATTCAAAGCTCTCTCCCGATGAACGTGAAGAAACCGGAATTTCGGAAGGGTTGTTGCGGGTATCCGTTGGGCTCGAACATATCGATGATATTATCGAAGACATCGATCAGGCTATCCAAAAATCGAAATAAACTGATTTCAATTTAAAACCCTTTCATAATCCAATCATAAATCAATAAACATAAAAAAGGTGCTTCTAATTAAAGAAGCACCCTTTCTAACATTAAACACTACTAAACATATTCATTCTTCTATGAATGACTCAAAAATTTATCTTCTGCTACATGCCTGATATTTTGATGGGTTGTTGCATCACATCTGCATCATGCTGTAATAAAGCCTTAAAGTTTTCCCAGTCTTTAAAAGCAGTATCCTGGTATTCCCAGGCTGAATAAAAACGAAATGTTATAGGAACATTTTCACTGATTTTCATATCTGCCATATATGTCTCAATAATACCTTCCCCTTTGTTGGGAGCAGTAATGGTTTTTATAAAATCCGCTCTGGGGAGCATTAAGGCCATCCCCAGGATTTCCCCGTCGAAGGCCTGGTGAGCATGTGTGGCTATGGAAAGATATTGCGGATTATGTTCCGTGACATAAAGTGTATCGCTGTGCATATTAACAATTCCGGTCACGAGGGTTTCGTCACCTTTCAGACCGCGAACAGTAACTTCACTCTGGTAATAATTGGCGCCACCCCATATAGAAATCCGATGTGTTAAATTATAATTTCTTCCTTCTACCTTCCAACCGTTAAAAGTAAGATCGAAAACCGCACGCAGAGGACCGTTGGCTATCATTTTAAATCCTTCGGAATCTGCCAGTGCCGGACGAAAATAATTGTCACCGATTTTCAAGGCTATAGATCCGGCACCTAATGAATTTCCAACTTTCAGTATATCCATTCCCCAATCGTGTAGTTCATGGTAACTCACTCCACCGGTACCCACGCTGTCCATCACCATTTTATCGGTTTTTTTACCGAAAATATCCATCCCGTTCCGGGCATCATAATAATTCCTGAATGCTACTTTATCGTTTTCCCATGCAGGTCCTTCCAGTTGAAAAGCAGCAGTGGTCGAAGGGCTGTCATTCGTTTTCATTCGTTGCGGTGGATTTTTCAACAATGATTTATATGGAGGTGCAGCTTCAGCAAAATTTATATGCGCCCTGCTTTTATAAACCGGAGCTTTCGACGGATCGATATAATGAACATACACTTCCAGTTTACTGTTAGCCTTCATGTTTACCAGGAAAAACAATTCATCCCAGTTACCATCACCATTTATATCATCCATCTGACAGGGTATGGTGTCTCCTGCCTGATCTTTCAGTAATATATCCATTCCATCGGGAATAGCACCAATATAACCTGCGAGTTGGTTCCTGGTAAGTGTCACCGGTTCATCTGTTCGATTTGTTGATGAAGCATTTTCAAGCATCAGCTCAGGCGTCTTTTTTGACTGGCATGCTGAAAAAAACGCTACCGCAATAATGAGCAGTAAAAATTCTTTAAATTTCATAAGTAAATGCAATTAGGATTAAAAAAACTGTTAAAAATATCGGAAATATTAGTCTTCCAGCCTGGTCTTACCCAAAGTAGCCAGCATACCGCCATCCACATAAACAACGATACCGGTAACAAAATCAGATGCTTTTGAAGCCAGGAAAATCGCAGTTCCCTGCAATTCCTCCGGTTCTCCCCAGCGATTAGCAGGAGTACGGGTCATGATCAGATCATTGAACGGATGGCCGTCTTCCCTTATGGGTGCAGTTTGCGAGGTTGCAAAATAGCCGGGACCAATCCCGTTTACCTGAATGTTATGTTTTGCCCATTCCAGCGCCATGTTTTTGGTAAGCATCTTCAATCCACCCTTGGCAGCTGCATAAGCTCCTACACCATGACGCCCCACTTCGCTCATCATGGAACACATGTTGATGATTTTACCGGGTGATTTACGGGCTATCATATTTTTCACCACCTTTTTCGACATAATGAACGGCCCTGTCACATCAATTTTCAATACGGCTTCAAAGTCGCTGACTTCCATATCAACCAACGGAATTCGTTTTATTATCCCCGCGTTATTTACCAGAATATCGATGGGAGCTACTTCTTTTTCAATTTTATCGATAAATGTGTTCACCTGTTTTTCATCGGTCACATTAAAATTGTAAGTATGAACATCGATACCCTTTTTTTTGTATTCAGCTTTTGCGTTCGCAAGTTTTTCATCTAAAATATCGTTGATAACAATTGTTGCTCCGGCATTTGCCAGTCCGGTAGCTATTGCCATTCCCAGACCGTGAGTTCCGCCTGTTACCAGTGCAGTTTTTCCTGTTAGATTGAATAATTGAAGACTCATAGAATTTCTAGGTTTAATAATTATTATTTCAGTTGATTGGGCATCCGTTTGTCCATATCGTCATAATCGAGATTTTCGCCAGCCATTCCCCAGATAAAAATATAATTGGAAGTGCCTGCAGCAGCATGGATCGACCAGGGAGGAGAAATAACTGCTTCTTCATTAGCCATCCATATGTGACGTGTTTCGTCGGGTTGGCCCATGAAATGACAAATTGCCTGATTTTCGGGTACCTCAAAATAAAAATAAGCTTCCATTCTTCTTGAATGCGTATGAGCTGGCATGGTATTCCATACACTCCCGGGTTTCAATTCAGTCATACCCATCTGTAACTGACAGGTTTCTACAACACTGTGCACAAGCAGTTTATTTATTTTCCGTGCATTTGATGATTCCAGGCTACCCAATTCCACCACTTCCGCATCGTTTAATGTGATATGCCTGTTGGGGTAATTTTTGTGAGCCGGGGCCGAATTCAAATAAAAGTGTGCAGGCTTGTTTTTATCATTATTCGAAAACACTACATTTTTCGTTCCCATTCCCAGATAAAGGGCTTCTTTGTATTTCAAATTGTACTTCTTCCCATCAGCTTCCACTACCCCTTCTCCACCAACGTTTATAATTCCTATCTCCCTGCGATCGAGAAAATTTTCTGCTTTCAGCAGTTCAATTGTTTCGAGTGGCAACGGTTTATCAGCAGGGACAGCCCCTCCTACTATCAGCCGGTCGTGATGGGTATAAACCAAATTGATTTCACCTGGTACCATCACCTTTTGTACAAGAAATTCTTTCCGTAATCTTTCTGTATCGAATTTTCTGGCATCGTCAGGATGCACAGCAAATCGTTCCTGATAATTTATATTCATAATTCATTCTTTTTTATTTTCGAATACACTTTGTTTCTTGCATAAATTCTTTCGTTTTCAATCATTAACACCAATTAAAATCAAACATTCAAAATTTAATGCAATCGATTGTGCAAATTTATAAAATCTTACTTTAACGCAATGATTTATTCCACTTTTTTTAAAGAAGATTTTCTGATAACGAGTTCAGGTTCCAGAATTATTTGTGTCGATTTGGAGTCTTTGGCTGATCGGCCGATTTCATTTAAAAATAAACGGGCAGCATTTTTCCCTATCTCATCACTGTGCTGGTCTACCGAGGTAAGGCCCGGTTCCAGCCATGCATTGAACGGTTCATTAGCAAAGCCTACTACTGCTATCTCATCCGGTATTTTAATATGGTTTTCTTTCAGACAAACCATTGCTCCAACGGCAGAAAAATCACTTGCGGCAAAAATCGCATCCGGTGGATCTTTCAATTTAATCAGATTTTCACAGGCTTCCTTCCCCCTATCCCATGTGATGGCATCTTTAACAATCAGATTCGGATCAATTGGAATACCTGCTTTTTCATGCGCTTTTATAAAGCCCTTTTTACGATTATTATATATAGTAATATGCTCCGGTCCGGCAAGATGCGCAATACGCCTGTATCCCTGACTGATAAGATGTTGTACTGCTTTTAGGGCGCCGGAATAATCATTAATGCCCACATTGCTAAATCTGGAATCATTAATGGCCCGGTCAAAAAATATCAGTGGCAGTCCTCTTTTTTTTACAAGTTCGAAATGATCAAATTTTTTGGTTTCTATGGAAATGGAAACCAGAATTCCATCAACTCTTGCATTAAGCAATGCGTAAACGTTTTCTATTTCTTTCTTGTAGCTTTCATCAGACTGCATGATGATGATCTTATAACCGGCGCTGCTGGCAACTTCCTCAATACCGCCTATAACACTTGAAAAGAAATAACGGTTAATGCGGGGTATAATAATTCCAATGATCTTGCTTTTACCACTTCTAAGGTTTGTAGCTACCATATTAGGCTGGTAATTTAGTTCAGCAGCTTTTTGTCTGACTTTTTCCTTGGTTTTTTTACTGATCCGGGGATGATCATTTAAAGCCCTTGAAACTGTAGAAGCAGAAATGTTAAGCAATCGCGCAATGTCATGTATGGTAACCGGAGTATAACTCATTTAATCGATAATAATTTGATGTGTTGTTATTATTTAGTATAAATAAAGAAATAATGGTCGATCAATAGCTTAATCAACAAATACCACCTATTCAATATTCTTTAATTTTTATTTACCTCATTCTTACTTTTAAAATGTTTCTACTTCTTTTCCTGATAAATAAAATTTCCATCACCTGTTTTGAATTTCAATATTATCTGTATATTTACCCCTAAAATTTAACAATATTTTATTTCTTTGTCATTCCATTTAATCTGATTCCCTCTGGTATGTAAAGGAGGGATATTTTTAAAACATATAATACAATCGATTGCACAAAAATAATATATTTTTCAATATGGCGCGATTTAACAAAATAGAAGTTTTAGTACAAATGAAAGAAAATGGAATGATTCCTGTTTTCTATCATCCTGATGCTGAAATTTGTATAAAGGTGATGAAAGCCTGTTATGACGGAGGTGTTACTATATTTGAGTTTACAAATCGTGGAGATTTTGCACATGAAGTATTTTCGATTGTAAGCAAATATGCGGCCGAAAAATTACCCGGAATGATCCTGGGAGTGGGTTCAGTCGTTGACCCTGTTACAGCTGCGCTTTATATCCAGTTGGGAGCAGGTTTTATCGTTTCTCCGGTTCTGAATGAGGAAATGGCAAAAATCTGTAATCGTAGAAAAGTGCCATGGATACCGGGATGTGGATCTGTTTCCGAGATATCCAAAGCCGAAGAATTGGGTGCTGATGTTGTGAAAATATTTCCGGCATCGCAGGTAGGAGGACCAAAATTTGTTGCTGCCGTGAAAGGCCCGATGCCCTGGTCGAATATAATGCCTACCGGTGGAGTGGAACCCAATGAAGAAAACCTGTCAGCATGGTTTCATGCAGGCGCTTATTGTGTGGGTATGGGATCAAAACTTATCACAAAAGAAATTATCAATACCGGCAATTATAAACAATTAGCGGAAAAAGTAAAGGTAACACTGAGTCTCGTTCATGCGATTAAAGAAAAAATGTAAAATGAAAATTTCATATTTGTATAAACGTATTATTTATACTGTAAGTCTTATTTTTCTATTGGGAGGATGTGCCGGAGTTCATCAAAAGCATAAAGTGCTTAAGTTGGCACATAGTCTCGATCCTACTCATCCGGTACATAAAGCCATGGTTTATATGGCTAACCGTGTGAAAGAACTTTCGGACGGAAAACTTCAGATACAGATATACCCGAGCGGTCAGCTGGGAACAGAACAGGAATGTGTGGAATTACTACAGATTGGAAGCCTTGCCATGACCAAAGTATCCGCTGCCGTACTTGAAAGTTTCACTCAGGATTTCAAGGTCTTCGGAATGCCCTATATTTTTAAATCAAAAGAACAATCATTCAATATCCTTGATGGCGAAATAGGTGACAGTATTCTTCAAAGCACCAGCAAATACCTGATAAAAGGATTGTGTTTTTACGATGCAGGAAGCCGGAGTTTTTATACGATCAAAACACCAATTTACAAACCGGATGATCTGAAAGGTTTAAAGATCCGGGTGATGAAAAGTATCAATGCCGTGAAGATGATTAAAATGCTGGGGGGTTCTCCAACTCCTATTTCATGGGGAGAGCTTTATACCGCTTTACAAAGTGGAGTGGTTGACGGTGCTGAAAATAATCCGCCCAGTTTTTATTTATCTCATCATTACGAGGTATGTAAATATTATTCCCTTGACGAACACACTATGATACCGGATGTATTAATAATGAGTACAGTTGTTTGGAACAAACTCACCGAGCAGGAAAGAGGCTGGTTAATGCAGGCCGTAAAGGAATCTGTTGGTGTGGAACGTAAATTGTGGGCCGAATCGGTGAAAGAAAGTCTGGAAGCTGTAAAAAAAGCTGGTGTTACCATCATTCATCCCGATAAGGAACCTTTTATTAAGAAAGTGGAACCAATGTATGAGGAATATAAAGACAACAAAAGATTATATTCATTGATTCAAAAGATAAGAGCAATACAATAATATAAAATGAGAAAAAAAGTTGATGAGATACTGAGAATACTCTGTATTTTTTTCCTGGGAATCCTGGTTTTAGATGTTTTATGGCAGGTTTTCAGCAGGTTTATTTTGGCTGATCCAAGCAGTTTTACCGATGAACTTGCAGGTTTTCTGCTTATCTGGGTGGGATTACTGGGTGCAGCTTATGTTGCAGGTAAAAACGAGCATCTGGCGATTGATCTGTTAATCAAGAAAGTTAATGAAAAGAATAAACAAAGATTACAATTCGTGATCAGTTTAATGATTGTCATTTTTGCAGCTACGGTGCTCATTATTGGAGGTTCATGGCTTGTATATACCCGTTTTATACTTGATGTCAGATCAGCGGCACTTTCCATCCCCATGGGATTTGTCTATCTGGTGTTACCAATCAGCGGATTATTAATATTTTATTATAACATTGACGATATTTTTAACCTTATCCGATCAAAAAAATAGATTTGTATGGACTATGCCGGCGTAATTGTTCTTATTTCAAGTTTCATAATTCTTCTGGCCCTTGGGGTACCTATTGCATTCAGTATTGGAATTTCCGGCATTCTGACCATGCTGGTAAGTATTGACAGCATTCCCGCTTTCACAACCTATGCACAACGAATGGCCACCGGACTGGATAGTTTTGCCCTATTGGCGATACCCTTTTTTATCCTTGCAGGTAATATAATGAACCGGGGCGGCATTGCCCTTCGATTAATAGATTTTGCCCGTGTGCTGGTCGGCCGTTTACCGGGAGGCTTAGCATTTGTAAATGTTCTGGCAAATATGTTATTTGGCGCTATTTCCGGATCGGCAGCAGCATCTGCTTCCGCTATCGGAACTATAATGGGACCCGAAATGGAAAACGAAGGTTATGACAAAAGATTCAGTACTGCCATTAATGTAACCTCTGCCACTACCGGCCTTTCTATTCCTCCAAGTAACATCCTTATTGTTTATTCATTAGCTAGTGGAGGAGCATCCATAGCCGCTCTATTCATTGCAGGATATATCCCAGGAATTCTTACCGGAGTCGGCTTGATGATCGTTGGAGCAATTTTTGCGATCCGCCATAAATACAAAGTTTCTTACGAACACAACCTTTTTGATATCGGACTTACCATCTCGAACCTTTTCGTTACTATATTACTATTTTATATCTTTTTAAAAAGTAATCTTCACTGGAGTTACCTTGCCATATTTGCATTGTGGTGGAGAACCGATCTTGAATTGATTTATAAAAAATTAAACAGGCACTTATGGACTAATATACTGATAGGAGGCATTCCGCTGATCATTAGTTTGTTTACTTTAGAATCTGTTCCTGTGTTCCTGGTAGTATTGGCAGTCATGATCCCTGCTTCCCTGTTTTTTGCCGGAAGACCATTAATCAGGATCCTGGTACAAACATTGCTCCTGTTCATTGCTATAAATTCAGATCCTTCAGGCTATCATCTGATTACTTCGGCAATCCTGTTGATTGCATCTGTCCAGTTTGGTTACCTTTTATCAAAAAGAGAACAAGATATAAGTAATTATTTCAAGGGAAGTAAAAAGTTTTACGATTCGGTACCCAGCCTGCTTTTACTTGTTGTAGTAATAGGAGGAATAATCGCCGGTATCTTTACAGCTACCGAAGCTTCTGCAATTGCTGTTTTATATGCACTATTTCTTTCATTTGTCTATAAAGAGGTCAAAATAAAAATGATACCCGATATCCTGATAGCGTCAGTGACGACCACAGCTATTGTTTTATTGCTGGTTGCAACAAGTATCGGTCTCTCGTGGATCATGTCCTATGAAAACATTCCCCAGACTGTTAGTGAAGGATTATTAAACATCAGTAATAATCCGTATATAATTTTACTGATTATTAACCTGATATTACTAGCTGTTGGGACATTCATGGACATGACGCCAGCCGTGCTTATATTTACACCCATCTTTTTACCTATAGTGACTTCTCAGTTAGGAATGAATCCCATACATTTCGGTATAATTATGGTGCTGAATCTCAGCGTGGGTTTATGTACCCCTCCGGTAGGTTCGGTGCTGTTTATCGGCTGCAGTGTTTCAAAAGTTTCGATAGCAGATGTGATCAAACCGTTACTGCCCATGTATGTCGCCATGTTTATCGTCCTGCTGATGGTAACATATATACCGCAACTTAGTCTTTGGTTACCAGGATTATTTGGCTTTTTGAATTAAAAATGTTGTCACAGTTCAAACTACAGATTCCTGATAGCAAATGGGCTATTAACTATGCGTTACTGAAAATCCCGGAATATCCAACTGTTTATGCTATTTGTAAGGTTTTGTATTGAACAAAAGCCTAAAAGTTCTTTACCAGGGATAAAACACAATGGAGCGAATAAACAACAACGATCCTGCATAAAAAGTAGGTAGGTTCGGTTGTAGACCCGGTTACAGAAGCACTTTATATTCAGTTGGAAGCAGGTATTATCGTTTCACCGATACTGAATGAGGAAATGGCAAAAATCTGTAACCGTAGAAAAGTGCCATGGATACCGGGATGTGGATCTGTTTCCGAGATATCCAAAGCCGAAGAATTGGGTGCCGATGTTGTGAAAATATTTCCGGCATCGCAGGTAGGGGGACCAAAATTTGTTGCTGCCGTGAAAGGCCCGATGCCCTGATCGAATATAATGCCTGCCGGTGGAGTGGAACCAAATGAAGAAAACCTGTCAGCATGGTTTAATGCTGGTGCATATTGTGTGAGTATGGGATCAAAACTTATCACAAAAGATATTGAACAAAACAGTAATTATGACCTTTTACAAAAAAATGTTAGGGAAACGCTAACACTTATAAAAAACCTGAAAACAAAAATGTAAACCGCTCATATAATTTAATCCCAAAATTATGAATCAAATAAACAAAACTATTGGAAAATACAGGTGGACGATATGTTCTCTTGTATTTTTTGCTACTACAATTAATTATTTAGACCGCCAGGTAATAGGTATACTTAAAGGTGAGTTGGAAACAAAACTCGGTATAGGTGAAGTGGCTTATGGTAATATTATTGCCGTTTTCACAACTGCTTATGCTATAGGTATGGTTTTAGCCGGCAGATTAATCGACTGGATGGGAACAAAAATCGGTTATGCCTTGGCTTTACTAGGATGGAGTTTATCGGCGATTGGTCATGCTTTTACAAAAGGACCTTTCGGATTTGGTGTAGCCAGGGGTTTTCTTGGCTTAAGTGAAGCTGGTAACTTTCCAGCGGCTATTAAAACAATTGCTGAATGGTTTCCCAAAAAGGAAAGAGCATTGGCTACGGGAATTTTCAATTCAGGTGCAAATGTAGGAGCTATACTTGGCTCCATTGGTCGTACCGGCAATAGCTATAAAATGGGGCTGGCAGTGGGCTTTTATTATTACCGGTGCTATTGGCCTGATCTGGCTCTTCTTTTGGATAGTGATGTATGAAATTCCTGAAAAACACAGGAAACTTTCAAAAGAAGAACATGAATATATCCTGAGCGATCATGAACCGGAAACTAAAACGCAAATCTCCTGGATTAAACTTTTAAAGTACAGACAGACATGGGCCTTTTTTGTTGGAAAATTCCTGACCGACCCGGTATGGTGGTTTTATTTGTACTGGATCCCCGGCTGGCTTGAAAAGGTTCAGGGAGTTGGTATCGGCCAATTCAGTAAATTCGGGCTTCCGATTGCTGTTATTTATACTTCTACCACTGTTGGAAGTATTTTTGGAGGCTGGGTTTCGTCCTACCTAATTAAAAGAGGATGGCAAGTCGGTAAAGCCCGTTCAACTGCCATGTTGCTGTTTGCATTGCTGGTTGTACCTATTATTTTTGTTCAATTCCATGGAGTAAGTTTTTGGATGGCAATAGCATTAATAAGTCTGGCAGCATCTGCACATCAGGCCTGGTCTGCAAATATTTTTACCACTGTATCGGATATGTTTCCCAAAAAAGCCGTTGCTTCGGTTACAGGTATAGGTGGTTTTGCCGGTGCTATCGGTGGTGCACTTATTGCCACTTTTGCAGGACATCTTCTTGGTTTTTGGGAAAAACAGGGACATATACAAACAGGATATTTTATTCTTTTTGTACTTTGTGGTTCACTTTACCTGATAGCATGGGTATTAATCAAGGTAATTGCTCCGGGAATGAAAAGAGTTACCGATTTATAATCCGGAAAATAATATTTAAACAAAAAGCCGCCTTTCTTTCAGGCGGTTTTTTTGTTTATTTTGTTTTATCTCGAATTTCAAATTATAATTATCATGGGTTTAGCCCAACATCCCGAATTAGAACTTGTAAGGTATTGTATTGAACAAAAGCCTACAAGTTCTTTACAGGGATAAAACACAATGGAGCGAATAAATAACAACGATCCTGCATAAAAAGAGGTAGTAGTTTCTCCGAATCTGCTACCTCTTTTTTTGGCTCAACTGTGCCTTAAATCCTATATTGTTATGGCGCGTTTTTTATTTTTCAAAATTATCAAAGTATTTATTCCAAATTATCTTTTCATATTTCTCTGCATAACTTTCGGCATATTTTTCACCATTGGGTAATGCATTTTTAAATTTAGTATTTATCCTATCATGATGATGACCAATTTCGTGCAGCAAAATATGCAATAGTTGGTATGCTTTTATTTGATTTTCTGTGAAAAAACAAATAACACCATCTTTTTTTAATTCATATTTTACATCTAGTCTTTCAAATAAATCCTTATGAGCATTAAAGTAGTCCTTATTTAAGGAACAGGCCATGTTTTTATCCCAAGCGCAAATCCCAATAACCCCATTATTATACCAACCATCTGGTCCACCGCCTTGTGCTAATAAAATTGCATCAAATTCGTCTTCTATTTCTTCCCAATGTGGGAGTAGCTCAAGAAAATCAATTATGTCTCGCTTTTTAAGAAAGTGCTTATATCCTTTACCTGGACTTTCAATATCAATTTGAAGGACATCTTGTCTTGTATTCCAATAATTTGGGGTTAAATCATGTCGATTCTTTTTCTGAACGCGACCATCTTTTACTTTAGGTGTCGTTTTTCTATTCATAATTCCAAATACCTAAAATGTCTTAATTTTTTATATAAACTTATGTGAGTGATTGTCTTTTTAAAATGCGCCATAACGGTTTATGGTAGGGTGTCGTGCGGGATTACGAAGCTACTTTCCTATCAGGTTACACCGACTTAATTTACGAGCCACAAACGCTCGAAAACCACTGAAACCCGCATGCACTATACCATGTGTTGTGCCCTGTGCTTATTGTATTTTTGTTCAATCATGTTTAATATTATTGGTAATTGTCTTTTTCTAATCTTTTCAAATCCAATCTCAATTTTTTTAGTATCTGATTCGACCATCACCAAATTATCTTTAAAATCAATACGTATTACATCAATCCACTTAATTTTAGTTGAATCAGTCAAACCACCCGAAACATGTATTCGAATTATTCTATTATTTATCAGGATATAATTATCTCGATATAGAAAAATCAACAAAACAAAGGACAACGCAGATAAATGATGCATGTCAAGTCCGTACCAATTTGTCCTAATGTCAGAATACATGGTCGCATTTAATAATTCAACCAATGCAGGTATAAGGAATAATAATCTTGTCCAGTTAAATTTCTTAAAATTAAAAACCTTTCTTATTCCTAAAATATTTAATATTTCTTGTGGTAAAACGACTCCTGAAACAAAAATAGAAATTGAAATAAAGAATATAAATCCATATCCATCAAATGAATTAAATTTCGTAGTCATAAAATGAAAATTTAAAACCACAAGTATCAAAATGAAAATCCTAAAAACGCTATTCAGTTTCATATATGTCTAAATTACTAGAATCGTTTATCATCTAAGCACTGTCTCTCCCAGCATTGGGCACAACTTGTTTATATACGAATATTTTATTCGTATAACATGCCAATGTAGGTATGTTATACGAAAGTTTGTTTCGTGATAGCAGGACTTTCAAATTCATTATCAAATTTATAATAGCAACATCTGATGTATCAATTACACAATTCTTCTCAACTTCCACTTGCCATTCAAAAAATAAATGTAACTGATATTCAACAAAAAAGCAAATGATTTTTATGAACATTTCTGTAAATTAGAAGTTGGATGTTGTCTGAACTGAACACGATTTAACGGATTTGTGGATGGTCAGGATGGATATTATTAACCCAGGCAGGTCTACAAACAATGTTTAGTTCAACAAAGCCTCCAATACAAAGCGTATGCAAGCAAAGCTTTATTAGAGGCTAAGTGTTATGTGCGCTACCTATTTTTCATTTTTTTAATCTATAAATCATTTCTTTTGGTACCTTGTCTGGCGAACCACAATCAAAAGGTGGTTTTGGGTCATACTCAATTGCAAGTTGTACCATCTTGGCGGTTTGGTCTCCTGCTATTTTACTAACTAAATATAAGGCCATATCTATCCCGGCAGACACTCCTGCTGATGTTATAATTTTGCCATCTTGAACGTATCTTTCATTCTTAATCATGACATTGTATTTACTCAATTGCTCTTTTCTTCTCCAATGGGTAGTACAATCTTTGTTGTCTAAAAGTCCAGCTTCCGCCAGCAACAATGAACCTGAACAAACAGAAGTAGTCCATTTTGTCGTGCTATCTATTTTTTGAATCCAATCAAGTATTTCTTTGTTTGGCAACAAATTGTCTATTCCAAATCCACCAGGTATCAATAAAATATCTGCTTGTTCAATCTCTTCTAAGGAATAGTCTGCATATATTTTTAGTCCATATGCGTCCTTATACTCTTTTTTCTCATGTCCAACAAGATAAATCTGTGAGTTAGGAAGTTTGTTTAATACTTCATATGGCCCAACAACATCAAGAGCTGTAAAATTATCAAAAAGAAGAATCACTATTTTCATAATCATAATTGTATCCATTTGCAGTGTCTTTTCTTAGGTTGCGCACAAAACATTCCTATAAACACAATTGCGTTTATCGTTATCATAGCGTAACCGTTCCATCTCTGTAACTGTCTGATTTAACCTATTTATTGTAATATTTATTATATCCGGTTATTTTTTTCATCCTGTTTAATTATCAGCGCGAAAAACGGTTTTAATCCTCTCTGCATGTAACTAAAATCTAACTCCTCCTCCTTGTAACCGTTCGGGAAATAAATGTAAGTGATAATCAGGGAAAAAGCAAATGATTTTTATGAACAGTTGGAAAGTGTCGAAGTAACAATGTGACAAGGTGACAAAGTTTCTTGTGCGGAAGAAGGTGCATTGTTTGTCCGGCGGCTGGGTGTGTTGTCTGAACACGATTGAACGGATTTTGCGGATGTACAGGATGACCGGCGCATTCAGGATCTGTATTTTCAGGCACACAGGCGGAGACCTTGTACCATATTGGATAGCAATTCAAACATGATTGCCTTTAAACAAAATACCATGATCCATCCCTGATCTTTACTAAAATGCCAGGGATTATTATCGGTTATGGTATGTTTGTTCCGGCTTGGAATATCGCGGGAAATATTTTTTTACATATCAGGTCAATATAAAACTTTATCAATATTAAAATGTTTATTATTCATAAACATTCTAAATAACTGATTCTCCATAACTATTAAATTATTGCATTATGAAAACAAGAAGTAAATTAATGGTTTTGTTAGTTTTAAGTGTTGCGGGATTAATCAGTAATAAATGCACCAAATCTTCCGACAACAGTACTCCCGTCGTTAAGGTAAAATTAGCGACGAGTCCGGATTTAGGGCAGTACCTGGTGGATAAAGACGGATACACGCTCTATATCTTTGCAAACGATTACAATGGTAATGTCAGTTGCACGGGTGGCTGTGCCGCGATATGGCCTCCTTTTTACGCGGGTGATATCACCATGGGTAACCTTGGTTCGGGATTGAACCTTTCTGATTTTGATACGATTATGGTAAACGGCAGTCCCCAGACACGGTATAAAGGCTGGCCGCTTTATTATTATGCCCCGGCCAGCGGAAGTTACAATACACGTGAGACCCCGGGACAGACAGGCGGTGAAGGGGTAGGCAATATATGGTTTGTCGCCAAACCCGATTATTCCATATCGCTTGTTAATACCCAGCTCGTCGGCAATGACGGCAAGGATTATACGGGTTCCTATACCGAAGGTACGGGAAAAACGCTTTATTTCAGCGATGCAAAAGGAGTAACCCTCTATACTTTCTCAAAAGACAGTTTTAATATGAACAAATTTACCAAGTCGGATTTTTCAAATAATTCTGTCTGGCCTATCTATGAATCCAGTCTGATGGCGGTTCCGTCAACTCTCGATAAATCACAGTTCGACAGTATTAACGTATACGGGAAAATGCAACTCACTTATAAGGGATGGCCATTGTATTATTTTGGAGCAGATAACGGTGTAAGAGGGAGTAATAAAGGGATCAGTTTCCCTGTTCCGGGCATCTGGCCGGTAGCAGTGAAAGACATGGCGGGCGCTCCTCATTAACGATTCTTTGTTCAGGAATCGTGCCCGTCGGTATAGAAAATCCGAAGTACATTTGCCTTGTGAACTGCCCCGGCTATTGCCGGGGAGTTAAGTGAGGGTGTAATAACGTGATAAAATAATGTAACAGGTTTTTTTCATTTATGATATTTCCTGGAGTATAGATGACTGTGTTATATTTGATGTGGTTTGATGCGTGTTCATCAATGAATGGTTGTATCAATGAACTTAAAAGAGTTTTAGTTTTAACGATAGCCGCAAAGCTTACCGGCTGGTTAATGTGAAGCGCTTGTCCGGCTTCCTGTATCTGTTCAACCTTACTGATACTGATAACTGATAACTGATTACTGATAACTGATTACCGATTACCGATCACTGATAACCGATCACTGATAACCGATCACTGATAACCGATTACTGATAACTGATCACTGATTACTGATTACTGATTACTGATAACTGTTCACTGATAAGTCTATGTCCACAGTTTTTCCGGATAAACACCCTGTTCAATAAGCCGGTTGATGTTTTTAACAGCCAGCGGTTTATCTTCACTGTAAGTAACCCCAAACCATTTGTCAGCCGATTCCAGGACTTTTAGTTTAATTTTTCCTTCGTGAATAAGTTTGTTCGCCACAGTTGGTATATAGAATTCCGCTTTGGGATCGGAAGCATTCTTTTTTATGAAATCAACAAATTCTTTTTCCATGTAATCGAATACGGAAGTTGTAAAACCCCAGTAATTCATCGAAACTACTTCACTACCCGTAAGTTTCACTTTCTCACCTCCATCATCGAAAAATATATTTCCGGATGAATCCCTTTCTATACTTGTTCTTTCAACAACACCCTGCAAATAACCATCCTTATCGGTCTGACATACTCCGCGGGCCACCGAACCAAAATCTGAAAGCGTCGTATCCAGTCTGTAACCGATCATCGCGTAAAGGTCCGGATTGTTTGCATTTTTCAGTAAAAAATCGGCTATGGATTTATAAGCAGAAGGCCCGTAAAAATCATCGGCATTTATTACGGCAAAAGGTTCTTTAATATTTTCCCTGGCAGAAAGAAGTGCATGTCCCGTTCCCCACGGTTTTATACGTTCCTGCATGTATTGAATTCCCGTTGGGATATCTTCCATTTCCTGAAATGCATATTCCACTTCAATTCTTCCTTTCAACTTGGGAGTGAAGATATTCATAAACTCCCCGGAAAAATCTTTACGGATAATAAATACTACTTTACCAAAACCAGCCCGAATGGCATCGAATATCGAATAATCCATTATTACTTCACCACCGGGCCCCACCGGATCAATTTGTTTTAATTTGCCATAACGGCTTCCCATACCGGCAGCTAATATTAATAAAGTTGGTTTCATCTTATTGAAATATAGATTATATTATTACAATTAATTTAAATACTAAATTAATAACCTTTGGGGGATGCTTTGCATCTTATATAAAAGAAATGCAATGATAACAAAATTATAAACCCCGAAAAAGTAAAAAGTACTATTATAGTATGATTCATAACAGGTAAGGACATACTAATTAAAATTAATACTCTGTTTTAAACAAAAAATTCCAAATATAAATATCGTCAACAATTATATTATCAGGAACTTCAAACCTGTGTTCAAAATTTACGTATATAAGTCCAATATGAGAATAAAAAGATATAAGGCTGGCAAAGGTCTTGTAATCATATACCTTTTATTATTACCATTTCTGGCCGGGTTTGCCGGAGATGGTATATATAATTATGATGCTATTTCATTGAAGGATGGCCTCAGCCAAAGCACCGTGAATACCATATTACAGGATAAATACGGGTTCATTTGGTTTGGGACTGAAAACGGACTTAACAGATACGACGGCTATGATTTTGTCCATTTCTTTCCTGATAAGTCAGACACAACAAGTATCAGCAATAATATAATACATTCCATTATCGAAGATAAAGGAGGATGCCTTTGGATCGGAACAGAATACGGATTAAACAGGTACGATCAGAGATCAGGTATCTTTTCACGATATATTCATTCAAAGGACGATACAACTTCTATAAGCGGTAATAATATTAATGCAATTTTTCACGATTCGGATAATGATATCTGGGTCGGCACATTAGGTGAAGGTCTAAACCTATTCGACAGGAAAACTAATTCTTTTCAACATTTCAAAAATAATCGTTCCGTTGGAAGCAATATTATATATTCTATAATTGAAGATAACCGGCACAAAAACATTTTATGGGTTGGTACTGAAAATGGCTTATTTAAGTTTGACAGGAATCAAAAGAAATTTCTTTATTCAAATGATGATACTTCGCAATATGATCAAAGAGTCAGAACTATATATTCCATTCGGTCCATTGTACAAGATTCTACCGGCACATTATACATTGGTACCTGGCATGGATTAATAAAATATTCAACGGAAAATGATCATTGGAGCAGGTTAAATATGTCGAATACAGCTGATAGCTTAATAAAATACAGTATTATTCTTTCCTTGCTGATAGATGATAAAAATACTATATGGGTTGGTACCCGTGACAATGGATTACTCAGTACGAAAATTAACCACACAGGTAACAAAATTAAAAATCATTGGCAACAATATGATGAATTTAAAGACGATGTAATCACTTCCCTGTACCATGATAAATCAGGTATGCTATGGATAGGAACGACGTATCATGGTATTAACAAACTATCATTAAGCAATAAGAAATTCATGCATTATGATAAAAACTCGTTTAATGGAAATGGTTTAAGTAACAATGTGGTATTATCGGTAATAACTGATCCTCAGAAAAATATTTGGGTAGGAACTAAAAACGGCGGTTTAAATAAAATAGACCGGAAGCATGCAAAAATTACGCATTACAAGGCAAAACAAGGAGCAACTAACTGGCTAAATAACAACAATATTCTTTGCTTTTCAATAACAACTTCACAAAATACCGATTATCTGTGGATTGGTACAAATGGTGGAGGATTAAATAAATTAAATCTTTCGACTGACAAATTTGAAGTATTTACCAGCGAACGGCTAAAAGACACAGGTTTAAGCAATAATAATATTTATTCCATTACACCGTATGATGAAGACCATTTAATAATCGGTTACTGGCTGGTTTTAAATTATGGTATTATTGATATTTTCAACATAAGAACCAATAAGGTTGTCAGCTATAACATTAACAAAAAAAACAGCAAAGGCCCGGCAAACAATATTGTCATGAATATTTATAAGGATCGTTCGGGAATTGTATGGTTGGGTACCAGAGGTTCAGGGTTAGTAAAATTTGTAGTTAAAAATATAAATGCACAAAATCCTTCCGATATTGGAACTATAACCAATTATATTCACGATCCGGATAATCCAGGTTCTATCAGCCATAATAATGTATATTCCATTTATGAAGACAGAAATGGTATTTTCTGGATTGGTACCGGTGGTGGCGGTCTGGAACAGTTTGACCGTATGAATGAGACTTTTCACCATTTCACAATGGAAGACGGACTCCCTGACAATATTATCTATGGCATTATTGAAGATGAAAATAATAATTTATGGTTGAGTACTGCTAACGGGCTTTGTTTGTTTAATCCAAAAACAGAAAAGTTTACAGTCTATGATAAACGTGATGGTTTACTGGACAATGTTTTTAACAGCGGTGCCTACAACATTGCCCCCGACAATGAAATATTTTTTGGCGGAACAAATGGGCTTACAGCATTTTATGCCGATAGTATCCGGAATGATACGTATGATCCGGAAATAGTTATTACAAAATTTACCATTAGTTCGCGCGAGACATCATATGATTACAGAAAGTTCTCAAGATTTACCCTGGCATCGCTACATAATATCAATCTGACCCACCAGTTCAATAATCTTTTATTTGAATTTTCAGCCCTTGACTATTCCAATTCCGATAAAAACAAATATTCATATATACTGGAAGGATATGATTCGAAGTGGATAAATACAGATGCATCCAGAAGATTTGCAAATTATACCAATTTATCACCCGGTAAATATGTGTTTAAAGTAAAAGGTACCAATTCGGATGGATTATGGAGCAACCGGATAGCGTCCATTGAAGTGACAGTAGAACCTCCTTACTGGTTAAAATGGTGGTTTGTTACCCTGGCCTTAGCAGTATTGTTGGTTTTAGCCGCCTATTATTATATCAGGTGGAGGAAAAAACAATTGCTGGAAAAAAACGAACTTGAAAAATGGGCGGAAAAATCTATTGCCAGGGAAAGAAACCAGCTTCGTACTCTCATCGATAATATGCCCGATGTTATATATATTAAAGATCGTGAAAGCAGATTCACAGCAGCGAATAAAAAAGTTGCCGAGGTAATGAATGCTAAATCACCGGCTGAGCTAATAGGAAAAAAGGATTCCGATTATTACCCGCCTGATTTAGCCATGGAATTTTATACCGATGAACAGGAGATAATGAAAACCGGTATCCCGATAATAGGAAAAGCAGAACCCGGTCAGGATGAAAAAGGGAATAAAAGAATTATATCAACTACAAAAGTACCGTTAAAAAATAAAGAAGGGGAAATAATAGGAATTATTGGAATTGGCCGTGATATTACAAAAATGAAAAACACGGAAAAAGAATTAAGAAAAAAGTCTGAAATATTGCAGGAAACAAATGTACTGCTGGAAGAAAGGCAGGAAGAAATTCAGCAACAATCGGAAGAATTGCAGTCACAAGCCGAAAACCTGCTGAAGATGAACGGAGAACTTGAGCGACTAAACCTTACAAAAGACAAATTCTTTTCTATTATTGCACACGACCTGAAAAATCCGTTCCATGCTATTATCGGTTTTTCCGAAATGCTGGTAAACGATTTCAAGGATATGGATGATCAGCAGAAACTTGGACTTATCGAATTAATCAACATGTCATCCGAATCGGCATATAATTTACTGGAGAATTTATTACAGTGGGCCAGAACACAGACTGATAAGATAAAGTTTGTTCCGAAAAAGATCGATATTTCAAAAATTGTGCAATCGGTATTTAAATTACATAAAATCAGTGCCGATAAAAAAAGGATCCGCCTGGAAAATCATGTCAAGGAATTCAAATATGTTTTTGCCGATGAAAATATGATCCATACAGTGATCAGAAACCTGGTCAGTAATGCTATTAAATTCACCAATAATAATGGAATTATAGAGATTACCACGACTGAAACAGATGGGAAAATTAAAATTGCTATAACCGATAATGGCGTTGGAATTAATGAAGATAGTCTCGAAAAACTATTCAGGATCGATTCATATTATTCCACTGCCGGAACTTCAGGGGAAGCGGGTACAGGTTTAGGACTTATTATTTGCCAGGAATTTATTAAAAAGAACGGGGGAAAACTCCAGGCTGAAAGTGTTCTTGGAAAAGGAAGCACATTTACATTCAGCCTTCCCAAATCAGAATAATCTAGTAATTTTCTATGTCATCACTATATGCAATAGTAATGAATCATTCATAAGTGCATGCATATTTATTTCAGATAGTTTCTTTAAAAAAACATCAGAATTTTTGAATTTTGAAACTTATAATTTACCTTTAGATGGTATACTTTTTTTTCATAGACACCAATGACTAAAACTTTTTTAAAAACTATCAGGATTAAACACATCCTTCCATACTTGTTTTATTTTTCCGTAACAAGTATATTTTCACAGGAAACCTCTCATATTAAATTTGAAAACATTTCGATAAACGACGGACTCTCTCAAAGTTCGGCAAATTGTATTCTTCAGGATTCAAAAGGATTAATGTGGTTTGGTACGGAAGACGGACTTAATAAGTACGACGGGTATACATTTACCGTTTATAAACCCGATAAAAATAATGGAAACAGTATCAGCAGTCCCCGGATTTACAGTTTATATGAAGATCATGAAGGAAATTTATGGATCGGTACCAACCTGGGGTTAAATAAATACGATAAAGGCCTTGATCGTTTCACACAATATTTACCAAATGACTCCTGCTTAGGTTGTATTAGCGGACTCCAGATAAATTCAATCATTGAAACACCCGATCACACCTTGTGGATAGGAACAGATAAAGGCCTGAACAAACTGGATAAAAGCAATTACCATTTTCAGGTTTACAGATCATCTAATGGCAATTCCAATAGTTTAAGCAATGATTATGTGAAATGTATTGTACCGGATAAAAATGGTAACTTATGGATCGGAACAGAAAACGGATTAAATTATTTCGATACTAAAAAGAAAACTTTTACTACCTATTTTCATGATAACAATTTGTCATCGCTGGTAAATAACAATGTCAAATCATTGTTACTCGCCGGCAACCATGTACTATGGGTAGGAACAGAAAACGGACTGGATAAGTTTGACATAATAAACCGTACTTTTAAACACTACAATTATAACCTGATGGTTGGGAATGAGTTATCCCAATATAGTGCTACAACATTACTACTCGATAAAAATAATAATTTATGGGTTGGGACAAGTGGTATCGGATTAAGTATTCTTCCTGAAAATCAGCAGGAGTTTGTCAATTATCAGTTCGAACCGAATAATCCCTACAGTCTGAGTAATAATGAAGTACTTTCCACTTATATGGATAACTCGGGAATCATCTGGGTGGGAACAAACGGGTTGGATAAATACAATCCCAATAAAGAAAAATTTACACTTTACGATTACGTCCCATATACAAAAGAAAAACTGATATACAGAAACATACATGGAATATACGAGGATGCAAAAAATGTTCTATGGATTTGCTCAAAAGGTGATGGGGTTCACAGGCTCGACCGTAAAAATAATGTAAGTAAAAGGTTGATGTTCCAGCCCGGAAATGATTTAAGTCTTACGAGTAATAAGGTAAGAGTGGTGAAAGAACATCCGGAAGGCGTTTTCTGGTTCGGAACCGACGATGCAGGATTGAACCGTGTTTTTATGGATGAAAACAGGAATCCGGTCAGAGTTGAACATTTTATGCATCATGAAAATGATTCTAATTCCCTGGCCAGCAACAGGATTTATTCACTTTATTTTGATAAGGAAGATATGCTTTGGATAGGTACGGATAATGGCCTGGATAAATTAAATGCCTCAACAGGTAATATAAAACATTACAAACCCGAGGCGGATAATCCTAACAGTCTGAGCAATCTTACAGCATATTCTATTTATGGCGACAGATCGGGAAATATTTGGGTAGCTACCGATGAGGGTATCAACTTGTACAATCCACAAACCGATGGATTTATTCATTATTCACACGATCCAGGAAATCCGAAAAGTATTAATAATAATGAAATCCTTACGATTTACGAAGATGATGATGAATCACTGTGGATTGGGACTTATGGAAGCGGATTAAACCACTTTAACAAAGAAACAGGTGAATTCGAACATTTCGACCAACATAAAGAATTAGCTACAGCTGTTATTTATGGCATATTGGAAGATGAATCAAAAACCCTGTGGTTAAGTTCAAATAACGGAATAATAAAATTTAATCCTCAAAGCGGATACATCAAGCAATTCACAACACAGGACGGTCTTCAAAGTAATGAATTTAACGGTGGGTCTTATTTTGAAAGTCAGACGGGAGAAATGCTTTTTGGAGGACAATATGGCTTTAACAGTTTTTTTCCTGAGAAAGTAAAACTGGATTCAGTTCCGCCAAAAATTATTCTAAGCGATTTAAAAATTAAAAATGAATCGGTTTTCCCGGGAGATGACTCCCCTATTAAAAAAAGCATTTCAGAGGTTAATGAAATACATTTGGATGCGAAGCAAAATAATTTTACCATTTATTTTTCTGCATTGCATTACGCCGACCCCGAACATAACCGTTATAAATACATGCTCGAAGGTTTTGATGATAACTGGATAGATGCCGGTAACAGGAGATTCGCATCCTATACCAGCCTTCCATACAAGCATTATACATTCAAGGTGATAGCTGCAAATGCAGACGATGTTTGGACAAAGAACGGAATTGCTGTGAAAGTAATAGTATCCCCACCGATATGGAAAACCTGGTGGTTCATTACATTATTTTTTCTTGTTATTGGTTATGTTGCTTACTATTTATTCCATGACCGCGAAAAACGGATAAAAAACGAACAGGAGAAACTTAAAAATGAACTGAACGCCGGTGAAAATGAACTTCAAAAACAACGGGATGAAATACTTATTCAGAAACAGGAAATTAAAATCAGGGAAAAGGAAGATAAAGACCTGAAGTGGTATAACCAGGGATTAAATAAGTTCTCTGAACTTGTCAGTAAAAATAAAGATTCTATCGACAAACTATCGCAGCAGGTAATTACATTTCTTGTGGATTACCTGGATGCAAGTATAGGATGTATCTTTATGATCAATGATGAAAATGAAGCGGATATCCACCTCGTGATGACCGGAAGTTTTGGTCTGGTCAAGGAAAATGCTAAAAAAAAGTTCTTGCCGGGTGAAGGTCAGGTGGGAATATGTATTAAAGAGAGAAGAACTCTTGAACTGACAAATTATTCTGAAAATTATCTGCATATAAATTCCGGCTTAGGTGAAGCAAGACCCAAATTCATAGTACTGGTGCCGCTAAGTCTGGATGAAAATGTTTTGGGTGTAATTGAGTTGGCTTCTTTCAACAAACTTAAAGGTTATAAAGTATTATTTCTCGAAAAGGCAGCTGAAAATCTTGCAAGCATTTTAAATTCAATGAAAGCAAACAGCCGCCTGACTAAAATGATTGAACAGTTTAAAATGCAGGCAGAAGAAATGTCGGCCCAGGAAGAAGAAATGCGTCAGAACCTGGAAGAAATGCAGGCAACCCAGGAAGAAGCTGCCCGCCGTGAAGATGAGCTGATTACAATTGCTGAAGAAGCTGCAACCCGTGAAGAATTGCTGAATCAGAAACTGGAAGACCTCAAAAATAAAAATGAGGAACTGACAAAATATATTGAAAAATTAGAGGGTGAAAAGACAAAATCTAAGTAACATCCATTTAGCCTGTCCGTTTTCTGTATTTTTTTAATTGGTTTTTGATGAGCAATTCGATTTTATTCAATTATGTCATTATCAGAATTTTCATAAATTAATATGCACACAACCCGCCACAACTGTCATTTTAAAAATATATTTATAAAAAGTAAACGTAAATTGTACGTTTAGTTTGATATTAAAGGATTTTATTATACATTTGAGACATTATTGGTATGTAATATGCAGGTTGCCCGTAATCCATATATATCTGTCGACTGTGTTATTTTCGGATTCGATAACGGCGAATTAAAAGTTTTGCTCGTTCACCAGAAAAATGCAATTTCCGAAAATAACGGTGAATTAATTAAATTACCCGGAGACCTTATTCTCAGGCATGAACTGCTTCATCTATCCGCCAAACGGATATTGATGGAACTTACCGGAGTAAAAGATATATTTTTAAAGCAATTCGGTCTGTTTGACAATCCTGCCAGATTAAACCCTTCTGAGGAACTGACATGGTTAAAAGAAACCAGTGGTATGGAAGTGGACCGTGTTATCACTATTGCTTTCTATTCCCTGGTTAAGTTGAATCCGACAGGTAAAAGCAACCCGAATATATCTGAGAATGCCTTTTGGCATCCGGTCAACAATTTACCACACCTGATGTTCGACCATAATACTATAGTAAACGAAGGACTCGAAACCCTTCGCAAGGAGTTTCTCACCGAACCTCTCTGTTTCGAACTATTGCCTAAAAAATTTAGCCTTAACCAATTACAGAATATTTATGAAGTAATTCTCGGCTTTCAACTCGATAACCGGAATTTCAGGAAAAGAATTAACAGACTGGGATATATCATTCCGTTGAATGAGCGTCAAACCGGTGTTAATCATAAACCGGCCCGCCTGTACATTTTTAACGAAGAAAAATATGATATTTTGAAGAAGGATCATACAGGTTTTGTGGTCTGATTTAATCGAAAATTATATATATAACATAATTTATAAACTAAAAATTAAAAAATTGTATTTACTAGGATTTGATATCGGTTCATCTTCGATTAAAGTCAGCTTGATGGACGCTGATTCCAGAAGATGTGTGGCGTCTTCCTTTCAACCCAGGCAGGAAATGCAAATCATTGCAAGTAATCCTGAGTGGGCGGAACAGGACCCTGAGATGTGGTGGAAATATTTAAAGCTGGCACTGAATGATGTACTCAGTCAGGCTAAAGTAGATAAAAAAGATATTAAAAGCATTGGCATTTCATACCAAATGCACGGTCTGGTGCTGGTAGATTCCGCAATGAAACCTTTACGCCCATCCATTATCTGGTGCGACAGCAGGGCGGTTGAAACCGGAAATAAGGCTTTTGCCGATCTGGGGGGAGAACAATGCCTTGATTCCCTGTTAAATTCTCCGGGAAACTTTACCGCATCAAAATTAAAATGGGTAAAAGACAATGAACCGGAAATTTATAAAAAGATTTATAAAATTATGCTTCCCGGCGATTACATTGCCATGCGGCTTACCGGAGAAATTAACACTACTGTAAGTGGATTGTCAGAGGGAATCTTCTGGGATTTCAAGCGGAATAAAATTTCATCCCAGCTGATGGATCTTTATGGTTTTGATCCCTCACTCCTTCCGGAAACAAAACCCACCTTTTCTATTCAGGGTGAAGTTACCGGAGATGCTGCAACTGAGCTTGGATTGAATCCGGGTACAAAGGTTTCTTACAGGGCGGGCGACCAGCCGAACAATGCCTTTTCACTGAATGTACTTAATCCCGGAGAAATAGCTGCTACAGCCGGAACATCCGGAGTTGTTTATGGAGTAAGTGACGTAGTAAAATACGATCCGCAATCAAGGGTGAATACATTTGCGCATGTTAATCATGGTGAACAAAACCGGTTAGGGGTATTGCTTTGCATTAATGGCACAGGTATTTTAAATTCATGGTTAAAGAGAAATGTTACTGAAAACCTATCCTACGACGAAATGAATGATCTTGCTGCCAAAGTACCTGTCGGATCGGAAGGGCTTACTATCCTGCCTTTTGGAAATGGCGCCGAACGGGTATTGGGAAATAAAAATCCGGGAGCTGTATTTTCGAATATTAATTTTAATATTCATAATACAGGCCATATAATGAGGGCCGCCCAGGAAGGAATTGTTTTCTCGTTTAAATACGGTTTAGACATCATGCAGAAAATAGGAATTGAAGCGAATATCATCCGTGCAGGATATGCCAATATGATGTTAAGCCCTGTTTTTAGTGAAACCCTGGCAAATACCAGCGGGGCAACCATCGAACTTTATGATACTGACGGATCTCAGGGCGCTGCTCTCGGATCGGGTATCGGTGCAGGAATTTTCAGTAACTTTAAGGAAGCGTTTGAAAATCTTCACATAATAAAAACGGTATATCCCGATGAAACAAAACACGATTTATATCTACAAGCATACCATAACTGGAATACTCAATTAAATAAAATAATAAATATATAATTTGCTAAACCGGCAGATAATGCCTTTTACAGTGAATTAAATTAATAAATAAATTATATTTTAAAGTTGTAAATTAAAAAATTAATACAATGGATGTTTTAATCGGAAACAAAGAATTTTTCCCGGGTATCGGGAAAGTAAAGTATGAAGGCCGGGAATCGAAAAACCCGTTAGCTTATAAGTTCTATGATGAGAATAAAAAAGTGCTTGGAAAATCCATGAAGGACCATTTCCGGTTTGCCATGGCTTACTGGCATACACTGTGTGGTACTGGTGGAGATCCATTTGGCCCCGGAACAAAAGAGTTTCCCTGGATGGTAAGCAATGATCCCATTCAGGCTGCCAAAGATAAAATGGATGCTGCATTCGAATTTATGACCAAAATGGGCATACACTTTTATTGTTTTCACGATTTCGACCTCGTTGCTGAAGGAGGATCTATTGCCGAATCGGAAAAACGTGTGCAAACCATGGTGGAATATGCAAAAGAAAAACAAAAAGCATCGGGTGTAAAATTGTTGTGGGGTACTGCCAATTTATTCTCTAATCCACGCTATATGAATGGTGCCGCTACCAATCCCGATTTCCAGGTTATTGCCTATGCATCAACACAGATAAAAAATGCCCTGGACGCAACCATCGCACTGGGAGGTGAAAATTATGTTTTTTGGGGCGGTCGTGAAGGTTATATGTCATTACTTAATACCGACACGAAAAGGGAACTTGACCACATGGCCCGCTTCTTGCATACCGCAAAAGATTATGCACGTAAGCAGGGATTCAAAGGAACATTTTTGATTGAGCCCAAACCTATGGAACCTACCAAACATCAGTATGATTTTGATACTGCTACAGTGATCGGATTTCTGAACAAGTACGGGTTGGCAGGAGATTTCAAACTGAATATCGAAGTAAACCATGCCACACTTGCAGGACATACTTTCCAGCATGAACTACAAATGGCTGCAAATGCAGGTTTATTCGGTAGTATTGATGCCAACCGCGGTGATTATCAGAACGGATGGGATACAGATCAATTTCCGGTTAATGTTTATGAAACGGTAGAAGCATTACTGGTGATATTAGAAGCTGGTGGTTTTACTACCGGAGGAATTAACTTTGACGCCAAGACCCGTAGAAATTCAACCGATTTGGATGATATCTTTATTGCTCACATAGCTGGTATGGATACTTTTGCCAGGGCACTGCTTATTACAGCAGATGTACTTGAAAAATCGGATCTCAATAAGCTACGCAAAGACAGATATGCTTCGTTTGATAAAGGTGATGGCAAAGCATTTGAAGAAGGTAAGCTTACGCTAGAAGACCTGCATAAACTGGCTGTCAAAAACGGAGAACCAAAACAAATCAGCGGTAAACAGGAACTTTTCGAAGCGATTATCAATCAATATTTGTAGTCAAATCAGATAATTATTAATCAGCTTTATAATTACAATATTTCAGGTTCATTAATTTGTTAGAAATTTTTTCTTATAATGATTGAACAGAAAAATCTGATAATATTTGTACTTTAGAAGCTGATTAATATTTTAACTAATTATTCTGATTATGACAACTACCAATAACAAACAAAACAAAGCCCTTGTAGCTGTAATTGCTACGGTGGCAGCAACCGGGGGCTTATTATTTGGTTTCGATACAGGCGTAATTTCAGGGGCAATTCCGTTTTTTCAAAAAACGTTTGGAATTCAAGATAATTGGGTAGAAATAATTACCACAGCCGGTTTGGTAGGTGCAGTCATAGGAGCCATGTTTAGTGGCAGAATCGCCGATATTCTCGGAAGAAAAAAAGTCATTCTTGCATCAGCTGTTATTTTTGCTATTGGCGCTGTATGGTCAGGAGCCTCTTCAAGCGCAATGATGCTGGTATTTGCCCGCCTCTTCCTGGGTATTGCAATTGGCGTCTCATCCTTTGCCGTGCCTCTTTACATTGCTGAAATTTCACCGACAAAATCACGTGGAACCCTGGTATCAATGTTTCAGTTACTTATTACAATAGGTATTATGGTTTCCTACCTAAGCGATTCGGCTTTTGCAGTACCAGACAATGATCCGACATTTACATCATGCTGGAGACCAATGTTCTATGTTGGAGTTATTCCTGCTTTGATAATGTTTGTAGGTATGATATTCCTTCCTGAAACGCCACGATGGTTAATCAGTAAAGGTTATGAAGACAAATGCCGGGAAGTGTTGGAAAAGGTTGAAGAGCCATTGCTTGTTGAAGAAGTGATAACAAGAATGAAAAAAGACATTGACGTTGATAAGCATTTAAAAATATCCTGGACCTTCATTTTTAAGAAGTGGCTCAGAGTTCCTCTTATTATTG
>CAVVIO010000023.1:0-131445 GCA_963748095.1 uncultured Bacteroidales bacterium
TCGCTCATTGAGATTAAACGGGTTGCGTTTCCGTTTGTCGATGATCTATCGGACTTATCGCTTGGCTTGTTTTCGCGTCGGTCGCGGCCCTGGCCGTTGAGGCCCAAGACGCTGCGACGCTGACGAGCCGTAGCCTGCGCCCGCCACGGTCGCCCAGATCAGCCACGCGATCCAACTGGCGGCGCCGGCCAATTGCAGCATTCTGAACTGCGGCGCCGCGGGCTCGTGCCAGGGGCCTGCCGCCCACATATAGGCGCCCTGGGCGCAGCCTATCGCAGTCAGAGCCAGGAAACCTGAGTTATAACGCGCATCGTCGCGCAGCAGCACGGCCAGCAAATAAAACCCGGCGGCCAACAGCGGGGTGAACCACCGCACCGAGCAGCAATCGCCGGAATGGTTGACTGACAGCGCCGCGTACAGCAGCCAGGTCGCAACGGCCCAGGCTGAAAACCCGAGCAGTTCCGGCCATTCGGCCGGGCGGCGGCGCCAAGCGCAAAGAAGCCCGAGAGGGTCAACAGCAGCGGCAGGTTGTGCCAGAAGAAGCCCCATGCCGGCTCGAACAGCAACCCCAGGGCGTAACGCACGAAATCCGCCGGCGTGGGATGGTTCCAAATGCCGGTCATATTCTGGGCGTGGAAGGGAGTGCCGGGCCAGTCAAAGTACTCGGGCATCGAGCCGACCGGCTTGAACGTGCCGCCGATGGCATAGTTGAGGGCATGATGGACCGCCATCCACGGCAACGCCGCCGCGGCGAAAACGGCCAGCGCGCCCAGGCGCCAACGGCTGCGGTGCGCGACGATCAAACCCGCAGCCAGCAACAACGGGGGGCCGGCGCCCTGGTCGATCGTGTAGGCCAGTCCGCCCAGTCCGCCGGCCAGCGCAATTTGCAGCCAGGTTCGTTTCGGCGGCTGCTGCTCTCGCATTGTGTTTTGCGGACTCCTCGGCAGATTGCTCGCTGTCCGCTGCCAAATGGGCGAGATTCAACGTCAGCGCCGCGGCGACCGCCAGTAACATGATGTGATCGTTGACCTGGCCGACGTAGGCGATCGCCACGGTGGCCCACGCCAGACTGGCCGTCAGCGCCAAGCGGCGGGCGAGAGGCAGCCGCAGCGTTCCGCCCAGGTAGAAGGTGCAGACCACGGCCAGCACGTAGGAGAATCCGGCCGAACCAAGGTTCATCCAGTAGCAGAATTGGTCGCAATGCTCCTTGGCCGTGGAGCCCGTAATCTGCTGCCAAACGAAATACCAGCCCGCCAACAGTACGGCAGGCAGAGGCGAACGGTGGGAGTAATAATGCCCGTCGACGAGGATCTTGTCTTTCGTCCCCTCAAGCCAGGCGTTTGGATCGTCCAGGCGATAGGGAAAGGGGCGTTTGAATTCCGGGTCAAGCGGCGGGACTTTGACGAAGATCGAGTCGTCGACGGCCAGCGTGTGGTAATCGACCAGGCACTCCACCGTGGCCAGGCGGCTGCCGTCGTTCCAGCCCCCGGCATTGTCCCGAGCGCTGACAATGGCGACCACGGCGGCCAAGGCCCATACGGCGTAGCCGGCGAGGCTTTCTCTTCGGGGGGGCGGTGCGGAGGCGACAGCATCGGGCATACCGCCCATACTACTCGGCCTTTCCGTTCCGGCCCAGGCAGCGGCCAGGTCGCGTTCTTTTCGGCGAAATGTCCCCAATGGTGAAACGCGGCAATTCTGTTTCGCAGGAAACGTCTGGCGGGGCGTTTTGAGAGCCGGCGCGGGTGAATCGGGGCTGAGCCTTGGCAAAATCCCAGAATGAGTTCGGTCTGGGGCGCGCTGAGATTTGCCCCTGTCGCTCCCATCCTCATTGAGAAACCGAAAGGCTCCGCCTGCCCCGCGGGGCGCCTTGAGAGCGGGCGATGCTCGTGGTAACTTTGAGGGATTTTACGCCGGTCCCGAAGGCTTCGTTGGGCGTTGACCAGCGAGGAGCGTCTTTTAGGGCGCCTTTCAAGGCTTCGACACGCAGCGGCCGCCGTAAACAACTGGGAACGTGCGAAGGGAAATTGGCACAGTGCCGCGACGCGACGACATCCAGAAAATACTGCTCATCGGATCGGGCCCGATCGTCATCGGACAGGCCTGCGAGTTCGACTATTCGGGCACGCAGGCCTGCAAAGCCTTGCGTGAAGAAGGCTACGAGGTCGTGCTGGTCAACTCGAACCCGGCCACGATCATGACCGATCCCGAGCACGGCCGACCGGACTTACATCGAGCCGCTGACCTGGGAAATGGTGGCCAAGGTCATCGAGGCGGAGCGTCCCGACGCGCTGCTGCCGACACTGGGCGGCCAGACCGGGCTTGAACCTGGCCATGGATCTGGCGCGGCACGGGGTGCTGGAGAAGTACGGCGTCGAGATGATCGGCGCCGACGCCGAGGTGATCGCCAAGGCCGAGGAGCGCGACCAGTTCAAGCAGGCCATGGAGAAGATCGGCCTGGAAGTCTGCCGCGGCGAGACGGTGCACACGCATGGACGAAGCCCGCGCAGGTGGTGCAGGAAATCGGTCTGCCGTGCGTCGTGCGCCCCAGCTTCACGCTGGGCGGCAGCGGTTCGGCGATCGCCTACAACCGCGAGGAGTTCGACACAGCTGGTGCGCCGCGGGCTGGATCAGTCGCCCGATCACCGAGGTGCTTGCTCGAAGAATCGGTCCTCGGCTGGAAAGAATACGAGATGGAGGTGATGCGCGACGTCGACGACAACGTCGTGATCATCTGCTCGATCGAGAACTTCGATCCGATGGGCGTGCACACGGGCGACTCGATCACCGTCGCCCCGGCACAGACGCTGACCGACAAGGAATACCAGCGGATGCGCGACGCCTCGCTGGCCGTGATTCGCGAGATCGGCGTCGAGACGGGCGGCTCGAACATCCAGTTCGCCATCCATCCGCAGACCGGGCGGATGGTCGTGATCGAGATGAATCCGCGCGTCAGCCGCTCCAGCGCGCTGGCATCGAAGGCGACCGGCTTTCCGATCGCCAAGATCGCCGCCAAGCTGGCGGTCGGCTATCGGCTGCACGAGCTGCCCAACGACATCACGCGCGAGACGCAGGCCTGTTTCGAGCCGACGATCGACTATGTCGTCACCAAGATTCCCCGTTTTGCCTTCGAGAAGTTCCCCGAGGCCGATGCCACACTGACCACGCAGATGAAGAGCGTGGGCGAGACGATGGCGATCGGCCGCACGTTCAAGGAGTCGTTCCAGAAGGCGCTGCGCGGGCTGGAAGTGGGCAGCTTCGGCTTCGGTTGCGACGGCAAAGATCTCTGGGGTACGGCCGCAGCAACCGAGCTCGCGATGAGATTCGCGCCAAGCTGGCCACGCCCAACGACGACGCGTCTGGTATCTGCGCTATGCGATCAAGGCCGGCATGACGATCGACGAGATCCACGAACTGACGGCGATCGATCCGCTGGTTCCTCGACCAATCTGACACGAGATCGTCGAGCTGGAAGAGACACTGCGCGTCAGTCGAGCGGCTGGCGACCGTCGAGCGACGACCTGCTCAGCAGGCCAAGCAGTTCGGCTTCTCCGATCGGCAGCTGGCCACGCTTTGGAATTCGCACCGAAATGGACGTGCGCAGCGATCGCAAGCAGCGCGGGCATCGTGGCGACGTTCAAGTCGGTCGATACCTGCGCCGCCGAGTTCGAAGCCTACACGCCGTATTACTACTCGACCTACGAAGACGAAGACGAAACGCCGCCCAAGCCAGCCAGGCAAGCAAGCGGATCATGATTCTCGGCGGCGGGCCCGAACCGCATCGGCCAGGGCATCGAGTTCGACTACTGCTGCTGCCACGCCAGCTTCGCGCTGCGCGAGATGGGCATCGAGTCGATCATGGTCAACTCGAACCCGGAGACGGTCAGCACCGACTACGACACCAGCGATCTGCTGTTCTTCGAGCCGCTGACGACCGAGGACGTGCTGAACATCTGCGACCGCGTGCAGCCGGATGGCGTGATCGTGCAGTTCGGCGGCCAGACGCCGCTGAATCTGGCCCGGGCGCTGGCGACGGCCGGCGTGCCGATCATCGGCACCAGCGTCGACACGATCGAAGACGCCGAAGACCGCGAGAAGTTCCAGCAGCTGCTCGAACAAGCTCGGATCTCAAGCAGCCGGCCAACGGCATCGCCCGCACCATGGACGCAGGCCCGAGCGCGAGGCGGCGAAGATCGGCTTTCCGGCGCTGGTGCGGCCCAGCTTCGTGCTCGGCGGCCGGGCGATGGAGATCTGCTACGACCAGGCGCAGCTCGAACGTTTCGTGGCCGAGGCGTTCATCGTCGCCCAGGGCCAGCCGGTGCTGATCGACCGCTTCCTGGAAGACGCGACCGAAGTCGACGTCGACGCCATCAGCGACGGCGAGCGACGTCGTCGTGGCGGGCATGATGGAGCACATCGAAGAGGCGGGCGTCCACTCGGGCGACTCGGCCTGTGCGATTCCGCCCTACAGCCTGCCCGGGCCGGTGGTGCAGCGAGATCCGCGACGCCACCGAACGCGCTGGCCACGCGAGCTGAAAGTCGTTGGGCTGATGAACATCCAGTTCGCGGTCAAGAAAGAAGACGGACGACCGAACGTCTATGTGCTGGAAGTCAATCCGCGCGCCAGCCGCACGGTGCCGTTCGTCTCGAAGGCGACCGGCATGCCGGTGGCCAAGATCGCCGCCAAGGTGATGGCCGGCGTATCGCTGGCAGAGCTGGGCTGTCACCGAGCGAGCCGATTCCGGCTCATGTGTCGGTCAAGGAGAGCGTGTTCCCGTTCCGCAAGTTCGCCGGCGTCGACATCGTGCTCGGGCCCGAGATGCGTTCGCACCGGCGAGGTGATGGGAGTCAGCGAGCGATTCTCGATCGCGTTTGCCAAGAGCCAGTTGGCCGCCGGCGTCGTGCTGCCCGAAAGCGGCAACGATGTTCATCAGCGTGGCCGGCGCGGCACAAGGGGCACGTCGTCGACCTGGCCCGCGAGCTGGCCAATCTCGGCTTCGAATCTGCTGGCCACCGAAGGCACCGCCCGGCTGCTGCAGCGAAGCGGGCATCGAGGTCAAGCAGGTCAAGAAGCTCCAGGAAGGGCATCCCAACCTGCTCGACTACCTGATCGACGGCGAAGTGACGCTGGTCATGAACACGCCCAGCGGCAAAGGCGCCCGCACCGACGAGGGCCGTATCCGCGCGGCCGCCGTCTCAGCACGGCGTGCCCTGCATCACCACGATCCCGCCGCCGAGGCCGCGGTGGTCGCCATGAACGCACTGCGCGAAGAAGAGATGACGGTCCAGGCGCTGCAAGATCGGCTGCCGGGGTAAGCGAGCGTCTGTGGAGCAGGGGCAAAGGCGTTAATACGTGGACTTGGCGTCTCCTGGTGCAGGCTCTTGAGAAATGGCCGACTCGTCGCCCTTGATTGTGCTGATCGGCGGTCCTAACGGGGCCGGTAAGTCCACAACCGCGCCCTTGCTGTTGAGGGACGCCCTTCAGGTCGACGAGTTCGTCAATGCCGACGTCATCGCTCAAGGGATCTCCGCGTTTCACCCTGAACGGGCGGCGATGCAAGCCGGGCGAACGATGCTGCTGCCGCGTGAAAGAACTAGCCAGACAAAAGGCGAGCTTTGCATTCGAGAGCACGCTCGCCAGCCGAAGCTTTGCTCCTTGGATTGAACGGCTTAACTGCGAAGGATACCGATTTGCTGTTCTATTCCTCTGGTTGCCAAGCGCAGACCATGCGATTGCTCGCGTCAAAGAACGGGTGAAAATGGGGGGACACAGTGTACCCGACGAAATCGTGAGGCGGCGATATGTTGCTGGAATACGCAATTTTTTCGATCTTTACCAGCCATTGGCTCGGGTCTGGCGGTTTTACGATAACTCTGCGGAAGCAAAACCGAAGCTTGTCGCCGCTGGGCGCGGTAGAATGGATAGATATGTGAGAGACGAGCAGGAATGGTTCAGAATCAAGACATAGACGCGTTATTTGAAGACGGTCGTGCGATCGACGCCGCGCTGACGAAAGCGGTCCGCGAAGCGGTGTTGCAGCACAAGCGGGCGGGTAATCCCGTCGCCGTTTGGCGGGACGGCCAGGTCGTCTGGATCCCCGCGGACGAGATCGTCTTGGACGAGTCGCCGACTGAACCGCCGCCGAGTGCAGAGCCAAAGCAGCCCCAGAAGTGAACGCGGGGCGCCCGCCGCAAGGGCGACGCATTCGCATCAGCAAAGCGGTAGGACTTCGCCGTCGCTGACTGGAAACGGCCGGCCCAGCATGTCTCGAATCTCGGCGCAGGGGAGAAATGCCCAACGCCTGGAAAACGGTGGCGTGGACGTCCGGCGGTCCGCAGGGCTGAGTTCTGGGAAAGGCGCCTTGGCCGTCGCTGCTGCCGTAGACCTGGCCGCCGCGAATGCCGCCCCCGGCCAGGACAACCGAATAGACGTTCGGATAATGGTCGCGACCGGCGGCGCCGTTGATGCGTGGCGTGCGGCCAAAGTCGGTGAGCATGACGACCAGCGTCTCGTCGAGCGTTCCCCGATCGGCAAGATCTTGCAGCAGGGCCGAAACGCCGCGGTCGAAGACCGGCAGCAAGCGGGACTTGAGGCGGTTGAAGTTGTCGCCGTGCGTGTCCCACATGTCTCCGGCGCCGCCGTTGAGATCGCCCGCCGCACAGCAGACCTGAACCACCGGCACGCCGGCTTCCGTCAGGCGCCTGGCCAACAGCATGCTTTGACCGCCCAGGTGGTTGCCGTAAGAATCGCGAACCTTGGGGTCTTCAGTGTCCAGATTGTAGGCGTTCTTCACGGCCGAACCGCACAGGATGTCTCGGGCGAGGCTGCGGAAATGGCTGTAATTCTCGAAATCGGCCGGCTGCCCAACCGGCTTCTCCAAGGCATCCAGCAACCGGCCTCGTGACGACAGCCTGGCGCCGTCGACGTCCTCGAGCTTCAACGCCTCGGAGCCAAGCGTTCTCGACACCCCGCCGTACGGTTCGCCGCTGGGCGTGCGAATGACGATCGGGTCGTATTGGACGCCCAGCCAGCCGCCGTATTCGCCCGCCTGCAGCGTGTTATTGTCGACCATCGGGTAGGGCAGCCGAACGGCGGCCGGCGCGCCGCGCGGAGCGGAATGTAGTCTCGAGATCATGGCGGGCAGCGAAGGCCAATCGCTCGGCTCGGGCGGAATGTTTCCGGCTCGCGGCGGACGGTGCCCGGTGATGTTCCAATACATTCCCCGGCCGTGCGCCGCGTCGTCGTGATGGATCGAGCGGACGATGGCCAGCTTTTCCGTGTGCCGCGCCAAACCCGGCAGGTATTCGCTGATTTGAATGCCTGGCGTCGCGGTTGAGATCGGCGAAAATTCGCCGCGCACTTCGCTGGGGGCTTCCGGCTTCGGATCCCATGTGTCGAGATGACTCATGCCGCCCCAGCAATACAAGATGATGCAGGCCTTGGCCTTGCCGCGACGCGTTGCAGCAGCCGTCGCCGCCAGACATGTCGACTGCAAGCCGGGCAGCGAGAGCCCTTGGCCGAACGGTAAACCTAGAGCGCCGGAACAGCCGATTTGCAGGAATCGTTTGCGGCTAATGGCCGCGCCGTGAGTATCGGGTCTAAAGGCGATCGACATTGCGTGGTTTGTTTTTTTGATCGGCTGATCAGTTCTGCACCACAGATGCCTATGATTTTATCTTTTGGCCTGCTCCTTGTACACGCAGGCGCAAGTCGTGCCGTGTGTGTCAGGAACGGACCTGTCGTGCGCTGGAGAGCACAGTTTCGCAAACCAGAGCCCGTCGCCTGCGTAGAAAAAGGCGGGGCGTTTTGCGGCGGCACGACTCTTGCTTGGATAGGTTGGAAGAGCTTATCCTCGAAAGCGTCGGACCGAGGGAGTCGGACCTTTGAAGTTGGTCAACCTATCCGGCCAGCGGATCTCGCGGCATATCTCCGGATCATCGCGAGCGTCTGGGGGGAGTGTGACCGCTTTGAGCCTGTGTGCGCGGCCGCCGAGGTCCGTCGTCGCCGTTTGACGCTCCGCTTCGGAAGGGGCGCAACTGCCAGGACCTGATAATCAGGAACCACCACGATGCCGCTGAATTTGCCTGTCGGTTCTTTGACGTCCCTTAAGCGTTCTAAACGAGCTTCGCGACTTCGGCGTCGCCGTCGACATGCCCTGGGGTTTGGCTTGAAGGGCATTGGATTCGAGGAGCTCGAAAGCCGGCGTCTGCTGGCCGCCACGCTGCTGATGGACATTTATCCTGGCGCACCTAGTTCGAATCCTTCTCAAACGGCCTCCTTGAACGGAAACCTGCTGTTTGCAGCCAACGATGGCCCGACCGCGCACGGCAATGAGCTATGGCGCAGCGACGGGAGCGCGACCGTATTGGTCGACGATATCTACCCCGGAACGCATTTCGACGGCGTCAGCAACGTCGCCAACAACTCCAACCCGACCGACCTTACGGCATCAGGCGCTTACGTTTATTTCGCCGCGACGGACGGGGTGCACGGCGTGCAACTATGGCGGACCGACGGAACGACGGCCAATACGACCATGGTTACCGACATCAACGAAAGCGGCGGCGGTTTCTATCCGACCAATCTCACGGACGTGAACGGCACGCTCTATTTCACGGCCAACGATGGCACGCACAATTTGCAGGTTTGGAAGAGCGATGGCACGCCGGGCGGAACCGTGATGATCAGCGATCTGCAGCCGAGCGTGGGCGGCCCGGCCAACCCGGCCAGCCTGACCAATGTCAACGGCACGGTATTCTTCACCGCCAACGTAGGAACAACGGGCCGCGAGTTGTACGTCACCACCGGCACGCTGGCCAGCACGCACTTGCTGATCAACATCCATCCGGCGGGCGGCAGCGCCAACCCGCTTGATCTGACGAACGTCGACGGGACGCTCTACTTCTCGGCCGACGATGGCACGCACGGCAGAGAGCTCTGGACGAGCGATGGCACGACGCTTGGCACGGCGATGGTCTCCGACGTGTTCGCCGGCGCCAGCAGCGCCAATCCCACGGACCTGACCAATGTGGGCGGCGTGGTCTTCTTCTCCGCCAACGACGGCGTGCACGGCAACGAACTTTGGATGAGCAACGGGACCGCGGCCGGTACGGTGATGGTCAAAGACATTAACACAACGTCCGCCGGCGCCAGTTCCAACCCGGCCGACTTGACGAACGTCGACGGCATTCTTTTCTTCCGTGCCAACGACGGCGTCAACGGCACGGAATTATGGAAGAGCGACGGCACGACGGCCGGCACGGTGATGGTATTGGACATCAATCCGGGGTTGCCGAGTTCGACGCCTGCCAACCTGATCAACGGCAACGGCACGCTGTTCTTTACGGCCAACGATGGCACGCATGGAGTCGAGTTCTGGCAGAGCGACGGCACGGCGGCGGGCACGACGCTGGTCACCGACATTTACCCCGGCGCACCAAGTTCGAGTCCGCAGAACCTGACGATCGCCGGCGACACGTTGTTCATGGCGGCCAACAACGGCACGGTGGGCAACGAGCTGTGGGGCTCTCCGCTGCCGACGGCTCGGCCGATCGTGACCGATCACAATTACGCCTTCCAGGCCGGTACGCCCTTGAACGTGTCGGCGCCGGGCGTGCTCGCCGGAACCACCGGCGCCAGCGGCGCAGTGTTCAACGCCGTACTGGTGAGCGGCCCTGCAAACGGCGTGCTGACGCTGAATGCTGACGGCTCCTTCACGTATACGCCTAACGCCGGCTTCGAGGGGAGCGACAGCTTTACCTTCGTCGCCAACGACGGCGTCAGTACCAGCCTGAAGTCGGCCACGGTCACGCTGGTCAGCCTGAATTACCGCTTCGTCAGCAATCTGTACGTCGACACGCTCGACCGGGCGGCGGGGGCGACGAGCGACGGCGAGATCATGTACTGGGTCAATCAGCTCGCCGGAGGCGCCAGCCGCAACTCGGTCGCCGCGGCCTTCGTCAACTCGACCGAAGCCCGCACGAATCTGATCAACGGCTTCTACGAGGACTATCTTGCCCGAGCCGCCGACCCTTCGGGCCTGAACGCGTTCCTTAACGCCATGAGCGCAGGAACGACCTCGACGCAGATTCAACTCGTCATTTTGTCGTCGAACGAGTATTTCTTGCGCACGGTTCGAACGCGGGTTTCGTCTACAATCTCTACAGCGATCTCCTGAACCGGACGCCGAGCCTGGGCGAAGCGGCCTACTGGAAAGGTCTGTTAGATTCTGGCGTCTCGCGCTCGACGGTCGTTAGCGGGTTCCTGACTTCGACCGAGTACCTGTCGGACGTCGTTCAAGCCTCTTACGAGGCCTACTTGGGGCGTCCGGCCGATCCCGGCGGCGCCGCCTATTGGCTGTCGCAACTGCAAGCCGGGCTGACGCCGCAACAAATGGAAATCTCGCTCGTCTCGAGCGATGAGTTCTATTCAGCATAGGAAGAAGAGTAAGGGGGCGACGTATCAGTCTCGGTCGCGACCCATAGTGGCGTGCAATTGTTCGGCAAGCTCGGCGGCGGCGTCTTTGCGAACCGCCGCGACGTTGACGTTCTCACGCGGATCGTCGGCGTGATCGTACAGCATGCGACTCGTCGGTTTGCCCTTGGCGCCGGCGTACTCGGTGTAGCGGAAGGCGTCGGTTCGGATCGTGTCTCCGTTTCTGTAACGACCTACCACGGCCGACTTCCACGGCGCGTCGGGATTGCTCAACAGCGCGGCAAAGCTGCGGCCCTGCAGGTGCGCCGGCAGCGGCAGAGCCGCCAGTTCGCAAAGCGTCGGGTAGAGATCGATCGATTCGATCAGCGCCGATCTGCGCTGACCGCCCTTGATTCCCGGCGCCCGCACGATCAGCGGGATCTGCATCGAAGTCTCGTAGCAGGAATGTTTGCACCACAGCGTGTGCTCGCCCAGGTTCCAGCCGTGGTCGCCCCACAAGACGACGATCGTATTGTCGGCCAACTCCAGCCGGTCGAGCTCAGCCAACAGCTTGCCGATTTGAGCATCCGTGTAACTGACGCAGGCATAATAGCCGTGAATCAGACTGCGCGCCGTTTCATCCGATACCGGCCCTTTGGCCGGGATGCCGGCGTAGGCTCGCAACTCGCCGGAGGCGTGGATCGATTCTTGGGGAGCGTCTTTGGGAACGAAGTAGTTGTCGGGAAGCTGGATCGCGTCGCGGTCGTACATGTCCCAGTACTTCTTCGGCGCGACGAACGGCAGGTGCGGTTTGAAGAAGCCGACGGCCAAAAAGAACGGCGCCTCTTTCCCTTTCAGGCGTCGCAACTCGGCAATGGCTCGCTGGGCAAGCACGCCGTCGGCGTAGGCGTCGTCCGGCACGTCGGCCGATTCCCAGGCCGGCCCTCGCTTGCCTTTCCCTTGCTGCTGCAGCCTGGCATGCAGTTCGTGATTCTCTGGTCGGCGATACCAGGGGACGTTCTTCGGTCGCCATGCCGGTTCCGACCAGCCTGCGGCATTATCCTCCGGGTGATGGAAGACCTTGCCCAGAGAAATCGTGGTATAGCCGTTCGTTCTGAATTGCGTGTTGAACGTCGTCGCGCCGGGAGCATCTTTCTCCGCCCACGCCAGCCAGTTGACGAATCGTTTGCGGGCGGGCCGGATGCCGGTCAGCAAGCTGGCCCTCGACGCGCCGCAGGTGGGGACCATGCAGTAGGCCCGCTCGAACAGAACTCCGGCGTCGGCCAAGCGATCGATATGGGGCGAATGGATATGGCGCTTGCCGTAGCAGTACAATTCCGGACGCAAATCGTCCACGGCGATGAACAGGACGTTAGGACGCCGGGCCTGTTCCGATGCGATGCCGACGGAAGCCTGCATGATCAACAACATGCAGGCACAAAACAACGACGCCAGCGCAGACTCTCGCATGAAACCCCCGAGCGTGTTTGAGTTGGATTGCGAAGCTGTACGACGAACGCCTTTTCGGGCGGACGGCGCGGAACGCGCCTGTTCCGTTGACGGGCGATAGCGCGTCGAGCGCTTATTTCGCTACAAACTCGCCGGCGCTTGCGCTGGGCAGGCAACTGACGCCCGACAAGTACTTGTCGACGGCTCGAGCCGCCTCGCGGCCTTCGTGAATGGCCCAGACCACCAACGACTGACCGCGACGCATGTCGCCGGCGGCGAAGACGCCATCAACGCTCGACGCGTAATTCGCATCGCACTTGACGTTGCCGCGAGGGTCGAGCGCCAGGCCGAGTTCTTCGATCGCGCCTCGCTTCTCGGGTCCCAAGAAGCCCATCGCCAACAGCGCCAACTGGCAAGGCCATTCCTTGGTCGTGCCTTCGACTTCGCGGAACGTCTGCCGGCCGGTTTCGTCCTTGTACCACTCGATGGTCACGGTCACCAGGCTCTGCACGTTGCCTTCGTCGTCGCCGCGGAATTCCTTGGTCAAAATGCTCCAGTGTCGGTCGCAGCCTTCCTCGTGCGAGGAGCTGGTGCGGAGCATCATCGTCCAGTAGGGCCACGGCGTGTGGTCCGGACGCTGTGCCGGCGCGGGAAACTGCCGAGATCGGGCGGCATCGGCAGCAGCTCGAACTGCGTCACGCTGGCGGCGCCCTGCCGGTTGGACGTGCCGGTGCAGTCGCTGCCGGTGTCGCCGCCGCCGATCACGATGACGTGCTTGCCTTCGGCCGGAATCGAGACCTCCTCGGGAACTTCGTCGCCCTGGTTGCGCTTGTTCTGCTGCGGCAGGAACTCCATGGCGAAATGGACGCCCTTGAGATCGCGGCCGGGAATCGGCAGGTCGCGCGGCCTGCGTGGAGCCGCCCGCCAGCAACAAGGCGTCGTATTCCTCGCGCAGTTGCGTCGACCGGCACGTTGACGCCGACGTTGGCGTTGCAGCGGAACTCGACGCCTTCCGCTTCCAGCAGCTTGATGCGCCGCCAGACACGGCGACTTCTCGCAGCTTGAAGTCGGGAATGCCGTACATCAGCAGGCCGCCGAGCCGGTCGGCGCGCTCGAAGACGGTGACCTGGTGGCCGGCGCGGTTGAGCTGCTGCGCGGCGGCCAGGCCGGCCGGCCCGGAGCCGACGACGGCGACCTTCTTGCCGGTGCGCGCTTGCGGCGGCTCGGGCTCGATCCAGCCTTCCTCGAAGCCGCGGTCGACGATCGTCATCTCGATCTGCTTGATCGTGACCGGGTCTCGTTGATGCCCAGCACGCAGGCCGCTTCGCACGGCGCCGGGCAGACGCGGCCGGTGAACTCCGGGAAAGTTGTTCGTCGCGTGCAGCCGGTCGAGCGCCTCGCGCCAGTGGCCGCGATAGACCAGGTCGTTCCAGTCGGGAATGATGTTGCCGAGCGGGCAGCCGGTGTGGCAGAACGGCATGCCGCAGTCCATGCAGCGCGCGCCCTGCCGTGCGGACTTCCTCTTCCGGCAAGGATCTGAGTGAACTCGTTGTAGTGCTTGAGCCGCTCTGCGACCGGCTCGTTGTCGTGGATGCTTGCGGCCGTACTTCATGAAACCGCGGACATCACCCATTGGCCATCTCCTGCGATTCACCCGCCGATGCACCTCGACTTGCTGCTTCTTCTGCTTGCAGCTCGGCCAAGGCCCGCTTGTAGTCTCGCGGCATGACCTTCACGAACTTGCCGATCAACTGCGTCCCAGTTGTCGAGCACGTCGCGGCCGCGAGCGCTGCCGGTGTACTCGATGTGCTTGCGCGATCAGCTCGAGCACCGCTCGCTGGTCGTCCGGATCGCTGAGATCGCTCGAGATCGACCATCTCCAGGTTGCACGAGATTCGGCGAACGTGCCGTGCTCGTCGAGCACATAGGCGATGCCGCCGCTCATGCCGGCGGCGAAGTTGCGGCCGGTCTGCCCGAGGATCGACCACCGGCCGCCGGTCATGTATTCGCAGCCGTGATCGCCGACGCCTTCGACCACGGCCGTGGCGCCGCTGTTGCGCACGCAGAAGCGCTCGCCCGCCATGCCGCGGAGATACGACCTCGCCGCCGGTGGCGCCGTAGAGCACGACGTTGCCGATGATGATGTTCTCCTCGGCCACGAAGGTCGCTCTCGCGCGGCGGATAGACGATCAGCTTGCCGCCCGAGAGCCCCTTGCCGCAGTAGTCGTTGGCGTCGCCTTCCAGCTCGCAGCGTGACGCCCGTGGCGCCGAAGGCCCCGAAGCTCTGGCCGGCCGATGCCGTGGAAGTTGAGCTGGATCGTGTCGTCCGGCAGCCCTTCGCGGCCGCAGCGGCGCGTGATCTCGCTGCGACAGCATCGTGCCGACCGTGCGGTTGACGTTGCGGATCGGCAGTTCGATCTCGACCGGCTCGCCGTCGTTCCAGCGCCGGCTTGCACAGCTCGAGCAGCTGGTCATGTCGAGCGACTGCTGTCGAGGCCGTGGTCCTGCGGTCTCGCAGCAGCAGGCCTACGCGATCGCGGCGGCTTCGCGGCTTGTGCAGCATGGCCGAGAGGTCGAGCCCGTCGCGCCTTCCAGTGCTCGATCGCCTGCGCGCGTGCTCGAGCATGTCGACGCGGCCGACCATTTCGTTGATCGTGCGGAAGCCGAGCTGCGGCCATGATCTCGCGCAGCTCTTCGGCGACCATGAAGAAGTAGTTGACCACGTGCTCGGGCTTGCCGGCGAACTTCTTGCGCAGCTCGGGGTCCTGCGTGGCGATGCCGACCGGGCAGGTGTTGAGGTGGCACTTGCGCATCATGATGCAGCCGAGCGTCGATCAGCGGCGCGGTGGCGAAGCCGAACTCCTCGGCGCCCAGCAGCGCGGCGATGGCCACGTCGCGGCCGGTCTTGAGCTGGCCGTCGGTCTGCACGACGATGCGGCTGCGCAGGTCGTTCAGCACCAGCGTCTGGTGCGTCTCGGCGAGGCCGAGCTCCCAGGGCAGGCCGGCGTGCTTGATCGAGGTCAGCGGCGAGGCGCCGGTGCCGCCGTCGTAGCCGCTGATCAGGATGACGTCGGCGCTTGCGCCTTGGCCACGCCGGCCGCGACCGTGCCCACGCCGACCTCGGAGACCAGCTTGACGCTGATCCGCGCGTCGGGGTTGGCGTTCTTCAGGTCGTGGATCAGCTGCGCCAGGTCCTCGATCGAGTAGATGTCGTGGTGCGGCGGCGGCGAGATCAGGCCGACGCCGGGCGTGCGAGTAGCGGATGCGTGGCGATCTCTCGGTCGACCTTGTGGCCGGGCAGCTGGCCGCCTTCGCCGGGCTTGGCGCCCTGGGCCATCTTGATCTGCAGCTCGTCGGCGTTGACCAGGTAGTCGCTGGTCACGCCGAAGCGGCCGGAGGCCACCTGCTTGATGGCGCTGCGCGTCGCGAGTCGCCGTTCGGCATCCGGCTTGAAGCGCTCCGGGTCTTCGCCGCCTTCGCCGGTGTTGCTCTTGCCGCCGATGCGGTTCATGGCGATGGCCAGCGTTTCGTGCGCTTCCTTGCTGATGGAGCCGAAGCGACATGGCGCCGGTGCCGAAGCGCTTGACGATCTCGCTCGGCCGGCTCGACCTCGTCGAGCGGGATCGCGCTTGCCCGGCTTGAACTCGAGCAGGCCGCGCAGCGTGCAGCAGTTGCGCGCTCCTGGTCGTTGATCGACCTGGCGAGAACTCGCTTGAAGTCGTCGACGCTGTTGAGCCGCGCGGCGTGCTGCAGCTTGGCGATCGGTCTCCGGGTTGAACAGGTGGCGCTCGCCGTCGCGGCGCCAGTGGTACTGGCCGCCGACGTCGCAGCTCCAGGTCGCTCGGCACGTCCGCGTCGGGATACGCCGCGCTGGTGCCGGCGCGAGCGCTTCCTCGGCGATCGTCGTCGAGCCCGACGCCCTCGATGCGCGCTGGCGGTCCAGGTGAAGTACTCGTCGACGACCTCGCTGTTCAGGCCGACGGCCTCGAAGATCTGCGCGCCCGGTAGCTCTGCAGCGTGGAGATGCCCATCTTGGACATGACCTTGAGCAGCCCTTGCCGATCGCCTTGATGTAGTTGTTCGTCCAGCGTCTCGCCGCGTCGATGTCGGCCGGCAGATAGCCTTCGTCGCTGCATCTGGCTGCAGCGTCTCGAAGGCCAGGTACGGATTGACCGCGCCGGCGCCGTAGCCGATGAGCAGCGCGAAGTGATGCACCTCGCGCGCCTCGCCGGTCTCGACGACCAGGCCGCAGCGCGTGCGCGTGCTCTTCGCGGATCAGGTGATGATGCACGCCGCCGGTGGCCAGCAGGCCGGGATCGGCGCCGTGCTCGGCGTTCACGCCGCGGTCGGAGAGGATCAGCAGCGTCACGCCGTCGGCGATGGCCTGCGACGGCCTCTGCGCGCAGCTCGTCCAGCGCCGTCTCCATGCCCTCGGCGCCTTCGGCCGCGCGGGAACAGCATGCTGAGCGTGCGGCTCTTGCAATCGCCGGCTGATCGACCGCCTTGATCCTGGCCAGCTCGTCGTTGGTCAGAATCGGCTGTTCGAGCCGCAGCTGCCGGCATTGCTCGGGCGTCTCGTCCAGCAGGTTGCCTTCGGGGCCGATCGTGGTGATCAGCGACGTCACGATCTCTTCGCGGATCGGCGTCGATGCGGCGGATTGGTCACCTGGGCGAACAGCTGCTTGAAGTAGTTGTAGAGCAGCTGCGGCTGGTCGGAGAGCACCGCCAGCGGCGTGTCGTTGCCCATCGAGCCGATCGGCTCCTGGCCGTTGGTCGCCATCGGCGCCATCATGATTCGCAGGTCTTCCAGCGTGTAGCCGAACGGCCTGCTGCCGCTGCGCAGCGACTCGTCGAGCGGCCGCTCGATCGGCGACCTCGCGCTGGCCGTCGGCAGATCGCCTCGAGACGCGAGCCAGGTGCTGGTCTCGAGCCACTGGCGGTACGGGCTGCGCGAGGCGATGCCTTGTCTTGATCTCCTCGTCGGCGATGATGCGGCCCTGCCGTGTCGACCAGGAACATGCGGCCCGGGCTGCAAGCGGCCCTTCGATTCGACTCTCTTCGGGCGGAATGTCAAGCACGCCGACTTCGGAGGCCATCATGACCAGGTCGTCCTTGGTGACCTAGTAGCGCGACGGGCCGCAGGCCGTTGCGGTCGAGCACGGCGCCGATGACCGTGCCGTCGGTGAAGGCGATCGAGGCCGGGCCGTCCCACGGCTCCATCAGGCAGGCGTGGTATTCGTAGAACGCCTGCTTGCTCGTCCGACATGCTCTCGTGGCTCTGCCCACGGCTTCGGGAATCATCATCATCATCGCGTGCGGCAGCGACCGGCCGGTCATGACCAGCATCTCGAGCACGTTGTCGAAGCATCGCCGAATCGCTGGCGCCCGGCGTGCGATGATCGGCAGAATCTTCTTCATGTCGTCGCCGAACATCTCGCTGGCGAGCATGCTGCTCGCGGGCGTGCATCCAGTTGATGTTGCCGCGCAGCGTGTTGATTTCGCCGTTGTGCGCCAGGTAGCGGAACGGCTGCGCCAGGTCCCAGGTGGGAAAGGTGTTGGTGCTGAAACGCTGATGCACCAGGGCCAGGGCGCGATCGAACCGCTCGTCGCCCAGGTCCGGGATAGAACGGCTCGACCTGGTCGGCCAGCAGCAGGCCCTTGTAGACGATGGTCCGCGACGACAGGCTCGGAACGTAGAAGTACTTGCGCTGCGTCAGATCGCTCTTCGCGCACGACGCGCTTCGAGCAGCTTGCGGATGACGTACAGCTTCCGCTCGAACATGTCGGCGCGGCGTCTGGTCGCCGCGGGCGATGAAGATCTGGCGAATGACCGGCTCGACGTCGCGCGCCGTATGGCCGATGTGCTCGTTGTCGATCGGCACGTCGCGCCAGCCCAGCAGCCGCTGGCCTTCGGCGGCGATGAAGCTTTCGAATTGCTGCTCGCAGAATTCGCGCTCGGCTCGGATCGGGCGGCAAGAACACGCTGCCAATGCCGTAGTCGCCGGCCGCCGGCAACTCGAAGCCCAACTCGCGACCAACGGCCTGGAAGAACTCGTGAGGAATCTGGGTCAAGATGCCGGCGCCGTCGCCCGTCAGCGGGTCGCAGCCGCAGGCGCCGCGATGGGTGAGGTTGACGAGGATCTCCAAGCCGCGATTGCACGATCGCGTGGCTTTGCTCTCCGCGCAGATTTACGACGAATCCGACGCCGCAGGCATCGTGTTCATTTGCCGGGTCGTAAAGGCCGTCGCGGCGGGCAGCCCCGGGCTGTGCTGGTGCTGTTGCATGTTCATTTACCGTCCGTTTCCATTGACATGGGCCGGCGAATCTCCGGCCAGGACACAACCGTTTTCGTTGTGGTTCGATTCGCTTTCGGCCGCCGACGAAACCAAGGCAGGTTTCGACGCCGGCGCCGGCGTCGACGCCAAAGCGTCTTCCAGACGCGGAAAACTCTTCCGCGCCTCGCGCTGCAGCAGTTCGATGAACCGCTGCACAGTGACATTGAGCTCCTTGCCCCGGCGATGGATGATTCCCAACGGCCGGACCAACTCGTCGCTTTCCAGACGCACGGCCGCCAGCGTGCCTGTGTGGACCTCGCGGACTACGGTCGGTTCGGGCAGCAAACCGACCCCCGCATCGATTTCAATCGCTCGCTTGAGCGTTTCAATGTTGTCGAACTCCATCACCACCCGCGCCTCGGCGCCGTGCAGATGAAGCACGCGATCGATCTCGCCGCGAATCGTCAATTCACTGTCGAAACCGACCATCTTCTGGCCGTCCAGCTCCGCCAGGCAGATCGTGCGCCTGGCCGCGAACGGATGGCTGGGAGCGCACACGAGCACCATCGGCTCTTGGCGCCACTCGATCGCCTTGATGCTCCGGGAACTCTTCGGATAACTCACCAGCCCGAGATCCGCGACGTCGTCCTCAACGCTTTGGTACACGCGGTCCGGATGCAAATACTCCAGCCGCACGTTGGCCTTCGGGTGCTGAGAGAGGAATTCCTGCAAGTAGCGGTTCATGTGGTGCAGGCCGACCGAATAGATCGACGCCACCCTGACGCGCCCCGCTACTTCCTGGTGCAACGTTCGCACGCGGTCCTCGACGGCAAAATATCGCTCGACGACCTCGCGGCAGCCATCGTAGTACACCTCCCCTTCGGGGGTCAGTACGAACGGGCGTTTCGAGCGATCGATCAACTTGACGCCCAGTCCTTCTTCTAATTGCTGCACGAGCTGGCTCGCCCCTGATTGCGAAATGCCGTTTTCGTCAGCAGCGCGTGAAAAGCTGCGCTGGCGAACGACATCGCAAAACACCTTCAAGCCTTTGAGTTGAACCGCCATGGACTGAATAAACAAAACAAATGAAGCGCAAGAACAGTATCGAAATGGGCCATAATAGCCTATTGACGCTGGGGCGACTCGTCAAGGAACTTCCAGGCAATTCGGGTAAAAAAAGAAATCAGGGCGACTGCTGTGTCGTAAGTCGTTTTTTGTTAGCAGTTTATAGTGATCTCCCGTCGTCGAATATCACGGTCGCTTGCTCCCAGAAACTGGCCTGAACCGGGCAGGCGCCGCCGGCTGCCGTTGTAGACCCTACGGCCCTGCTTCATTTCTCGCGGTTCAATTAGATGCCTGTGAGATACCGCCGGCGCGCTGGCGCCGGTCGGCTTATCGGCGGAGGCAGGCGGTCGCCCCCGCGACGGCTGTCATCGTCCTGCGCATTTTGGCAGAGTCTCTGCCGCTCAACCGTCACGCCGAGAGCTAGCCTCGTCGCCCTTACGCTCGTCGCCCTTACGCTCGGCGGCCCTTACGCTCGGCGGCCCTTACGCTCGGCGGAGTTGTCGAGACATTTTTTGCAATTGCGCTTTAACTCGCGTCATGTCGGTCCGGCAGTCGTGCTTTGCGCGGCGCGTTCATCTCACGCGCTGATTCTCCGCCGAGCCGCGGTGCACAGCGCTCGCGCATTGATCCTCGCTGGCGTCAGTCTATTGCGAGTGACTATTGCGAGTGAGCGTGCACTTGTCGTCTCGACAGTTCGCAGCATCGCTTTGGCGCACCAACGAGGGCTGGCAATTGTGCAGAAAGAATGCCCATGGATTTGCTCGATTTTCTGGCGGGTAATCTGTTGACAAGCCTGTAGCTTTGAGTTTTAGTGGCGTTCGAATCAGCAGCGGGGGCTTGCTGATCCGTCCGGTCGTTTTTGCGAACCCGCGACCCTCATTCGAGGTTGCCGCCCGACGTGCGAGCTGAAGTCGTTCAGCTTCGCTTCGCGGCGAGATCGCGGCGGGGGCGATTTCGACGGCGAGGAATTTTCCCCCAGCTATGCCGAACGCCGGAACAGCGAAGAGCGGCTGGCTGCGTACCGTCTGGTTTCTCGTCTAAGCACGACAGGTCGATCTCATGAAACGCTCTTCTCGAGCGAGTCGCGCGCGGCGGCTTGCGCCTCGCTGTTCGCTTCGTCCGCATCCTCTCATTCGCGAGCCTCTCGGCGGTCGCCCTTGGGCGTCGAAAGGTGGTTGGGCGTAGAGCCGCTCGAGCAGCGTCGCATGCTTTCGGCCGATTTCAGTTACGTGTTGCCGGGAACCGAATGGTTTACTCAAGATCAAGGGGTGGCGACCGATGCCGCGGGCAACTCGTATGTGATTGGCGCCAACGACACCGTCGCCAAATACGACTCGTCCGGCAACTTACAGTGGTTCACGACGTTTACGCGTACGGGCGCCGTCCAGTCCAATTCGCAAATCGCCCTGGATGCGGCCGGCGATGTCTACATCTCGGGAGGCTTCTACGGTACGGCGACCTTCGGAACGACCGTGTTGTCTAATGGGAGCGGGCCTGATTCGGGGTTTCTGGCCAAACTCAGCCCGACCGGTTCTTTCGAATGGGCGACCAACTGGGCCGGAACAGGGTCCAGCAATGTCGACTATGGGCTTGCCGTTGATGCCGCCGGCAATGCCTATCTGGCCGGCGCCTTCTATTCGACGGTAAACCCCGGCGGAGGACCGCTGCTTACATCTGCAGGCGGCACCGACGCGCTGGTGGCCAAATACGACCCCAGCGGTAATTTCCTCTGGGCCAAGCAGATTGGCGGAACCGGCCAAGACGAAGCCCGCGGCGTTGCAGTCGACGGCTCGGGCAACGTCTATGTAACAGGGAAGTTTGCGGGCGACGTGTTTTCCAACGGCGTCGATCTCGATCCGGGACCGGGCACGGACTTTCGGGACGGTTCCATCTTCGGCAGCGAATTCCTGCTGAAGTTGGATTCTTCCGGCAACTTTATCTGGGCCGGCGCCTCGGACGATCCGAACAACCTTGGGAGCAGCGAGGGCATGAGCGTCGCCGTTGATTCGGCGGGCAACGTCTACACGACGGGCGTATTTTCCGCCACGGCCGATCTCGATCCGACGCTTGCCGGCGTCGATAATCTCACATCCAGTAATTTCTCGACCAAAGACGTATTCGTGCAGAAGGTCGATTCGGCAGGACGGTTTTCGTGGGTCCGCCAGATGCACGAGTCCACCAGCGGCGCAACTGCCTCGAGCATTGCCGTCGACTCGGCCGGCAACGCCTACGTTACTGGATCGTTCCAGGGCACGGCCGATTTCAACTGGGGCAAGTCGCCAATAAACGTCACCTCCGCCGGATGGCTGGACGCCTATCTTTGGCAGCTCGACGCCCAAGGCAATACGACTTGGGCCAAGGCCTTCGGATCGACCGACGACGACGAAGGCAACAGCATCGCCGTGAACAGTTCTAACGACATTTTCCTCGCCGGCAGCTTCAGCTTTACCGTCGATTTCGATCCAGGTCCGGGCACGCATTACATCGCGGGAGGAGGCGATCAAGGTTTCTTGTTGAAGCTGACTCAAGCGTCCATCAGCGGCCAGGTCTTCAACGATCGCAACGGCGACGGCTTGCACAATGCGTATGAACCTGCGCTGCCGGGCGTGGCCGTCCTGCTGTACGAGACGGCCGACACGACGGCGGGCAACGGCGATGACGTGCTCGTGGCCGCGACTTCCACCGACTCGAACGGCCGCTATCGCTTCATCGGAGTTGGCAGCGGAAACAATTATTACGTCAAGTTTCAAACGCCCCAGGGGTTCAGTTCCTTCACAACCGAACACGTCGGCGCGAACCGCTCGCTCGACAGCGATGTCAACGCCGCGGGCATGACCGATGTAATCCCCGTCATCGCTCAAGCCAACGACGTTGAAGACGCGGGGCTGATCGGGGCCGTCCCGAGCTTTGGCTTCGCGCTGGCGGCCACAACCGTCGCCGGTACCCAGGCCGAAGCCGTGGCGACCGACCCGGCGGGCAACGTCTACTACGGCGGCATTCTCAACGGCACGGCCGATTTTGACCCAGGCGCCGGCACATACGATGTTACAGGTTCCAATGCGGCCTTCATCGCCAAATACACCGCCGCCGGTGCGCTGCTGTGGGCCGAAGCCATTCCCGTCAACAACAGCCAGGTGCTTTCCAGCCTGAAAGTCGATTCCAACGGGAACGTATATGCGCTGGGCATGTTTTCCGGGGGAGTCGACTTTGATCCGGGCAGCGGAGCTTACTCCATCACGTCGGACTACGCGCAAAACCCTTACGTCCTGAAACTCGACGGTCAGGGCAAGTTCGCATGGGTGCGCGAGTTGGTTTCCGGCGCCGTGTCATCCATCGGCGGATTGGCGCTCGACGGCTCCTCCAACGTTTACACGACGGGCGGCTTTTCCGGCGTCGCGAATTTCAACCCGGGCGGCACGACGGCGGAGACGCTGACGAGCGGCGGCGGCGACGACGCTTTCATCTCGAAACTCGATGCCAACGGCAAATTCGTCTGGGTCAAAGATTTTGGCGGGGAGCTTGGACGACGCCGGCGCCGCCGTGGCGGTCGACGCTTCCGGCAACGTCGTCGTCACCGGGTCGTTCACCGGCTTCGCGACATTCGTACAGGACCAGTTCACAAGTCACACGCTGACCGGCGCCCCGGCGCCGGCGAGCACGGCCTTCCTGCTGGCGCTGAATGGCAGCGGCGACTACGTCTGGTCGCAAGCGCTGGTCGCCACGACCGCCAGCGCCGGAACGGCGCTGGCGACCGACGCCTCCGGAAACGTCTATGCGGCGGGCAGTTTCAGCGGCACGTCGACCTTCGGCGGCGCTGTTGCTTTGCCCGGCACGGCCTATCTTGTCGAACTGGACGACACGGGCGCCTTCGTCTGGGCCGACGCCTGGGATGCGACGACAAGCTTCAAGCTGAATGGCGTGGCGGTCGACTCTTCGGGGAACGTACACGCCGCCGGATCGTTCAATGGCACGGCGGACTTCGATCCCAGCGCTGCCGGCACGAGCAGCCAAACGAGTTCCAACGGCACCGCAGACGCCTATGTGATGGACCTCTCCGGCGGCGGCAGCTTTCTCTCGGCCTCGATTGCCCCGGACGACGACGGCGACCAGGTCAATGCCATCGCAGCGGGGGCGGGGGGGCCGGTTTACGCCGCCGGCTCTCTGAGCGGGACGGGTAATTTCCACCCTTCGGGAACGCCCGCCTTCGAGATCGGCCAGAGCGGCGACGCCAGCGCCTTCTTATGGAAGCTGTCTCCGGCCGTTAACGTCGCCCCCAGCTTCGCGCGGCGCGGATCAGACCGTTTCCGAAGATTCCGGCTTGAATACGGTCGCCGGTTGGGCTTCGAACATCAGCGCGGGCCCGACAAGCGAGAACGGGCAAGGCTTGAATTTCGTCGTCACCACGGACAACGCGGCGCTGTTCATCGTGCCGCCGGCCATCGACCCGGGCACGGGCACGTTGACCTACACGCTGGCGCCGCTGGCCTTTGGCGTGGCGCACGTCAACGTCATACTGCAGGATCACGGCGGCACGGATGACGGCGGCATCGACGTTTCGGCCGTCGATCGTTCACGATCACCGTCATTCAGATCAATCACGCGCCCAGCTTCACGGCCGGCGCCGATCAGACCGTCAACGAAGACACCGGAGCCCAATCCGTCACCGGCTGGGCGACCGCGATCAGCCCGGGCCGGCCGAACGAAGCGGGTCAGAAGCTGGATTTCATCGTCTCTACCGACAATTCCTCGCTGTTCGCCGGCGCCCGCCATCGATCCGACGACGGGCGACTTGACGTACACGCCCGCGGCCAACGCCAGCGGCGTCGCGCACGTCACGCGTGCATATTGCACGACGACGGCGGCACGGCCAACGGCGGCGTCGATACGTCGGCGTCGCAAACCTTCACGATTACCGTCAATTCGTGAACGACGCGCCGAGCTTCACCGCCGGCGCCGACCAGACGGTCAACGAAGACGCCGGCGACGCAACGTCGGCCGGCTGGGCGACGAACATCAGCCGGCGGGCCGGCCAACGAAGCCGAGCCAGACGCTGAACTTCCAGGTCAGCTCCGACAACCCCGCGCTGTTCTCCGCTGCAGCCGGCCATCGATCCGTGCCACCGGCGACTTGACCTACACGCTGGCCGCCGAACGCGATCGGCGTCGGCGCACGTCACGGTGCATGCTGCACGACGACGGCGGCACGGCCAACGGCGGCGTCGACACGTCGGCGCCGCAAACGTTCACGATCACCGTCAACTTCGTCAACGACGCGCCCAGCTTCACCGCGCGGCGGCGACCAGACCGTCGATCGAAGACGCCGGGCCCAGACCATCTCCGACTGGGCGACGGACATCAGCCCGGGCGCGGCCAACGAAGCGCGCCAGACGCTGGATTTCCAGGTCAGCCAACGACAACACCGCCTTGTTCTCCGTCGCAGCCGGCGATCGATCCGCTCACGGGCGACTTTGACTGTACACGCCCGCGGCCAACGCCAATCGGCGTCGCGCACGTCACCGTCGTGCTGCACGACGACGGCGGCACGGCCAACGGCGGCGTCGACACTTCGGCGCCGCAGACCTTCACGATTACCGTCAATCCGGTCAACGAAGCTGCCCAGCTTCACCGCCGGCGCCGACCAGACGGTCAACTGAAGACGCCGGCGCGCAAACGGTTACGCCGGCTGGGCGACGAATATCAGCACGGGCGACCGGCCAACGAGAGCGAGCCAGGTGCTGAACTTCCATCGTCAGTTCAGCGACAACTGCGGCGTTGTTTTCCACTCAGCCGGCGATCGATCCCGCCACGGGCGACTTGACCTACACGCCCGCGCCCAACGCCAACGGCGCGGCGCAACGTGACGCGTCGTACTGCACGACAACGGCGGCACGGCCAATGGCGGCGTCGATACGTCGGCCATCTAAACGTTCACGATCACCGTCACGCCGGTCAACGACGCGCCAAGCTTCACGAAGGGCGCGGATCAGACGGCGTACGAAGGAACCGGGCCGCACTCGGTAAACGGGTGGGCGACGTCGATCAAGGCGGGGCCGGCAAACGAGAACTCCCAGTCGCTCGACTTCATCGTCTCCAACGACAACAATGCGCTGTTCGCGATCCCGCCCGCCATTTCACCGAGCGGGAACCTGACCTACACGCTGGAGCCGAATGCCAGCGGCACGGCTAACGTGAGCGTGCAATTGCACGACAGCGGCGGTACGGCCAACGGCGGCGTCGACGTTTCGGCAGTGCAGAGTTTCGCGATCACGGTCCAGTTCGTGAACCAGCCGCCGAGTTTCTCGCCGACTTCGGTGGCGGACGATCTCAATCCGACGTTCGATGAAGACAGCGGCGCGCACAGCGTGAACTGGGCGACAGAGTATCAGCCCGGGACCCGGCAACGGCGACGTGGGACAGACGCTGAACTTCATTGTCACCAATAACAATAACGCGTTGTTCGCCGTTCAGCCGGCGATCGATCCGACGGGTACGCTGACCTACACGTTGGCGCCCAATTCCAGCGGCGTTGCGACGGTGAGCGTGCAACTGCACGACGACGGCGGCACGGCCAACGGCGGCGTCGATACGTCCGCCATCGAAACCTTTACCAGATATGCTGTCAAAATAAATATCAAATGCAGAAAGTACGTAAGCTTTTTGCAAATCAATGTGTCGACATTTACTTGTTTCTTCAATATTCAACAATATCGATGTAATTTTTTTTTCAAGATCAGGTTTAGCTTTGGCAATCATACCTGATTTTTCAGCGACATGAAGGGAAACTACAGGACTCTCAAAGTTAAGAAGGTCAGTGAACCAATAATTAAATATTTCACTAAATCTATTGTCAAAATCAACCTTAATTAATTTGGCGATTAAATGAATCGCATAATATTTATTTGATACTTCAGGTTTATATAGCATTTCAGTAATTATATCCCAATATGGATACAATAATTCGGGATTCGAATCACTTAATGGATGGAGAATCTTAAAATGCTTTTCTCTTATCTTATCATTGTTTGATTGAAGGCCTTTAATATTATTCTCTATATCAATATGTGAGTTATCTTTATCCATTATTGCTTTTTAAACATGACACACAAACATTATATAAACGTATTTTGTTTATTTTTCATATAGCAATTTAAAAGGCGTGCTTTACATCCCATATCGGGATGTAAAGCACGCCTTATCTATTTTAATATCAAATAATTCATCTGCCGGATTTTTTATACTTTTCAATTCACGATTTAAAATATGCTTGTACATTTCGGCTGTTCCTATACCTTTATTTCTCTATCTATCTTTCCCCAATTTTCAGCTTCCGGTACGGGAAATAAAAGTAAATGATAATTCGGTAAAAAGCAAATTTTGGAGAGGAGAGTGAGCGATGAGACACATAGGAAGCGGATATGCATGGCCGGCGGATTAATTCTTAAAAACAAAAGGCCCAGGGAACGCTATCGCTTAACCTTGAACCAGTTTTGTTTTTTCAACAATCTTGGACTATGTGTGAGAGGTGCACTGGCGGTCTTAGTCCGTCAGCCATCTAAGATTGGTCAATCGTGTTTTTATACAAAATCAGCTTGTTGTAATTGTCTTACAGATATATCAATATATCTTGGATTTGAAAACAAGCTTCTTTTTCTATCGCTCCAATTTTCCAACTGTTTACTTATTATCTCTTTATCAAATGAGTTCAGATTTGTTGTAATAAAATCAATTGACGATAATAGTTCAAGTGCAAAATCCGAATAAAAACCAGTTAAAAAATCAATTGCCTTTTTAGCGATACTATACAATTCAGAATTACTTTCGATATGAGTTTTTACCACATCGTAGCCATCTGACACTAAGGTTAAAGGCTCAAATGGCTTTTTATTCATATCGCTATATCCCATTATATAGCTGCCATTTAACACATTTAATAAAAATCGCACCTTACCTGAATACGGACCATAAAAGTTTGGTTTAAAATCAAGATTAAAATACTTTCTAGCTCCAAATCTTTGCAAGAAATAACAGATTTTCTCACTGGAAAATTCTGAAACATATTCTCCGTTCTTTACTAAATCATATAATACATAGAGTAATAATGCCCTTGCATCAGTTAATTTCACTCTTTCTTTTTTTAATTGTTCTTTTATGTGTTGAGTTGGTTCAAAAACAATTATTTCAACATCAAGATTACTTAGTTTATGTTCAATAATTTTTTTCACTTTTTCCCATTCTAATCCACCATTTCCAGCGCCTAATGGAGGTATCGCAATACTTTTTATATTATATTCTTTTAAAACACGAATTAAGTCATCTAAACCTGCATCAATGAAACTATACTCAGATGGTTTTCTCCAATCTTTCTTTGTTGGAAAATTAACAATGTATTTTTCTCCCGAACTAAGGTTCGAATCTTTAATTATAAATAACTTACCTATTTCAATTTCATTTTTTTTACATGCCTCAACATAAGCTTTATAATTATTATGATAAGCTTTTTTAAATTGTAGTGCAATACCTTTGCCCATTACACCAACAGTATTAACAGTGTTGATTAATGCAGCTGCATTACTTTCTAAGATATTTCCTGTTACATATTTTATCATAATCTTTAGTTTTAATAGTACGCTTGTGGAATAACCTTAATTTTATCTTCAACTACTCCTAATGATATTAATTTGGCTTTAGCTTTTTCGTTGAAACATCCAAAACCTATTATAAAATCTGGTGATAAATCACCAGAAACTAAAAATTCAGCTTGCTTTTTCCTTTTGATGTTTAAGTTTTCATCTCCTCCCCAATATGAAGTTTTTACCGCCTCCCAATCAATAATGTTAACAAGTTCATTAATTTTTGATTTGTCATAAAATGAGGTTAGCATATCTGTCGCATGCCCATCTGAAAAGTAAAAATTGAGTTTGGCAGAAATTATCTTACTCAACGAACAACCCAGATAAATGATATCAACAGAGGCAGTAGCTCTCTCAACAAAATTCCCTCCATGCTGAGCCACATAAAGCATTGGCATTTTTACTCCAAAATAGAAAGGAATAAAATCCCTTAAAGCAATAGAAATTATGCCATTCTTGGGGTCAAATTCCCCATTGTCGATGTTTACTTTTTTCTTACTCCTGGTATCAATGAGGCTTATGTCTCCGATATTTTTATAATTAGGATTTTTATTTGGAGAGTCTTTATGTGTAATGCCATATTGAAGAATATGTGGAATATTCTCTATATGAGTCATTCTGTATAGTATAACTTTATTTAGTTCCACATATTCTTCAATTACTATTATTATTCAAATATAAATCATTAATCAATTAATTAAAAATCCGGGTTATCACTTTGGTTGTAAGTTTTTTTAGCATGTTGCCCTTACTCTGTTTTATTATCAAATAATTCATCCGTTATATTTTTCATGCTTTTCAATATGCGGTGTAAAATATGCGTGTACATTTCGGCCTCTTTATACTTTATTACCCTTATCCCAACTTTCTCACTTTCCAGCTTCCGGTACGGGAAATAAATGTAAATGATAATCCGGTAAAAAGCAAATTTATGAGTGGTTACAAGGTGATAATATGTGCCTGGTAACCAAAGAAGTTGCAAACTCAGGACTTATTCATCCTTGTCAGGAATCGGGGCCAAGGGGGGTAAAAAGCTTTTTCTGATCAGCTTTATCGTTTTATTTCAGGATAATGACAGGTTTTAACGTAATTTTAACACACAAGTAGGTACACTTTCTTTATTTTGCTTTATTAATATCGCTAAACCAAAATATATATTAAAAAGTTATGAAAAAAAATCTGTTTTTAAATTCAATTTTAATTATTGCTTTTGCATTAAGTGTGAATTCATGCATGCAAAACAGCAACAAAACAAACGAATCGGCCAATGTAAAGCATTACCGTAACATCTTATTTACCGAATCACCATGGGATTCAATTAAGGGTGCCCGTGAGATTTCTCCCAAAGAAGCGGAAACCATTAATAATTATAAATTTACTTACGACGATTCGGGCAGGCTTATCCAGGTGGAATACTGCCGCGGCGACTCATTGCTTGATTACTCGGGCCTGAGAGTAGCAAAAGTTACGTTTGCTTACGAAGGCAATAAAGAGATAAGACATTATTTCAACAGTAAAAATGAACCTGTAACCACAAATGGCAACGTGTTTTCAGCAGTTTATGAACTTGACAGTACCGGATTCAGGACCGGCCTTAAGTTTTACGATAAGGACGGTAATCCGGTTGAAAATGCAAACAAGATCGGGTATTATACCTGGAGCAAAACGATCACCGGAATGGTAAAGGAAAACCGTTACCGGCTTACAGGTGAAGAAACTGTATTGAGTCAGTTTTGCCCGTTCTACGAGCTAAGGTTCTCCTACAACGACAAAGGCTATGTAACCCGCATGGCAAACTACGATAAAGATTCATTATACAATTGCACCGCTGAAAATTGCGGGAATATCGGCGTCTCCTATTTCCTGTTTGACCGGAATGAAAATGGCGATGTTCTTCAGTTTTCTGTTCACAGTACTACCGGTCAACTGTCGAACCTTTATTGGGGATGGGCGAAGAATGTGCAGAAATTCGACGACAACGGCTATATGACAGAACGCGTACAATACGACCAGGATAATGAACTGGTGGGTGGTAAAATGGTTCCTGTTACCCAATATGCTTACGATGAACACGGGGCAGTTATAGAAGAAAAATACCTCGATGCAAATGGCCGTCCTATGGCCAACAATGATGGTGTAGCTGTCAAAAAGTATGAGTACAACGAGTATGGACGGCGTATAGCAACCATATCGTACGACGAAAAAATGCAGAAAATCGAATCGTAAGTAATTAATTTCTATGAGCAAGATGAAGTTTCACAATACACTGTACTTGGCAATAGCATTCGCGCTGATCCTGGGTGTTTCTTCCTGTAAGCAGGGGACAAAATCCAAAACGGAAGGATCCACTGCCACGCAGGCAATCGATTACGATAAGTTTGTTGGCGGGGAATCGGCAAAAATGCTGGCATACCTGAATGAGCTGGGTGATTACGTAAACAGTCGCAGCTTTCCTTCGCTGATAAAAGCCTCGTCTGTATACGAGGGAATGTCGGACAAGCAGCTGATTATTGATATCCGTAAACCGGAAATTTTTGCCAAGGGTCATATTAAAAATGCCCGCAATGTTCAGTTCGAAAAGATTCCCGGGTATTTCGAATCCGAAATTGTCCCCTTTAAATACGATAAAATAATTATTGTTTCGGAAGCCGGGCAGAATTCAAGTTATACAACCTGCCTGCTCCGGCTTATGGGATACGGGAACGTATATTCCATGAGATGGGGTATGAGCGGATGGAATAAAGATTTTGCCGATGAAGGCTGGCTTAAAGCGGAGGGATCGGAATACCAGAATAAACTGGAACAAACCGAAAATGAGAAAGACAATCCGCATAACCTGCCGGTACTGAATACAGGAAAGGCCACCGGAGAAGAGATATTGCTTGCCAGGGTAAATCAGTTGTTTTCTGAAGGGCTTGCACCGGCAAGTTTAAATGCCGATAAGGTATTTGCAGACAGCCCGAACCTGTACATAATAAATTATATCCGAAAGGATAAGTACGATGCAGGGCATATCCCCGGCGCTGTTCGGTATAAACCAAACGGAACCCTGGGTATTGTATCTGAAATGAGTACGATTCCCGTCGATAAAGAATCGGTAGTTTATTGCGAAACGGGACATAACTCCGGTTTTGTAACTGCTTATTTGCGGCTTTTCGGGTACAATGCCAAAACGCTGAACTATGGCAACAATAGTTTTATGTACAATAAAATGGTTGCAGAGAAAGATTCGCTTTCGTGGCTGCCCTTTTCCAATGAGGATGTTGAAAATTACCCGTATGTAAAAGGGTGAAAGGGGGCGATGTAAGGCTAAGACTTTTAATAAAATAAATATTGAAGATGGTGTCGGAAGTTACAACTTTTGGCGCCATCTTTTTTTTGTGAAACTCATTACGAATTTTCGGACAGATGTGCAGTGCGCCTGTCTTCAGAAAATTTGGTAAGTTTTGGTTTTCAGCTTTCCGGCTGAAACGAATAGTTGAGGTTTTCACGCGCATTCATATCCAGAACGTAAAGATTCTTGAATCCTTTTTTTGTTAATATAACCCAGGCCTGGGCTGCCAGGCTTTCATCATCGGAATACAACAGGATCGGGCCGTTATTTTTTTTGTAAAAGTTCTTGTTTTCCCTGCTTAACAGATCAGCCGGTTTAACATACCGTACAGTAAAGTTATTCAGGGCTGTATCTGCGGGTTTATCCGGTTCCGACAGCGATACTATTACCGGATCACCGGCAAAACGGCTTAATTCAGTTTTTATTTACAATAACTGAACTGTCAATTGTCATCGAATATACTTTCTCCGTATCGAGGGTGTAATAGTTATCTTTTACTTTCTTTGAAACAATAAGTATAATCAGCATTACAAATATCGCTGCGCTGATTATGTACCGGATTTTTTTCATAGTTAACCGTTTAAATTATTCACAACCTCCGTCGAGCTTCTTTTCTTCAAGAATTTTAGATGTAAGAACGGAGTTTCGTATTGAATCGGGTACGCTGTTAAACTCCGTAAAAAGCTCCCTGGCTTTACGCCGGTTCTCGAGTATCGAATTTTCCCTGGCAGATAATCGGCCTCCTTTAAATTCCTGTGGGCTCATTACAACCTCAAACCATTTATTCATGCCTCCGTCAAGAATAAGATTGTTTTTATATCCCATTCCGCTTAAGAGGGCATAAGCCATATTGCTGGTTGCATTTCCGTTCGAATACAAAATATTTGTTTTTTGGTCCTGATCCAGGTATCCCTGCCACCTTTTATCAAGCAACTGGTTGTACGGTATATTTATCGATCCCGGCAGGTTACATGTTGCAAATTCTTCGGGCGAACGGATGTCAATAAACTGTATAACGGAGTCGCTTTGGTTGATATACTGTGTTGCTTTGTCGATACTGACAAATATAGTTGAATCAGAAAGGTTATTGACCTGATCATTGGGTGCCAGGTAATCTTTTTTTCCGGTTGCATGATGGCAAAAACAATAGAATGGCTGCCATAGCAATAAGGTTGAGGCTTATAAAAACACGAGAATTCATAATGCGTTACTTTTTATAATTCATTTGTAATAGATGGCCGGGCAAATTTCTTTTCGGCTTTCTCTGCCATCCAGAACATTACAGCAGCTATTATTACCAGTGCAAAAGTGAAAACAGCAGGGCTTATTCCCAGCCATTCGTTGATTTTTACAGGGCCTTTATAGGTGCTGTTGGCAAAGTCTGCGAACAAAGGATAGGTTTCGGCAAACAAATACGCACCTGCAAAACCACCCAACAGATAAAAGAGGGCATCCACTTTTCCGATAGCTGCGGCGCTGATACCGGTACCGGGGCAAAATCCGCCCATAACAAAACCGCCTCCCATAATAATGCCGCCAACTATAGCCGGTAGAACATAAAACTGGTTCACAAATACAAGATCCAGATCGAGCAAACCGAGGTAGCTTAGAAATTGGGAACCTATCAGGGCAACGATGGCAGCAGTAAAGAACACTTTAATAACGGTAGTGTCGTATCCGTAAAACATGCCGGCCAGTTTGCGTGCTGATGAAAAGCCGGCCTGCTCTAATGCAAATCCGAATCCGATGCCGATTATAAAAGCAGTGAAGAAGTTAATCCACCCTGCTGTATCCGGTGATGTTAGTATAGGGGCCATATCTTATAATGTATATTGGTTGATTTAATAAATTTTATCAGATCCAGTTTTTTCTGAAAAACCAGGCAAACAGGTATCCCGAGCCAAAAATGGCGATCATGGTTACAAATCCGGCAGTAGATAAAACTGCCATGCCCGAAAGAGCTGCGCCACTGGTGCAACCTCTGGCAAGCTGTGCGCCATAAACAAAGAGCAAACCGCCAAAAAAAGCAAATACCCACCGGCGCTTTTTTGAAATGGCAGGTGACCGCTCGGTTTTAATTCCCAGTCTGCCCGACAGGGCGCCGGAAATAAATCCTCCGATCAATAACCCCAGTATTTCAAACGTAAGCCAGTTTTTAATAGGATTATTTCCGTCTTCGAAATATTTTTCATAGTAGGAGGATTGCTGAACATGGTCGTTGCTGATGGAGCCGACTACGGAAACAACGCAATATTTCAAGCCACCGCTCGCACCTAATCCCCGGCCCGAAAAATACATGGCAGCCAGCAGCACCAGCCCCAGTAATGTTCCTGCCAGGTAGGGATTCATGTAGGGTTTTCTTTTCATCTGCAGATATTTATGGAATGATCAAAAAGCTAATGTAACAAATATGAAGCTAAGTATTTAGAAATTATGTTTTATAACTTTTTTTTAACAAATGAAACCCGGCAGAAATGTTGGGAATATGCCGGCAAGGAGTGTGTTGATCGATAAAGGGCACAAGCGATCCGTACAATTCACATACTTTCTTTTACCGTTAACAAAATAACCTCTCAATATATGCGAACGCAACCGGGAATTTAAAAATGCTTTTTGACAAGGAAAATGGCGGCTATTGTTATTGATTGTAAAATCTGATATAATAATATTATGAATATGCATTTAAGCAGTAAACTTATTTTTTTGTTAGTGGATCTTGAAAAAAACTGGTAAAAAAACCAAAAGCTATAAATGATAGTAATTAGAGCGTAGGAGTTGTAAATAATTTTGATAACCTCAACATTGTTATAAAAAATCGTCAATATCTGAAGCGGGAGCGTCAGAATTATTTGTGCACTGATAATGTATGTGCCTGCAACGATATTTTCAGCAAAGTTATAGTTGCTTTTTCTAAAAAATAGATAACTTGAAATGGCAAGTAAAGGAATATTTATTAAAAAAACGAGGCGGGGATATTCTTTCATAAATTCCTCCAAAAGGTTAGCAAATTCTTTGCTGCCTTCAGCAGTTATATCCGCTAATTTTAATCCTGTAAAATCGTCAAGGAAATAAGTCAACGTTAAAAGAAGCAAAAGTAACGTGAAGCCGTTAATATAGTTTATTCGTTTCCCTTCTACGTATTCTCTTATACTATGTCCGGGTCTTGTAAAAAGTTCTTTGACGGTAAACAAAATTCCTTTGTTTAAGGAAAATATGCCGCTGAATACTGCATAATCAAAAATTGAAATAAGAGAAAATCTCTGCGTGGATATTCTTTGCCCACAGTTTTTACAAAATTTTCCTTCTACGATGGTATCACAATTGAGACAGTTCATGTTATGGTTTAATGTGTTTTTTAGGTTATTCTTTTATTTTGGCTTTGGAAGAATTATGACAAGTGTTTTTTTGGGAGAAGTGTAAGTCCTCTGCAGGCTTATTGGATATTACATTTAGTGTACCATGACGGTACGAGAGGTGCACTGGCGGACTTAGTCCGCCAGTCATCTACTCCTTTATATTTGCATTATTTTAATTCGTGTCAATACTTTCCCTTAATACAACCACCTTGTACAATCGCTGTTTTATTAACTTATTATAAAACATAAAATTCATGAATGACTCTAACGACTAATCAACAGGTTTAATGAGATTCATCAATTCCCGGTCGTGGTTATTTACAATTTTGCATACATTATCAAAATACATTGTAGCACCGTTTTCCGCAGTATATTGTTCCCACTTTGGAAGCAAACCTTCTACATTAGGATTACCTGTTTTTACAAAGTTTATCCATGCAGAACTCATTTTGTCAGCTAATTTCCAGGCTTCTTCCGAGTTGCCTGTCCAGTCTGGCCTCAGGTCAACATTATAAAATGCCAAAGGAATGTCCAAACCATGAAAACAACCTTTCGATGCACTATCAACAGGACTTTTCCATGCCAACAAATAAACATACAGGGGGGCACTTGTCTCTGAAGCTCTTGCATCAGCGGTTCGTATGGTATATGGTCTGAAGACTTTATCAATGGAAAGAAGATCCTGAGGGGTATAATCAGGATAAGCCTTTGCGAATAGCGAAATGTATTGATCGGTTTTGTCACCATATTCTTTTGCTAAGCGAACTTTAGCCTGTTCCATTGTCAGGTTTTTTTCGCCATAAACTGTGGGCATCAGCTCATTCAGTGTGGAACCTATCATAAGGGGTATATCTTTTGAAATATCAGCAAATCCGGGGCTGAAAGGTTGCTGGAGTAAAACAACACCATCGGCAGAAGGCGCAAAGCCAAACATCGTTGGCGATCCGGGTTTCCATGGACCGGCCAATTTTTTTATTGCTTCATTTCCTGCTTTTACAAGCTCCGGGTAAGGGATCGTATCAAGTTTTTCAACATCGTTTGGCGTAAGTCCCAAATTTTCAAGTACGGCTAACCCCAGGGCTTGTGATTTCTCTTTAGTCATTGTATTTAGCAAGGTTCCACTCTGTATAATTGCCTTTTGAAACAAACCTTTTGCGGCTGGCATACACATGAGTGTGCCAACTTTTCCGCCGCCTCCCGATTCGCCCACAATGGTTACATCGGAAGGGTTACCGCCAAACTTCTCAATGTTTTTGTGGATCCACTCCATCGCTTTCACAATGTCGAGCATACCCACATTTGCCGATTGGGCATATTTTTCGCCACATGCCGACAAATCAAGAAAGCCAAGAATGTTCAACCGGTGATTTACGGATACGAACACCACATCACCTTTTTTAGCCAACGCTTCCCCATAGGTCATAGGATCGTTGCTGGCGCCAACGTGAAATCCACCGCCATGCAGCCAGAGCATTACCGGACGTTTTTTGCCATCGTTTATGCCTTGTGTCCAAACATTTACACTAAACAGTTTTTTTTCATCCTGAACAGAATCGGGATACCAGGGTACCACTTGTTTGGCTACCGGGCCAAATTCCTTACATTCAAGAATTCCGTCCCAGGCATCAGGATCCTGCGGAGGCATAAATCTTTCAGCCTTGGCGTAGGGTATCCCTTTAAAAGCATATACGCTATCGTTATAACTGCCAGATATATCACCATAGGTGGTTTTTACAACCGGCTCCTGATTGTTGCTTGTTTTTGGCTTACAACCCGTAAAACAAAATCCGGCTGTAATTAAAAAGAAGAAAATGACGTTTGTCCTTAGTCTCATGGTTTAAAAATTTAATTATGTTATTTAATAATGTTCAAAATAATGCAAAAAATTCATTTTATTGTTAATTGGATAACAGATTTTCTTTTTGCATGCGGCACGATTAGCCTCTATGCAGCATAAAACTATATAATATTTCTGATATATGGAAATATTGTCAACTTCTGGTATAATCTATTTCCATCTCATCAAACAGGGTTTTATACTTTTCAATTCATCATCTGCATGTGTACATTTCAGCTGTTCCTGCACCTTATTTCCTTATCCTGTCTTTCCTCAAATTTCAGCTTCCGGTACGGGAAATAAAAATAAAAGATAATTTGGTAAAAAGCAAATCGGGGAGAAGTGACAAGGTGACGGGTGACACAGTGACAATGTTGTGTATGCAAATGAAGGTTCCCGTTGTTGTGACTGGGCATATGTTGTCCGAAAACGATTTAACGAATGTCATGATGGACTGGAAGAAGGTAAAGACGTGATTCATCACGTCTCTATAGAAAAAAAATTCACCCCCCCCATATTTTTCACTGAAAATGCCCGAATTTATATAAAAACAGACCCGTGACATATCCTGAAATGCGAAGTTGTTGCATCTTTCTGCAAGAAGAACTTTTGCTGTTTAAGCCTGATTTCCCTGAAAACTTAATTATATTTGATGAAATAAATTTTTAAGACATGAAAACGATCATTAACATCATTATTTTATTTTTTGCTGCTATTCAACTGAATGCCGAGAACGGTCACGATCTCTGGCTTCGTAATAAAAGCGCCACACCTGTAACTATTGTCTGTAAAAACAGCTCGGCCACGCTAACTATTGCCCGGCAGGAATTACAGAACGGCTGGCAGGGAAAGGCAGGTGCAACGGTAGTTCTTACTGTAAAACAGGATAAACAAATTAAAGGCGACGGTTATAAGATAAGTACCGGTGGAATTCAGGCAAATACCGATCTGGGTATTTTATACGGTGTTTACGACCTGTTACGGCGTCAGCAAACCGGTGAGCGTATTACAGATGAAGTGGTTAATCCGTCATACGAGCGGCGCATTTTAAATCATTGGGATAACCTGAATGGTACAATTGAACGGGGATATGCCGGGTATTCCATCTTCTGGCGCGAGGGAAAAGATTCGCTGGTTGTAACCGAAAATGACAAGAAATTATGGCAGGAATATGCCCGTGCCAATGCTTCCATCGGAATTAACGGGGCCGTTCTTGACAATGTTAATGCATCACCGAAGGTATTGACTGAAGGAGCGCTGAACCGGGTAAAAGCTATTGCCGGAGTGTTGCGTCCGTACGGTATCAAAACATATCTTGCTGTTAATTTTGCCTCACCTTCCGTAATTGGCGGGTTAAAAACCTCCGATCCCCTCGACCCTGATGTGATAAAATGGTGGAAAAACAAGGCCAAAGAAATCTATAGCCTGATTCCCGATTTTGGTGGTTTCCTGGTAAAAGCCAACAGCGAGGGGCAGCCCGGGCCGCAGAATTTCGGGCGCACACATGCCGACGGGGCTAATATGATGGCCGATGCCCTTAAACCATACGGAGGTATTGTAATGTGGCGGGCTTTTGTTTACAGCGCTAACGATGCCGACCGGGCGAAACAGGCTTATACAGAGTTTATGCCATTGGACGGACAGTTTCGTGATAATGTAATTATCCAGGTAAAAAACGGACCTATTGACTTTCAGCCGCGGGAACCTTTCAGCCCGCTTTTCGGGGCTATGAAAAAAACTTCTGTTATGCCCGAACTTCAGATCACCCAGGAATACCTGGGGCAGGCAATCCACCTGGTATTTCTGGGGCCCATGTGGGAAGAGTTCCTGCAAAGCGATACTTACCAGGAAGGAAAGGGAAGCACGGTTGCCCGCTGTACCGACGGCAGTATTTTCCCTCAGAAATACACGGCAATTGCCGGCGTGGCAAATATCGGGTTAGACACCAACTGGTGCGGTCATCCGTTTGCACAGGCAAACTGGTATGCTTTTGGCCGCCTGGCATGGAATGATCAGTTGACCAGTGCCCAGATAGCTGACGAATGGCTGAAGCTTACCTATAAACCAACCGCTTCGGAAAAAGCATTTAAAACAACACAATCAGACGATTGGAACATAAGTTTTCTCAGGCCGGTAAAACAAATGATGCTGGAAAGCCGCGAGGCTGCAGTAAACTACATGATGCCCCTGGGATTACATCATATATTCTCGGCAAATCATCATTATGGCCCCGGACCCTGGTGGGCGCCCAAAGGAGTGAGGAAAGACTGGACCCCGCCATACTATCATCAGGCAGATACTGCAGGTATTGGTTTTGACCGTACAGAAAACGGCAGTAACGCGGTAAGTCAGTACCACGAACCACTGCGTTCAATTTTAAACGATGTGAAAACCTGTCCGGATATTTACCTTTTGTGGTTCCACCATCTGCCGTGGGATTATGAAATGAAGAGCGGACTTACCCTGTGGGATGATATAGCCTTCCATTACGAGACCGGTTTAAATCAGGTGCGTGATTTTCAGAAGATATGGGACAAAGCTCAGCCTTACGTGGATTCAGAAAGGTTTCATAAGGTTCAGAGCTTGCTTCGCGAACAGTGTCTCAATGCCCAGGTATGGAAAGATGCCTGTTTGCTATATTTCCAGCAGTTCAGCAGGCGACCGATACCTTATACCATAGAACGGCCGGTTCACGATCTGAATGATCTGATGAAAAGTGACATGAGAAGAAGGCAATAAAAAAGGACATAAAAGGGCACACTGTAACATTTATATGCCTGATATAATTAAATAATACGAAGAGAAATATACCCGGTCAAATCAGTATATTTTTTTCATAATTCTTAAATAAAAAAAGCAATGACACAGCAACTTAAAAAATTATTACCATTAGTTATATTTCTTGCCGGAATTTTAACGGCATGTTCACAAAATAAGAAAACAAACGTTCGGGAGCAAACAACGATTTGTAATCCAATGAACCTGAGTTACCGGTTTTGTGTGGATACTCCCTCGAGGCGCGAAGCTGCCGATCCCACTATGGTTACCTATAAAAATGAATATTACCTGTTTGCATCAAAATCCGGCGGTTACTGGCATTCTACAGATTTAATTCATTGGGACCTGATCACAACCAAAGACCTTCCGCTGGAAGATTATGCCCCTACTGCCGTGGTGATGAACGACACGCTATATTTTATGGCATCCAAGGGAGCTCCGGTTACTATCTATAAAACTGCCGATCCCAAATCGGGGAACTGGAAAATAGCCAATCCCGATTTTCCGATAGGTATGATAGATCCTGATTTATTTGTTGATGACGACGGTCGTTTATATTTTTATTATGGCTGTTCGAATGTAAATCCGATATATGGGGTGGAACTGGATACAAAAACGTTGAATCCTATAGGAGAACCTGTAGTGCTTTTTAATAGTAATAAAAAAGATTATGGATGGGAACGTTCGGGAGATTATAATGAAAAGGATGACAGCCCGTGGGTAGAAGGTTCCTGGATGACAAAACACGATGGGAAATATTATTTACAGTATGCCGTTCCCGGAACGCAGTTTAAAAGCTACTGCGATGGGGTATATGTATCCGATAAACCGCTTGGTCCGTTTACATTGGCACTCAATAATCCGTGTTCGTATAAGCCCGAAGGTTTTATAGCGGGTGCAGGCCATAGCAGTACGTTTCAGGATATATACGGTAATTATTGGCATGTTTCTACCATGACAATTTCTCAGAAACACATGTTCGAACGTCGCCTGGGATTATTTCCCATGTTTTTTGATAAGGATGGTGAGTTGTACACTTACACTGGTTTTGGAGACTTTCCTTTTAAAGTTCCTACAAAAAAGATCACAAATCCTGAAGAATTGTCACCCCACTGGATGCTGCTTTCTTATAAAAAACCCGTGGAAGTTTCATCGGAGTTGCCCGGACATCCTAAAAGCTATGCGGCAAATGAGGATATCCGTACTTACTGGAGTGCCAAAACGGGGGATAAAGGTGAATGGATAGTTATGGACCTGCAAAAGGATTGTGATGTGAATGCTGTTCAGATAGACTATGCTGAGAATAACACCGACATTTATGGCCGGAATCCGGATATTTACTATCAGTATCTACTGGAATACTCTGCCGACAACACTACCTGGAATACGCTGGCGGACAAGATCACAGAATAAAACCGATGTTCCGCAGGATTATATTGAATTACAGTCTCCGGTTAAGGCACGTTACATCCGGCTTACCAATTATCATGTTCCCAGCGGTACTTTTGCACTGTCAGGGTTACGTGTTTTTGGTAACGGAGGAGGTGCTGCTCCGTCAGAGGTTAAAAATATAAGCATTGTACGTTCTGATTCCGACAGGTGTGTGGCAAATCTGAAATGGACCGGGATTAATGATGCTGTAGGTTACAACATCAGGTTCGGAACTCAAAAAGATAAATTATATCAGAATTACCAGGTGCTTGGAGCTGATTCGCTGACTATAAGGAGCCTAAATAGTCTTCAGAAATATTATTTTGCAATTGATGCTTTTAATGAGAATGGAGTTACGAAGGGCAGTAAAACGATTGAATTGGAATAAGCGGATTAATTTATGGATAATCAGGATATTCTTTAGCATTATTTACGTAACAGCATTGTTATCCACAATAAAGGTAAATAATACCTAAAGGTTAAAACAGAAATCATATTAGGGTTGCTGAATTAGTTCGTATAGACGCAATACGAGCCGGACAGGCCTGTCCGGCTTATTTATCATGAATTATCATATTGAATATAATGGTGTTAGAAAAATTTTATTTATGTTTGTTATTGGATATTTGAACCTATAATGGAAAACTCCAACAATACAAACAAGCTGCTACATCGGTTATCGAAAGATGACTATATTGCTTTTGAAGAGCTATTTCGTCTATATCATAAACCAGTATATTTATTTGTTTATCAGTTAGTGTCTTCATCGTACGAAACAGAAGAAGTTGTGCAAAATGTATTTATAGCTATCTGGAATCAACGCAAAAAACTGCAAATTAAATCATCATTTTTATCATACTTATATGGAATAGCCCGTCATTTTGTTTATCGGTTTATTCAACAAAAAATTAATCATGAAGCATTTACCGAATTTTATCTGTATCAGAATAAAGAATATAATTTTATTACAGAAGAAGAAGTTATATTCAATGAATTAAAGGAAAAATATCAACGACTATTGGAAAACATCCCTGAACGACGGCGTGAAATATTTAAATTAAGCAGGGAAGAAGGCTTAAGTTACAAAGCAATATCAGAAAAACTTGGAATTAGTGAAAATACAGTGGATACACAAATTCGATTCGCACTGACTTTTTTACGCAGCAATTTGATCGATTAGTGCCTGATTGACAATGCAATCACATTATTTAAATAAAATTAATTAAAAAAAATGCAAAATTCCTTCACGGAAGTTTTGAATTAAATACACTTATTATAAGATTAGGTTATATGAGTACAAATATCAAAATTAAAGAATTATTACATAAGTTCAAACATGGAGAATTGTCTCCCCTTGAATCTAAAGAATTAGTATCTTTCATTAAGGAAGGCGATAAAAATGAAGATATTAAAAATATTCTCGCAGAATATTGGAAGAGCCCGGTTCAGGGAAACTATAATATTCCTGTTGAAAGTATGTTAAGGAAAATTCAAGAGGAAATTCCTGAAAGAAAACACAAAATACTTCATCCAAGGACAGGTTTCCGGATTCCCCGATTTGTTAAATATGCGGCTGTGATTCTGGTCACTATAGGGATAACTTTATCAGCCAGGTCCATTTTTATAAATATTACTGAAAAACAGGTACTTGCTGAGCAGGATGATAATAGCATTATTTCGGTATCTTATGGGTCAAAATCGAAAGTAGTACTCCCTGATGGAACTAAAGTAAGTTTAAATTCAGGGAGTACTTTAAAATATCCTGCAAAATTCAGTAAGATATCACGAAATGTATATGTTGAAGGTGAGGCATATTTCGATGTGACAAAGGATAAGAAACATCCGTTCTATGTAAAAACAAGGGATATAACCATCAAAGTATTAGGCACTAAATTTAATGTGAAGGCTTATACGGATGAAAATATTATTCAGACCACCCTGGTTAGTGGTTGTATTGAGATATTTTCCAATAAAAAAGAAATGTCAGCACAAAACCGAATAGTTGCTTTAAGACCAAATCAGCAGGTAACTTTTGTAACGAATAGTGCTGGCGAAATAAATGTGGTAAAAGAAGCTGAGAAACAAAATCTTAAACCAGTATTAGCTTTAAAACCCATCAAGCTTGACAAACATATAGACGTTACTCCGGTTATTGCATGGAAAGATAACCGGCTGGTATTCAGGGATGAAAATTTTAATGTTTTGGCAAGGCGACTGGAACGTTGGTATAATGTCGAAATTGAAATAAAAGATGACAATTTAAAAACCGCTTTATTCTCAGGTATATTTGTAAATGAAACCGTCGAACAGGCACTTAATGCTTTAAAATTAGCGACCCCTTTCAAATACGAAATGAAGAAAAATCATATTACAATATATAAATAACGACTCTTAACCTACTACTAACCTAAAATTTATTAATGCCTATGGGATAAACTTAAAAAAGTAACAAAAAACGAAATGGGAAATACTGCTAATATTCCCCATCTCAAAAAAATGCAATTAACTTATTTATTTTACATAAAACCCAAAATTATGAAAAAACTTCAAACTAAACCTAGAGGTAAGCAATATTATTGCCTCAAAAAATCATTATTAACTATGAAACTAACCTTGCTTATACTACTGATTAATCTGATTCAGGTTAATGCATCGGTATTTTCACAAAACGAGCGGTTTTCTTTCAAATTAGATAAAGTAAATGTTCGGGATTTGCTTGACATAATCGAAACGGAAAGTAATTATAAATTTCTGTATCGTAGTGATAACTTATCGAATGATATTGTTAAGCTTCATGTGAAAGATGCAAATTTACAGGAATTACTGAATAAAGCATTTGAAAACACAGATATAACATATAAAATACTGGAGGATAAACTCGTAGTTGTTGCCCCCAGGAATTTTACTGAATCAATTCAACAACAGAAGATTTCAGGTACTGTCACAGATGCAAATACGAATGAACCCCTTATAGGTGTTAATGTTCTTATTGAAGGTACTACAATTGGAACAACCACTGATATTAATGGGAAATATACACTTGACGTACCTGATGCCAGTGCCACCTTAACATTTTCATTTATCGGGTATGTTTCCGAAAAAGTTCAGTTAAGCGGACAAACAACTTTGAATATTAATCTGGTTCCTGATATTAAGGAGCTTGACCAGGTTGTTGTTATTGGTTATGGTACTGCTAAGAAGAGTGATATTTCCGGAGCTGTTGTTTCTGTTAACACAGAAGAAATGTTGAAAAGAAATCCTACGAACGTTTTAGACGGTTTAAAAGGACAGGCCGCGGGTGTAATGATTTCATCACAAGACGGAGCCCCGGATGCAAACGCAGCCATCCGTATTCGAGGGGTTGGTACTATTAACGGTGTCGCCGATCCGTTGTATGTTATAGATGGCGTACCATTACGTCAAAGCGCCGTAATAAATAATTCAACAGTAAATGGTGTATCGACACTGAAAGGTTTAAACGCCAATTTTCTTAACCCCAATGACATAGAGAGTATTGAAGTATTGAAAGATGCTTCTGCTACTGCTATATACGGTGCAGCCGGGGCTAATGGTGTTATCCTGATTACTACGAAACATGGTAAGGCAGGTGCTACACAAATTACTTTTTCAGCAGACTATGGAGTCCAGACTTTAGCAAGGACATTAGATGTTGGAGATGTAGATCAATATGCAAAAAATATACGTGCAGCACGCGCAAGCGATGGTGGAGTTTTAGCTAATCAAATTTGGGCTGAACAATATGACGGACAAAGAAAGAACATTGACTGGCAAAAGGAAATGACACGCGTTACTCTTAAACAGCAATATAATCTTTCTGCTTCAGGAGGTACGGAAAAGACCCAGGCCAGCCTTTCATTCGGTTATTTGAATAATGACGGTATTGTTATCAATACGAATATGAATCGTTTAACCGGTCGTGCTAATATAACTAGCAAAGTAACTGACTTCCTTGAGGTCGGTAGTGATCTCAATTTTATCCATACAGAATCATACGGTAGTAATGGAACTGTCGGTAATAACGGTAATCTTTCTTCTGTCCGTGATTGGGCGTTCACAGCTCCCACTATGGATTATGTAGACCCGTTGACTAATCAAATAGTAAGTCCTAACGTTGTAAACCCGGACGGGACTTATGGCGCTCCTGAACAAGGTGATGTAGGTTCAAACGATGCAAATTTGGGAAATAACATTTATGCTACACAAATGGAAAATACTGGTAAAACCAAAAATAACGAGGTACTTTTCAGTGCTCATGCCAATATTAAATTGTTTAAGGGTTTAACTTTCAGATCAATAGCATCTTATAATTTTACCGCAAACAATTGGTATAACTTTTGGGGCAACAAAAAACGTTACTTTCCTGATGGGACAGAAGTTAAATTGTTTAATTACGATTCCAAATATTATTTAGGAATCAACAATAGCAATTATAACAATCTTGCTCTTGAAAATTATTTGACTTACAATTGGGCGAATGATATTCATAATTTGACTTTAATGGCCGGTAATTCTGTAACCAAAGGCTTCGGAAACTGGAGTTATGTTGCTGGAAATGATTTCCCCGGGGATAACATCCGTGATGTTAGTCTGACTAATAATCCTGTTACAAGAACCGGTCTTGGTGCTTATAACCTTCAATCTCATGGATTATCTTATTTTGGTCGTCTTCAATATATTTTGAAGGATCGTTATATCTTAACAGGTACTATGCGTCGTGATGGTTCTTCTAACTTCGGTGCCGATAACCGTTGGGGTAATTTCCCGTCAGTAGCTGCTGCATGGCGTATTTCAGAAGAGGGTTTTATGAAAAACATTTCAGCTATCAGTAATTTGAAACTTCGGCTTGGCTGGGGTCAGACAGGTAACTCCGGAGGTCCAACAAATCTATCTGTTACAGCATTGACTACAGCTCAAATTCAATATTTTTATTATGGACAGAATGGACAAGCAGGTTTGAATACTACAAGACTATTAGCTACCGGTTATGCTCCTACATTAACTGATCCCAGGTTGAAATGGGAGACCAATGAACAAAGTAACGTCGGTATTGACCTGGGGCTATTATCTAATAGTTTGAGTATAACCGTGGATTATTTCTTAAGGTCATCTAAAGATCTGTTGTTGTTCATGAATATACGCCCTTCTTCCGGTTATGACAAGGTATACACCAACTACGGTGAAATTCAGAATAAAGGTATTGAATTCAGCGTAAACTATAAGAAGCAAATTAATAGTGATTGGAATGTTAGTGCCACATTAACAGGTTCTTCTTTAAAAAACAAAATTATAAAAATCGGTACTGATCAGTTCTTTGAAAACTCATCATGGAATAATAATCTTAGTCCTGACGGTTCCAATGTAGCTGCAGTAGGTGCTACTTCAGGCACGTACTGGAACGGTCACTCTATAATGCGCGAAGGTTACGCCGTAGGTTCTTTCTGGGGTTACGAGGTAGAGGGTATATACCAAACTCAGGCCGAAATAGATGCTGCCAACGCTGCTGCTATAGCTGCAGGTCACCCTGGAGGATACAATAATGGGTCAGCGACTGTTCCTGGTGATTTTAAGTATAAAGACCTTAATGGTGATGGATTTATTGATGATATGGATAGGACTGTCTTAGGTAATGGTTTTCCTAAATTAAACTACGGTTTGAACTTAAACACTTCTTATAAGAATTGGGATATCTCAATTTACACTTATGGAGTAGCTGGAGCAAAAATCTATTCTTACTCGGCAATGACATTATCTAACATGTTCGCGAGTGATAATGGCACTACTCCTAACGTCTTAACAGAGGTTGCAAATTCTGCCTGGACTCCAGAAAATCATAGCACTACAATGTCCAGATTGTCAATACTGGATTTGAATTACAACATGCGTGGTTCTGACAAATGGGTTAAAAAAGGTGATTATCTGAAAATCGGTAATGTTCAGGTTGGTTATACTTTCAACAAAAACCTGTTGAATCCATTACGCATTGAAAGTGCACGTCTTTACGTTTCTGTTCAAAACGTAGCCTGCTTCTCCAGTTACAACAAATATGGCGATCCTGAAGCAGGACAGGGAAGTGTGCTCTTTACCGGTTTGGATACAGGCCGTTACCCTTACCCACGTATTTATTCAGTGGGTTTGAACGTTCAATTTTAATTGTTACACTTTAAAACATTAATGTTATGAAAAAAATATCAAAAATATTATATACGCTTACCGGTGTGTTATTCCTGTTAGGAATAAACTCCTGCAAAAAGGACTATTTGTCGGTGGATCACTATTCCATTTTAGCTGCCGATCAAATGTTTAAGTCAGACGCTGATGCTAAAGCTGGTCTTGTTGGTTGTTACACTATGATGCTTCCGACAAATACCGACGGAGACTGGGGTATCAAACCGAACCTGTTTATAGGTGGCCACCCAACAATGGATACCCAGGCAACAGGATGGGACAAAAACTGGAACCAGCAAAAATGGAATCCAGGAACCCCGGAACTATTAAGCGGTTGGAAACAAGCCTATATAGCAATTTCCCGTTGTAACGATTTCCTGGCCGGTCTTGCTACTGCAGAGAATATTACACCTTCTGTAAAAACTTCACTTGATGGCCAGGCCAGGGGTATTCGTGCTTTTTTCTATATGTGGCTGGCAAAAGCTTTCGGTCGTGTACCTATGCTGGCAACAGGCGAAACTTATATTAACACACCGGCAAAGGCCCGTGCGAAAGATTTTGCAGAAATGTGGGATTTCATCATTGATGATTTGAAAGCAGCAGTTGACGAACTTGGCTGGGATCCAATGGATGGACAGTATGGACGTATTACCAAAGGTTTTGCCCTTTCATACCTGGGAGAAGCTTACATGTGGAAAGCATATCGTGTTCCTGCAGAAGCTGATGCAAACTACACTTTAGCAGCAGCTGCCTTATTACAGGTTATTCAGAGCGGTAAATACGAATTAAATCCTTCTTTTACCACATTGTGGGATCCGGGAGCTGTATGGACAAAAGAATGTATTTGGGAAGAAGTTCTTGACGAAGGTTCACAATGGGACCAATGGTCCAATCTATCCCAGGCTCACAACTGGATGATCCATTTTGTAGCCCCTCCGTCTATCGGTGGATGGGGTACCTTGTACCTCTCATGGGAATGGTGGAGTTCATATGAACCAGGAGATAAACGTCGTGAAGCTTCTGCAGCTACCGGTGCTGTCAAAGATATCAACCCTGCGTGGAAATCTGCCACAAACTATGGGTACAATCCTTATCTGCAGCAGAGCTATACAGTTGGCGATTCATTAAATACCCATTATCACTTTTTAATGGGTGGTGAAGCTGCTCCTTCTATCTGGACTTTGAAATATTACCGTACAACCCTTGCAAACTATACGGCACCATGGGGACCTCAACAGATTTATTACAAACGTTATTCAAATGTTTTGTTAGACTACGCAGAATGCCTGTTCCATTTGAATGGTGGCAATGATGCAACTGCCTGGGGCTATATTAAGCAAATTCGTGATCGTGCCTGGGGTAATCTGGAAGTTGGTAAAGAAGCTGCTTTAACTGCTACTTACCTTCCTTATTATCAAAACATAACTCAATTCTTTACAGATAAAGGCGTTACAACGAGTATGGTAAAGCCTACTACTTATCCTCTTCCATTTAATACAGCCACAGTGACTGTTCCTGATGCGCAGACTTATTATACCGCGTTAAAAGCTACTAAAGGTTTTACTTCTCCGGTATGGTTGGTAGCTTTGGGTATGGAACGTCGTAAAGAATTCAATGCCGAATGGTGTCTTGCACAGGATTTGGTACGTTCTGGCTTTATAGAAGATCACATTACACACAATTATCCAAAAGGGGTAGGTAGTGCGGATCCTAATGCTATACAAGATGATTGGCATACTTACCGTAATTTTGATTTCGATCTTCAAAGGATGGATATGCCTATTCCAACAGACGAGATATTGAAAAATCCTTTGTGCGATCAAAATGATGCTTACAAATAATAATAGGTTACATTTTTAGTAATAGTTACTTGATATTGTAAGGGGAAGGGAATACTCAATTGTATTCCCTTCTTTCTTATTATACACTACTACCTGTCTTCTTTTAATTCTTTATAAACAACATTAAATATGGAGTGTATACGTTCAGTGATTGAGTTTTTTGTAACTTTTTGTATAGGTTGTCAAAAAGTTTGTTAAATTTCAGATTCTTGACTTTTATAAATAATTGTATTTCATGAAAAAATTAATTCTTTTATCTGCATTATTTTTTATAGGCGCAATTGGCTTTAATAATGGATGGCTCAAAGCTCAGGATGATTGTGCTACGGAACCTCGTGGCAAAATGATTCCCTGGGAGAAAGGAGCCTGGGTTACGGGGAAATATCGGAATGTATTTCTCGATGCCGGCTATAGCCAGAAAGATATAGATGCAAAACTCGCTAAGGCATATTACGATGTTTTTGAGGGACCCAACAGGGTGTATTTTGAAGTTGGGGATTCAATGGGTTACGTATCCGATTTGAAAAACCATGATGCCCGGACAGAGGGGCTTTCTTACGGTATGATGGTAGCTGTTCAGCTTAATAAAAAGGAAGTGTTTGACCGCTTATGGCGCTGGACCAAAAAGAATATGCAACACCAGGGTGGCCCGAGAGATGCTTATTTTGCCTGGAGCGTTAATCCAAAAACATTAAAACATAATTCTGAAGGGTCTGCATCCGATGGTGAATTGTATTTTGTTACCGATTTACTGTTTGCCTCCAACCGCTGGGGAAACAATACGGGGATTAATTATTACGCCGAAGCAAGAAGAATTTTGGATGCCATGTGGTCAAAGAATGGTACCGACGGTGTAATGAATGTGATTAACGTGGAACATAAAATAATTACTTTCACACCAGATAAATTTGGTTATAAATGGACTGATCCGTCATACAATTTGGCAGCCTTTTTCGAAATATGGGCAGCGTATGCCAAAGATGGTCAACGAACAATTCTACAGGGATTGTGCTGATTCTGCAAGAGCCTTGCTTCACAGGGCATGTAATCCTGTTACAGGTTTAAATGCTGATCTTACCGAGTTTAGCGGTGTGCCTCGTTCTTCGCCCTGGATGCCGGCAGCATTCCGTTACGATTCATGGAGAGTGCCTATGAATATTGCCATGGATTATTCCTGGTTTGCCAAAGATAAAAAATGGCAACAAACTTATGCAGAACATCTTCAGGATTTTCTTTACAGTAAAGGAATTGATGATTTTGAAGATCAGTTTAATTTGGATGGTTCAAAACCTGATTTTATTCTTCAGGCTGGAGGCTATAAAAAATTGCGTCATTCACTCGGATTGGTTGCAACTTCTGCAGCTGCTTCAATTATGGGAACACAATGCATAAGCTGGAAATTTGTGGATGCTTTGTGGAATGCAAAACTGGAACCATATTCCGATGGATATTTCGATCCCTATTACGATGGGCTGTTGTATCTTTTCAGTATAATGCACTTAAGTGGGAATTACAGAATAATAACTCCGGATTTAAAATAACCTGTATAGATATTAACTTGTTCTGTTATTCAGTGTGAGTTTGAGTCTGAGGAAAAAAACAGTTTGGAGTGTGAATTTATCGCTCTTGCGCTCTTGCTCAAAACTCACACTCCAAACTGTTTTATATTAATGACTTTATTAATGCATATAGCATTTTAGAAATTTCTTCCAGCATTGAGTAAAACTTCTTGAACATTTCTTGATCTATAACTTTCTGATCAGATAAGAAATCGAAAATAGCAACACATTCGAAAGCGGATCCTCTGGCAATAATGTAGAAGTTTTTTTTATCCGGCTTAGTAAATCTACCTGATCCTTCTGCAATATTCAGCATGATACTGAAAGCAGCTCTTTCAAGCTGATCCTTTTTGTTTTTACTGATATTAGTATGCTCTAAGAAAAATGAAACATCTCTGTTAAATAACTTTGCTTTAGAATAAACTTCTAACTTTTCAAAATCGAACATACTTTTCAGCATGAGTTAGAGTTTGAGTCTTGAGGAAAAAAACAGCTGGAGTTTGAATTTATTCTGGCTCTTGCTCAAAACTCACACTCCAAACTGTTTTATATTAATGACTTTATTAATGCATATAGCATTTTAGAAATTTCTTCCAGCATTGAGTAAAACTTCTTGAACATTTCTTGATCTATAACTTTCTGATCAGATAAGAAATCGAAATATAGCAACACATTCGAAAGCGGATCCTCTTGCAATAATATAGAAGTTTTTCTTATCCGGCTTGGTAAATCTTCCTGAACCTTCAGCTATATTCAGCATGATACTGAAAGCAGCTCTTTCAAGCTGATCCTTTTTATTTTTACTGATATTCAGCATGCTCTAAGAACAAATGAAACATCTCTGTTAAATAATTTTGCTTTAGAATAAACTTCTAACTTTTCAAAATCGAACATATTTTAGCATGAGTTAGAGTGTGAGTCTTGAGGAAAAAAACAGCTTGGAGTTTGAATTTATCGCTCTTGCGCTCTTGCTCAAAACTCACACTCCAAACTGTTTTATATTAATGACTTTATTAATGCATATAGCATTTTAGAAATTTCTTCCAGCATTGAGTAAAACTTCTTGAACATTTCTTGATCTATAACTTTCTGATCAGATAAGAAATCGAAAATAGCAACACATTCGAAAGCGGATCCTCTGGCAATAATGTAGAAGTTTTTTTTATCCGGCTTAGTAAATCTACCTGATCCTTCTGCAATATTCAGCATGATACTGAAAGCAGCTCTTTCAAGCTGATCGTTTTTGTTTTTACTGATATTAGTATGCTCTAAGAAAAATGAAACATCTCTGTTAAATAACTTTGCTTTAGAATAAACTTCTAACTTTTCAAAATCGAACATATTTTAGCATGAGTTAGAGTGTGAGTCTTGAGGAAAAAAACAGCTTGGAGTTTGAATTTATCGCTCTTGCGCTCTTGCTCAAAACTCACACTCCAAACTGTTTTATATTAATGACTTTATTAATGCATATAGCATTTTAGAAATTTCTTCCAGCATTGAGTAAAACTTCTTGAACATTTCTTGATCTATAACTTTCTGATCAGATAAGAAATCGAAATATAGCAACACATTCGAAAGCGGATCCTCTGGCAATAATGTAGAAGTTTTTTTTATCCGGCTTGGTAAATCTACCTGATCCTTCTGCAATATTCAGCATGATACTGAAAGCAGCTCTTTCAAGCTGATCGTTTTTGTTTTTACTGATATTAGTATGCTCTAAGAAAAATGAAACATCTCTGTTAAATAACTTTGCTTTAGAATAAACTTCTAACTTTTCAAAATCGAACATATTTTAGCATGAGTTAGAGTGTGAGTCTTGAGGAAAAAAACAGCTTGGAGTTTGAATTTATCGCTCTTGCGCTCTTGCTCAAAACTCACACTCCAAACTGTTTTTGTGACCCCGGCGGGACTCGAACCCACAACCTTCAGAACCGGAATCTGACATTCTATCCATTGAACTACGGGGCCGGAAACGGCGTAAAATTAATAAAATTTGTTACGTAACTGCCAATAATTTAAAATTCTTACTATTGCAGTTTGAACTTTATTATTAAACAACTTTTTTTACTTTTGTTGTTTCATTAAAGCAAAGCATTTTAACGGGTTAAAGAATGGAATACAATTTCAGGAAAATTGAGAAGAAGTGGCAGAAGTACTGGGAGGAGAATAAAACCTTTAAAGCTGAGACAGATACCTCGAAACCAAAGTTTTATGCACTCGATATGTTTCCTTATCCGTCGGGAAGCGGTTTACACGTAGGACATCCCGAAGGATATACGGCAACGGATATTGTCAGCAGATATAAACGTATGAAGGGTTTCAATGTATTACATCCCATGGGATGGGATGCGTTTGGATTACCTGCCGAACAATATGCTATACAAACCGGGACACATCCATCAATAATTACTAATAAAAATTGTGATAATTTTCGCCGGCAGATAAAATCGCTGGGGTTAGGCTACGACTGGGACCGGGAGATTAACACCACCGATCCGAAATATTTCAAATGGACACAGTGGATCTTTACCCGTCTTTACAACACATGGTTCGATAACAACCTTCAGAAAGGAAGGCCTATCAGTGAATTACCTCTACCCGAAGAAATAAAAGTAAAGGGTGGAGAAGAAGTCAGAAAGTACATCGATAAAAATCGGCTTGCTTATTACGATAATGCCCAGGTATGGTGGTGCGATCATTGTAAAATTGTATGTGCCAACGAAGAAGTACTTAATGACGGTACCCATGAGAAATGCGGGAATCCTGTAGTACGCAAAAACCTGAAGCAATGGATGCTGCGAATACCTTTATATGCAGAAAGATTGCTGAAAGGGTTGGAAGGTCTTGATTGGCCTACAGGAGTAAAAGACATGCAGAAGAACTGGATAGGCCGTTCGACAGGTGCAGAGGTAGACTTTAAGTTAGATGGATTGGATAAAAAAATAAGGGTATTTACCACCCGTCCCGACACCTTATTTGGTGCCACCTATATGGTTATTGCCCCTGAACACGAATGGGTCGGTGAAATTTCAACTGATAAAAACAGAAAAAATGTAGAAGCCTATATTAAAGCAGCTTCATTAAAATCAGATCTTGACAGGACGGATTTGGCCAAAGAAAAATCTGGAGTTTTTACCGGGAGATATGCCATTAATCCGGTAAATGGTAAAAAAATTCCCGTTTGGGTGGCCGATTATGTATTGCTTGGATATGGTACCGGGGCCATAATGGCCGTTCCAGCACATGATACACGTGACTTTGAATTTGCAGAAAAGTTTGATATTCCAATTGAATGCATACTCGATCCGGGGAAAGCAGCAGGGGATAATCGTGAAAAAATACTTGCCGGTAAGATGTGCTGGATAGAGGATGGCATTTATATCAATTCATCAGATAAGGAAAGAGGAATTGATATTAACGGTCTGAACAAGGAAAAAGGAATAAAAAATATAATTTTCTGGCTCGAAAAAGAAGGGTTGGGTACAGCCAAGGTGAATTATAAAATACGCGACTGGTTATTCAGTCGTCAACGTTACTGGGGAGAACCCTTTCCAGTTATACATTGGGAAGATGGTGAAATAACCATCCTTGACAAAAATGAATTGCCACTTGAACTACCCAAACTGGAAAAATACCAACCCGGAGAAAACGGGGAGTCTCCTTTGGCAAATGCAAGTGACTGGTTGGTGGTTACAGATAAGAACGGTAGAAAAGGGCGGCGTGAAACCAATACCATGCCACAATGGGCAGGATCGTGCTGGTATTATCTTCGTTACATTGATCCTAACAATGAAAAGGAACCTTTTTCCAGCGAAAAAGAAAATTACTGGATGCCGGTTGACTTATATGTAGGAGGCGCGGAACATGCTGTATTACATCTTCTGTACAGCCGATTCTGGCATAAAGTATTATTCGATCTGGGCATTGTTTCAACAGACGAACCCTATAAGAAATTATTCAATCAGGGTATGATACTGGCTTTTGCTTATGAAACTGCTGCCGGAGCAAAAATTCCTACCGACCTTGTTGAAGAAAGAGATGGAAAATATTTTCATAAGGAAACAGGAGAAGAGCTGAAGCAGATCGTTGCTAAAATGTCAAAGTCACTCAAAAACGTGGTTAACCCGGACGATGTCGTGCAACAAAATGGTGCCGATTCCCTGCGTTTGTACGAAATGTTCATAGGGCCGCTCGATGCTACCAAACCATGGACAGAAAAAGGGGTAAAAGGAGTGTTCGGTTTCCTGGGAAGAGTATTTAAGTTTTTTTCCGATCAGGGAAATTTCTTTGAAGGACAGGAGGATCCGCTGACATTAAAGATATTACACCAGACAATTAAAAAAGTGGCAGATGATATTGAAGATTTAAAATTCAATACGGCGATTTCCCAGATGATGATCTTTACCAACCATTGTATAAAAAAAGGTAAAGTAGCGAAAAATACTGCCGAAACTTTCATGAAAGTACTTTCCCCATTTGCCCCGCACCTTTCAGAAGAACTGTGGGAATCATACGGCCATAATAAAAGCATTGGAAGAGAATCATTTCCGGATTACAAACCGGAGTTTCTTGAAGAAGATACATTTGAATACCCTGTTTCCATAAATGGGAAGTTACGGTTCAAACTTGAATTACCCGTAGATATTTCAAAAGACGAGGTGGAAAAGATAGTGTTAAATCATTCCAACGCTCAAAAATGGATAGAAGATAAACAAATTGTAAAAATTATCTTTGTACCAAAAAAAATTATCAATATTGTAGTAAAGTAAAATCATGAAAACACGGACGATTCTGTTTATAATACTTGCATTGATTGTAGGTGGACTGATTATTTATACTTATTTCCCCGATATTGTAAAACCTTCAAACAAAGAAATTCTGATACAGGCAGAAAAAGATTCGGTAACAGTGGAACCTGTCGAAAAACTATTTGGTATTCCTGTTGATTCATTTGATATTGATACCGGAAAAATTGCCAGGCGCCAGAATCTTTCCGGATTATTACAAAAATTTAATTTACCTGAGGGAACTTACCAACAAGCAATTGTAAGCCTGAATACCAATAAAATTTTCAATTCCAGAAAGGTGAAAGCAGGGAATGAGTATGTTGTTTTTTTTACAAAGGACACACTGCACCTCCTACAATATCTTGTATACGAGGATACACCCGTGAATTATTATATACTTGATTTTACTGATAGTGTGAAAATTTCTGCCGGAGTAAAGAAAGTACACTTAGTAGAAAAGAAATTTGCCGGTAAGATTAAGACATCGCTCTGGGATGCTATAACCAGCAAAAATGCTGACCCAATGCTTGCCATAGATCTCTCGGAAATATATGCGTGGACAATTGATTTTTTCGATCTTCAGCCGGATGACAGTTTTTCGGTGATATATAATGTGAACTATATTGACACCAATTCCATAGGAATAAGCAATATCACAACTGCTTTTTTCAGACATTCCGGACAGGATTTTTATGCCATTCCTTTTATTCAGGATAGTACAAAAAGTTATTTCGACAGTGTTGGCAACAGTTTACGAAAAGCATTTCTTAAGGCACCACTCCGGTTTTCAAGGATAAGCTCCCGTTTCTCGTACAGCCGATTTCATCCGATATTGAAAATCCGCCGTCCGCATTTAGGAGTGGATTATGCAGCTCCGGTTGGAACGCCGGTTCATGCCATCGGCGATGGAAAGATAATCGGGGTCAGTCATACCCGTGGGGCGGGAAATATGGTAAAAATAAGGCATAACAGCATTTATACTACTTCTTACATGCATTTGTCGCATTTCGGAAAGGGTATAAGAACCGGGGCTTATGTAAAGCAGGGGGATATTATCGGCTATGTAGGCAGTACAGGATTATCCACCGGACCGCATCTCGATTTCAGATTTTATAAAAACGGAAAACCTATTGATCCACTTAAAGTCGAAGCTCCCCCGGTAGAACCTGTTTATGAAGCAAACAGAGCTGCTTTCGATTCAGTGAGGACATTGATGATCAGCCGGCTCGACAGTTTGAAATTCCAATAATTTTAAAATAGTTTTACATTAAAATTTCAGGCTAATCCATAAAATGACCACCGGGATAGGTATATCGTTTTACCCTGTAAGTGTTATTGTATTTATCCCAGATTACATTTCCAGTTCCTGATTTTTTCACAAATTCAAGTGTCTTTTTATATTCAGGTGTTCCTTTTCTAAGCCATGCTGGAAGTTCTTTATCATCTTTTAAATTAAATTTTTCACGGGTTGAATCAATGAGTTCTTCCAGTTCTTCCATGGGAGTTTTGATGCCAAAAAATTCCTTGGTTCTTATAGCAACTGTAACGGATAACGTCATTTCTTTCAACGATTTGGAAATTGCCTGCCCGACAAGATCCATTTTGGCTAACCGTTCGATCCTTTCTTTATATTTTTCCTGTTCATCCTTTGTAAAGATAAGGTCGAACATCTCTCCGTTGTATACCAGGCTTATGATTATAATATCGCGAAAATCGGGAATTTCATCACTGAATATTATCTGCCGTATCCGTTGACGCACTTCGATAATTTCCGTATTATCAATAATTGGGTATTTTCTTGTATGAAAGAACCATAGTACTTGTTGATTTTCTATTTTTAAGACACTTTTTCTTATTAGCGAAGTAATAAGGGCATCTTTTATAATATCGGCTTTGTTACGGATTTCTTTTAACCAATACGAGATTTTATGCTTTTCCCTGCTGTAATTGATATCGTTCAACACCACATCGAGAATATAATCATTTGTTAGTTCAGGATTGTCAGGTATTACATTATCCAGATCGGTATCGATCCTGCGATGAAGAGCGAGATCCATCAGGATGGCTCCGGCAAGTACCACATCCCATCTTCTGTCAACAAATGACAGTTGTTCTCCTTCTTCATCAAGTGTGAGCAGGTAAATTTCTTCCGGTATTGTTAAAAAGTGTTTCATAACAGATATTGTAACTTTTTATGGATTAAAAAAATCGAATAGCTTCTTCGGCAGTGTTATAAATATCGAAAAAAGAAGCAAAACCAGCTATATCAAATATTTGTTTGGTATCTTCAGTTAATCCGGATAATCTTAATTGTCCGTCATTATTTTTCAAGTGCTTCAAGGCCATAAGAAAAACCCTCATGCCTGCACTGCTGATATAATTCATTTCACGGCAATCGATAATGATCTTTTTTTCCTTTTCCATCAGATTGATCATACGATCTTCCAGTTCCCTGTAGTTGGTCGTATCGAGCCGGCCATGAATTTCCAGGAGCATTACATCATCCTGTTTCTTTTCAACTATATTCATATGAATAGATTTGGTGTTAATGAATAGATTTTTTTAAAATTAATATATTTTTATCATTTTTTCGCTGGTAGTAGATTTCATTCATTACTGATTTTACAATATGAATTCCTATACCCCCCAGATCCCTTTCTTCAAATGGCTTATTTAATTTGTTGTTTGTATCTGCGATAAGAGGATTAAAAGCCTTTCCCGGATCAGAAAATTCAATGGTTAATATATTTTTGTCATAAGAAAATAAAATATCAATAAAATAGTCCTGATCATCTTCGAATGCATAGTTAACAATATTTGAGAAAATCTCTTCCACCGAAAGTAATATTTTATACTGGTGTTGTTGTGGTATCTTCCACAACAGGAATAGATTTTCAATTTCTTCGTTCAAATTGAACAATTCCTCAATACTGTTTACTATTTTAACTTGTTTCTTTGTCATATAAACCGCCTGTAAATCGTAACATTAAAAATGTAATATCATCTGATTGTTTGGCTTCCTGAACAAAATCTTCCAGGTTAATTTTCAATATATGAACAATTTCATTAAGTTTTAAATGATTTTTATTTTTTATAGCCTTTAGCAGGCGTGTCTGGGTGAATTGCTCTTCATTCAGATTTCGTGCTTCGGTAACCCCGTCGGTATATAATAATAACGTATCATTTTTTTTCAGAAAGACTTTTTCTATCTGATAAATAGTGTCCGTCTTAATTCCAAAAGGCATATTTTTTGGCAACTTGTGAAATTCGAATGATTTTCCTCCGGTTGAAAATACGGGAGGATTATGACCCGCATCGGATATGTTCAATTCACCGGTAATTATATCAAGTGTGCCGCAAATTGCTGTAACGAACATTGATTCTTCGTTGTTCAGAGCCAGGTGATTATTAATATTGAACATGATCTGGTCAAGAGGAATTTCCGTTAAGGCTTCTATTTTTAACAGAGTAATTGCACGAACCATGAACAGGGAAGCGGGCACCCCTTTACCCGAAACATCACCTATTATAAAAAACAACCGTTCTTTATCGAGGAAATAGTAATCGTAAAAATCTCCGGCCACTCCATTGGCTGCAGTCAGATTGGAGTATAGTTCAAACTCCTTGTGATCGGGGAAAGGCGGATTTTCATGAGGCAGCATGTTAGCCTGTATATGATTGGCAATTTTCAATTCGTTATCCAAGCTGCGTTTATCTTCAAGTGTTTCCTTGAAATTCTTTATATATCTTTTCATGCGTATCTGCATGGCCTGAAAAGATTTGGTAATCTGTGCCACTTCGTCTGTTGAGTGGGTAACCGGGAGAGGTGCATTATAATTACCTTTACGGATCAGCCGGCTGGCAGTTGAAAGTTCCACTAACGGGCGGGTTATTTTTCTTGATATCATCATAATGATAAACCAGATAATGGTAAATCCTAATAATCCGGAAAACAGGGTAATAAAAAAGATGGTACGTAATTCTCTTATTGATTGTCTGATTGGAAAAGCTCTGGCCAGATACCACTGATTATTAAATACAGGTGCTATATAAATGCCTTCTTTTTTATTGTATGAGGTTGGCGGAAAATATTTTTCGTTAGCGGTAATTGCCGGTTTACAATTTATCGTGAGTTTTGGTTTCAGTGAATCCGTTAAATGAAAAACTGCCCGATCGATTATTGCATTGCTGTCCGGACTGACCAGTAAATTCCCTTTATCCGAAAGGATAAAACTATATCCTGATGATTGACTTTTTTGCCGTTTTATCAATTTATAAAGCCAGTCGAGTTCTATGTCTACAGAGACGACACCATTGAAGGTTTTGTGACCATTGTCTATTTTATAAATTGGAACAATATAGGTGCAGGTAATTATTTTTTTTACTGCATCGGGATGAGGCTCTGTTAAAAACGGTTTCCCGGTTTCCCGGCTTGAATTATACCATTTCTGATGAAAGTAATCTGAATTGCCGGCAAATACAAATTTATTCCTGCTGTTCCCATTGAAATATATGTATGAGGAATAAAATAATGAATCTTTGGAATTGGAGTAAGGTTCATAATAAACGCCGCATCCGGTAATATGAACATTACTGTTCATAAGTGTTTGCTGAATTTTTTGCAGTTCGGATAAATTACAGTTGGATTTTATTAATAAAGCCGAATTTTCCGTAGCAATAAAAACTGGTTTGAGTACAGAACGTATCTGCCAGACTGTATTTTCGACATCGAGTCGGATATTACTTTTTGTTTGTTCAAGTAAAACTCTTTTTGATACCTGGTAGTAATAAAAGGAAACCACCAAATAAATAACAGACACTCCAGCGAGTAATGAAAAAGTTAACCTGTATGATATTCTGTTCAGTTTTGTCATTTTATCAGAATCATACCTTAAATATACTAATTATGAATACGAATTTCAATGCAATCATAATATATTACCTTATGATATTAAACCGTTAAAAGTCCAACTGATTACCGGATAAAATTTGATTTTGTTAAAATCCTAATAATAAGATTATTGTTAATTAACAGATGACTTTTTATTCGGATTTTCGTCATAATTATAATAATAATGTATAGTTTTAACTTTTAATCCCAGTTTATTTACCAGAGTGTTTTAATATTAATGTTATACTTATGTCGATCGAAAAAGTTAATGTAGCCAGTAGAAATTTTCAGGATCTGACTACCATGTTGATAAACTGGCTGGTTGGAATCGGTTGTCTGGGTTTCTACAACAAATTAAATCAACTGGATCATATTTCATTGCAAAAGTGGGATTGGGCTGTGTTTTTTCTTTTACTCGGAATATCTTTCTTTTCAGGAGGGATAGCTCATTATATATCAGAGAAATGGGATACTTTATTTCATATGGTAACCTGGGTAATTACAAATACTGCCATTCTTTTTGCCGAATTGGGCTCGATTATTATCGTTAAGTCAGTATTCCTGAAGAATTTTTTTATTGTAAGCGTAATTATTCAGTTTCTTTTAGTGACCTATCTGGTTTTCAGGCAGAAGAAATTTTCCATTGTTTTGATCAATTCATTGATAGGTTTTCTTTTTCTTTCTTTTTCCATACATTTTTCTTATTACCTGCATAGTGGATTCGCCGCTAACGGGCTAATAGCAGGAGGGATTATTTTATTGGTGGTTCCTTTTGGTATTTTTCTGAAAAAAGTCTCTTTTGTCAGGTGGCTTAATTACGTCGATTTTAGTCACTTGCTAATGCTTGGATGTCTGTACCTCATATATCTGGGATGCTAATGCTGGTAAATTAAATTTCAATCAGCTTTAAAATTTCCTTTTGATAAAATACACTTATATTATTTTGTGACCTTGGGTCAATTATTAATGGAATGTTGGAATATTGGAGTAGCCGGTAAATATTCAAGTCCACCATCACATTTCCATAATCTTCAGCCTTAGATCGAATAATTTATAATGCCGATACCAGTTGTTCAATTATCTTCGGGTAATGTTTATACTCCAGCTTATGAATTTTTGATGCAAGCGTTTCAGGCGTGTCTGTAGGATCAATTGTACATTTTGCCTGGAAGATTATATTTCCTTCATCGTAACGTTCATTAACATAATGGATAGTAATACCCGATTCTTTTTCTCCGTTTGCAATTACAGCTTCATGTACTTTCATTCCATACATTCCTTTTCCCCCGTAATCTGGCAACAATGCAGGATGAATATTTATAATCCTATTAGGGTACTGCCGGATTAAATTATTAGGCACCAACCATAAAAATCCTGCCAGTACCAAGAAATTGACTTCACTCCTCTTCAAATATTCCACTACCCGGTTCGAATTATAAAATTCCTCACGGGTGAATGTAAAATACCTGATATTGAACTCCTTCGCTCTTTCCAACACATACGCATCTTTCCGGTTCGAAAGAATGCATTCAATATTAATAAATGTATTTTTTTTGAAATATTCAATAATGTTTTGGACATTTGTACCCGAACCCGAGGCAAAAAGGGCTAAATTATTCATCATCAAAAAAATGAGGTATTATATTAAGAAAAAAATGTTTAATTTTAATCAAAGAAAAGTATAAAAAAGTTTATATTTAGCATAAAGAAATAAAAATTTTTATTTGATTTTATTTTAGAATTGCATTTCTTTGCACAGTTATTTTTTTAACCATTTTATTTATTCATTAAAACTTTTAATTATGTCTGATATTGCATCTAGAGTAAAAGCTATTATCGTTGATAAGCTAGGAGTAGATGAAAATGAAGTAACACCTGAAGCTAGTTTTACTAACGATTTAGGTGCAGATTCACTGGATACAGTTGAATTAATCATGGAATTTGAAAAAGAATTCAATATTGGAATTCCTGATGATCAAGCAGAGAACATTTCAACAGTAGGCGACGCTATCAAGTACATTGAGGAAAACGTAAAGTAAGAATCACTTTTCAGAAATTTCGGAATTTATGGAGTTAAAACGAGTTGTAGTCACAGGCATTGGGGCTCTGACCCCGATTGGGAAAAATGTTACCGAATTTTGGGAAAACCTGATCAATGGTGTCAGTGGTTCCGATATGATCACTCGTTTTGATACCACAAATTTCAAAACAAAGTTCGCTTGCGAAATAAAAAACTATGATCCCAATGATTACTTCGACCGGAAAGAGATCAGAAAAATAGATATATATGCCCAGTTTGCTTTGATTGCGGCCGATGAGGCAGTAAAAGATGCAGAATTTGACATGGAATCTATTGATCACGATCGGGCCGGGGTGATCTTTGGTTCGGGAATTGGTGGGATAACCACCTTTATGGACGAGTTGAGGGGATTTTATGAGGGGAATCGTATTCCCCGATTTAGCCCGTTTTTTATACCAAAAATGATATCGGATATTGCCGCTGGTCGTATTTCGATGCGGTATAATTTCAGAGGCCCGAACTATGCAACTGTGGCAGCCTGCGCCACTTCCACCAATGCAATTATTGATGCGTACAATTATATCCGACTTGGGAAAGCAGATATATTTATTTCCGGAGGATCTGAGGCTACTATTAATGAAGCCGGGATGGGAGGATTTAATGCATTGCAGGCTTTATCAACCAATAATGAAGAATATAAATCTGCTTCGCGGCCGTTCGATAAAACACGCGATGGTTTTGTAATGGGCGAAGGAGCCGGTGTGCTTATTCTCGAAGAATTGGAGCATGCCCTAAAAAGAGGAGCTAAGATTTATGCCGAATTGATTGGTGGGGGTATGTCGGCAGATGCTTATCATCTAACTGCTCCGCATCCGGAAGGATTGGGGGCCGTGAATGTTATGAAAAATGTGCTGGATGATGCTCATTTAAAACCCGAAGATATAGATTATGTGAATGTGCATGGTACAGCTACTCCTTTGGGTGATGTTTCCGAATCATTAGCCATTAAAAAAGTTTTTGGCGATCATGTATATAAAATGAACATAAGTTCGACCAAATCTATGACAGGACACCTTTTGGGCGCAGCAGGGGCTGTTGAGGCAATTGCTTGTATCTTGTCAACTAAATACGATATTGTTCCTCCGACAATCAATTTTTCAGTTCCGGATCCTGATATTGATCCTAACCTGAATTTAACTTTGAATAAATCGCAAAAGCGTACGGTAAATGCTGCTTTAAGCAATACATTCGGCTTTGGCGGCCATAACAGTTCTGTTATTTTTGTCAAGTATTCATAAAATTGTGCCAAAACCAACAAGGTATTTAACAACTAAAAATTCGTTATTACCTGATAAAAAATTTCTCAGGCTTCTAAAAAATATTATTGGGTACAAACCGATGAAAAAGGAAATCTATCGATTGGCCTTTATTCATAAATCGGGATCATACCTTGTCTCCAAAAAAATTCCCATCAACAATGAACGGCTCGAATTTCTGGGAGATTCTATTCTGGATGCTATCATTGCCGAACATCTTTTTCATAATTACCCGCTTGAGGATGAGGGATTTCTTACCCAGATGAGATCAAAAATTGTTAACAGGGATAACCTGAATTTTCTTGCTATCAAACTGGGAATTAGTAACCTTGTGGTTGCCAGGATAACTAATGATAACCATAAATCGATATATGGAGACGCGCTCGAAGCACTGATAGGTGCAATTTACCTAGATAAGGGATTTAAGAAGACCAGGAAGATTGTTATTGAAAGGATTATAAATAATCATGTAAATCTGACCAAATTACAGGAAACGGAAGTAGATTTTAAAAGCAGGATTATTGAGTGGGGACAAAAAAACCGGAAAGAAGTAAACTTTTCTTCTTTTGAAGAACCTAACGAGGAAGATAAAACACCTTTATTTGTTTCCCATTTATTGATTGTCGACGAAATAGCAGGCAGGGGAATTGGCAGTTCGAAAAAGGAAGCGGAGCAAAATGCAGCTCGTCAGGCAATTGATAAGTTAGTGTTATAACTGGAATTAAAAATATAATTATTACATTGCCATTATTAACAATTCCCGATAGATATTGATATAATTGATTGCTTGTGAAAAAGAAAGCCCATAAATTATCCTTTTCTCCTGATTTTGATTTTACATTGTTCGGAATTTCTTCACATCAGAATGATTACAGGTTGATTTGGTCGATTAATACGGAACTTTCAATGAATTTTTCAAGAAAAGAGGACCTGACAATAAAAGATGAAAGACTGGGAGAAAATCTCGAATTTGCCATGTATTCCTATTATGATGAAAACCGGGAGATGAAATACGGGATAATTGCTAACCGGGCAGAAAACGGTTATCTTGTACCCGAGCTTAAAAATATTGATTATTTATTACACCTGACAGGAGAAGCAGATGAACCGTTTCAAAAACAATTATTAACGGATTTGCGAAATATCAAAAGTATTACTGCTGTTTTTCTGCTAAATGTAGACGACCTGAAATCGAAAAAGAGACTGGTTTTTTAAAAAAAAGTAAGGGATGAGATTCCGTCTCACCCCTTATTAACCCTAACCTAAACTAAACCTATGAAAAAAATCTGCCAACTTTACTAACACCTATCTAAAACCTTAATTTTTATTTTTATTAATATTTTCTGTTGTAATAACTGATGTAAAGATACAACAGATTATAGTTAACGAAATCTAACTTATGTTAAAGAAAGTTAAAAGGTTAAGAAGTAACTAAATCTACGATTATATTTGTATCGGAATGAGTAAAAAGTGGATTTGGATATTAGCATTTTTCATGGGTTTTGCCATGGTCGGTCTTATTATAGTACAGACCTACTGGATAAAAAATGCTTTTCAGGTAAAGGAAAAACAATTTAATCAGCTCATCAGAAAAAGTATGAGTGAAGTATCATGGGAACTTCAACGTCAGGAAACATATAATTACCTGATGAAAGAAATAGATAGTGATGGTATTGACTCTATTGCCTCAGGGATCCATGATAGCTACTCCTTTGATACAATCATTAATTATGAATCAGAGAACAGTAACATTCCACTTAATATAAAGCAAAACTTTACCTATTCTCAGAATGAACGGGAACAAAAGTTCAGTACTAAAATATCTGTTTCGCGAAATGATACTTCCATGATTTCCGGGGAAAACGAAAATTTTTCTCCTGAATACCAGCGTCCCGAAAAAATTAGGGGAAATAAATCCGTTCATCAGAAGGAAATGTTGCAACGTTATAATGAACGTCGACAATACCTTGATAAAATGATATCTAACTATATTTTACGGCTTACTCCGGATATTGAAGTGCGTGTTAGCCCCGATACAATGCAAAAGGTTATTAAAAGTAAACTGGAAGAAAACGGCATTAATATTAATTTTGAATATGCTGTTACAAAATGGGGTAATGTAATTGCATATCACTCGAAAAATTTTAATGTAAACAGCGATAATCCATATTATCAGGTACAACTATTTCCCGATGACTATTTTTCAGATAATAATTATCTGACTCTCTATTTCCCTTTTCGTAGGAATTTCATAATGAAATCTTTAGGCATTATGGGATTTTCATCAGTTTTATTAACTTTGGTTATTGTACTGGCATTTACGCTTACCATCTTTATCATTTTCAGACAAAAGAAACTGTCGGAAATAAAGAATGATTTTATTAATAATATGACCCACGAACTGAAAACACCTATCTCGACAATTTCACTGGCTTCCCAGATGCTTGGTGATCGTTCCATTCCGGAAACAAGTAAAAATATTCAGCATATTTCGGGGGTTATTTCAGATGAAAGTAAACGATTGGGTTATCAGGTGGAAAAAGTACTGCAAATGGCCATTTTCGATAAGGGGAAGCTCAATCTCAAACTGAAAAAAACTGATATACACGAATTACTTGAAAGTGTTATAAATAATTTTTCTATTCCTGTAAAAGCAAAAGGCGGTTTGATCATCCCTTCGTTACATGCTGAAAACACAATGATTGAAGTGGATGTGGTACATTTTACAAATGTACTGTCGAACCTTATTGATAATGCTATAAAATATTGTGCTTCTACACCCGAAATTTATATCGAAACACAGGATGAGGGAAACAGCTTGTGCATTGCCGTGAAGGATAATGGGATTGGTATCAGCAAAGAAGATCAAAAACGTATTTTCGAGAAATTTTATCGGGTATCAACCGGCAATTTGCATAATGTGAAAGGATTCGGACTTGGATTGAGTTATGTAAAGATGATAGTGGAAGATCATAAAGGTTACATAAAACTGGAAAGTGAATTAAACCATGGCACAACATTCAGAATATATTTGCCTAGAATTTAAAAGCATACCTCATGAATAAAAAAATACGTATTTTACTGGCAGAAGATGATGAAAATCTTGGGTCGTTGCTCAAGGAGTATTTAATTGCAAAATCGTATGATACCGAATGGTTGGTTGATGGAGATAAAGCTTATAAAAGCTTTATCAAAGATCATTATGACCTGTGTATTTTGGATGTGATGATGCCTTTAAAGGACGGATTTACGCTGGCACGGGAAATAAGGATGACCAATGCCGAAATACCCATAATTTTCCTTACGGCTAAATCAATGAAAGAAGATGTAATCGAAGGCTTTAAGATGGGGGCGGATGATTATATTTCAAAACCATTCAGTATGGAGGAGTTATTGTTCCGGATCGAAGCTATATTGAGGCGAACTCAGAAGGACGGGGTTGGTGGCAATCAGGCTGAGTTTAATATAGGAAAATATAAATTCGATGCTACTAAACAAACATTGTTTCTGGATGATGACTCACAAAAACTGACAACAAAAGAATCGGAATTATTACAACTGCTGTGTAATAATAAGAATATAGTTCTCGAACGTAATTTCGCCCTGAAAACAATCTGGATCGATGACAACTACTTTAATGCACGAAGCATGGATGTTTACATTGCCAAACTTCGTAAATACCTTAAAGACGATCCCTCGGTACAGATAATAAATGTTCATGGGAAAGGTTTTAAACTGATCGGTTAGGAAAACCTTCAATAGATACATGTGATTTTATATGAAATCAATATCAGGCAATTATTGTCGTTAATGAAAATCAAATCCTTCAGCAATGGTGAGGAATTTTTTCTTAAATGTAATCTGATCCGGATTTAGTTGATGAAAATAAATTTACTTGAATTCGTATTCATTATAAAAGAGATTTATACTTTAAAATACATTTTGTAATAGGTACGTGAATAAGTAATTGAAAATTGTTAATAACTCAGCTGATTTCGACCGCTAAAAATCCTGCATTCCTTTTATTTTCAACCTTTTTATTATAATAATTAATATTAACTTTTATGTTTCATCTTGTAAAAGCCAATAATTCATCTATGATTATTTCAGTGGCAGAAACAAGCCGGTTAAATTTTCTGAATGTTGATGAATTAATTAATGATGTAAATTCTCTGATTAACAGTTCCTGCAGAAAAATTTACCTGGATTTAAAGGGAGTATCTTTTATTGATAGTAAAGCATTTGAAAGCCTGATAAAAATTAATGAACAGTGCTCTCAGTATGCAATAGAGTTCAGGTGCTGCAATGTATCCGATGAATTGCATGAGTTGTTTACATTGGTCAATAATGACAATAAAATTAAAACATGTACCCTTGCTGAAATGGATGTACCTACATTAATAGAGGTACAACTTGCTAATTGATTTTGGTAACAAAATTTTTGCTTGCAATTTTTCCATCACTGGAAATTCCTTCTACAATAATCCTGAAATTGTTAATCCCGTGAGGTTTGGCAAATATTACAGTTGCTTTTCCATTTTCATTGGATTTAATATCTGGAGCCCAGTATACAGTTGAATAGGATAATTTATTTTTTTCATTTTCAGGCATATGTGAATACCTTGGTTGGTAAAACTCCCGTGGCGTATGAAATCCGAGCATTTGAAATTCTATCTGTCCTTTGATCATATATCTTCCTCTTTTGGTATAAATAGCGATTACTCCATTGGCACCTCTTATTCCATAAATGGCAGCACTTGGACCTTTTAAAAATTCAATTCGTTCAACATCTTGGGGGGGAATAGTAAACAATGCATCTGTCCCGAACGTTGGCACCCCATCTACTAATACCAGCGGGTCGTTACTGCCTAACAGAGTGCTCGGTCCTCTTATAACAACCCTGTTCCCTGTTACAAGAACCCCGGGAACCCTGCCCTTAATTGCTTCCAGAATATTCGGAGTGCCATCTGGAATATCTTTTCCGTAAATTACATTGTCCGGTTTACCATGTATGGAAGGAAGGTCATCCTCATGTTCTTTTTTATCCTCTTCTTCCTTGATTGCCTCTTCTTTTTTAAATTCTATATATTTTTCATGACGGTATTCTTTTTTGTCTCTTTCCGATACAGTTGTTAAAAATAAATTACCCTGGTACTTGGTTATTTTTTCATAAGGGGATTCTGCCAGAAGAATTAAAAGATTTTTTTTATTATTTGGCTTTCTAACAGTGATTTTTACTGAAATAGTATCCTGATAATCCAGCCCGTCAAATTTAAAATGTCCTTTGTCGCCCGATTTCTGAGAAAATACATCATTGTACTTATCTAATATTGAAAGAGTAACATCTGCGTTTTTAAAAGGGATGCCCAATAATTCACGCGTAATCTGGCCTTCGACAGTAATTTTATTCTCAGGTAAATACCTGATTCCCGGAAAGTCAGAATTCACAATCTTGTCCCAGTCAAACCTTCTCCATCCCTGGGTAAGAAGTAAATCATCAAGTGCTTTTGCAGCCCGGGGAGAATCCTGAAAATAATATTCCGGATTATTTATATAACCTTTCAAATCAGAAGTTAAAAGCAGATTAACCAGCATGGATGGTTCCTGAAAGAGATTCTTTGTAGTATCTTCCGGCAAAACAGACAATGAAATGTTGGATTTTACCGGGTTATCATTTTTGTCAGTTATCTTAAGTGAAAGGTGTACCTTTCCACTATCAATTGTGGTAGCTGCAGCTAAATTAAGTTGATCTTCATGATTTATGAATACGAGTCTTTCGGAAAGTGGTATTCCGCGGCTGTTAAAAACCGTTAATTGTAAAATACCCGTAGGAAATATTGACTTATTCAACAATTTCACTACTCTGTTATTTGACAAGTCTTCAATGGAAGTATAATACATTTTATCACGAACTTGTCCTGTTAAAACCACCTCATTTGCCATTCTGTCATTCGTAGATGGACGATTGGAACTCAAAGTCAGAAATATATTTTCAGGATCTGAATTATCAATTTTCATTACTATTCCTGTAGGTAATATTTCCGGCAGATCGACTTTTATTTTCTTGTGTTTCTTGTAATTGACTACAGCATAATATTTTTTATTTTTTTCGGGAGTAAAAGCTACAGTTCCCATTCCATCATAATAACTTAGAAATGATGTTATTTCATTACCTTTGGTATCATAGATGTTACCGGATACATCAAGGCTAATTCCGGTTTCATTAATAGCCTTAAATGCCAGTACGGATGATAGTCCGGCAATCAGGTTTCCCCCTTCAGGGAAAAAAGTGAATTCAATGTCGTTCGCCTTTTCAGCTGTTTTTCTCAGGTTTTTACGATTGCGTTTAGCTTCTTTGTTAGAGATTAATTTTATTTCATGGGGATTTATCACTGAAAGATTTTGTGAAAAATAATAATCAGTGTCAAAATTTTTCATCCAGTTTGTATAAGCCCTTATCTGGTATAGTCCTTCAGGAACAGTATCTGTAAGCAGGAATTCGCCATGACCAAAACCGAAGGTCATCCTTAAACGAATAATTTGCACTACAATCTTTTTCGGATTAATAAGTTCAACATACAGGTTTGTGCTTATCGAGTCTGGATGATGATTCATCCCATTCAGCAGGTATGCTTTGAACCAAATTGTTTCATTTGCATGATAAAGTGTCTTGTCTAAATGCAGGTAAACCTTTTGCTGGGGATAATACCTGTCAAATTTATTCAGTGAATTTTCAATTTTTTCAATTCTTCTGTCAATATCAGGCTCTTTCTCGTAATACAATGATAGTAGCAGGAAAGAGAATAGTATTAAAATTGTTAGTTTGTTTTTTTTCATGGCAACAAGTGTTAAATCAGGTAAAATAATCTTTCCGGAATCACCTCTCTGCTGTTAATTTCGGCGTTGCTGTTAATAAACAGTTGATTATCAATCATGTTTATTAAATTTATTTCCTTTATCGGAGGATATTATTTTATGTGTATAATTTCGTAAATTTCATACAGAAATTCAAAAAACAGGACTACTTATTTATAATCAACCGGTAAAATAATTTTCAATAATTTATTTTTAGAATTTCTTTTTGGTTATTGTTGTAACTCATTTCAAATTCTCAAGCAAATTTGTATTTTTACGACCCTGTTTGTAAAACATTAAAACACATGAAGTATGTCAGGACATAATAAATGGTCAACTATAAAAAGAAAAAAGGGAGCGCTGGACGCGAAAAAAGGAAAAGTTTTTTCGAGAATTGTAAAAGAAATACAAATTGCTGTCAGGGAAGGCGGCCCTGATGCAGATGCAAATCCTAAACTTCGACTGGCAATTCAAAATTCTAAAGGTGTAAATATGCCAAAGGAAAATGTGGAAAGGGCAATAAATAAAGCCAGTTCCGAAGGGGCAAATTTGCAGGAAGTTACTTTCGAAGGTTATGCTCCCCATGGTATTGCGGTATTTATCGAATGTCTTACCGATAATAATCAGCGAACGGTTAGCAATGTACGGGCAGTATTTAATAAAAGGGGAGGTAATCTTGGTACCAATGGTTCATTAAGCTTTCTTTTCGATAGAAAAGGTGTTTTTACAATACAGAAAGAAGGTCGGGATCCGGAAGAATTTGAGCTGGAGATCATTGATGCAGGAGCAGAAGATTTCGAAGTTGAAGATGATGTATTTGTTATCACCACAGCATTGGAAGATTTCGGAAGTATGCAGAAGAAACTGGATGAAATGAATATTACGGTTGAAAATGCCCAGTTGCAGAGAATTCCGAATGACATGAAACAATTGGACATCGATTCGGCTAAGAAAGTTTTAAGAGCCATAGATGAGTTTGAGGACATTGATGATGTTCAGAATGTATACCATAATCTGGAAGTAACTGATGAGATTAATGGAGGCACTTGAAGATTAATGCTTAATTAAATACATTTCATTAAGTCGCTTGTATACAGAATGATATTCATGTCGTTTTTTAGATGAAATGCATATTCAGATTAATTTTCAAAAAAATTCTTTTAAAATATGATTTTTATCAGTAAATTTGTGCCTCAATATTGAAGACAATATGAATAGATTATATTCCATACTCACTATTATTATTCTTCTTGGTATTCTAAAGATTCCAAAGTGAGGATGGTATGTTAATATATTAAAAAACGCATAGAAGCCATTCTCACTTGGGAGAATGGCTTTTTTTATATAGAGTAGCTAACATTTAAATTAACTTAATCATGAGCGAGAAAGTTTATGTATTTGACACAACCCTTAGAGACGGAGAGCAGGTACCTGGCTGTCAGTTAAACACAGTTGAAAAAATTGAAGTTGCCAAGGCTCTCGAGTTACTAGGAGTTGATATAATTGAAGCAGGATTTCCTATTTCCAGCCCTGGCGATTTCAAATCGGTGGAAGAAATATCCAAAGCAGTAAAAAACCCGGTAATATGTGCACTAACCAGGGCAGTGCAAAAAGACATTGATGTTGCTTCTGACTCGCTCAAATATGCAAAGCGAAAAAGGATTCACACAGGTATAGGGACTTCCTATTATCATATTCATTATAAATTGAATTCTAATCCCGATGAAATACTTGAACGTGCGGTAGAAGCAGTAAAATATGCAAAAAAATACGTGGAAGATGTGGAGTTTTATGCTGAAGATGCGGGAAGGTCCGAGAATGAATACCTTGCACGTGTGATAGAGGCAGTAATAGCTGCCGGGGCAACAGTTGTAAATATTCCCGACACAACAGGATACTGCTTACCGGAAGAATTCGGTACAAAAATCAGATTTTTGAAAGAAAATGTTAAAAATATCGACAAAGCTGTTATCTCTACTCACTGTCATAATGATCTGGGAATGGCTACTGCCAATACAATTTCCGGGGTTATTAACGGAGCACGACAGGTTGAAGTTACCATAAACGGTATTGGAGAAAGGGCAGGTAATACATCGCTGGAAGAGGTAGTGATGATATTAAAAAGCAGGCAGCATCTTGAATTGGATACAGGAATAAATACTAAAAATATTTATAAAACCAGTCGTTTGATTTCATCTTTGATGAATATGCCGGTGCAGCCCAATAAAGCTATTGTGGGACGTAATGCATTTGCCCATTCTTCTGGAATCCACCAGGATGGAGTGTTGAAAAACCGGGAGAATTATGAAATAATCGATCCGGTAGAAGTCGGCGTTAACGAATCGAGCATTGCTCTTACAGCCCGCAGCGGGCGTGCAGCTTTAAAACACCGGTTAAAAATGTTGGGCTATTCTCTTGATAGCACCAAACTTGATAAGGTTTACCAGCGTTTTCTCGAGCTGGCAGACCGGAAGAAGGATATTCGCGACGAAGACCTTGATTTACTGATAGGTAACGGTCAGGAAAAACAGGAAAGAAACATTAAACTGGAACATCTCCAGGTGCTTGCAGGTAAATCTACAATACCTATGGCTACAGTTACACTGAACATCAACGGAGAATCTTTTACTGCTACTTCTTCCGGTAACGGCCCGGTAGATGCAGCCTTTAGTGCTGTGAAAAGCCTGGTACGTCACCAGGTAAAACTCGAGGAATTTCTGGTACAAGCCATCACCCGCGGAAGCGATGATCAGGGAAAAGTACACATCCAGGTTGAGAATAAAGGGAAACTTTTTTATGGGTTTTCAGGAAATACAGATATTATCACAGCTTCAGTAGAAGCATTTATTGACGCAATAAATCGTATTGTTTAATTTTTAAAATTATATAACCTTGGGAAAAACATTATTTGATAAAATTTGGGATGCTCATGTAGTATCCGAAATAGAAGGTGGTCCGAGTGTTTTTTATATCGACAGGCATTTGATACACGAAGTTACCAGCCCGCAAGCATTTGCAGGCCTGGATAAAAGGGGGATAAAAGTTTTCCGCCCGCAAAATACAGTTGCCACACCCGACCATAATGTGCCAACGATTATGCAACATTTACCAATTAAGGATATGTTGTCGCGCACACAGGTTAACAAGCTTTCGGAAAACACCAAAAACCATGGAATCCAATTATATGGACTGAATCACCCGTTTCAGGGCATTGTACATGTTATCGGGCCTGAGTTGGGACTAACACAGCCGGGGATGACCATTGTCTGTGGCGACAGCCATACTTCCACACATGGGGCATTTGGAAGCGTTGCTTTCGGTATTGGCACCAGTGAAGTGGAAATGGTACTGGCCACGCAATGTATCATGCAGCCAAAGCCAAAGCGAATGCGGATTAACATTGATGGTGTACTCGGGAAAGGTGTAACGGCAAAAGACATCATCCTATTTATAATTTCAAAAATTTCGACCAGCGGTGGCACGGGATATTTCATAGAATATGCGGGGTCGGCCATACGCAGTCTGAGTATGGAAGGTCGTATGACCATCTGTAATATGAGTATTGAAATGGGCGCCAGGGGTGGTTTAATAGCCCCCGATGAAACAACCTTTGCATATGTAAAAGGAAGGGAATTTGCTCCAAAAGGTGAAGAATGGGATAAAAAGCTTGCTTATTGGCAAACTCTTTATTCGGATGAGGATGCGGTATTCGATCGTGAGCTGACATATAGCGCTGCCGATATAGAACCAATGATAACTTACGGAACAAATCCGGGAATGGGTGTTGGAATAACCGGTAAAATACCAGAAGTGAGTAATTTACCTGAAAGTGAAAAACCAAGTTTTGAAAAGTCGCTCCGGTATATGGACTTTGAGGCCGGTTCAGCAATGAAAGACAAAAAAGTGGATTACGTATTTGTAGGTAGTTGCACAAACGGCAGGATCGAAGACCTCAGGGCTTTTACATCTTTTGTGAAAGGGAAAAAGAAAGCAGATAATATTACTGTCTGGATTGTTCCCGGGTCAAAACAGGTGGAAAAGCAGGCGATAGCTGAAGGCCTTGATAAAATTCTGTCAGAAGCCGGATTTGAATTACGCCAGCCGGGATGTTCTGCTTGTCTTGCTATGAACGATGATAAGATCCCGGAAGGAAAATATGCCGTTTCTACATCGAACCGTAATTTTGAAGGCCGACAGGGGCCCGGAGCACGAACGATGCTGGCAAGTCCTTTAACAGCAGCAGCAGCAGCGCTTACCGGAAGAGTTACCGATCCCAGGGAGTTGATAGGATGATTACAGGACGGTTTGTAGAATTATATTAACGAACAATTAAAAAATATTCAAAACATGGCAATAGATAAATTTTCAACATTGCGTTCGACATGTGTTCCCGTGCCGGTAGAAAATGTGGATACCGATCAGATTATTCCGGCAAGGTTTTTAAAAGCAACCACACGGGATGGTTTTGGTGATAACCTTTTCAGGGATTGGCGTTACGACAAGAATGATAAACCCAAAGAGGATTTTGTATTGAATCAATCGAACTATTCGGGTAAAATACTTGTTGGTGGTAAAAATTTCGGGAGCGGTTCAAGTCGCGAACATGCAGCCTGGGCAATATACGATTATGGATTTAAAGTAGTTGTGTCCAGTTTTTTTGCAGATATATTTAAAAACAATGCACTGAATAACGGACTTTTACCGGTGCAGGTAACAGAAGATTTTCTGGCACATTTGTTCCGTGAAGTAGAAAAGGATCCGAAAACAGAGGTGGAAGTTAACCTTGAAAAACAGGAGATTGTCATCTTATCCACCGGAGAAAAACAAACATTCGATATCAATTCTTATAAAAAAGAGTGCCTGTTGAATGGCTACGATGATATCGACTATTTATTAAATATAAAAGATAAGATTAAAGAGTTCGAAAAGAGCCGGCTATAAAAATCAGTAACAGATGAAAATCACAATCATGGATACCACCCTCAGGGATGGTGAACAAACCTCTGGCGTATCTTTTTCCGAAGAAGAGAAACTTAGCATCTCAAGACTTCTGCTTGAGGAACTTAAAGTGGACCGGATAGAAGTGGCATCGGCAAGGGTATCAAAAGGGGAATATGAAGCTGTAAGAAAAATTTCGGAATGGGCCGACCGGCATAATATGCTGGATAGAATTGAGGTTTTGGGATTCGTTGATGAGAATACGTCTGTTGATTGGATTACAGAGGCGGGTTGCAAAGTAATGAACCTGCTTACTAAAGGGTCATTGAAACATGTTTGCAAACAGTTGCGAAAAACTCCCGAAGAGCACATTGCTGATATCAGGAAGGTTGTAAATTATGCCACAGAAAAGGGAGTAAGGGTGAATATATATCTGGAAGATTGGTCGAACGGTATGCGCAATTCAAAAGAATATGTATTTCAGATGATCGATGCTTTGCAACATGAAAATATCGACCGGTTTATGCTCCCCGATACACTCGGTATATTAAACCCGGATGAGACATTTACATTTTGTGACGAAATGCTGAAAAAGTACCCGGAGGTGAATTTCGACTTTCATTCACATAATGATTATGATCTTGCTTCGGCAAATGTTTATGCTGCCCTTAAAGCGGGAATATCCTGTTTTCATACTACAGTTAACGGACTGGGTGAAAGAGCGGGGAATGTTCCTTTATCAAGTGTTATTGCCATTGTGAAAGATCATTTCAATCACAGCATGTCTGTTGATGAATCAAGACTGACGCTTATAAGTAAGATGGTGGAATCTTTTTCAGGGATCCGGATACCCCCCAACAAACCATTAATAGGGGATAATGTTTTTACCCAGACAAGTGGTGTTCATGCCGATGGGGATAACAAAAATAATTTATATTTTAACGACCTGTTACCCGAACGTTTCGGCCGAAAACGGTCATATGCTCTGGGCAAAACATCTGGGAAAGCCAATATTAAAAAGAACCTGGAAGAGATGGGAATTGAACTGGATACGGAATCCATGAAAAAGGTTACCCAACGGATCATTGAACTGGGGGATAAGAAGGAAACTGTTACCAAGGAAGATCTTCCATTTATCATTTCCGATGTACTGAAAAGTAAATCGATCAATGAAAAAATTCAGATCATGAATTATTCCCTGTCAATGGCAAACGGATTAAAACCGGTGGCAACATTAAAAATTAAAATTGATAAAAAGGAATACGAAGAATCTTCAGTAGGTGACGGGCAATACGATGCTTTCATGAAAGCCTTGCGTAAAATTTATAAAAAGTTGAATAGAAGCCTTCCAAGGTTGCTCGATTACTCTGTTACCATCCCTCCGGGTGGAAAAACCGATGCATTGGTACAGACCCATATTACCTGGAAAGCGGACAGGGAATTTAAAACCAGGGGGCTCGATCCCGACCAGACATCCGCTGCTATCAAAGCAACACTGAAAATGCTGAACATCATTGAAAATAACCATTTATAATAATACATATTTATGAATTTTAACATTGCAACACTTCCGGGCGACGGTATCGGACCGGAAATAGTAGATCAGGCTGTAAAAGTTTTAAAAGCAATCAGCGAAAGGTTCAATCACCAGTTTATATTTAAAAATGCTTTAGTAGGTGCAGTAGCGATCGACAAAACCGGGAACCCATTTCCAGACGAAACTTTTGAAATTTGCATGAATTCCGATGCTGTACTATTTGGGGCTATTGGTGATCCGAAATACGATAATGACCCGAAAGCAAAAGTAAGACCCGAGCAGGGATTGCTGGCCATGCGCAAAAAACTGGGGCTATATGCCAATATACGTCCGGTAACAACTTTCAAATCTTTAATTCATAAATCACCCCTCAAAACCGAGCTGGTCGATGGAGTAGATTTTATGTGTATCCGCGAACTTACAGGGGGAATTTACTTCGGAGAACCCAGGGGAAGGTCGGAAGATGGGAATACAGCTTATGATACAAATATTTATACAAAAGAAGAAATTGTAAGGGTAACCAAACTGGCTTTCGAATATGCCGGGAAAAGAAATAAAAAACTAACCGCCGTCGACAAGGCAAATGTATTGGCAACATCACGTTTATGGCGCGAGACTATTCAGGATATGGCTGCGGATTACCCGGATATTGAACTTGAATTCATGTTTGTGGACAATGCTGCCATGCAGATCATTCAGTGGCCAAAACGTTTTGATGTGATGGTAACCGAGAATATGTTCGGAGATATCCTTACCGATGAAGCAAGTGTGATTACTGGCTCATTGGGAATGTTGCCTTCCGCATCCGTTGGTATCCATACCTCTGTATTTGAACCTATTCATGGTTCTTATCCGCAGGCTGCAGGAAAAAATATTGCCAATCCGCTGGCTACAGTGCTTTCGGCGGCTATGTTACTGGAATATGCTTTGAACCTTCCAAAAGAAGCAAATGCCATTCGTGCTGCAGTTGATGCTTCGTTGGCAGCCGAAGTGGTTACTGAAGATATTACAACAGGTAAGGCTTATAAAACCACTGAAGTGGGTGACTGGCTTGCAAATTATATATTGAAAGCTTAAAAATTTCCCAAAATAAGTTTGGCAAAAGCTAAGAAAATTTACCTGACGAGTTTTAATGCTTGTCAGGTTTTTATTTTTCATAAGGGACACAATTATTTGGGTAACATCCCAAATATTTTCAGAAGAGTACGGTGAAAATTATGAAATCCTGCTACAGGTTCGGCAAACATGAAAATACATTTTTTCATAATTGGCTCAACCTGGAATTCTTCTGCAATTTTTATAGTATCTTCTGTTTCTGACATTTGTTGTACCCAGATTTGTGTAATTCCTTTGTTAATGGCCTCTCGTAGTGTCTTGTCTGTCTGTGATTTCGGGGTTAAGATAAGCAGATGTTTTACATGAGAAGGGAGTGAAGAGACATCATTATAACACTTGTTCCCGTTTATAGAATCGATATTCGGATTTATAGGATACAACTCGTAGCCTTTATTATTTAATTCTTCATAAACTTTATAACCGAATTTATCAGGATTCCTTGAAACTCCTGCAATAGCCATCTTTTTTTGGGCTAAAAAATTCTGAATAACCTCTTTGGTAACCATCTCTTGTTTTTTTAGTAAAATTAAAATAAATAATTTGACAAATAAATACTAACTCGTTTATTAATATTTCCATGAAAGATTCGTTTATTTGTTATCTTATCAATTAAGATTTTTATATGAAGTTGACGAAAATATACGGATTATTTCTAATAGCCATTGTTCCACTATTATTAACAGGATGTGGTGAATTTGAGGATATACAGATAGGTGATATCACCAGTGCTAAATTTGCCGGTTTTATTGATAACAGTCTTGCTTTCAATGTGGATATTCCGGTAACGAATCCTACCGGACTTACATTTAAAATAAAGGAAGTTAATTTAAAGACTACGGTTAACGGGGATTACCTGGGGAAAATTTTAAGTGATGAAGTGGTTAGGATACCAGCCAGGTCGGATGAAACGCAGCATTTTCTGGTAAAAGTGCATTTGGCAAATATTTTCAGAGGGGCAACAGCGTTTAATCAGTTTTCAAAACATCAACGGCTTACTGTTGAAGTCGAAGGATATGTTAAGGTTCATTCATTGATTATGACCCGGAAAATTGTAATCCATGAAACAAGAGAGATTAATGGAATGTGAAAACTATTGGAAATTTGGAAAAGATTTTTTAAAAATGTTTAATTTTGCGACCTAAGTAACATCATGAAAAACAGACATATTTTCTCACGAATTTTCTTGCTGGTTTTTCTTTTGTTTGGAATGTTAAATACTTTTGGACAAAATCAGCAGGATATTTTTTCGAAGCTTCAGGCAAATCAGCCGGGTTCTGGTCAGGTAAGGATTATTCAAAACGCGAACATTACTTCACTGGTTAAGAAACACCTTGAGTTTGAAAGTAAGCAACACGGAATCCCTGGCTACCGGATACTGATTTATTTTGGTTCCGGACTTGAAGGTCGTGAAAAAGCTTTCAAAATACGTTCAGAGATGGAAGCCAAATTCAATGGCATGAAATGCAAGATTATACACGATGGCGTATTTTACCGGGTATATTTTGGCAGTTTCCGCACGCAGAGCGAAGCCATTCCTTTCAGGAAAAAGGTGGAAAAAGAATACCGATGCTTATAATGTGCCTGATTTAATCGATTTTTCGGAGTTAAAGTGAGATTCTATAACAGATTTGAAGAATGAGTGACGAAATAAAGCACGAATGCGGGATAGCCATGGTAAGGCTGTTAAAACCCCTTGTGCACTACCAGGTTAATTATGGAGATTGGGAATATGGTTTGAAAAAACTATATCTCCTGATGGAGAAACAGCATAACCGTGGCCAGGATGGTGCTGGAATAGTCAGTGTTAAATTTGATCTGCCTCCGGGTAATGAATATCTGCATCGGGTGCGTTCCGTAAAAGCATCGGCCATAAATGATATTTTCAAAAAAATAAATTCCACTTATAAGAAAGTGGAAAGCAAATCGACTTCCCTGATCAAGGATGCGGCATGGGCCAAAAAAAACTTGCCTTTTGCTGGCGAACTGCTCCTGGGACATTTAAGGTATGGCACTTACGGTAAGAATAATATTGAAAACGTTCATCCTGTAATGCGCCAAAACAACTGGAGATCGAGAAACCTGGTACTGGCCGGAAACTTTAACATGACCAATGTAGAAGAATTATTTCAAATACTGGTGGATCTCGGACAACATCCCCGTGATTTTTCTGATACAGTAACAGTCCTCGAAAATGTAGGCCATTTTCTCGATACTGAAAATCAACGGGAATTCGATAAGTATAAAAAAATGGGATATTCCAACATGGAGATATCAAATCTGATTTCCGATAATATTTCCGTTGAGAATATCCTGCGTGAATCGAGTAAAAAATGGGACGGAGGTTATGTGATTGCCGGAATGATCGGCCATGGCGATGCTTTTGTTCTTCGCGATCCATGGGGGATCCGTCCGGCTTATTATTATACGAATGATGAGGTGGCAATAGTAACATCGGAGCGACCTGTAATTCAGACAGTAATGAATGTCAAAGGAGAGGAAGTACATGAAATTCCCCCTGGACATGCTATTATCATCAAAAAGAACGGGAATGTTTCCATTAGTAAAATAAGGGAGCCTTATGAACGCCGGTCCTGCTCCTTCGAACATATTTATTTTTCAAGAGGTAGCGATAAAGATATTTACCGTGAAAGGAAAAAACTGGGTGAATTACTTACCCCGCAGATTGTGAAGGCAATCGATAATGAAATGGAAAATACGGTATTTTCTTTCATTCCAAATACTGCCGAGACAGCTTTTTACGGGATGGTGTCGGGTATGGAATTCCATATGCAGACTGAGGGAAAACAAAAAATATTGCAGTTAGGAAAAAACATTACGGAACAGGAAATTGACCAGATTATTTCCTTGAAACCAAGAATTGAAAAAGTAGCAATTAAGGATATTAAGCTGCGTACATTCATTTCGCAGGATGAAGGAAGGGACGATCTGGTTGGCCATATATACGATGTTTCATATGGTACCATCCAACGGGGTATAGACAACCTGGTAGTTATAGACGACTCAATTGTTCGTGGGACAACACTTAAATATAGCATTATAAAAATTCTCGATCGGCTGGGCCCCAAGCGAATAGTGATTGTATCTTCATCACCACAGATCCGTTATCCCGATTGTTATGGCATTGATATGGCCAAACTGGGCGATTTTATTGCCTTCCGGGCGACAATCGAATTGTTGAAGGAACGGGGAAAGGAAAACGTTATAAATGAAGTGTACCGTAAATGTAAGGGACAGGAAAAATTACCCAAAGAACAGATCATCAATTTTGTGAAAGAAATATATGCTCCTTTTACGCCTGAAGAAGTTTCCGATAAAATTGCCCAAATGTTAAAAACAAACGAGGTAAAAGCAGAGGTGAAAATTGTTTACTTATCAATTGATAACCTGCATAAAGCCATACCGAATGACCTGGGCGACTGGTATTTTACAGGAGACTATCCTACTCCTGGCGGCAATATGGTAGTGAATCGTTCTTTTATTAATTTTATTGAAGGCAAAAATAAAAGGGCTTACTAATTTCTGAATTTTGAGTTGGGTTTATAGGATTTGAAATGCCGTTCCACTTTCGATTCGTACATGTCTTTAATAGTGATCATGATAGCTGTCTCTTCCACTCCTCCGAAATGGTTATTTAAAACAGTTCCAAAAGTCTTTAAAGTAGCCGACAAATTTATATAGGCATTGATAAGGGGCGGAATTACCTCACCATTATCGCGTACTTTATGCGACAGTATTTTATAATCATCCTGGTAAGTCTTTCCGTTCAATATTTTTTTTAGTTTTTCCTTGTCCATGCCGGTCTTTAAAGGTTCTACCGGAATTACAAGTTTGCTGTCGTCGGCAAAGTGTTTTTCGAGAAAGTAAAGGATAAGATTACGGGCATCGGTGTTATAGTCGGTATACATGGTTACTTTACCGAAAAAATATTTCATTTGCTGGTTATTCATCCAAATGGCCCCAAGACCGTCCCATAAATTATCAAGAGCATATAAGCCTTTACTGTTCCTGTTAGTATTCTGATAAGCTGGCTGTACAAACGAACGACCTAATTCAATAATATAAGGCAGGTAATCTTTTTTAAATTTTTCGGTAAATTGAAATAATCGGGATGTGGCCATATTCAGATGTTCATCATCAACTTCGGTTCCCTGACTGCACATATAGTAACGATATCCACCAAGGATCTCTTTACGAGACGGATCCCATACGATAAGTTGTTTGTAAGGATCATCACTGGTGTCGAAACTGTCAATATCTATTTCTTTACCTGTACCACCTCCGGCAGCCCTGAAAGACAATTCCCTTAATCGGCCAATTTCCAGCAACACATTTGGTGCATTCTGATGGGTGATCACATAAAGTTCATTATTGCCGTTATTGGTATACCGGAGAAATTTATCTTCCGTTAATTCCTTTTCAATTAAATCTCTGTCAATAGGTGGAATTATAGCTTTCATACGCTTTTTTAAAATAGGAAAACAAATTTAGAAAATTATTTAGTATTAATAAGCTTTTTCAAATCAAAGGGGAATATTTTTAATCCCTGCCATTGCATATGCTTTTTCTTTAACAAATTTAGCCCATGATCTGTAATCTTTCGATTTATCAAAGGTTTGCCAGGGGATGGGTTTACCAAAGGAAACTTCAATGGTTTTATTCTGGTGTTTATATGTTTCATCAACAAGATATAGCATTTCAATGTTCGATTTAATACCTAAAAACTTTCGGAGATTAGCCAGTCTGTAAAAGAAATTGGTGTTCCGTCCACTCATATGAACAGGTATCACATCACGTTTATACTGGATGGCTTTGGCAATAAAACTCTTTTTCCATTCCAGGTCAATGATCTGCCCTTTGATTCTACGGGATACCAGGCCGGCTGGACAGGTAATGATCTGCATGTCTGACTGAAATGCCTCCTCCATCATCACGGCAGCATCTGCAGCTTGTTTGCCGTGTTTGTTTATGGGAATAAATAATCCTTTAATTGTACTGATATTCATCAAAAGATCATTTACAAGATACCTGAAATTCTTATAATATTTACCAACTATATGCATCAGTACAATGCCGTCGAGACCTCCCCAGGGATGATTGGCAGCAAATATGTACCTTCCTGTTCGCGGAATATTTTCTTCTCCTTTGAGTACAACTTTTATATTAAAATACTTAACGGAGGCATCAATGAATTCGATATCAAGCTTATCTCCGTAATTTTTCAGAATTTCATTCAGAAAATCCTGGTGTACAATTCTTTTCAGGTAAGCAAATATGAAACCCGGTATCATTCTTGCCAGTCTGGGATTTTTACTCTTAAAAATCGTTTTGATATCAATAGGCTTTATGCTTTCGGAAGATGTAACCCGCCCCATTTAATTAAAATTTTAGATACATTTTTCTATCACAAAAGTATCAAATTTTTGATGTTTGTATGTCAATGCAAATTCATTTCCTTGATTTTTCGGAAACATAATTGAAATTAACTCCGTAAAAAGTTATCAACAAAGTGGGAAAAAATGGGGGAAAGTGGTGAGATGTGGTAATTTTTTCTTTATTTTTACGAATTATTGATTAAACCTATGACAACTTTTATAGGAGACTATACATGCAAGCCCGATTCAAAAGGGCGCGTACTGGTTCCTTCTGCCTTTCTGAAACAGATGGCTCAAGAAGCCCAGGAAAGGTTTGTCATAAAGAAAGATATTTTTGAAAATTGCCTGGTGCTTTACCCTATGGATGAATGGGAAAGTCAGGGTAAAATTATCCGGGAAAAGACCAATCCATATAACAGGGAACACAGTCATTTTCTGCGGCAGTTTTTCAAAGGAACAGCCGAGGTACTTCTCGATTCGAATAATCGGATACTGATACCCAAACGGTTGCTCGACGAAATTGATGCCGGCAAAGAACTAATACTGGCAGGTCAGTTTGGAAAAATTGAGATATGGCCTAAGAAAGCTTACGATGAATTAGGAAGCAGGGAGGATGAATTTACCTCTCTGGCTGAAAAAATTTTAGGTGGTAAAATATATGAAACCGATGAGAAATGAATTATCACCAGCCGGTTTTATTAAAGGAAAGTATTGAAGGGCTAAATATACGGCCCGATGGAATATATGTTGATGCCACATTTGGTGGCGGTGGTCATTCTTTGGAAATCCTCAGCCATTTGAAAAAGGGAAGATTATTTGGTTTCGATCAGGATGAGGACACAATTGGCAATATTCCCAAAGATGAGCGCTTCACTTTTGTCAATCATAATTTCAGGTTCTTACACAATTTTTTAAAATACTACGGTGTTCATTCAATTGATGGTTTGATTGCCGATTTGGGCGTTTCATCCCATCATTTTGAAAGTGTTGAAAGGGGATTTTCTTTTCGTGGAGAAACCGGTCTGGATATGCGGATGAACCGGAAATCAGATTTTTCGGCCAAAGATGTAATCAATACTTATTCCGGGGAAAAGCTTCAGACTGTCTTTTCGGCATACGGAGAAGTGCATAACGCCCGTAAATTAGCTTCTGTAATTGTCAGTGAAAGGGAAAAATCACCTATTGTACAAACAGGAGAGTTTCTGAAAGCTATTTCGGGTTGTATCCCTCCCCGGAAAGAAAATCAATACCTGGCAAAAGTATTTCAGGCTATCCGGATTGAAGTAAATCACGAGATATTCAATCTGAAACAATTACTGGAGCAATGTTTGGAAACTCTGAATACTGATGGACGACTGGTGGTAATCAGTTATCATTCGCTGGAAGACAGGCTGGTAAAAAATTTTATTCGATGGGGAAATTTCGAGAAGGAAGCACCAAAGGATTTGTACGGGAATTCCAACACCCCTTTAAGGGCGGTCAATAAAAAAGTAATTATACCGGGTGAAGAAGAAATTGAAATGAATAACAGGGCCAGGAGCGCTAAACTCAGAATTGCTGAAAAAGTATAAAAATGAGTACTAAAAGAGAAAATATCGAATTCATTGATCAGGAACAGGAACGAAAAGAAATAAAATCTTTTTCGCTGAAAGGAATCCTTGATGGCAGTGTTCTGGCAAAAACAGCCATAACCAACCAGTTGCCCTTTATTTTTTTCCTGGTTTTATTGGGACTTTTATATATAGGAAACAGGTACAGGGCCGAGCGCCTGGTACGTCAGATGGATCACATTCAAACGGAAGTGGGCAATTTGCGGGCAGAACAGATTACTACTGCTTCGGAATTAATGAAAATAAGCACTCCATCGGAGGTTGCAAAACTAATACAAGAAAAAAACCTTGGACTGGAGGAAGCTACAAAGCCTCCTGTTAAGATAGTTAAAAAGGATGATTGAAACATGTCACTAAAAAGAGACATAGTATGGCGTGTAGCCCTGGTGTATTTCACGATCCTGGCATTGTCGATCTGGATATTCGGTAAAGTGCTTTATCTGCAGTTTATCGAAAAAGACAAGTGGGAAGCCAAAGTGGAAAATGCTACTGTTAGGGATGTAAAATTACCTCCCAACAGAGGGGATATTTATGCCGACGATATGCGGTTACTGGCCAGCTCTATCCCCTATTACGAAATAAGAATGGATCTGAAATCTACGGCACTTACCAATAGTATTTTTAATAAGAAGATCGACTCGCTTTCATTGTGTCTGTCCCATCTGTTTCGTGATAAAAGCAAGGAGGGATATAAGAATGAATTAATTCAGGCCAGGAAGAATGGAGAACGTTTTTACCTGATCAAACGAAAAGTTAATTACATCCAGCTAAAGAAACTAAAGCAATTTCCCATTTTCCGTTTAGGAAGATACAAAGGAGGATTTATTTATGTGCAGGAAAATGAACGGATAAGACCGAATGGCAACCTGGCTTCGCGCACGATCGGTCGTACTACAAAAGACAGAGGCGGTAACATTGTCGGTATCGAAGGAGCTTATGATCCTGAGTTAACCGGGGTGGAAGGAGTAAGGCTCGAACAAAAATTATCCGGCAATGTATGGATGCCTATTAACGAACGAAACGAAATAGAGCCGAAAGACGGGAAAAGTGTTGTGACCACAATTGATATCGATCTGCAGGATGTTGCCGAAAACGCACTATTGAAACAATTAAGGTTGCATAAAGCGCATCATGGTTCGGCTGTACTTATGGAAGTAGCCACCGGGGAGATCAAAGCCATAGTAAATCTCACCGACACTTTCGGAACATATATGGAATATTATAATTATGCAATTGGTGAAAGTACCGAACCTGGCTCCACTTTTAAATTACCTGTACTGATTGCTGCCATGGAAGACGGCTACATCGATCTGAATGATACGGTTCATACCGGGAATGGAATAATGCAGATCTACGATAAAAAGATAAAGGATGACAGCTATGTAAATGGTGGGTGGGGCACACTTACTGTTAAACAGGTATTGGAACATTCTTCAAATGTGGGGATGGCCAAACTTATAATGAAATATTATAAAAACCAGCCTCAGCGACTCATCGACCGATTGTGCAGTATGGACCTGAATCAAAAAATTGGCCTGGAAATTAAGGGAGAAGGCAATCCGGTGATCCGCTTTCCGGGCGACAAACTTTGGTCGGGCATCTCACTGGCAATGATGGCACATGGATATGAAGTGCGGCTTACCCCATTGCAAATACTTACCTTCTATAATGCAATTGCCAACAATGGCAGGATGGTGAAGCCCAGATTTGTTAAAGAGCTTATGTATCACGGAAAGATAGTGAAAACGTATGGTACCGAAGTTATAAATCCTTCAATTTGTTCCAGATCCACCTTGCGCAAAGCAAGGAATATGCTCGAAGGAGTGGTGGAAGAAGGTACCGCCAGTAATTTAAGAAATCCCTACCTGAAAATTGCCGGGAAAACTGGTACAACACAGATATATAATAAAAAATACGGGTATAAATTGGGAACACAAGTAAATTACCAGGCTTCGTTTGTAGGATACTTTCCGGCCGATCATCCAAAATATTCCTGCATTGTGGTTATCAATTCACCATCGAAAGATGTGTATTACGGAAACCAGGTTGCCGGACCCGTATTTCAGGAAATAGCAAATAAGGTGTATGCCACGGATCTTAAAATGCAAAAATCGATAAACAGTGAAGAAAAAAATATGATTGTTGATCTGCCTTATTCCAAGAATAGTTATAAACCAGATCTGGAAGAAGTGTTAAACGCATTGAAAATTCAAACGAAAGATTCGGTTAATAATTCAGAATGGGTGGCTACTGTAAAACAGAATAAATACATCGAGCTGGAAGATAAACCGATAATTAAAAATCTGGTACCTAATGTAGTCTCTATGGGAGCAAAAGATGCAATATACCTGCTCGAAAATGCAGGGCTAAAAGTGAAAATTCTTGGCAGGGGAAGTGTTCAAAGCCAGTCGGTTCCTCCAGGTTCAAGGATTAAAAAAGGAGAAGTAGTAACGTTGGAAATGAGTTTTATTTAATGCCAAAATACATCGATGACATATTAACAGGAATCAGCGATTACCGGATATCTGGTGACAGGAAGAAGGTGATTGGAAACATTCAGTTCGATTCGAGACTGGTGAAAAAGGGAGATGTGTTTGTTGCTGTAAAAGGCACCCAGGTCGACGGACATCAGTTTATCCAACTGGCTGTAGAGAAAGGTGCCGGCGTTATAGTTTGTGAAAAATTACCATCTGAACTTAACAATGAGTTAACTTATGTGCTGGTAAACGATTCGGCAAAATCACTGGGTATTTTAGCTTCCAATTATTTCGACCGTCCGTCATCAAAATTAAAACTTTTGGGTGTTACCGGGACAAACGGAAAAACTACGATTGCTACTTTATTATATCAGCTGTTCGGACACATGGGATACAAACCGGGGTTGATCTCTACAGTTGCCAATTACATAGGTAATAAAAAGGAAGCATCAACGCATACAACACCGGATGCTGTAAGTATAAACCGGTTACTGGCAGATATGGTGGAAGCGGGATGCGATTATGCCTTTATGGAAGTGAGTTCACATGCCATTGTGCAGGAACGTATTTCCGGATTAACATTTTCAGGGGGTATTTTTACAAATATCACACACGATCACCTGGATTATCACGAAACTTTTCGCGATTATCTCAACGCGAAAAAATTGTTTTTCGACAAGTTGCCCGATAATTCGTTTGCTGTTTTCAATTCAGACGATAAGAACGGGAAAGTGATGGCCCAGAATACAAAGGCAACAAAATATTTCTACGGGCTGAAAACAATGGCAGATTTTAAAGCACGGATCATAGAAAGTCATTTCGATGGCATGCTTATTCATATTGACGGAAAAGAATTATGGACAACCCTGATTGGTGAATTCAATGTTTACAACTTGCTTGCTATCTATGCAGGTGCAGTTCTGCTTGGTCAGGATAAGGATAAGGTTCTTCAGAAAATAAGCATTTTAAAAACCGTGGACGGTCGGTTCGAATACCTTCGATCAAACGACGGGATTACCGCCATTGTCGATTATGCCCACACCCCCGATGCATTGCTGAATGTTCTTACCACTATCAATAAAATTCGTTCAGGGAACGAAAAACTCATTACTGTGGTGGGTGCTGGTGGAAACCGTGATAAAACCAAACGTCCCATAATGGCCCGGGTAGCGGTAGAAAACAGTACACAGCTGATCCTTACTTCCGATAATCCCAGGAATGAAGATCCGGTGACTATTTTAGAGGATATGAAAAAAGGTATTGAAGCCGATCAGAAAAAAAAGGTACTTGTTATTACCGACCGGAAAGAGGCGATAAAAACAGCCTGTATGCTGGCTCAAAATGGAGATATTATCCTGGTTGCCGGCAAGGGGCATGAAACCTACCAGGAAATCAAGGGGGTAAAACACCATTTCAGTGATAAAGAGATAATTGCCGAACATTTTATGCTCAACCATATGAATTTGCAATAGGAGGTTATTATGTTGTATTATTTATTCAGTTATCTAAATAAATTCGATATACCGGGAGCGGGAATGTTCCAATACATTTCCTTCCGTTCGGGTATGGCCATAATTACTTCTCTCATTATTTCCATGGTATTTGGGAAAAAGATTATCATGCTGTTGCAGAAGAAACAAATTGGAGAATCTATCCGCAACCTGGGACTGGAAGGACAGATGCAGAAAAAGGGTACCCCTACCATGGGTGGGATAATTATCCTGGCATCTGTATTTATTCCTGTGCTTTTATTTGGTGATATACGCAATGTGTATGTAATACTTATGTTGATAACCACCCTCTGGCTGGGATTTGTCGGATTTCTGGATGATTATATTAAAGTATATAAAAAGAACAAGGAAGGACTTCGGGGAAAATTTAAAATCCTCGGTCAAATAGTTTTGGGACTTGTTGTAGGCCTGACAATGTATCTGAATAAAGACATTGTAGTAAGGCAAAAAGTGTTGACAGATAAAGGAACTCCTGTTGTGCGTGTTGTTCAGGAGACCGATGATGTGAAAACACATGAAGAATTTGTTACCCGAGAGGTAAAATCAACGAAGGTTAACGTTCCGTTTTTCAAAAATAATGAGTTCGACTATGCCGTGTTGATCAGTTTTCTGGGAAAAGAAACAAGGGAGAAATGGGCATGGGTAGTAGTTATCCTGGCAATAATTTTTATTGTCATTGCAGTTTCGAATGGGGCGAACCTTACAGATGGTCTGGATGGCCTGGCATCGGGAATATCAGCGATAATAGGTATTACGCTCGGTATACTGGCATACCTGTCGGGTAACATTATCTATGCCGATTACCTGAATATTATGTATATACCTCACACCGGAGAGCTGGTGGTGTACATGAGTGCATTTATCGGGGCACTGATCGGGTTTATGTGGTACAACTCCTATCCGGCGCAGGTATTTATGGGAGATACGGGAAGCCTTGCTATCGGGGGAATAATAGCTGTATTTGCGATTCTTATCCGCAAAGAATTACTCATCCCTATCCTATGCGGGATCTTCTTTGTAGAAAGCTTGTCGGTAGTGATGCAGGTAAGCTATTTCAAATACACAAAGAAAAAATTTGGTGAAGGGAAAAGAATATTTCTGATGGCGCCATTGCATCATCATTATCAAAAAAAGGGCTATCCGGAACCTAAGATTGTAACAAGGTTTTTGATAGTTGCCATATTACTGGCAGTAATTACAATTGTAACACTAAAGATCAGATAAGTAATGGAAGAAAGAATCGTAATTTTAGGAGCCGGTGAGAGTGGGACCGGAGCGGCAGTCCTCGCAAAACAACAGGGATATGATGTGTTTGTATCCGACTCGGGAAAAATTAAAAGCCATTACAAAGAGATTTTGTTCACATACGAAATCGAATGGGAAGAAGACCAGCACACAGAGAAGCTCATACTCAATGCCGATGAAGTGATCAAGAGCCCCGGAATATCCGAGAAATCCGAAATTGTACTGGCTATACGTAAAAAGGAAATACCGGTCATTTCCGAGATTGAATTTGCCAGCCGGTTCACCAGCGCAAAGCTTATCTGTGTTACAGGGAGCAATGGTAAAACAACAACTACTTCCCTGTTACACCACATGCTGAAAAAAGCAGGGTTAAACTGTGGTATGGCCGGAAATATAGGGAAAAGCTTTGCCATGTCGGTCGCCCAGAATAATTACGATTACTATGTGCTTGAACTGAGCAGCTTTCAGTTGGAGGGTATTTATCACTTCAAACCCAGTATTGCCATATTGTTAAATATCACCGCCGATCATCTCGACCGGTATGGCTACGACCTGCAAAATTATGTGGATGCCAAATTCCGGATAACACAGAATCTTTCGGAAGATGAATATTTTGTTTATTGTTCGGATGATGAGATCACAATAAGAGAACTGGAGAAGATCGTATTAAAGGCTAAACAGTTAGGCTTCACCCTTGCTACTAACAGGAGGCAGGGAGCTTATATCGAAAATTCCATGATGAAAGTTGAAGTAGGTGATGATGTTTTTACCATGAGCGTAAATGACTTGTCTCTTAAAGGAAAACACAATATTTACAACTCTATGGCTGCCGGAATAACAGGAAGAGTGTTGCAGTTACGAAAAGAAATTATTCGTGAAAGCCTGATGGATTTCAAGGGAGTGGAACACCGGCTCGAACGATTTATTAAAGTACATGGCATTGAATTTATCAACGATTCGAAAGCCACAAATGTAAACTCCACCTGGTATGCATTGGAAAGTATGACAGATTCGGTGATTTGGATAGCCGGGGGTATTGATAAAGGGAACGATTACATGGAGCTGGAAGAATTGGTTCGTCAAAAGGTGAAAGCACTCATCTGCCTGGGAACCGATAATAAAAAATTACACGAAGCATTTGATAATAAAATAGAAACTATAGTTGATGCATCATCGATGAAAGATGCCGTGAAAGCTGCTTATCATCTCGGAACCAATGGTGATGTTGTTCTGTTATCGCCGGCATGTGCCAGTTTTGATCTGTTTGAAAACTATGAAGACAGGGGCCGGCAATTTAAAGAATGTGTGAGGGAATTATAATATGAGTGAAATAGTTCAGAAATATTTTAAAGGCGACCGGATCATCTGGGGGGTGATCCTGGGGCTTTCTATTTTTTCTGTTCTGGCAGTTTACAGTTCTACCGGAACTCTTGCCTATAAATACCAGGGAGGAAATACCGGCTATTATATTATGAAACATGCCACCTTCCTGTTTATAGGATTAATAATTGTTTATATCACTCATTTAATACCCTATAAATTTTTTTCCAGGTTGTCGCAGTTATTTGTTCTTATTGCCATACCCTTACTATTAATCACTTTGTTTATGGGTGCACGTATCAATGAAGCATCGCGATGGCTTACCCTGCCGGGTCTGGGTTTTACCGTTCAGACTTCCGATTTTGCCAAGTTGGCGCTGATCATGTATGTAGCGCGCTTTTTATCCATCAAACAGGATAAGGTCAAGGATTTCAAAACAACATTTGTTCCCTTAATAATACCGGTATTGCTGATTTGCGGATTAATTCTGCCGGCTAATCTTTCCACTTCGGTAATTCTTTTCGGCACTTCTATCGTTCTTATGTTTATCGGAAGGATAGATTTCAGGTATATCCTGCTATTATTCATTATTCTTATAGGTTTGCTGGCAGCATTCATTTTTATAGCAAAATTTATTGGTTACGAAGGCAGGATAAAGACATGGGAAAACCGTGTAGAGAATTTCAGGAGCGGTAGCGGGGAAGAGGACGGAAACTACCAGTCGGATCAGTCGAAGATTGCAATTTCTACCGGGGGGATATTTGGGAAAGGCCCAGGTAACAGCGTACAGCGTAATTTTCTTCCGCATCCTTATTCCGATTTTATTTATGCCATTATAGTAGAAGAATACGGATCGTTCGGGGGACTTATCATATTACTGTTTTACCTGATTTTATTTTTCAGGGCGGGAGTAATTGTGCGAAAAAGCAGCAGAACATTTCCTGCTTTTCTTGCCGTAGGACTTACCCTGATGCTTGTATTTCAGGCGATAGTAAATATGGCGGTAGCAGTTGGCATCATGCCGGTTACCGGGCAGCCACTTCCTTTGGTGAGTATGGGAGGCTCTTCTATGTTATTCAGTTGCACGGCGCTGGGGGTTGTTCTGAGTGTAAGCCGGAGTACCCGTGATCCGGAAGTAATTACGGAGGGTGTTGAAAATGACTGAGCGTAAAATGAAAATAATAATCAGCGGAGGAGGTACGGGGGGACATATTTTCCCGGCACTGGCTATTGCCGAAGAAATTAAAAAACGGCATAAGTCTGCCGATATATTATTTGTAGGTGCCAAAGACAGGATGGAGATGGAAAAAATCCCGGCTGCGGGTTACAGGATTATCGGACTGCCGGTGGCTGGATTCAGCAGAAAACAACTGGCGAAGAATTTCTCAGTAATCTTCCGGCTTATAGTAAGTTTAAAAAAAGCGAAAGGAATTATTAAAGAATTTAAACCGGATATAGTGGTTGGAGTCGGCGGATATGCCAGCGGCCCGATGTTGCGCACTGCTGCCCGACAAGGAATCCCGACACTGATACAGGAACAGAATTCATATGCCGGAATGACCAATCGCCTGCTTGGCAAAAAAAACACAAAAAATTTGTGTGGCTTATCCCGGCATGGATAACTATTTTCCGGCGGATAAAATTGTTCTTACAGGAAATCCGGTTCGTACAGGTCTTTCCGATATCGGAAAAAAAATATCGGAAGCAAGGACATATTTTGATCTTGAAAAAAATAAACCTGTACTTCTTATCTTAGGTGGAAGTCTTGGAGCCCGTACCATTAACAGGAGTGTGATGGAAAATCTCGACTTACTGGCTGAATCGGGAGTTTCAGTGATCTGGCAAACCGGAGCACTTTATCATTCAGAAGCACTGGAAGCCGTGAAAGGTTTTTCTGTAGAAAACATAAAAATTCACGATTTCATTTCACGCATGGATCTGGCGTATGCCATTGCAGATGTAATTATCAGCCGGGCAGGGGCAGGAACAATTTCCGAAATTTGCCTGGTTGAGAAACCGCTTATCCTGGTGCCTTCTCCCAATGTGGCAGAAGACCATCAGACAAAAAATGCCATGGCTCTGGTTGATCGTGAAGCCGCAGAAATAGTAAAAGATGACGAAGCCGTTGAAAGGCTTTTACCACGGGCTCTGATATTGTTAAAAGATGAGGAACGACAAAAACTATTGAGTAAAAATATTTCAAAACTGGCATTGCCTGATTCGGCAAAACTAATTGTGAACGAAATTGAAAAATTAATACAATAAACATTGGATCTTAATTTTTTACATAGGGTATATTTTCTTGGGGCAGGTGGTATAGGAATGAGCGCCCTGGCAAGGTATTTTAAGATTATTGGTCTGGAAGTAGCCGGTTATGACCGTACACCTACCGACCTTACTCGAAGACTTATTACATCGGGAATCGACCTTCATTTTGAAGATGATGTGGACAAAATACCTTCCTCGTTTCTCGATAAAATGGGGACCCTGGTCGTTTATACCCCGGCAATTCCTTCTGATCATACCGAATTGAATTATTTTAAAGAAAATGGATTTGAAATTCATAAGCGATCAGAAATATTGGGAGAACTGACAAATTCACGTAAGGGAATTGCTGTTTCCGGCACACATGGAAAAACAACAGTCTCTACCATGATCGCCTATTTACTGGATAACTCATGCCTCGGATGCAATGCATTTTTAGGGGGGATATCAAAAAATTTCAACAGTAACCTGGTTCTCTCGGCTGAAAGCGATTATGTGGTAGTGGAAGCCGATGAATTCGACCGGTCGTTTCTGCAGCTATTCCCCTTTATTACCGTGGTAACAGCTATGGATGCAGATCATCTGGACGTATACGGGAACAAGGAAGAGCTGGAAACTTCCTTTAATCAGTTCGTAAATCAAACCAAACAAGGGGGCACCATTCTTTACAAAAAAGGATTACCGGTAAAGACAGATGCACAAAAAAAATACCGTGTATTAACTTATTCACTGAACGAAAAAGCCGATTACTATGCCGGCAATATAAATATTCAGCAGGGCAGGTATCATTTCGACCTGATAACACCCGGCAGGAAAATCACCGATCTGGAACTGAAACACCCGGGTCTGACAAATGTTGAGAATGCCGTGGTAGCTGCGGCAGTAGCCTATCAGCTTGAAGTAGATGAGGAACATATCCGTAAAGCATTAAGTACTTTCGAGGGAAATAATCGCAGATTCGATATTCATATCAACACCCCCAACCTGGTGTACATGGATGATTATGCACATCATCCCCTGGAACTGGATGCTGTAATCGGATCGGTTCGTGATATGTACCCGGATAAGAAGATCACAGGTATTTTTCAGCCACACCTGTATTCCCGTACCAGGGATTTTGCCGGTGAATTTGCCCGTAGTCTTAGCCAGCTTGATGAACTGATTTTAATGGATATTTATCCGGCCCGTGAATTGCCGGTAAAAGGGGTTAGCTCTGAGTTGATATTTAATGAGGTAAACCTTGAAAATAAGGTGCTTTGTTCAAAAAACAATTTGCTTGATATTATAAAAGGCCGGAATTTTGATGTATTGCTGACCCTTGGGGCTGGAGATATAGATCAGTTTGTTGGTCCAATAAAGAGAATGATGAACGAACGAATAAAGACAATTAACCGATTATGAGCCGTTTTAAGGTCATATTGAACTGGATGGTTGTTATCATATACCTGGTGGTGGTGTTTGGGTTTATTTCCGAAAAAAACCATGCCAGGATTTGCCATGCTATCCGTGTCAATATCCTTGACAGTGCGCAGACCGGATTTATTCAACAGGAAGATATATTGAAATTATTGGATAAAAGCAGGATGGAAATCAAGGGAAGGCCTATTTCCGGGATTAACCTGAAGAAGATGGAAAATTTGCTTGATAACCAGGGAACAATAAAGAATGCAGAAGTTTATTGTACAAATTCGGGTACATTGAATATCGATATTCAGCAGCGTCAACCTCTGGTCAGGATAATTGATAAAGCCGGAAGAAGTTTTTATCTGGATGCGGAAGGTACGATTATCCCGCTTTCAGGGAAATACAGTCCGCTTGTTCTGATAGCAAATGGTAATATTACAGAACCTTTTGATCCAAATAAAACAAACAATATCTGGAAGGTTAAAACAGATAATTTAACCGACCGGCAAAAGATAATTTATGACTTGTTTGAATTGGTCCGCTATATTACATCTAATGAATTCTGGAATGCCCAGATTGAACAGGTTTATGTGAATGACGATTCTGAATTTGAAATTATCCCACGTGTGGGTCCGCATATCATCATTCTTGGTACTATAGAGAATTACCAGGAAAAATTCGATAAGTTGATGACCTTCTATAAAGAAGGACTAAACAAAGTAGGATGGAACGCTTATCTTACCATCAACCTGAAATATAAGAATCAAATCGTATGTACAAAAAATTAATATCATGAGGCAAAAAAGCAATTATGTTGCGGCAATCGACATTGGAACGACCAAGATAGTATCCATTGTTGGCAGGAAAAATGACAATGGGAAGCTCGAAATACTGGGTATGGGCAAAACCACCTCGAAAGGAGTGAAAAGGGGAGTGGTCCTGAATATTGAGGAAACCATGAATGCAATCCGCTATACCGTGGAAGAAGCCCAAAAGCAATCAGGCGTCATATTTTCCGATATATATGTTGGCATTGCCGGCCAGCATATAAAAAGTATCCGAAACCGCGGGTATATCAACCGCGACTCGTATGAGAATGAGATAACCAAAAAAGATATTGATGCGTTAATAGCCGACATGTATAAAATCCCGATAGATGTAGGGGAAGAAATTATTCACGTTCTCCCTCAGAATTTTATTGTGGATAATGAAACGGGTGTAAAAAATCCGGTAGGGATGTCGGGCAGGCGGCTGGAAGCTAATTTTCATATCGTGATCGGCCAGATAGCTTCTGCAAAGAATATCGAAAAATGTGTCAACCGGGTGGGTCTGAAGGTCAATCAGTTGGTACTTGAACCGCTGGCATCCTCCGCGGCAGTGCTTACCGAAGATGAAAAAGAAGCAGGTGTGGCACTGGTAGATATCGGTGGAGGCACTACTGATGTAGCCATATATTTTGATGATATTATCAGGCATACTGCGGTTATTCCATTCGGGGGTAACGTAGTAACCAAAGATATTAAGGAAGGCTGTTCCATATTAGGCCGGCAGGCTGAAGCCCTGAAAACACAATTCGGATCGGCACTGGGTGATCTGGCAAGTGAGGATAAAGTAGTGACCATTCCGGGTATCAGCGGCAGGGAGCCAAAGGAAATATCGTTTAAGAGCCTGGCTTACATTATTCAGTCGAGAATGGAAGAAATAATTGATGCCATCCTTTTCGAAATTGAAAATTCTGACTGCATGGATAAATTAAGTGCAGGGATCGTTTTAACAGGTGGCGGAGCTTTACTCAGGCACCTGCCACAATTGGTAAAATTCCGTACCGGAATGGATGTTAGAATAGGTTTACCCAATGAACACCTGGCCAGTGGTACAATGGCCGAAATAAACCAACCGATGTTTTCCACCAGTGTCGGCCTGTTACTTAAAGGTTATGAAATAATGGACGCGCGCAGCCGTGAACAGGAATATGAAACATTACAGGATGAGCCGGTTGAGGAAGAGGAAAAGGAAGAAAAACAGAAGAACCGGATGGGTATTTTCGATTCACTGAAAAAAACAATTACAGATATTTTTGAAGAAAACGATGCCAAAATGTAATGTTCATCTGATCATTTTTTGACTCGATTCATAACAATAAAAATACAAGCATTATGAATGAAGATTTAATGAATTTCGAATTACCGGTAAACAATTCCTCCATTATAAAAGTGATCGGCGTTGGTGGAGGCGGAGGTAATGCAGTAAATCATATGTTTCACCAGGGCATCAAAGATGTTGATTTCGTTGTATGTAATACCGATTCACAGGCCCTTGCCAGTAGTCCGGTAAATGTAAAAATACAATTGGGATCTTCTCTTACCGAAGGAAGAGGAGCTGGAAATAAACCTGAAATTGGACGCCAGGCAGCAATTGAAAACCTCGACGATGTGATGAAGGCTCTGGGAACTAATACTAAAATGGTATTCGTTACCGCCGGAATGGGAGGTGGAACCGGAACAGGAGCAGCCCCGGTTATAGCCAAGGCTGCCAAAGAGATGGGAATGTTAACTGTTGCCATTGTCACAATTCCCTTCCGGAACGAGGGACAACGTAGGGTTAACCAGGCTGTGGAAGGCATAGCCGAGCTGGAAAAGAATGTTGATTCGCTACTGGTTATTAATAATGAACGGATACGCGAAATTTATGGTGACCTGAAAGTTTCAGAGGCATTTGCCAGGGCCGACGATGTGCTGGCTATTGCTGCCAAAGGTATCGCCGAAATTATTACTGTTCACGGCTACATAAACGTTGACTTTGCCGATGTGGAAACAGTGATGACCGATAGTGGTGTGGCTATCATGGGTTCTGCGAAAGCCGAGGGTGAGGACCGTGCTATAAGAGCTGTACAACAGGCACTGAACTCTCCTTTGCTGAATGATAACGAAATAAAGGGAGCACGTAATATACTTATTAATATTACTTCGGGAGTAGATGAGATCACTATGGATGAGATTGGTCAGGTAACCGATTTTGTACAGGATTGTGCCGGATCTGATGCCGACCTGATTTGGGGAAATGGAGTGGATGAACACCTGGGCAATATGATGAGTGTAACTGTTATAGCTACCGGATTCAATACCAATAGTATTCCTGAGTTATATGCAAGAAAACGCCAGCTTGATAAGATTCCTTTATGGGAGAACACACTCCAAAGCAATGTGGAGCAAACTACTTTTGAGGTTAAGAACAAGTCGCATGACGATTCGGAAAAAGGCAGCAATTCGCAGCGGATCATCGAATTTGAGATCACCAATGACCTGAACCTGAATTCTGTAAAAAAACCATTGGTTGAACCTACGGCTATAGACAGAAAGAAGGCAGCGGAAAGAGTGAAAAACATAAGGAAAACATATGAAAAACTACGTGATCTTAAATTTAATAATCCGGAGATGAAAAGTAATATCGATGAAATAGAAAACGAACCGGCTTATATCCGAAAAAAAATTGAACTTGATAAAATGAAACATTCAGATGACCGGAAAATTTCACGATATTCGCTTGACAATGATGATGATTCGGTTACTAAATTAAGTCCGAATAATCCGTATCTGCATGATAATGTAGATTAAACCTGCTGTATTAATTTTAAATTAGAAGAAATGAGTCTATTCGATCAGGTTAGTCAGGATTTGAAAGCCGCCATGCTGGCTAAGGAAAAAGATAAACTGGAATCCCTGCGGGCCATTAAAACCGCATTTCTAAATGCAAAATCGGAAAAAGGTGCGGGTGAACTAACTCCGGATAAGGAATTACAGATCATTCAAAAACTGGTAAAACAGAGGAAGGAATCTGCTGAAATCTATAAAGAACAAAACAGGAATGATCTTTACCAAAAGGAAATGGATGAGGCAAAAGTAATCGAAGTTTACCTGCCGAAGCAAATGAGTGAACAGGAGCTGACAGAAGTTCTGAAAGAGATTATTGCACGGGTAGGAGCTTCTTCACCTTCCGATATGGGAAAAGTAATGGGCGTAGCTTCCAAAGAATTATCAGGGAAAGCCGATGGCAAGTCAATTGCCGCAAAGGTAAGGGAGCTTTTGTCTTAGGATATCGGGGAGCACAGACTTTTTAGATAGAAAACAAAGTTTGTGGCAGAATTACTTTAAATTTCAGTCTTTTGACTTCGGTCTTTAAATCATAAATTTCCATAAAAAAAGGGAGCTGAAAGGCTCCCTTTTGATATTTTTAAATCGTATTTCATTTCTTACTATTAATAGAATTTAGCCCGGTTATCATCAATATCGGCCATATCCTTTAGTGCCTGGAAAGGTTCGTAATTGGCCCGGGCAGCATAATTCTTTTCAAGGATACTGGTTTCGAGCATATAATTATAGCCGGTAGGCGGAGTGGGTTTATCTAACTTTGTAACATCCAGTACAAAAATACCACTATTACCTTCAACGGGTGTCGAAAGTTTATTTGGCGACACATTCACTGATGCGGCTGCAATATCAGGTTCAATTCCGGCATCGCCTACAGTACGTGAATCGAAGCGAACTCCCAGAGCAGTATTTACACTTGTTTGCAATTTATCTGCCAATGCATCAATAGAGGTCACACCCGACAATATGGCTTTCAGTCCATCAGTAATCTTTTGTGCTTTCTTTTCTTTTAATACAGCAACCTGAATTTCAGCTTTCTTTTCATCAAAAGAGGCAAATCCTTTTTTTCTTACATCTACAACAGTAGCCACAACATATTTTTCATCGAACTTGAATACCTTCGATACATCGTGCAGATCTGCATTAAAAGCCCATTTAACAAGCTCTCGTGGCGACTCGAGTCCATTAATGGTTTTATCCATCGGGTGAAGATTATTGGCGTCGTGAACTACAAGGTTTTCCTTTTTAACTGCATTGTTAAATTTCTCATAGGTATTATTCACGCCAGCAAATTCACTAGCCTTTGAATAGTAAACCTGGTCGGTAACATCACTGGGTACTACATTTCTTACCAGAATTCCAACCTGAACTTTTTTTACCGGTTTCGACTGTTTGAGGATCTGAACTACGTGAATACCGTATTGTGACGGAACAATTTTCACATCTCCAACTTTACCGTAGAAACAACTATCGCTGAATGACTTAACCATAGCTCCCTCGTGGAACCAGCCCAGGTCACCGCCATTACGTGCTGTGGCATCTACAGAATATTCCTTAGCCAACTTGGCAAAATCAGCGCCATGTTCAATCAGGTTTTTCAAACTGTCAGCCATGGCATATACCTGCCGGACATTGTTCTGATTTGCCTGCAATAAAATATGACGGGCTTTTACAGAATCAGGCAGGTAATTTATTTCAGCCAGTTTGGCGAGTTTGTAAGCATTATTTTCAAAATAGGGACCGTATACAAAACCTACTTTTGCATCGAACATCTCCTTGTTCAGCAATTCGGGTAATTCACCGTCCTTAAAATTCTGATCGTTGTAAGGAACATCCGAATTCAGATTGACGAATTGTTTTACATCACTTACCTTTTCGAAATCGGGTTTAATATCATCAATCCATTTTTTCGCGGCCTGGTTATCTTTTTCAGAGGGAATGACCTCGAATGTAACATATTTTATATCCCTCGACTTTTCCTGCTTGTATTCGTTTTTATGTTCTTCATAATATTTTTTCAGGTCAGACTCGTCTACCGTAACAGCTGAATCGGATACTGAATTAAAATACTGTACGATATAGTTGAAATCAGCCTGTGTATGGGTTTCCGAAAATTTTCTTTCCTTGTCGATCTTTGTAACATACAGTCCTTTTTTAATAAGGTTGTCGTATTTGGTCATTTCACGTTCACTAAGGATTTCGTTTTCGATAAACAACCAGTATGTTTTTTGCTGGCTGTCGGCTCCTTCCTGTTCTACCTGCCTGAGAAAATTGAGCAATGCCGAACGGTTTAATACACCTGTTTCAGGATTAGTAAATAACTGCTTGATGATGGGATGAGGATTTCTACCCTGAATCAGATCGAATAATTCATCTCCGCTTACAGCAAGTCCCAGTTTCTTGTATTGGCTTTTCATTACATAATCCTGCACCATTCTTTGCCAAACCTGATTTCTGATATTATCCAGTGTACTCGGATCTAGTGAACTTTTCTGATACTGGATCTTTGTAATTTCTGTCAAATCTTCCACATCTTTCTGAAATTCTTTAAAAGGAATCGATTTTCCCGCTATATTGGCAATTTCATATTGTGAATTTGTAAAAAGGGATTGTCCCGATTTAAACAAATCACCCAATACGAATGCAAGTAATGCCATTCCAATAATGATAGATACCAAGAGCCCTGCACGATTCCTGATTTTTTCTAAAGTTGCCATTTATCCGTTAATTTATAGTTTTTATTTTCAGGCTACGAATATAGTAATTAATACTATTTTACAAGAACATATTCTAAAAAATAAACCTTCGTTCAAACAATTTAAAGTGCCTGTATAAATTCCTGAAAAAGAGATTGTAATGTTGGAATAATATCTGTTGGATTAGGAAACTGTAAAATGAGTACTTCAGGAAATGTGAGAAGCGGAATTTTACCTCAAAGAATTGAAGTTTAAAAATTCACAAAGGTTTTAATCACAAAGGTTTGAATTTGTATGTAAAGTAATTTGTTGATTCCTGATAAAAAGCAAAAAGAAGTATGAGCCTCAGTAAAGTAAATTAAAGGCAGATACTTTTTACTATCTTTTTACATGTAAACACGAAGTCCCTCGAATAAAAAACCAGTTTATGAATTCTTATAATGTTTTTTCAATTGCACCAGTTCAATTCGGGTTTTACTTACTTTAAGAATTTTTATTTCAAAATTATCAATTATAATCTGGTCATTGGTCAACGGAATACTTTGGTTGTGAAAGAAAATCAGGCCGGCAATTGTATCATATTCGTCCGACTCGGGTAACTGAAGTTTGTATTTTTCATTCAGGTAATCGATTTCAAGACGGCCTGAAAATAAATATTCAGTGTCGTTGATTTGTTTTTCGATGAAATCGATGGTATCATGTTCATCTTCTATTTCACCGAAAATCTCTTCAATAATATCTTCAATAGTAAGCATTCCGGCAATACCCCCAAATTCATCGACTACTACTGCAAGACTTTTGTGTTCCTGTATAAATCTTTTCAGCAATTTGTTCGCAGCCATGGTCTCTGGAAAATAAGAAACTGCTATTAACCGCGATTTAATATCTTTTGGATTTTTAAATAATTCTTTGGATGTAATGTAACCAACCAGATTATCAATAGTTTCTTCGAAGATAAGAATTTTTGAAAATCCCGATTCTATAAATTTCTGCCGGAGATCTTCAATAGAACTGTTAATTTCCATAGCAACAATTTCCGGACGTGGAATCATGCAATCACGCAATTTAACACTGGAGAAATCAAGAGCATTCTGAAACAGTTTTATATCGTTTTCCGATGTTTCCGTTTCTGCTGATTCTTCTGCTTCTGCTATGAGAAAGCTCAAATCGATTTTACCGAATGTGATATCTTTTGGATTATAGTTAGTTTTCGATTTGAATATATATTTCATGATAACGGAAGAGAGCCAGTTAACAAACTGGGTGATGGGAAAAAACAGCACAAAGAATATAAAAACCGGAAAAGAGAAGAATTTTAAAGTGGAGTTGGGATTCAGCCTGACGAGTGTTTTTGGTAAAAATTCAGCAGTGAACAAAATAAATAAAGTGGATATGATTGTTTGTATGAGCAATATAAGGAAGGGGGAATTGGTGAAATTTAAAATCAATGGTTGAAGCAGTTTTGCCATAAACATACCATAAACAACCAATGCTACATTATTACCTACCAACATAGTGGTAATGTATTTTCCGGGATAGTTACTGAAAACGGTTAAAATACGCGATGAAATGAGCCCTTGTTTCTTATCCAGTTCAAGTCTGAGCTTATTGGCTGCAACAAATGCTATTTCCATTCCCGAAAAGAAAGCACTAAATAAAAGTGTCAGTATAATAACCAGTACAATATTCATGAAACCGATAACTCTAAGGTTGTTGATTCTTTTTTCTTAAATTCCGCCTCAAAATATACATTAAAAAAGCCAGAAATGAAAGTATAAAAAACATATAACTGTTGGCAAAACCTTTATAGTATGTATTATAAACTCCTAAGAAAAGGCATGTGACTGCCAGTATTATCCAGACTATTTCTAGGATAGTATTAATTTTCCTGGTTTTCATCTTTAACATTTACAGTACCCTTGGATCCGATCAACTTCCATTTTTCCAGATTCTGATCAGCCACGAAGCCTTCTTCCCCGTAAATTGTCCCATCATCATTCACAAACTTTGTAAAATCATGGGAATAGATTTTTTGTGTGTTTTCGTCCCAGTACATCTGATCGGTATACAGTTCTTCTTTTTTCTTCAGGTTTTTGGCAACAACATTGTTACGTGCTTCCCATAATTTTTTTTTCTGGTAGTAGATAGCGTATTTTGCATTAATGATCGATTCGAGTTTCTCCGATTTATCGTAAAAATACACTTGTATCCCTTGCGGAAATTCAGTAAATGGTTCTTCTGCCTTCGAATACTTGTGCATTTCGGGGGCGAAAAATTTGATTTTAAGTTTACCTGAATCGGTATACGCTATTTCTATATCCTTACCTGACTGATCGGGAAGTTTTAACTGGTTAGTAAGGGCATTGATCTTTTCAATATCATTTTCGCAGGATATAAAAAATAGTATCCCCAGGCTAATGGGGATAGTATTTTTTAATAACCGTATGTAAAATTTTTTATGTTGATTATTGTTATTCATTAAATCTTGCAATTGTATTCTCGTTTATCCAGCAACCAACTGTATATGTATCCCCTTGATGAACGTTCTGAAAAAATGCATCTTCTTTTTTAGGATAATATTTAGAATAAGTAATGATAAGCTTATTTGCTTTTTCTTCTACAGAAGGATCTACTTTTTTAGCTTCATTAAATTTATCTACTGCTACCCAGAAAACAGATGATGGCAACTTGATATTCGAACACTGATCCTGACTTTGAGCATATATTTGTCCTATCAGGAGATAAGGTTCTCCCCAGTTTGAGTGCAACTGTTCAGCTTTAAGTGCGTTGTCCCGTGATTCAGAGTATTGATTCAATTTACTCTGTGTAAGTGCAAGACCCAGGTAATAGTCTGCCTTTTTCATATCATCAGTTTGCAGTTGAATGGCTTGCTTATAATAGGTAGCTGCTTCTTTATAATTGCCATTGTTATATGCCATCAACGCTATATTTGCAGCAGATTCAGCCGATGGTTTTAATGCTTGTAGTTTAGTTGATGCATTATAGAACAATTGGGAATTGGTACAACTGTTATTTTTAAGCAAGGTGGTTAACATTCCGAGAAAATCAGGATCGTCCGATCTGCTTTGATATTCTTTATTGAAGTAGGCATTTAATGTGTCACAATCGCTTGGCCCATCGGCAGCAAAGTTGTTGTCAATACTCGATTTGATGGCTGTCAGGGTTGCATCACTCGGACGTGTCTCAAGTTTTTTGTTTATAATGTCACTTACCATCATATAATCGGAAATTACCTGGTTCTGGGTAATTTTTTTATCCTGGAAAAGTGTTAAGGATGCGGATATGTATGTCGCCATCACTGGCTCGGAAACGTGAGCTTTGTCAGCCTGAATAGATTCATCAAGATAGTTATATGCCTGTTGAATATACTGTATGCCGTCATTTCTCCTGTATCTTAAGAGGTCTACACCCTGCCGGCCACGAACGTTGCTCAGGTCCTTATAGTATTTGATACGCTGGTCATAAACCATCATTAGCGTATCAACATAAGCTCCTTTTTTTGCTTCATCATTTTGATTTTCTTCGATGAAGTTCTGAAACATTCTTGCACCATCGATATATATGTTTTTTGTAGCTCTTGGACAATTATGAAATACTTTTCTCCATGAGGGTAGTGCAGATTTAAAATCTCCCTGCCGTGCATATTCCCTGTATAAAGATAAATTTGTAATACATTGTATACTATCATTCCCATGTCCATATCTCGAACCGTCTTCCACGCCTTTCTGCGCCATTACATTCGTCGAAAATAATCCTATTAGTAATGTAAATAACTGGATATAAACTCCTTTTTTCATTTTTCTATTTTTTATAAGTATTAATCATATTTGCGTTTTACAAACCAGAAATCATATAATGTAAGCCCAAATGATACTATATGATATTTTTCTTTTATCAGCCCGTTATTCAGTGTTCCGCGTACCCCATATTGGTATGCAATATTAAATGAAGTATTCGAAAAAAGTTTACTTGAATTCCTCCATGGTATACCAATACCAAAACTTATGCCATAATCATTTATTTGTTGATCTTGTATCTTAACATATGTATTGGAATAATACGCTCCTAATCTGTAATGAAAGTACTTCCAGTAACTTGCATGTGTTTTTTGCTTAATGGAAACGGGTGTAAATTCAGTTCCAAAACGCACGGAATTATATGCAGTAAGAAAATCATTCTTTCCGAATATTGAACCTTTTGTCCAGTCCTGCGTGATATAATCGACAGCAACGATAAGATTGTTTTTATAACCGTATGCAATTCCCAAAGCCATCCGTTCAGGTATATTTATTTTGTCAGATATATTGATATTGTTTAAGGTATCAGTTATATATGGCGCTTGACGAATCAGTATATTATCATGCCTGGCATTTAGGGCTGTTTTATTATCAAAAGTCACACCCAGTTGAAGTTTGTGATTTTCTTTTATTGTATTATAATATTGTAAACCAAAACGAAAATGAAAATCATGAGCAAATATTTTATCCTGATATTCAACAACAGCAGCTTGTGGATCGGTTGTTACGGTAACAGTTCGAGATTGGTTGAGTTCTCCGAAAAGATAGGAGGCATTTATTCCTATAGACAGGTGGTGGGCAATTTCTATTGCATTCCCGATATAAAATTCGTTAATACCTCCATTGCCGGTATAATTGATGTTATAATCATTATAGCTTCCTGATAATGTACCTTCTTCTAAAAAATCGAAACCAACGCGACTATAAGGTACAATTCCAACACTGGTTTTCCACCAGTGCGTCAAGGGAAAACCAATAATGATATGATTAAAATTGAAATTTTTTGTTTGTTTTTTTGCTGCATTCGATTCCAGTTCATTCGACTTTCCGGAAACCCCTATATCGAAAATAAACGACATGGTATCCTGCGAAGTGTAGGAGGCCGGATTGAGGTAATTGATCAGGTTCGGGGTTCTTAGCGCGGTAGAAGTACCACCCATGGCCCTGTTCTGTTCAAAACCATTGTCAATGAGATCTCCGACCCCAAACCTGGAATACGGCGAATTAGTGTAATTCTGAGCATACCCTTTCAACACTATAAGTATCAACAATAAAGTTAGGCTTCCCTTATAAATTCTCTGCATTATGTTCCAATATACAATTTAATCCTATGTTTACTAAATTCAAATTCACAAAGATGGTGTTTTTTAATTTTTTATCAAAAAAATTAGCGTCTCCTCCGGTAAGAATTATTATAATATTATTATAGATGCTTAAATAATGAGATATGTAACCTTCAATTTCGTTAATTATTCCCGTTTGTACTCCCGAAATGATGGCGCTGTTGGTATCGGTTCCCAGTTCGGGAAATACTTCCTGTTTCGATAATAACGGCAGACGACCTGTAAAAGTATGCAGGGCTTTAAAGCGAATAGCCATACCCGGCGATATATTACCTCCTGAATAGTTACTATTATGGTCAATAAAATCATACGTAATGGCCGTACCTGTGTCGATTACCAGTATATCATTACCGGGATAACTGAAATTTGCACCTACAACAGCTGCCAGACGGTCCTTTCCTAATGTATTTTTTGATTTGTATTGATTATTGATGGGAAGGGGAGTGTTTTCATCAAGTATTATTGTATTCCCAATTTTGCCGGATATCATTTTATACATGTCACCCGTATCTCCGGCAACTGAAGAAATGATGGCCTTATCAATTCCAGGATATTCTCCCAGAATTTTTTCCAGTTCCTTTTCATTGAAAACCGCAAATGAATAATCATTTGTCAGATAAGTATGATCAAATACAGCTATTTTGGTACGGGAATTACCAATGTCAATTACCAGGTTCATTTGTTAGAGCAATCCGGATTAGTGGAATAATGACGGCAAAAGTAGTGAATATCCAATTGATTAACAACCATGTATAGGGATAAATATTTATAAACGGCTTTAATTTTGCATTTCTTCATTTTCGTTGGATAGCATTTCAAGTAATTCTTCTACTTGTTGTAATGAATCGATATGTGAAATGGTAAGTGTAAGTTTGTTATTTCCTTCCTTCATTTGAAATCTTTTCGGCTGCTTCTGGACGAATGCAAGTATCTTACTGAAAACAGGCGATTTATAATAGGCCGATGTCTGATCGGAGATAAAGTAGATAAGTAATTTTTTATTTTTCAACACCAGTTTTTCAAATCCCAGGGTCATGGACAGTCTTCTTAATCTCACCACTTTCAGCAATTCCTGCGATGGTTGTGGCAACGGGCCGAAACGGTCCACTAAATGGGCTTCAAATTCTTTCAGTTTTTCTTCCGTTTCAATATTATCCAGTTCGCGGTAAAGTCTTATTCGTTCCGATACATTGGATATGTAAAAATCGGGGAATAACAATTCAAGGTCGGTGTCGATTTGGCAATCCCGCAGGAATTTCTGACCGGTAACAGGTGGCTGGACTTCTTTTTCTTTCGTATATAAATCCTTGAATTCATTTTCCTTTAATTCCTGCATGGCTTCCTCCAGTATCCGGTTATAGGTTTCAAATCCGATATCGGCAATAAAGCCGCTTTGTTCGCTTCCAAGTAAATTACCGGCTCCCCTGATATCAAGGTCCTGCAGGGCAATGTTAAACCCACTTCCCAGGTCGGAAAATTCTTCAATAGCTTTCAGGCGTCGCCGGGCTTCAGGGGTAACATGTGCAAGCGGAGGCGCCAGCAGGTAACAAAAAGCTTTTCGGTTCGATCGGCCTACACGTCCACGTAGCTGATGCAGATCACTTAACCCGAAGTTCTGGGCATCGTTAATAAATATAGTATTCGCATTGGGGATGTCCATTCCCGATTCGATAATGGTGGTTGCCACCAGTACATCATAATCTCCATTTATAAAATCGAGCACCACCTGCTCTAACTTTGGCCCTTCCATTTGTCCATGGGCAACAATGGTTTTGACCTCAGGGCATAACCGGTTGATCAGCGACTCTACCTCATTGATATTTTGCACACGGTTATGTATAAAAAATACCTGTCCGTTACGACTTACTTCATAATAAATACCTTCCCGGATAATGTCTTCATTAAAAGTATATAACTCGGTAATTATAGGATGCCTGTTGGGAGGGGGAGTATTGATCACCGACAGGTCGCGTGCCCCCATCAGCGAAAACTGAAGCGTTCGCGGAATAGGAGTAGCTGTTAATGTCAGGTTATCCACGTTTAGTTTAAGCTTTTTAAGTTTTTCCTTTACGGTTACCCCGAACTTCTGTTCCTCGTCGATAATCAGTAATCCAAGGTCTTTAAATTTTACATCGTTTCCTACCAGCCTGTGGGTACCTATTATAATATCCAGTTTTCCTTCTTCCAGTTTTTTAAGGGCTTCTTTTTGATATTTCGGTTTTTTTAATCGGCTTATATAATCTACAGTACAGGGAAAATCTTTCAATCTTTCCTTAAAGGTATTGTAATGTTGAAGGGCAAGGATGGTAGTTGGCACTAACAAAGCCACCTGTTTGCTGTCTGTTACTGCTTTAAAAGCAGCCCTGATTGCCACTTCCGTTTTGCCAAAGCCAACATCGCCGCATATCAGCCGGTCCATCGGCGTATCCGATTCCATGTCACTTTTCACGGCAACAGTGGCTTTTTCCTGATCGGGGGTGTCCTCAAACACAAAAGATGCTTCCAGTTCATTCTGAAGATAGGTGTCGGCCGAAAATTCAAATCCTTTCTGGGCTTTTCTTTTGGCATACAATGCTATCAGGTCCCTGGCAATATCCTTGATCTTTTTCTTGGTATTCTGCTTCAGTTTTTGCCAGGCCCCGGTTCCGAGTTTATAAATTCTGGGCGGCATATCGTCTTTTCCTTTGTATTTCGATATCCGGTGGAGGGAATGTATGCTTACGTAAAGAATGTCGTTGTCGCGGTATACCAGTCGTATTGCCTCCTGCATTTTGCCATTCACCTCTATTTTATTAAGTCCCCCGAATTTTCCGATCCCATGGTCAACATGGACCACATAATCTCCGGGCTGCAGGTTTTTAATTTCGTTTATTGAAAGGGCTGCCTTACTTGAAAAATAAGAACTTAGTTTATACTTATGATAGCGCTCGAAAATCTGGTGATCGGTATACAAACAAATATTCAGGTCATGATCGATAAAACCTTCATGTAATGTATTGTTCACTGCTTCGAAGGCAATATCCTGATCGGTATCGTGAAAAATTGAGGCCAGCCGGTCTATCTGTTTCCGGTTATCGGACAGGATAAAAATTCGATATCCCTGTTGCACATGATCTTTCAGGTTTTCTCCCAGTAGGTTGAAATTTTTATTAAAATCGGGTTGAGGCGCTGTATGAAATTCCACCACACTTTCGGGTTGAAATAAATGCTGACGACCTAATTCAATTACTTTCGATGCGTTGAGCTTTTCTATCAGCTGGTGCCCGCTAGTTAAAAGTGTACTTTTATCAACGGGTATTTCCGTATTGTTTTCTGTATTATTGGAAGCATTTTCAACCAGCTGGTTCATCTGGTCGGTAATATACCGGGCATCGGAAGTCCAGATACATGCATTTGGCAAGTACTCCCAAAAAGGTTCTCTTACATCTTTAATGGTAATATCCTGAATATTGGGAATAATTACGATTTTATCATATTGATCTTTCGAAAGCTGGCTCTCCACATCGAATGACCGGATGGTTTCCACTTCATCGCCAAAAAAATCGATACGATACGGGTAATCGTTGGAATAGGAAAAAATGTCAACAATCCCTCCCCGCACGGCAAATTGCCCGGGCTCGTATACAAAATCCACCAGTTCAAACTTATATTCGTCCAGTACTTCGTGAATAAATTCAATGGATATCTTTTCTCCTTTTACCAGTTGAAGGGTATTCTTTTTAAGTTTCTGATGCGTAATTACCTTTTCGATCAGCGCTTCAGGATAACTGACAACTGTAATATTACCATCTGTATCTTCATTCTTTTGCAGATTTCCAATGCTGTTCAATACACGTGTTCGCAGAATAATATTGCCATTGTCGGGCTGGTAATATTGTACCGAACGTTTATAGGAAGACGGGAAAAATAATACCGATTCGCTGCCGGTCAGATTGATAAGATCGTTGTAAAAATAGGCAGCCTCGTCTTTATCGGCGAAAATAAACAGGTTATTTATTCCTGATTTTTTAATTATGGCAGCAGTAACAAGCGATTTGGCTGAACCGGTTAATCCTGTAAGCTGTATTTTTGAATTCCCGGGCGAAGCTGTTATTTTTACAATCGTTTCGATCTGCCCGTATTGTTCGGCTATGTTTAAGAGTTCCTTTATTTCCAACTTTTTTCGATTAATACAAATAAAGGTAGTTGTTATAATCAACTACTTTTTGTGATAAAACACCAGATTCCTTTTCCGCCAATCCGCCATTCTGAATAATTTTTGATGTGTATCAGTCTGTTTTGTTGTTATTACATAACATCAGGTAAACACCACAGGAAACGGAAGGTTTGAGAGAGCGTTCATAAAACTAAGCCCGGAATCATATTATCTTTTAAAAGAATAGGCAAAAGTAATAAATAAATTACCCGATTATTCGTGAAATTCAAATTTCAGAATTGTATTGAAATTTCTGATAACTTTCATACCAAAAAAAGGAATCTGTCTCTACCTTTGGTTCTCAATAGAATTAATTAAACGTTTTTATATGATTATTTTCAAATTCGGTGGCGCATCTGTTAAAGATGCCGGATCGGTAAAAAATCTTGCTGCAATATTAAAAACATATACAGAAAACATGGTAGTGGTGGTTTCCGCCATGGGAAAAACCACCAATGCACTCGAAAACCTTACTGAAAAATATTTTCAGGGCAACCCGGAAAAATTTTCTGTTCTTGAATCAATAAAGGAATATCATTATCAGATTACAAAAGAACTTTTTGCTGATATAAATAGCATCGTTTACCGGAAGCTGGATGAAATTTTTGATAATCTGAAAGAAAAGTTGCAATCGGAACCTTCACTGAACTATCATTATGAATATGATCAGATCGTTTCTTACGGGGAAATAATTTCCACAACCATCATTGATAGTTATATAAACAATAGTGGAATTAAATCGGAGTGGGTAGATGTAAGAAAATGCCTGAAAACAGATAGTAATTACAGGGAAGCACAAATAGATTTTGTGCTTTCGGAGCAATGCGCACGAAATATCTTCACCTTTGAAAATACAGGCTGCTATGTTACACAGGGATTTATAGGTTCCGATTCCAATAACCTGTGCACCACCCTCGGTCGTGAAGGATCGGATTATACAGCGGCAGTGCTGGCCTATTTGCTCGATGCAGAACATGTTACTATCTGGAAAGATGTTCCGGGGGTACTGAATGCCGACCCCAAATGGTTTGATGATACGGTTAAACTGGAATGTATTTCGTATCTCGATGCTATTGAACTTGCTTATTACGGGACCAGTGTCATACATCCGAAAACCATACAACCCCTGCAGAAAAAGGGCATTAAACTGAATGTTCGTTCCTTTTTGGAGCCTTCAAAAACCGGAACGGTTATAGGTGACGATACTTACGATAAGCTGATCCCTTCATTCATTTTTAAAATGGACCAGGTGCTGATGCAGATATTTCCTCGCGACTTTTCTTTTATTGCTGAAGATAACCTGGAAAAAATATTCGGGAGTTTTGCCAAATACGGACTTAGGATGAACCTGATGCAAAACTCGGCAATGAGTTTTAAGGTATGTGTAAACAATGACCAGACACGGCTTCCAAAAGTTATTGAAGACCTTGAAAGACTGTTTAATGTTTCGTACGAAAACGGTCTGGAACTGATCACCATTCGTTATTACGATGCCGAAACCATCGACAGGGTGATGGTCAACAAGGAATTGCTGCTGGAACAAAAGAATAAGAAAACAATTCAACTGGTGGTGAGGGATAGGACAACAAAACAGTAAAGTATAAATAAAAATATAATAACTGGCACAAAATATTGTCAGGTTATTTCTGTATCCTAGCTCTAAGGTTACTGTGAGGTTGCTGTAAGCTGGTAATAAAAAAACGAACTGCTACCGCACGAATCCTCCAGCGTGGTTTAGACTTGCTATTTTTTTATATTTGATACATGAGCTGGAATTATAAATTTAATAATCCTTGGATTAGTATATCATGCAGAAGATTATATATTTAGTAGTGCAAAGTATTGTAGTAGATAAAAGGTATTTTGGAGGGAATTGCAGTTAATAATAGATTACCATACAAGGACTCGTGCGGCAGCGTAACGAAATATTCAGATATAGCAACAAAATACGTTCACTTCTACTAACAAGTAACAAGTTAAAAAATGAAAACTAAACGATCAATTTTTATTATTTCAGTAATAATTTTAATTATACTTATTGGATTTCAATATCTAAGTCAAATAAAACAAAAGTATTATACAAATTTTAATAACATACAAAATTGGAAAATTAATTTACATTATACATTACCATATGAATTATATTTTGATCAACATTTTGAATGTCCAAAATCGATGTCTGAAACAACTAACCTATTTTATAAAAAAAATAACTATGAATCTAGGTTTTACAAAGATTGGTTATCAAAAGAAGATAGTTTTATTGTATATCTTCCCTTATATAATAGAATAAATAAAAAACGTGAAGGATTTTGTCTTTTAAGTTCCGGAATAGATGGTTATATTAATAATCATATAAACCTTGAAAAAGATACTCTATTTCTAGATAATTTTGTTTCAAAAATTAAAATTTATAATGATTCAATAAATTGGCTTAGCAACCTAGTAACCCATGATAGAGATTCGTCTTTTAATACTTATTTATATTTTTTTGGTAAAAAGGATTATTTAATAACATGTTTTAATTGTATTCAAAATTATATTCATCAAGTTGACAGTATAGAATCATTGCAAAATATATCAGAAGAAATTGCGAGACATAAAAATCGAAAGAATCAAAAATATGGTTATAAAGGTGTTGTAGCGTCTTTTACTGCAGATACTCTAATATTTAAAGATAGGAATTTTATGGTTAAAAGTATTCCATATAATAGAAACCAACAATTAAGTATTGGTGATTCAATAGCCTTTGTAGGCACATTAGTTACATCTAGTAGATCCAAAAAGGAAATAATATTTAAAAATTGTGTAAGAGTCTCTTTAAATTATCGTCTTAAGCTTTGACTCCTCGCTACCGCAAGAGGACTCGTGCGGTACTGTGATAACATATAAGATCATTTCACAAGTGTGGAGCTTATTTTCACAACGTAGTTACTCAACCATACAACTTAGTTGCATGTTCCTACGACTTAGTTAATAAATTCCACATCTTAGTTGTCCGGGTCTACGTCTTAGTTGTTAATTTCCACAACTTAGTTAACGATTTCCACATCTTAGTTGACAGAGTCCACGTCTTAGTTATCAAAGTCCACATCTTAGTTGAAGATTTCCACGTCTTAGTTGCCAGAGTCTACAACTTAGTTGAAGATTTCCACAATTTAGTTGGAAACACAAAGTGCATCATTCAGCGCTATGATTCCTTTTTTATAATCATCGCGGTTAATAACGAACTGCATGTTCACCTGTTTCATCGATTGCGAAAGCGCTTCGATATTGATCTGTTTATTGGCCAGTGCTTGAGTAGCTTTTGCCAGGATACCCGGTTTGCCGATATTTGTTCCCAGCGCACAAACCAGGGCTACCTTTTTAATTGTAATTTTTTGGTAAGTATTGCTGAAGTTCCTTTATCAGAAGTTCATTTTTATCACTTTCCCATATAACCTGTGTGATGCTGTTGGCATTGGTGGCTTTCAGGATATAACTCACCCTGTATTTCTGAAATATCTGCATGATCCCCAGGTCGAAGCCGACTTCACCAACCATCAACGGATCGTGTATTTCGATAGCGATCACTTTATCGGTTCCCGAGATAATTTCTACTTTGGATTCATTCCCGATATAATCTTTCGAAATCAGTGTTCCCGGATGTGTCGGTTCGAAAGTACTTTTAATACGAATATTGATACCTGCAACTTCAAGCGGTTTCGATGCTTTTGGGTGAATGGCTTCCATCCCCACATCAGCCAACTGATCGGCAACATTGAAATTGGTAAATCCTACCGGTATGGATTTTTCCACCCCTACAATATTCGGGTCGGCAGATGAAAGGTGGAATTCCTTGTGAATAACAGCTTCATCTGCTTTAACATCCACGGCAATTTTACTGAAAGTTACTTCGGTATAACCGCGGTCGAATTCGCGCATAATCCCTTCGGTTCCTTTTGTGTACCCGGTAGCAATAGGAAGGGTTTTTGAAAAATCGATGGTTGAAAATGCCCGGTGAATACGTTCATCAATTGTCAGGTATTCCGAATCATTAAAACCGCACAGGTCAACAAGTACGGCATTAATTCCATGATTGGTCAATATGTTGGTGGAGTTAAAAGCCGAATGGGCTTCTCCGATAGAAGAAAGAATTTCCCGGGCTGCCAGTAAAATATTTTGTTTGTTAACATAACCGGTGGTTAAAACTTCTTTCAGACTGTTTAAATAATCACTGGCTTTCCCAATGCGGTCTGTTATGAACTGATCGGCTATTTCCAGGTCAAGTTTAATATCTGCAAAAGTGTGGTTTATGGCAATCAGCTTATCCAGTAACTCATCAAGGGATGCTTTAAAATTTTTAGTATGGATAAATTTCTGGTATATCCCGGGCTCTCCGGTTTTTTTATGTTCCAGCAACCAGTTTGTAACATTATTATAGGCTGATACAACATATATCCGGTTATAGCAATTGGTTGGTTCGCAACCCCGCAGGATGATATTTTCCAGTACATCCCCGAACTTTGACATGGAAGTACCGCCGATTTTCTCTACAGTTAACATAAATAAAGTAATAATTAAGGTTTGATGGTTATTATAAATTTCATGTAAGTGGGCAAAAATAACGAAAAAAAAATTTATCGGACAGGCAATGCATGAATGTATTTTAATTTTTTGGGAACATTAATTTATCCGGTTTTCGGACTGGAAGTTAATTCATCACCACTTTAAATGCCGGCTTATAACCACGCGAAGTTCCATCTGAATTAAAAACCTGGTAAGCAAATACAAGGGAAAGCACTTTTTTGTTAAATTGTTTTTTCGAAGGATTGTAGTACCATTGTTCCGTAAATCGTATTTCCCCGATTGCATCACGGTTGAAGTCTTCCTGCTTTTCAAGTTCTTTTAATTGATCAGGTTGCATGATTTTTCCCGTATAGAAATCATATACTTTGATCTTGTTCTTGTATGCAGCATCAAATATTTCATCGATAAAAGCCTTGCGGTGGAATTGCTGTAAGCATTTTTCCTGCCATTTGTTTTCAGGATCGGAATTTTTGACGATCACATCATATACAATTGTATCAGCTAATAAGAAATCACTGGAAAAAAAGGCAGTATCGGTCGGCAGATTATTCACAAACTGTGGCTTTTCCCGATTAAAGAATTTACAGCTTCCGGCAGTAATTATCATGAAAATTACCAGGAATGCAAAAAAGGTTCTTTTCATTTTTAATTCATTTATTGAAGTTATTAAAGAAACTCAGGTAATGATATAATAGTATATGACTTCGGTTACTACTTTAATAAGAAAATGCCTGGTTATAAAATTACAAATCAAAAATTACAACTCTATAGAATTTAAACATAAGGGAACAGGAGGAAAATTACCTGTTGAATTTCAGTCGCTGTCCGCGGAAATCATTATTGACCTCCCCGTTTTTTACAACCAGGTTTCCGTTTACCAGTGTATGAATTACCTTTGAATGAAAGACCTGGCCTTCAAACGGCGACCATTTACATTTATAGAGAAGATTCCCGGAATTAACTTCCCATTCCTGGTCGGGATCGATAACTACCAGGTCGGCCCAGTAACCTTCACGGATATAACCCCTTCGATCGATCTGAAATAAATCGGCCGGGGCATGGCACATTTTCCTTACTATTTGTTCCAGGCTTATCAGTTTCTGATGATAAAATTCCAACATGGCAACCAGCGCGTGTTGTACCAATGGCCCGCCCGATGGGGCTTTTAAATAGGAATTGTTTTTTTCTTCAATGGTGTGCGGGGCATGGTCCGTGGCAATAACATCCAGTTTATTTCCCAGCATGGCTTCAAAGAGAGCCGATCTGTCGTTTTCGGATTTAATAGCCGGGTTCCATTTTATATGCGAACCCAATTTATCGTAATCCTGATCATTAAACCACAGGTGATGAATGCACACCTCGCTGGTAATCCGCTTATCTGGTGAATAAGGGCGGTCTTCAAAAAGTTCCAGTTCTTTTGCTGTGGAGATATGTAAAATATGTAACCTTGAATTGTATTTGGTCGCCAGCTCTACTGCAAAGGAAGAAGATTTGTAACAGGCTTCTGCATCACGTATCAACGGATGATATTTCATAGGAATATCTTCCCCAAATTCAAGTTTAGCTTTTTCAATGTTGTTCCTTATAGTTGTTTCATCTTCGCAGTGAGTAGCTATTAGAAGTTTGCTTTGCGAAAAAATTTGTTCCAGCGTGTTTTTATCATCTACCAGCATATTTCCTGTCGACGAACCCATAAAGATCTTTATTCCGCAGACTTTTTTGGGATCGGTTTTAAGAAGCTCCTCCAGGTTGTCATTTGTAGCTCCCATATAGAAAGAATAATTCGCCAGGGAGTTGTTTGCGGCTATGTTATACTTTTCCTCCAGAAGTGTTTGCGTGGTAGCCTGTGGAATTGTATTCGGCATTTCCATAAAGGAAGTGATCCCGCCGGCCACGGCAGCTGCCGATTCACTGGCAATATCGGCTTTGTGTGTCAGTCCCGGTTGCCTGAAATGTACCTGATCATCGATAACACCGGGGATAATGTATTTTCCGGAAGCATCCAGAATTACTGTTTCCTGACCTGGCTCAGGGGATGAATCTTTGTAGATTCCTTCAATTTTTCCTCCTTTAACAAGTATGTCTGCAAGGTATTGTTTCCCCTCATTAACAATAATTCCGTTTTTAATCAGGATTTCAGGCATGATGGTTATTTTCTTTTGTAAGTTTTAAAATAGCTGGCCAGTTTCAACTTCAGAACACCCCACAGCGCCTCATTGAAAATACCTCCCGACATTTTTGAAGAACCCTCTTTCCGGTCGGTAAAAACAATGGGTATCTCAACAATATTGAATCCAAGTTTCCAAACCGTAAACTTCATTTCTATCTGAAAAGCATAGCCTTTGAATTTTATCTTCTCCAGATCAATAGCTTTCAGCACTTCACTTTTGTAACATTTAAAACCGGCAGTAGAATCCATGATTTTCATTCCTGTAATAAATCTTACATATACAGAAGCAAAGTACGACATTATTACTCTTCCCATGGGCCAGTTTACCACATTCACACCCGATTTATACCGTGATCCGATAGCCAGATCGGCTCCATTTTTACACGCTTTGTGTAATTGCAACAGGTCTTCAGGATTATGAGAAAAATCCGCATCCATTTCGAAAATATACTCGTAGTTGTGTTCAAGTGCCCAGTTGAAACCGGTGATATAAGCTGTGCCCAGACCCTGTTTGCCGTTCCTTTCAATCAGAAACAATTTCGTTTTAAATTCTTTGCTTTGCAAATCTTTGATTATGTCAGCAGTACCATCGGGTGAACCATCATCAATTATTAACATATCAAACGGTTCAGAAAGGGAAAACACTTTTCTTATCATTTTTTCAATGTTCTCCCGTTCATTAAATGTGGGAATTATAACTAATGAACTATTCATATTTAAAAAATTTTTGTGCACGAATATAATATTTTCTCTTCAATAATATACAGGCTGAAGATGGTTAACTAAATCGAGTTAAAACAAAGGAAATTGTAAAAAGTTAATGGAAATACAAATTCCCCATTGGAATCGCATTTTGCAATCGATTAATGCTCATTGATTTATCGAAAAAATTCAATTTATAATAAAAAAATGTCAGAATTGTTTGCATGAATCATCGCTTTTATATTACATTTGCCGCCGCTTTCAGAAGCAACGTTCTTTCAAAAACATGCAAGCAAATCTTGTAAAAACTTAAAATCTTTTTGTTAAAAAACTGGAATAGAGCAACAAGAAATTTATTTCAAAAAAAGAAGAATAATATTTGCAAGATTAAAAATAAAAGCTTTACATTTGCAGCCGCTTTTCGAAGCAAGGTTCTTTCAGGAGTTGACAGGTTTTGAATTATTTTTTGAAATGCATTTCCGGTTGGAAGCATGGCAAAAACAAAAGTTCTTAACAAGGAACATTCCAGCAAATGTAAATGCGCATGAAAGAGAAAAGTTTAAGTTCTTTAAAAGTCTGATTTTTAATGCAAAACAAAAAAATAAAAAAAATACCTAAAATGTTTTGCTGAATTAAAAATTAAGTTTTACTTTTGCAGCCGCTTTCAGAACGAAGTAATCAAGTAAAAAAGCGAATTAAAAGAATAAGTAAAAATGTTGTCAAAGTTGATAGAAATTATTAATTTTGTCGACCCAAAATAGAAAAAAGTTCTTTGAAAATATTGAAGAGACCTAGCAGGTTTGAAGAATACATTTAGGAATTCCTGAATGAGTATTAAATCTTGAGAAACATTTAACTTTTTAATTACAATGAAGAGTTTGATCCTGGCTCAGGATGAACGCTAGCGGCAGGCCTAACACATGCAAGTCGAACGGTAAGGCCCTTTCGGGGGTACACGAGTGGCGCACGGGTGAGTAACGCGTATGCAACCTACCTTTAACTAAGGAATAGCCCGGAGAAATTCGGATTAATACCTTATAATATTCCAGAATCACATGTTTTTGGAATTAAAGCTCAGGCGGTTAGAGATGGGCATGCGTGACATTAGCTTGTTGGTGAGGTAATAGCTCACCAAGGCTACGATGTCTAGGGGGTCTGAGAGGATGGTCCCCCACACTGGTACTGAGACACGGACCAGACTCCTACGGGAGGCAGCAGTGAGGAATATTGGGCAATGGACGCAAGTCTGACCCAGCCATGCCGCGTGCAGGATGACAGCCTTATGGGTTGTAAACTGCTTTTGTATAGGAAGAAACTTTCGGTCGTGACCGGAACTGACTGTACTGTACGAATAAGCATCGGCTAACTCCGTGCCAGCAGCCGCGGTAATACGGAGGATGCAAGCGTTATCCGGATTTATTGGGTTTAAAGGGTGCGTAGGCGGGATTGTAAGTCAGTGGTGAAATCTTGCAGCTTAACTGTAAAATTGCCGTTGATACTGCTATCCTTGAATGCAGTTGAGGTAGGCGGAATGTGTAATGTAGCGGTGAAATGCTTAGATATTACACAGAACACCGATTGCGTAGGCAGCTTACTAAACTGTGATTGACGCTGAGGCACGAAAGCGTGGGGAGCGAACAGGATTAGATACCCTGGTAGTCCACGCCGTAAACGATGATTACTCGTTGTGTGCGATATACTGTACGCGACTGAGCGAAAGCATTAAGTAATCCACCTGGGGAGTACGGTCGCAAGATTGAAACTCAAAGGAATTGACGGGGGCCCGCACAAGCGGAGGAACATGTGGTTTAATTCGATGATACGCGAGGAACCTTACCTGGGCTTAAATGCAGAACGACGTTTGCCGAAAGGTGAATTCCCTTCGGGGCGGACTGCAAGGTGCTGCATGGTTGTCGTCAGCTCGTGCCGTGAGGTGTCGGGTTAAGTCCCATAACGAGCGCAACCCCTATCGTTAGTTGCCAGCGGATAATGCCGGGGACTCTAACGAAACTGCCGGTGTAAACCGTGAGGAAGGTGGGGATGACGTCAAATCAGCACGGCCCTTATGTCCAGGGCTACACACGTGTTACAATGGTCGGTACAAAGGGCAGCTACTGGGTGACCAGATGCTAATCTCTAAAGCCGGTCTCAGTTCGGATTGAAGTCTGCAACTCGACTTCATGAAGCTGGATTCGCTAGTAATCGCGCATCAGCCACGGCGCGGTGAATACGTTCCCGGGCCTTGTACACACCGCCCGTCAAGCCATGGAAGCCGGGGGTACCTGAAGTCTGCAACCGCAAGGAGCGGCCTAGGGTAAAACTGGTAACTGGGGCTAAGTCGTAACAAGGTAGCCGTACCGGAAGGTGTGGCTGGAACACCTCCTTTCTAGAGATAGATTTAATACATCCCGATTTATCGGGATTATTCTTCAATCTGCTTAACTCTTCTTTATTATAATATTACAAGAGCGAGAAATTATGATCTCAGCGCTTTGAAAGCTGGAATATCCCATAGCTCGGATGGTTATTTGTTTGCTTTATTTACAGCAAGTAAAAACTGAATTAACCAGATTGGGTAAAGGATAGATTTAGTCCCGTAGCTCAGCTGGTTAGAGCGCTACACTGATAATGTAGAGGTCCCCAGTTCAAATCTGGGCGGGACTACTAAAGTTTTATATGTTGGTGATATGCAGTGTAGTAATTTACCAATTCAGCTTTAGGGTTTTAATAGAAGCACATGGAGATTTTGGGGAAATGGCTCGGTAAAATGATTATTTCTGTAAAATCAGGGATAAGATAAGAGTACAACGAGTTTCCTCTGAGAATAATTGTAGGGGAATTAGCTCAGTTGGCTAGAGCACCTGCCTTGCACGCAGGGGGTCAAGGGTTCGACTCCCTTATTCTCCACAAAAAGATCATATTTTGAAAGTTCTTTATATAATGAAAATGATTTGAAAAAAAATTCAGATCAGGAGCCTTTAGCAAAAGGGCTGGAATTTAGAATAAAATTTAAATTCATCGGTTCGACTCCGATACGCTCCACGATATACTGTTTGAAACGGTATAAAAGTTCTTTGACATGTTGGAAGATAATTATATTTATTTATTAGTTTGTAAACAAAGAAAGTAACTAAGAGCGTATGGTGGATGCCTTGGCTCTCAGAGGCGATGAAGGACGTGACAAGCTGCGATAAGCCACGGGGAGGTGCAAATAACCATTATATCCGTGGGTTTCCGAATGGGGCAACCCGTCACGCTGAAGGCGTGATATCCCGACTTGTCGGGAGGCTAACCCGGAGAACTGAAACATCTAAGTACCCGGAGGAAAAGAAAACAATAGTGATTCCCCTAGTAGTGGCGATCGAACGGGGATTAGCCCAAACCATATATGTTCCGGCATATATGGGGTTGTAGGACTACAATATGGAGAGTAATTTCAAGTGGAATTTTCTGGAAAGTTAAACCAAAGAGAGTGATAGTCTCGTACACGTAAAAAATTACAATCCTAGTAGTATCCTGAGTAGCGCGGGACACGTGAAATCCTGTGTGAATCTGCCAGGACCATCTGGTAAGGCTAAATACTGCTGAGAGACCGATAGTGAACTAGTACCGTGAGGGAAAGGTGAAAAGAACCCCGAACAGGGGAGTGAAATAGTACCTGAAACCATACGCTTACAAACGGTCGGAGTCTCGATTTATCGGGATGACGGCGTGCCTTTTGCATAATGAGCCTACGAGTTACTCCTCACTAGCAAGGTTAAGTACTTCAGGTACGTAGCCGAAGCGAAAGCAAGTCTGAATAGGGCGTCTAGTTAGTGGGGGTAGACGCGAAACTTGGTGATCTACCCATGGTCAGGTTGAAGCTCCGTTAATCCGGAGTGGAGGACCGAACCAGTATACGTTGAAAAGTATTTGGATGAACTGTGGGTAGGGGTGAAAGGCCAATCAAACTGAGAAATAGCTCGTACTCCCCGAAATGCATTTAGGTGCAGCCTCGAGGTTTAGTGTCGTAGAGGTAGAGCTACTGATAAGGCTAGAGGGCTTCACCGCCTATCAAACCTTGACAAACTCCGAATGCTACGACATATACTCGGGAGTGAGGCGTTGGGTGCTAAGGTCCAGCGCCGAGAGGGAAACAACCCAGACCATCAGCTAAGGTCCCTAAATATATGCTAAGTTGTTCTAACGTGGTCCGACTGCTTTGACAGCTAGGATGTTGGCTTGGAAGCAGCCATTCATTTAAAGAGTGCGTAACAGCTCACTAGTCGAGCGGTTGGGCGTGGATGATAATCGGGCATTAAGCATATTACCGAAGCTATGGGCCTCCGATTTTATCGGGGACGGTAGGGGAGCATTCCAGTTGCGCTGAAGATGTATCGTAAGGTATGTTGGAGCGGCTGGAAAAGAAAATGTAGGCATAAGTAACGATAAAGCGGGAGAGAAACCCGCTCACCGATAGACTAAGGTTTCCTGATCAACGCTAATCGGATCAGGGTTAGTCGGGACCTAAGACGAAGCCGAAAGGCGTAGTCGATGGACAACAGGTCAATATTCCTGTACTAGTATAAATTGCGATGGGGTGACGAAGACGTGAAAGGCTTGCGTACTGACGGAATAGTACGTTGAAGGGTGTAGCTATAGGACCGGGTTAATAGCTTGGTTTTGGTGAACCTGATAGTACCGTGAGTCTTCGGACGAGCGGATAATAGCCCTAATCATGCTTCCAAGAAAAACCTCTAAGCTTCAGATTTATACTACCCGTACCGCAAACCGACACAGGTAGTCAAGGAGAGAATCCTAAGGTGCTCGAGTGATTCATGGCTAAGGAACTAGGCAAAATAGACCTGTAACTTCGGGAGAAAGGTCCCCTGTAGCAATGCAGGGCGCAGAGAAATGGCCCAGGCGACTGTTTATCAAAAACACAAGGCTTTGCTAAATCGCAAGATGATGTATAAGGCCTGACACCTGCCCGGTGCTGGAAGGTTAAGAGGGGGGGTTATCCTTGAATTATCATGGAGAAGCTCTGAATCGAAGCCCCAGTAAACGGCGGCCGTAACTATAACGGTCCTAAGGTAGCGAAATTCCTTGTCGGGTAAGTTCCGACCTGCACGAATGGTGTAACGATCTGGGCACTGTCTCAGCCATGAGCTCGGTGAAATTGTAGTTCCGGTGAAGATGCCGGATACCCGCAACGGGACGGAAAGACCCCGTGAACCTTTACTATAGCTTAACATTGATTTTGGGTATGTGATGTGTAGGATAGGACGGAGACTTTGAAGCGGGGCCGCTAGGTCTTGTGGAGTCAACCTTGAAATACGTCCCTTCGCATATTTGGAGTCTAATGGCGGCGCAAGTTGCCAGACAGTGTTTGGTGGGTAGTTTGACTGGGGTGGTCGCCTCCAAAAGAGTAACGGAGGCTTCTAAAGGTACCCTCAGAACGATTGGTAACCGTTCGCAGAGTGTAATGGCACAAGGGTGCTTGACTGTGAGACTGACAAGTCGACCAGGTACGAAAGTAGAGCATAGTGATCCGGTGGTTCCGTATGGAAGGGCCATCGCTCAAAGGATAAAAGGTACTCCGGGGATAACAGGCTGATCGCTCCCAAGAGCTCATATCGACGGAGCGGTTTGGCACCTCGATGTCGGCCCGTCACATCCTGGGGCTGGAGAAGGTCCCAAGGGTTCGGCTGTTCGCCGATTAAAGTGGCACGCGAGCTGGGTTCAGAACGTCGTGAGACAGTTCGGTCCCTATCTGTTGTGGGCGTTGGAGATTTGAGAGGATCTGACACTAGTACGAGAGGACCGTGTTGGACAGACCTCTAGTGCACCTGTTGTGGCGCCAGCTGCATCGCAGGGTAGCTACGTCTGGACGAGATAAGCGCTGAAAGCATCTAAGCGCGAAGCTTACCTCAAGATGATATCTCCTTTAAGGGTCGTTCTAGACTAGGACGTCGATAGGCTGTAGGTGTAAAGGCAGTGATGTCAAAGCCAAGCAGTACTAATTACCCGTAAGCTTTCTTGTCGTCAGACTATTAAATAAATATACCTTCCAATATGTCGAAATCATTATCCCCATTTTTTGGGGTGAAAGATTTTAGGTGACTATAGCAATGGGGAACCACCTCTTACCATTCCGAACAGAGAAGTTAAGCCCATTAGCGCCGATGGTACTGCGAAAGTGGGAGAGTAGGTCGTCGCCGATCTTTATTCCCGATCTGTCTGCTGATGGATCGGGATTTTTTATTTTATTTTTGTATCTTATCTGAATTACAAAGATGTTATTTACCACCTCTCAGAACAATCCTTGTTGATAAAACAATAGTAATATTCTAACTTTTGGTCTTATTATTGTAATTATCTTTGACTATGAAATACACACTTACAACCCTGTTATTTCTGTTTTTCGTGAAACTGCTCCATGGTCAGGTTCCATTAGCTGATACTTCCGTTGTTGTATCTTCCTGGGAACTGACTGATAATTACACGGAAATGAAACGAGTGCCTATAGATACTTTGTTGACTAATTTCCAGATATTCAACCCGATTTACATTCATTCTATCTCCAATTCTTACCTGGGTAATCTTGGGTCTCCTGCAATGAGTAATATTTTCTTTGAACGTGTGGAATCACACAACTTCTTTAGCATTTCTCCATATCTTCTTTATATGAATACATCGAAAAACACGCATTATATTAATACGCATAAACCCTTTACCGATTTGACATATACCAATGGTGGAGGAAAAAATGTCAAGGAAGAAAGCCTGGATGCTTTTCACTCTCAGAACATCAACAAATATTTTAATGCAGGCATTCATTATAACCTTATTTCTTCAAAGGGGCAATATGCTTATCAACAGGTAAAAAAGAATTCTTTCACTTTCTTTACCAGTTACACCGGCAGACCTTATTCTGTTCATGGTAATTTCAATATTAACCGCCTGCATATTGATGAAAATGGAGGGATTAAAGAAGACAGGTTCGTTACGGATACTGTTTTTCAGTTTACAAAAGATATTCCTACAACTTTTAGCGGTTCGGGTGAACCAAAGTATGCGCCAAATGTTTATTCAACTATAAAAAACCTGGAAGTTCTCATCGTCCAAAAAATTGATTTTGGTATGCTTGGAATGAGAAATGATACTATGGAACGAAAAAAATCACAATTACGATATTCTCCTGCGCTTAGTTATGTTTTTGACTATAACCGGAATGTTAGATTATATAATGATAATGATCCCGGACTAGGATTTTATAAAAATTTATATGTGGATTCTGTTGCCACAAAAGATTCACTTTTTTACCATGTTTTATCGAACTCTTTACGTTTGGAATTTTCAAAAAAAGATAGTGTAAATACACGATGGAATGCATCCGTTGGTTTAACGAACGATTTAATGGTATACAGCTACTATACACCGGGAGACAGGAACTTTTTTTCTATACCGGGAGACACAATTAGGAATTATAATTTCATAAAATCAGATACTACTACCAAAGGTGATACCGTATATAATATCGATGCCAGGAATAAGCTTCATAATACTTATCTTACAGCAATATTAACAAGCAATTTTTCTTCAACTCTATCTGGTACTTTTTCTGCAAAATATTATCTGGAAGGATATGCAAGTGGAAGTTATGATCTGAGAGCGAATCTGAAAAAGTTGCTTAACTGGAAGGAAAACAGGTATAATATAGATATTTCAGGTAACCTGAAAAGCATGGAACCAGAATTCCAATATAAAAAATATTATTCAAATAATTTCATTTGGGAAAATAATTTTAAACCTGAAAAAAATTCACAGTTGTCTATCAAATTGGGCAGTACGTCAAACAAATTTGACATTGATCTGAATTATTCATTACTTCGTAACCGAATTTATTTTGATTCAACTGGAATACCAAGGCAGTATTCCCAGAATCTTTCAGTTTTTGCCCTGAGTCTGGCTAAGGAATTTGAATTTTGGAAAATTCGGTCATATAACAAGATAGTTTACCAAAAAACAGACAATGAAAACATTGTTAGTTTACCGGAACTTGCGTTTTTCTCTACCACATATTATGATAAAGTAATTAATTTTAAAATTACAGGTGGTAGTTTACATGTTATAACCGGATTTGATTTGTATTATAATACAAAATATTATGTAAACGGATATATGCCTTCAACGGGAGTGTTTTTCCAGCAAACACAGGAAATGAAAGGAAATTATCCGTATTTAAATGTATTTCTGAATATCAGATTAAAACGAACAAGATTCTTTTTTAAATATGAACATGTAAATGAAGGAATGTTACCCAGGGAATACTTTACTGTATTGCATTATCCGAGTAATAAGAGAACGTTTAAGTTTGGCATTTCCTGGACATTTTATAACTAACATTTTCTAAAGTTATACTTATCCCTCGACCTAAATTATTCCTGTTAAAATTTAAGTATTAACTAAAATTGAATGCTTTGAAAACTATTCAATCAAAAATATTTATATTATCCTTTTTGTTGATTTTGTCGTGTCATCGAACCGACCGGTCACCACAAAGTAGTAATCTGAAGATGCATAAGCTAGAGTCGATCAAAGAACGTGGAAAGCTTATTGCCGTTACCGATTACAACTCAATCAATTATTTTATATATCGCGGTCAGCCAATGGGTTACCAGTTCGAATTATTACAGGAACTGGCCGATCATCTTGGGGTGCGCCTGGAGGTAAGGGTGAGTAATAACCTGAGCGATATTTTCGAAAGCCTGGAAGATGGTGATGTTGACCTGATTGCAGCTAATCTGGCGGTTACCAAAGATCGCAAAAAGATTATGGATTTTACTGTACCGCAAAGTCAGACACGTCAGGTTCTTGTGCAAAGAAAGCCTAAGAACTGGGAACACATGAGTAAAAGTTCTCTGGATGAAAAAATGATCCGGAATCAGCTTGATTTGGCAGGCAAAACGATTTATGTGCAAAAGAATTCAGCTTTTGCCACCCGTTTGCATCATTTATCAGATGAGATAGGAGATAGTATCAATATTGTTGAAGTAAATGAGGATGTGGAACAACTGATATCGTATGTAGCGTCTGGAGATATAAATTATACCATCAGCGATGAAAATGTAGCCAGGGTAAATCAGACATATTATCCAAATATCGACATTGGGACAGCGGTAAGCTTTCCACAAAATTTAGCGTGGGCAGTAAGAAAAGGTTCCGATGATTTGCTGAACAATATTAATAACTGGCTGACCGGGTTCAAAAAAACCGCAAAATTTGCTGTCATCTACAACAAATACTTCGAAAACCAAAAATCAGCACAAATGGTCGAAAGTGACTACTATACCCTTAATTCAGGAAAAGTATCTGCTTTTGATAACATTATTAAAAAATACAGCACTGAAATCCACTGGGACTGGCGGTTACTGGCTTCACTGATTTATCAGGAATCGCATTTTAATCCACATGTGGTTTCGTGGGCGGGGGCATTCGGACTGATGCAATTAATGCCTACTACTGCCCGAAGATTTGGTATAAACATGGATTCATCGCCCAATGATCAGATCAAGGCAGGTGTAAAATTTTTAAAATGGCTTGATTCGCGTTTCAGTGATATTAAAGATGAGAATGAACGTATTAAATTTATTCTTGCGGCATATAATGTTGGGTACGGGCACATAGTAGATGCCCGGAATCTGGCAAGAAAATATGGTAAAGATCCGGATAAGTGGGAGAATAATGTGGATGAATATTTATTAAGCAAGTCGGATCCCAAATATTACAATGATCCGGTAGTGAAGTATGGTTATTGCAGGGGTATCGAAACATACCACTATGTAACAGATGTACTGGAAAGGTACAAACATTATAAAAATATTATTAAGGATTAATAATTGTTCTCCATTTTGATCCTTAACTATATTCAACTGGCTTAAGTCCGTGGCTTAAGCCTTTTTTCAACTATTTATATTTGAGTACTTCTATGAATTCGCTGATGATCATGGCAGTAGCCCCCCATATTTCATTGTGGTTATAATCGTAATATGGAATTACAGAAACCAGATTATCTGTTAATACTTCTTTAATTTTTACATTTTGGGGATTTGTCAAATGCCGGATGGTGATTTCTATCAGATAATCTACTTCATTCGGGTCAATAATAAAATCGGGTGGTTTTTTCATAAAACCTACAACCGGCGTCACCTTAAAATTACTGACAGGTATAATCAGAGGAGTTAGTATTCCGAGAATTTCAACATCGGAAGGATCAATCCCGATCTCTTCGTGCGCTTCTCTCAGGGCAGTTTCGACTATGGAACTGTCGAAAGTTTCGATTTTTCCGCCTGGCAAACTTATTTGTCCGCTATGAGGACCATCGTATGTAGTTCTTTTTGTAAATATGGTGGCCATTTCTTCTTCTTTCGGATACAATAGTAAAAGAACGCCAGCCTTTTGTGGATCTTGTATTGGGTTCATCATTCGCCTGTGTTGAGGGGACATTTTCAGTTGAGCTGATATTCCGGGTAATGGTTTTCCTAGCCTCTCTTTAATCATTCTTACCTGATCTTCAACCATGGGGAATATTATCAATCAATGTTTATTCGAAACGGATAGATTTTGCAGGGCTTATTCTTGCTATAACCAGCGATGGCAGGATCAGCATCAGCAAAGTTATTATCATGGAACCTATATTTATGAGTATAAAATAAAAAATGTTGAAATTAATAGGCACATAATTTATAAAATAAGAAGCCTGGTTTAGTTTCAGAGGCTCGAAATAATACTGTATCAGGCAAATGCCTATCCCGATAACGTTGCCCCATAACATTCCTTTTATAATTAGAAATCCGGACTGGTACAAAAATATTTTACGGATGAAATTATTATTGCTCCCAACAGCTTTTAATACGCCTATCATATTGGTACGATCTAGAATAAGAATGAGCAGTCCGGAAACCATATTAAAACCTGCAACTATCAGCATTAATATAAGAAGTACCCATACATTCATATCCAAAAGCCCCAGCCAGTCGAAAATCTGCGGATAACGTTGCCTGATGCTTATTACCTTTAATTTGGTTCCATCATTTAGAAAATGCATACCGGCAATTTCCCTGACCTCGTATGTGTAATAATCAATTTTACTGAAATCATCTATAGAAATCTCAAACCCACTTATCTGATCATTTGTCCATCCGTTAAGCTTCTGAATATGCTTGATATCTGCCAGAATAAATTGTTTATCGAATTCTTCGAGACTGGTTTCATAGATCCCCGAAACCTTAAAACGTCTCATTCTCGGCCGGTTTTCAAGATCGATAAAGAACATAGCAAATTCATCGCCTACTTTCAACCGGAGTAATGAGGCAAGGTATTTTGATATGACCACATCATTGCTTGTAGTTGAATCATTTACCCGAAAGCTTTTTCCGGCAACCATGTTTTTGTCGAAAAAGGACCAGTCGAAATCACTGCCAACGCCCTTCACTATTACTCCTTCGATGTCAGTTTTTGTTTTAATAATACCGGGTTTTGTGGCAAAAACCTCTATATGTTTAATTCCGGGAATGGTATCAATACCAGGGTAAAAATTCTGATTCTTCGAAATGGGAACAGTTTCGTAGGAGAAATTTGCATCATAATTTACTATCTGGATATCCGATCCGAATCCGATGACTTTATTTCTTATTTCTTTTTTGAAACCAGTTACAACTGCAACAGCAACAAGCATAACAGCTAATCCCAGGGCGATACCTACAAGTGCTATTTTAATAATAGGCCTTGAAAAGGAACTTTTACTTTCTTTTTCAAAAGTTAGTCGTTTTGCTATGAAAAATTCTGTGTTCAATGTAATCTTTAATTATTCCTGCAAATGTACTAATTTAGTCGCAACGATTTATTTTTAACAAAAATGAGATGGAATATTATCGGATCAGTATTGGCTGCTATCTTCCTGTTTGTTAATTGTCAGGGCCAGCCGGTTCTATCTAGCACGGAAACTAAAATAGTACCGGGAGCAGATCAAACCGCATCATACTTTCCTGAATTAAAGGGCAAGAGTCTGGGGATTGTTGCCAATCACTCATCGTTAGTCGGTAATGTTCACCTTCTTGATACCTTGCTAAGTGCAGGATTGAATGTAACCCGGATATTTTGTCCGGAGCATGGATTCAGGGGGACAGAAGATGCCGGTGCATCATTAGAGGATTCAAAAGATCCCTTAACCGGGATTCCTATAGTATCATTGTATGGTAAAAAAGTAAAGCCCGATTCGAGCGACCTGGCTGGTTTAGATATGGTGATTTACGATATTCAGGATGTAGGAGTGAGGTTTTATACTTATATATCCACGTTGCATTATATCATGGAAGCTTGCGCACAAAATAATGTACCTTTACTAATACTCGACAGACCCAACCCCAACGGTTTTTATATAGACGGACCATTACTGGATACCACTTATGCTTCGTTTGTTGGTATTGATCCGGTACCGCTTGTTTACGGATTGACTCCTGCCGAATATGCCCGAATGATAAATGGTGAAGGATGGTTGAAGGATAGCATGAAATGTTCAATCAGTTATGTGACCTGCAAGAATTACACCCATTCTTCCTATTATTCATTACCAGTGCGACCGTCGCCTAACCTGCAAAATATGAAAGCTGTTTATTTATATCCCACCCTGGGATTATTTGAAGGTACTGCTATGAATGTAGGACGCGGCACTTCATTTCCTTTCGAGGTTTTTGGTAGCCCGGATTTTCCCGATACACTAATGAAATATAAACCGGAAAGCTTGAAGGGTGCCAGTCTTCATCCTAAACATGAGGGACAGAATTGTTATGGTTTCGATCTCAGAGGAATGTCACTGACTAAGTTGCAAAATATGAGGAAAATAAACCTCGACTGGATAATTGAAGCATATAACCTTTATCCTGATAAGGAAAAGTTTTTCAATAATTTTTTCAGAAACCTGGCAGGTAATGTAGATCTGCAGCAAAAGATCATAGCCGGCTGGACGGCTGAACAAATAAGAAAAAGTTGGTCAGACGGAATAAACAGGTATAAAAAAATCAGGATAAAATACCTGCTTTATCCTGACTTTAATGAATATTATCATTGACCTGAGTCGGAAGTGATCAGTACTTGTTTAATGATCTCATCCGATAATCTTCCGGGATAAGCTTCCAGCCCTTTACGCAGGCAATTAAGTGCTTTTTGCAGATCTTCTATATTCAGTACATAGGCAAGCCTTACTTCTCTTTTGCCCAAATCGGTGTTAAAATAAAATCCGGATGCAGGTGCCACCATCACTGTTTGTTTCTTATAATCGAATTCCTGAAGCATCCACATGGCAAATTTTTCAGCATCGTCTACCGGAAGTTGAACAAGTACATAAAATGCACCTTTTGGCATTGGGCAATATACTCCGGGCATGCTGTTGAGTTCGTTAACCAGAAAATTTCTCCGGGTCAGAAAT
>CAVVIO010000024.1:0-65432 GCA_963748095.1 uncultured Bacteroidales bacterium
AAGTTCAGCAGCAATTTTATATCCTACATGTATCAATTGCCTGAAATTTGAATTGTATTCTTTGCAGCTCTGATCGTGGATAAGAGCATTGGCAAACTGATCACTGTTCCACCCCTGCACTTCTTCGGCTGTTGGCAGTTTCGATTTATCGATATCAAGTACAGTAGCATAAGGGCCAGCTAATTCATCATACCGGTCAAGCGATTTGGCGTATATCTTTTTTGCCATTTTTAGTCCCTTGCCTCCTGCCTGTGCCAGTCCAATCACTTCTTCGAGCCAGGTTGTACCTGCAGTTTTCACGTGAATACCGGCATCGAATTTTTGAATCGCTTTTTGAATCGCCGGATAGATCGAAAATTTATCACTGCCACTATGGACACTTAACTTCAGATTAGCAGGAAGTCCCAGTTTCTCCACTGCATATTTTATTACCGCCACATCTTCTTCGAATTCTTTCGTAAATTGTGACACGTTGCCAATGTAGTCAACCCCTTTGGCAAACAATCCTGTGAATTTCGGAGCAATGGTTTGTATCTCTACATTCTTTGCCTTCAGTTCGGCCAGTATAAAGAACAGGTCGAGAGGTGTCTGTGCTTTTTCTGTTTCGTCCATAGAAACCTCGGGAATAAAATTACCTTTCCCTTTTTTCGATTCTATGTGCTGGTAAATAACGGCCACCTGCTGAATTGCCAGCAGGTACTTATCTGCCGTTTCCTTTAAAAACTTTTCAGTAACTGTAAATTGTTCTTTAACGCCGGGAATAGACAGTTTTCCGATGTAAGACTTATGCCGTTTTACAAAATCATTTTTTTCTGCTTCATCAACCGGTTTTGATATGAAATGCGCTACATCAATGGTGAAAAAATTACTGTATTCCACGAATTCATCCACAGTCTCCAATCCAATATGGTCAGCATCTACATAATATCCCGCTTTCCATTGTTTGGCAGCAACTGCATCTTTTGCTTCTTTCAAAACTGAAGCATGCGTGGTTTTAACAATTTTATGTTCCCTGTACGACTTATTCCAAACCGGTACAACAGGCACTCCCAGTTTATTGATTTCCTGAATGGCTTCCAGCTGTGCTTCCCCTTCTTTGGTGAAACGATCACCTACTCCGAATGAATACTTTTCGATATACATCATAATTATATAATTTAATTTAAAATAATACTTTCATTAATTATAAAATCCTCTTATTAAAATAAAAAGTCCAGACCTGATTTCAGGAACCTCGACGGACATATCCAATATCCGGATGATCACTCAAAATTCTCTCATGAACTGTAGCCCTCAAAGCATAGACTTCACCGGATATTAAACGACATTTACCACCCGTAAAATCTTCAGCTTCTAGCTTATCATCACATGAAAATTCAACTGTATCCCTTCCCCTGCCCATTTCAAAATTCAGCATTTTCCCGGAAGGTGTTTTTAATTTGACATTCCCCTTTATGCCTACCAGTTCATTAAAATAAAGGTACAAATATTTACCGGTAAATTTATATCCGGAAATAGTTAATGCAGCAGTATCCTCGGGGTTCCATTTTCCATCGAATGTCCATGAAGCATTAATAACTCCGGGAGTAACTCCATCCGGCCATGTATTTACATTATTTTTAAACCAGGGATAATCTCCCCCGGTACGATGACAGTTATAAAAGTAATACCTGTTACCGTAAAAATAGGGCCTGTTCCTTTCCGGTTCATCTTTATAAACTACATGTTCGATGGGCTTATCTTTCATGGAATCGGAAAATGTACAGTTTAAAAGATAAAATGCTGCATCGTAATGATGCCGGGCCAGTTCAAATCCTTTTACCCCGTTGAATGAGCAATTTTCCAACACAAATTTCTGATTGGGATTATTAACTGCTGCATGCCAGACAGAGGCAGTCTTTTTAACTTCATAGAATTTTGAATCACGTATAAAGCACCATCCCCTGGGGCAGACAAAATCGACTGCTCCTTCAAAAAAACAATTTGAATGATAGTACATTCCCTGTTTATAGTTCCACAATGAAACCGTATCCCCTCCTTTACTTATTACACTGCAATTCAACAGCACCGTTCTTGTGCCGGTACCATAAATAGCAAAGGCATGCGGGCCAATCAGCGGTTGTGTATTTTCAATAGTAAGATTTTTCAGTATAATATCATCCGCGTAAATATTTACCACTGCAGGGCCAATATAGTCAGGATTCTGTTTCCAGTCAGATCTTAACTGATTGTATTCAATGAAAACACTGTCACGCGATTCGCCGATAATTGTAACATAATCGCGGTCAATACGCAGTTTTTCCTGATAAATACCGTTTTTTACATAGATGGTTACCCGCTCGTAATTATACATGGGTAATGATTCTATTGCCTCTGAGACTGATCTGAAATTGCCTCTGCCATCTGCATCTACCACTATATCATAACCCTCTTTATCCTGGCAATATCCTATCTGATTACTCAAGACGAGAATTGTAAGCAGAAATATACTGTATATACTTGTTTTTAATCTGCTTATTTTCATTGTGCGTTTGTGCTTACTAATGATCGCAGGTCAATATTTTTACCATTGATCAGAACATTTTTACATTCTATATTTTTTGTATTTTCGATAATAACAGTATGTATCGCTTTGTCAATTCTGATATTTTCCATTCGGATATCTTCAACTTCCTTTTCTTTTGGGCCTTCTATGATGATCCCGTAATGCGAAGCAAATTTACAGGTAATATTCTGAAGGTTTATATTTTTGATAGTAGAAGGGAAACCCTTTCCTTCATTTTTATAATTTGAAGTGATATAAAAACAATCTTCTACATTGCCAAACGCAACATTATTGATGTAAATATCCGAAATATAGCCGCCTCTGTCTTTGTTGGATTTCAGGTAAATCCCCCGTTTTAACCAACCTGTATAATCACAATTTTCCACATATACATTTTTCACCCCTGCCGACATCTCACTGCCTATCACAAATCCATGTAATCCCTTAAAATGACAATTGCGTATCAAAATATTTTTACTGGGGGTATTTATCTTCCGCCCATCCAGATCACGACCTGCTTTTACAGCAATATTGTCATCATTATTATTAAATGTTATATTTTCTATCAGAATATTACTGGAAGATTCGGGATCGACACCATCATTATTAAAATTTTGCGCATCGAAAACCAGGTTTCGGACTATGATATTTTTACTGAACAAAAGATGAATACACCAGAATGGTGAATCTTCAATCTTTACTGAATCAATCAGAATATTTTCACAATTAAAAAGCTGGATCAGTTGCGGACGTAAATAGTGACCTTCTCCAAATACCCGCTTTTTAATACTGATGCCTTTATGATTCATTTCTCTCGAAAGAAGCTGATCATTACTTTGTTTCGCCCGCCATTTAGCCCAAGTGTTCTGTGCTTCACCATCAATCGTACCTTTTCCGGTAATAGCAATATTCTTCTTCTTGTAAGCATAAATAAACGGACTGAAATTGTACAACAAGGTTCCTTCCCAACTAGTCAGCACTACCGGCAGGTAATCCTTGTAATCCGATCCGAAACGAAGCACCGCATTCTCAGATAAGTGTAAATTCATATTATCTGATAAGTGGATAGGCCCATTCACTTTGTAAACTCCCGGAGGAACAATTATATACCCGCCACCGGATAAGGAACATGCTTTTATTGCCGAATCTATTGCCGGTTTGGAATCGGTTACAGAATCACCCACAGCCCCGTAATCGGTAATTAAAAACCTGTTAGCCGGAAATTCGGGCGGAGATAAGTTACTGATCCTTTCCGGTCCAGGAGAACAGGAGATTAAAAGGTAAAAGTAAAAAAAAGGTAACAGTATCTTTTTCATATCCGGTTAATTCAGGTTTTTTAATTTCAGAAACTGGCAAGAATTGGTTTATTTAAACTTTCATCTATTCTATTCAGGTATTCTAAAAACTCTTTCCCGGTTTTTATGCCATTCTTTTCCTTTTCCCAGGCTGCAAGAAAATAATATCTCACTTTACCATTCTCCGGTTTTAATACAAGTACATGACTTGATGAATCTTCAGTGATTTTTACCAGGTTATCCCTGTTAACCAATACAGCCAACCCGATACTATCGTTAAAAAGAGTCTGCTTTCCCCATGTGGCATAATATACCCATTGTGCATCCGGCCCTTCGTTAGTCATAACTTCTACCGAATCGTGCCTTACAATTCCTGTGCACAATAATGCATTATTTCCTGTTAACACCAGATCATGCCTGGTCATCCGGCTGCCCGCAAATATGGAAAGTTGTGATTGCAAATCGTATTTATTGTCCCCAACTTTCCATCCGTAATAGTTGGTCTTTACCATCGATTCCACCGGCCCGTCGAGCGCAATACGGCAAATAACACTGTCTGTTACCGAAACCATATTGACTTTATCATTATACCACATGGCAACAGAACCGATCCCCAGGGAATTGCCAACCTTAAAATTATCCATGCCCCAGTCAGAGGGTTTTTGATAGGATTCATATCCATCGAGGCCAACATGTTGCAATACTATTGTATCAGTCTTTTTACTGAAGATATCGATGGCATTCCGCCAGTCGAGATAAAAGCGATAGGCAATTTTTTCCGATTCCCATCCCGGGCCTTCGTACCTGATGAAAAAGGAATGATCGGTAGCTTCAGGAGGAACTTTCAGAGACGATACATTTTTAAATTCTCCGCCTATATATTTATGACCTTCCCATTTCCCGCCGAATTTGCGTGATAACTCAGCCTGGGTACGTTTCTTAAAATGGGTCATAACCATCCCCTGCTCTTTGTATCTTACGGTTATTTCTTTAGTTTCACCGGCATTCAGATCAACCAGGAAGACGAGTTCATCCCGTACGAAATTTCCATTGATGTCATTTGCCTGGAAAGGAAGTTGCTTATCACCATCAAAAATCAAGCACCCTTCCGGATTGAAATCCGGGAATTTTGCCTTGATATCTTTCATAGAAAGTTCGACAACCCCATCTTTAATCAGGAAATCATTCTGATTCTTAACAGTTACCTTAAAGGATAATGGCAGTTTTTGATGATCAGATTGACAGGCAGACATAATAATAATTATAGCTGCGAGCAATAATTTAAAATTGTCCATTTTTTTCATTTTGAATAATATTAAAGTTTTTCAATTCTAAACCAATCTACATCAATATAACCAACATCGTTGGTTTTTGTATTTCCTGTACAAAACAGTCCGTTTTTTGCTCCTATCCAGCGTCCCGGTTTTGCGGTAAAAGCTGATCCGAAAGGAACAAAATTTTTTCCATCCAGACTATAGTAAAATTCACATACAGCATTATCCGACACAACACATCTGAAATAAATTACTGAACTATCAGGTACCTGTGTTTCCTGCCTGTTTTCCGGTGAGTTTTTATCAGCATTTAAACAGATGCCCTGTTCAATTAGCAACTGTGCTTTCTTTTTTGTAACCGCGATATATGCATAATCACTTCCCATAATGATCAATCCGGCTTTATCGTTCTCATGTTTTAAATACTGTACTATTTTACAGGTTACTTTAAATGAAGGCGCCCACACACCTTGTCCTTGCCGGGGAATTGAAAAATAATCATCCGGTTGTAACCGGTTCATAACATGTCCTGCAATCTTCCAGTTTACTAGATCACCAGAGTGTAATATCGGAATCCCGGGAACACAATTGAAACTTGAAGAAATTAAGTAATAATCGTCTCCCCTCCGGATGACATCAGGGTCGGAATAATCAGCATAGATGACAGGATTTTTATAGGTCCCATCGTTGTTGTCGGGAACCCAGACATCTGTTGTATCTGCTTTTACAGTTGAAATTATCGGCTTGTTTCCACTCTTACAGGATACAGAAATGATCAGGATGACCGGTAAATACAACAACTGCCGTTTATTCATTGCCGGTTATTTTATATTCCTTTTTATGATATTTATAAAATTAATTTTTATTTATCGTATTGTTAAATTCTTTATTGTTTATAGTTACATTATCCAGCTTCAGGTTTTCCACTGCATCCATTACATTATCGTCCGACACATCGTTAAACTTACAATCCGTAATAAATATATTCTCTACCGGCGACCGTTTGTACCCTTTGATATAAAAAGCGTATTTACTTTTTTGCGAAGTCACATTATCCATAAAAACATTTCTTACTATGGGAACATGGTTTCCGGCATCCCCCTGTTCATAATAAAAATTGATCATTAATACAGCTTCCCTCACTTCGCCTACCTGCACGTTCCGCATATAAATATTTTCTATTGTTCCACCACGAAGGGAATTGGTTTTTATTCTCAGCGCCCTGTCAAGATCCGGGCTGTTCATTTTACAATTTTCCACAAATACATATCTGCATCCACCGGAAATCTCACTGCCAATGGCTACACCGCCATGACCATCCTGCATTTCACAGTTTTGTATAATAATATTTTCACTGGGTGTGTTGTCTCTTCTTCCGTCTTCTTCCCTGCCCGATTTAATGGCAATACAATCATCTCCGGTCTTGAAAAAGCAACTGTCAACCAAAACATCCTTACATGACTCAGGATCAAATCCGTCATTATTCGGACCCGGACTGGTAATAGTGACATTCTTGATGGTGATATTGGAAGATAGTACAGGATTTAATTCCCACATGGGAGATCTTAAAATAGTAATGCCATCGATTAATATGTTTTTACAATTGATAAATTGTACAAAATTGGGACGCAGGTTGTGACCTTCACCAAAAACCCGCTTTTCTATTGGTACATGTTCATCCGACATTTTTAATAAGCTGTCTCTATCCGATAGTTGATTGGGACTGCCCTCGTTCCATCCAAATTTTCGGTTGGCTTTCCACGGCCACCAGGTCAATGTATCGGCATTTCCATCAATTGTACCTTTTCCGGTTACGGCAATGTTTTCTTCATCCAGAGAATATATAAACGGTGAATAATTCATCAGATCGTTCCCTTCAAACCGGGTTCTTACCACCGGGAGATATTTTTTATAATCTTTACTGAATAACACTGTTGCCCCTTTTATAATATGAAGGTTTACATTGCTTTTAAGATATATTGCTCCCGTTAAAAAGGTACCTTCAGGAACCAAAACAACACCTCCACCCGAATCGGAACAGGTAACAATAGCATTTTTAATATTTTCCGTGCAATCAGTTGTGCCGTCGCCAATAGCGCCAAAGTCAACAATATTATAAGTCTTCTCAGAAAACACGGGAGGTTTGATTCTTTTAAATATTTCATCCCTTTTTGACCAGTTATCCGGAGAACTGCATCCGAAAACAACTAACAAAAAGAGAAATGATACATTTTTTAATATTGATTTCATTTTGTTTAATTTATAATTGAGTGGTTAATAATTCAAAGCCATTGACAGATACAATAAGGCAGATATTCCTTTAAAATCGTTAACCCGCCTGTCTACCGAAATATAATAGTTATAAGAACCGTCGGAATATTTAAAATTCAGGGTACCCACTTTCACGGTACCTGTCAGGTACACTTTCCCCTCATCGTCAAAAAACAGGTAATTATTTTCAAGTCCCTGAAATGCTTTCCTGGCTTTCGACAGGTACCCCGGATCAAGATAACCTTTTTTCGATCCTTTAGCAAATGCATAGGCAAACATGGCCGAACAGGAAGTTTCTATCCAGTTACCTTTTACATTCCCCTTGTCCACTACCTGGAACCATAAACCCGTCTCCGGATCCTGGTACCTGGCCAAACTCCGCGACAGATCTTGTAACATGATAATCAGACTGTCTCTATCGGGATTACCTTCGGGAATATAATCCAATGCATCGGTCAGCGCCATCGCGTACCAGCCAATACCACGTCCCCAGAATTCTGATGAAGTTCCTGTAATGGAATCAGCCCAGATTTTATTCTTTGATTCATCCCACCCGTGATATAACAATCCTGTTTTCGGATCAAGGGTTTTTTTATAGATCAGTTTGATCTGATGTATAGCATCATCGGCGATCTCCGGTTTTTCAAACTGGCTGGCATATTGCAGCATGTATACATCGCCCATATAAATCCCGTCGAGCCACATTTGCCAGGGATATACTTTTTTATGCCAGAAGCCTCCTTCACTGGTGCGGGGTTGGTTTTTTAACTCATTAATAAGTTCATCCGCTGCTATATGATAAATGGAATCGTGTGTGTATCCAAACATATACAACAACGACCGGCCGGGAAGAATATCATCCAGTTCCTGTTTTTTACTTTCATACTTATTTGTATCAAGCGTTCCTTTATCCGATATGAAATTCGATAACCATTTTTCCACGTACTGTTCGTATAACGAATCGTGAGTATTGTTGTACAACACGCAAAGTGCATTGTTAAAGAAACCATTGGTGTAAGACCATTGACCTTTCGAAAATATTTCCAGGTTGGACGGATCAGGGTAGGTTCTCATTACCGATTGTGCAATCGTATCCGGCCAGTCCTTTATTACCGCATTTTGTTCCTGGTAATCGCGTGCAGTGACAAGGTACGTAATTTTAACATGTGCGTTTTTCCTAACTGTTTCTGAAATATGCGCATTTTCATCCTGACCTTTTAATATTTCAAAAGGTCTCAATGGTTCATCAATCCTTTTGCGGGGAACAAATGCATAAATATCAGGCTTTTCATCCGCATTAGTATCCACCAGGAAACCCGAATAGATTTTATCATCATCCAGATCTTTAATCACATAGGAATTCATGTTCCCGATCCCATATCTCTGAGAAATATCTCCGATACTTAGAAAAATGGTGTCTATATCCCTTATATAACCAGGTTCGTATTGAACCGTAAAAACCACTCTTTTATTTTTATTTCCTGAATTACAGGAAACAACAATGAATAGTCCTGATATTAAAATTATTACTAGTTTAACTGTTCCGGTTATAGATTTTCCCATTTTTGATCAGATTATTTTTATTTAAAAACCAATTTTTTAGTATATGTTCCTGAATCGGTTGTAAGTACAATAAAATACATGGACTGCCTGATCTTACCTGTTGCAACTGGAGTCCAATTAAATGTATAATGGCCTTTGTTTAAAATTTTGTTATTAACAACTATATCTACTATTCTCCCGCTTACATCATACACTTTAAGATCCACATTTTCGCTATCATTAACAGTTAATCCGATATTTACATCATCACTTGCAGGATTCGGAAAGACTGTAAACCTGTCATCAACGATCAGATCTTTATCGATTGCCGTATTCGTTGCTCCTAATTGATATAATGAATCAATCTGTTGTTCACTCAGGGCATATCCATACAAACGAACATCGTCAAGGCCACCCTGTAAATTTGCTGTTTCATCAACCGAAAATCCAAAATAAAGCGCTTCATTTTCCGATATATCCAATGTAGCATCCGGTTCCTGACCAACTAATTTTGTATTGGCATAAAGTTTAAGAACATGACTGGAAGTATCCCTGATAGCTACCAGATGAACCCATTGATTCCTGATAAATGTAGTATCATTGACCAGTATTTCAGAAACATTTATATTATCACCCACTACAAAATGCACTTTATGTGTGGCGGGGGTATAATACACCTCGTATCTTTTCCCGCTATGTCCCAGGGCTTCGTTTTCTGTTGCAGAGCCCTTTTCCAGATAACAGTGAGCATGTGCGTTGTTCAGAGTTGCAGGATCCTGAAATATCCACATTGAAATTGAAAAATCATTTACATCAAAATCATATACCAGGTTATTCGGATATTTTATATACTGATTGGAACCGTTAAAAAACAATGCTTTATCTACTGCACCGTTATCCGAAAAACTGCTGGTTGTTATATTGTGGGATGTACCGTTTATATTATTGTCCGTAACATCGCTTACCAGGGGCGGATTATCGAAAGGCCAGTGCGCAACCAATGCACGCGGAATTGCCTGACGGGTGGTAAAACTCCATACATCACCTTCTTTTGTCCCATTCGCATTTACTTCATCTACTCTCCAGTAATATTTTGTATTATGTAATAAATTATTTGCAGAAAAGACAGTTGTATCAGTGTTGGCAGCAAACGGCGGAGGATCTGTAGTTCCCAGGTAAATATCATGGGACGAACTTCCCAGGCCTGCCTTCCATGAAAGTGAGGCATATACCTTTATTCCGATGGAATCAACTGCAGGAAAAGGCTCAGAAGCATTTAAAGGTAGTCCGTCTGCTCCCAATGTAGTACCACTCGCAACATTAGAATACACTGAACTATCAGTAGTACTGATCGCCATTATTCTGTATGTATAGGTTGTCTGGTAACTTAAACTTGTATCGGTATAAGTAACAAAATCAGCTGCAACAGTATCAATATTTATAAAATTACCTGAATCCTGTCGTTGGATAATAAAGCCGGTTTCATTATCTGAATTATCTGTCCAGTTTAGTATAAAACCTTTGGGAAAAGTTAACTGAGTAGTCAGGCCCGTAGGCGGTCGAACGAAACTGGTATTTGGGGTAATACTGTTCAGATAATCTTCAAGCGCCGTATATCCAAGACCGTTTAAATCATTATTCCTGTCGGTAGAATCATTCGGATTTAATCCGTGATCTGCTTCCCACTGATCAGGTATCCCATCATGATCGCTGTCATTGGGTGCCCTGGCAGAAAATAGTTCAGGATATCCACCGGCTTCCTGCAAATTATCAATAATACCTGTATTAGGTCCGCTAAGTCCGCCATACAATGCTGTATCATTCCTTGTTTCCCAGATTATCCTGCTGTCGACGGTATCCCTGTAAGGAATATTGGCTCCTACATTACTGAGTACATCGTTATAAGCTTCTTCAGCAGTTTGCTGAGTACTGATATCAAAAGCAAAAGCCGTATCACTTTTAATCTGGTTTTTTATATCGGTTGAAACATTTTGAACGCCTTCACTCCAGTTGTCGGCTGTAACATTGGGGAAACCGTATACATAATTACTATCGATGTACCAATAACTGTATCCGTATGCATTACTATAAGGCTCTAAAATCCTGTCATTTTTTGAACTTTCTGTTCCCGGACCAGCCTTATAATAATTGTTTACCATATTGATCCTGGCTTTGTTCCCGTCTATGTCACTCGGTTCACCGCCATAGGAACTGTTATGTTGCCAGTTGTAAATGACATTGTACCTGAAATCAACTTCTTCATTCCAGTTACCAACATACCGTGCCCCGTTAAATCTTGGGTTACGGCTTGCATTATGAGCTATCAGATTATGAAGAAAACTGGCGGAATCTCCTCCCCATATACCCCCGTAACCGTGAGGGCCTTTCTCATGTATGGAATTGTTAAAACCCTCTGATACCATGCAATATTGCATAGTAAACCGCTTGTTTATATAACAGGAAGCTACTTCATCGACTCCCCAGCTGAATGAACAATGATCAACTATAATATCCGAATTCTCCCTGCACGTAAACGCATCATCCTGTTGACCGGCAGCCTCACTTAACCTGCTTCTTATGTATCGGATAATTACATTATTTGCATCAACCCTGAAGGTATAATGTGCCAGCGTGATCCCGTCTCCGGGAGCAGTTTGCCCGGCAATAGTTACATTACCTTTTTTTATTGCCAGAACTGATTTCAGGTAAATTGTTCCGGAAACCCTGAATACGATCGTTCTGGTTCCCGATTGCTCAATTGCAGCCCTCAGGCTTCCGGTTCCTTTGTCGTTAAGGTTGGTAACTTCCAGTACAATACCTCCCCGGCCTCCTGTGGTATATTTTCCAAAACCTTCAGCTCCGGGGAACGCAAGTGTTTGCGATTTTGCTATCGTTACAAAACCTATCAGATCTAACAGGATGAACACGAGTATAATTTTCATCCTGATACTGATCCGCGACACATTTTCAACAAGTGATATCATTTTATTTTTGAGATTAATGAAAGAAATATTCGTTTATTTTTTATCAGCATTTTGATTGTATCCATTTTGAAGATCCTTCTGTGCCGGGTCTTTCACTGCAAAGTAAAAATCTGTTTCCAACCATTGTTATTTTCAAATCAGGATATTGAACGTAAATAATGATTTTATCAGGATATAGCCTGTTTTCCTTCATCTTTTCTCTCAATTTCGCAATTTAAAAATATTTGTCAGGATTCCACCCCTAAAGTATTCCAAATAATAAAGAATGATACGGTACAAAATGACTTTAAAAAGGGTAAATATGTTCTAAAAAAGAAGGCAGGTTATTTATGAATTCACGATAATTAACTCTTGATAATAGTTATATATTGTTGATTGTAATTATTGTTATAAGCTAAAGCTGATAAAGGTGAACTACTTCCGGCAATCCTGAATGTTTCATTATTTATATGCCTGAATTATTCTTTACATCATTTCCGGTAAATTAATTCTGTTTCTGCAAAAACGAACATTCTGTTAAAAATACATTATTTTTGAATTAATGAAAGCAGGTTCACTACGTAAACAGGCAGGATTTTTTACCGGAATACTCCTTTTCGTGCTTATACTGATCCTGCCATTAGGTAACGGTCTTGATTTACCGGCCCGGCATGCTGCAGCCTGTGCTGTGTTAATGGCTGTATGGTGGATCACCGAAGCCATTCCCATTTCGGCTACTTCCTTACTGCCCCTTGCGCTATATCCCTTATTGAAGATAATGAGTGCCAAAGACGTTGCCATTAACTATGCCGATCGTAATATTTTTCTGTTTATGGGCGGATTTTTCATTGCCATGGCCATGCAACGGCATAACCTGCACAAACGTATCGCGTTAACAATTATTTATTTGCTGGGAACATCGTCAAGAAAGATAATTCTTGGATTTATGGTAGCAACAGCCTTTCTCTCGATGTGGATATCGAATACTGCAACGGCAATGATGATGCTTCCTATTGGAATGGCAGTAATTGAACATGTACGCACTTCCGTAAAAACCAAATTACCGGACAGGGAACTTAAAAAGGGAGAATTCAGGTTTGGACTGGCTCTGATGCTTGGCATCGCATATTCTGCCAGCATCGGGGGAATAGGTACCCTGGTGGGTACACCGCCAAATATTATTTTTGCCGGTATGGCTCACTCTTTATTTCCACAGCTTCCCGAGATTGGCTTCCTGCAATGGATGAAGATCGGCCTTCCTATTGTCATTGTTTTTTTGCCGCTTAGCTGGGCATATATTGTATATCTGGCAAACCCGCCCGAACTGAATAAAATTCCAGGTAGTAAGATGATCATCAAAGAAGAACTGAAATTACTCGGTAAAATGAAGAAAGGGGAATTACTGACCCTTATTATATTCTGCCTTACAGCCTTAGGCTGGATCTTCAGACAGGATATTCAGGTCGGTCATGTGCGTATTCCCGGATGGGCAAGTCTTCTGGGAATTGAAGAATACGTGCACGATTCGACCATCGCAATGATCGGAGCGCTGCTGCTTTTTATAATTCCCACTGATATTAAAAAGAATGAATTTGTTCTGAACTGGCAGTGGGCGGTTCGTATTCCCTGGGGTATATTGTTATTATTCGGAGGAGGGTTTGCCTTGGCATCGAGTTTTCAGGCTACCGGATTAAATAAATGGATCGGGGATATTTTCAACCATATTAATTATGTTTCGGTTTTTGCACTGATCCTTTCCGTCTGTTTATTTTTCACTTTTCTCACCGAAATCACATCAAATACGGCCACCATTACTATGATGCTGCCGGTTCTGGCAGTATTGGCAGTTTCGATGAAATTACATCCGTTCATCCTGATGGTACCGGCAACCATTTCCACCTCGTTTGCTTTTATGATGCCGGTTGCCACTCCTCCCAATGCCATTATTTTCGGCAGTGAATATGTGAAAATCCACCAAATGGCCCGAACTGGTTTTGTGTTGAACCTTTTGGGAGTGGTGGTAGTTACACTGGCCATGTACCTGATCGCTTTTCATGTGTTGGGAATAACATTCTAAAAACCGGACGAGTTTTTAGTGTCATCCTTAGCATCAGCGAAGGATCTGTAATCAGCGGAATAATACTATTTAAGAGATGCTTCCCTGCCTACAGCAGGTAGGTTCCCCGCTACTGCACGAGTCCTCTCGTACCATCTGATAATTTTTATTATATTTGATATATGAGCCGAAATTATAAATTTCATAATCCTGAAGGAATATATTTTGTAAGTTTTGCTGTTGTAGAATGGTTAGATGTTTTTACTAGAAAAGAATATAAGGACGTCATTCTGGATAGTTTGCGATATTGCCAAAAGGAAAAAGGTATGGAGATTTATGCATGGTGTATCATGACAAACCATGTTCATTTAATTTTCAAAAGTATAAAAGGTCAGAAACCAGAATTATTATTGGGAGACTTCAAACGTTTTACCAGCAGGGAAGCGGTAAATGCAATACAAAATAACCAGAGAGAAAGCAGGAAGCAATGGTTGATTGAACAATTTGAGAAAGCGGGTGCAAAGTCCTCAAATGTTAAGAAATACCAGTTCTGGAGGCATGACAATAAACCAATCGAACTGTGGAGTAACAAAGCACTCGATGAAAAAATAGATTATATACATAATAACCCTGTTGAAGAGGGACTGGTGTATCATGCAGAAGATTATGTATATAGCAGTGCAAAGGATTATTGTGGGGAAAAAGGTATATTAAAAGGAATTGTGGTGATTAAATAGTTTGCCACACGAGAGGACTCGTGCGGCAGCCTTGGGGGTAGGTGTGCCGTGAGTAAAGGTAGAACCCCATCTAAGCCTAGAATGCCTAAATAATAAGCACAAGACAAATAAACATAGCGACTAAGCTAATTTTTAAACTATGCTCCCCGCTACCGCACGAGTCCTCTCGTGTGGTTTAGAATAATTAAAAAAAGCCTGAATCACTTATCCGGAAGGTTTCATCTGTTTCTGATACTGACTCCATTTATCATTCAACCATAAGTGATTCAGGCCCGGGTGAGCCATTACAAACCTGCATGGATTAATTTTTTACATACAGCGGAATATGGCTTAGTTGATGTATATTTTCCGGATCTGAATAATCGTACTGATACAAACCATCCGTGCCTATCAGAACCAGCACATTGCCCAGGGGAATAACATCGAAGGCATGAATATTGGGATATTCAGCCAGTTTATTGGCAGCAATATTCAACGGATCGGAAGCATTATAAATCTTTAAGCCGGCATTCCCGTCACAAACAAAAAGTACCGGATCATCAATTCCCAGTCCGTATGGCCCTTCCATAGCGTAAGTTTTCAGTAACTGCGGATCACTGATAGTCGATATATCTACCACATCCAACTGACTTTCGATAGCACCGCACAAATTGCCTGAACGTAATGTAACATAAGCATAATTTCCGCTTACTACAACCGGGTCGCAGGCAGATGCATGACGGAACCGGACTATTTGCTCAGGGGCGAAAGGATTTGCGAGACTATAAATGTACATGCCTGTCTGACTCCCCATAAATAAATTGTCTTCGTAAGGAAAAATCGTTTCAATGTCCCATCCAACATAAATATCATTGCTAAATGATGGATTACCGGGTGTAGAAATATCGAATAACTTAAGCGAATAATCATTAACGGTATACAGGTAGTGAGAATATAAAGTAAACCGGGCCATCGATCCGCCTACACCGAAGTCGTTTCCTCCCGTTTTATTTGCCTGTGCACTTCCGGCCGAATTATACATTGCAAGACCATCCCACATCGGAAACCGGTTGTAGTAAATATTATTACCATCCACCTTTTCTGTCTTTTCTTCCACTTTATATCCAGTAATCACACCCCGGCTCTGGTCAATTTGTTCCAAAATTCCCGACTCATATTCCGGGATAATATAAGGGAATACATTCGTATCCCGGTCTACTTCCCTGATATCATCCATATTGCTGATATCGATGGTCAGTAAATCAACATAACTGTCGGCATAAAGCATCGTACCTTTAATAGCCATATCCACATTACCAGGGATTTCGATGAATTTGATGATCTTAGGATCTTCGGGATTAGTGTTATCGATCACGTGAATGCCTTTCTGATACTCATTTACAAAAATGTAATTGTCTTTAAAATAAATTTTCCCGGGTTGAATGATGGATTCACCACCGGCTACTTTAAACGAAGTACGTAAGTCATTATACGTCATATAAACAGGAGTATTTACCTTGTAGGTTTCCTCTATCTTATCCTGGCACGAGAGAAACAGCAACACTCCCGGCATAACTGTTAAAATTTTCAATAGTGTTTTCATGGTTTAAGTTTATTATTTATATACTCAAAGATGAAATTCATCCTCAAAAAGTTGCGTTAATAAAATATTTATTTTCGACGCAACCTTATCATATTCAAATACATCCTATAAGTTAATCAAACACCGAAATCATGAACAGAATTTTCTTTCTAACATTTCTCATCATAGTATCTCATACACTTACTTTTGCACAGAAAACCATTGATGTCGTATTCCTAAAAAACGGAAATATTTTCAAGGGAAAAATACTGGAGAATAAGACTGATACCTTAAAAATTGAAACTTTATGTAAGAATATTTTAGTTTTTACTCCTTCAGAAGTATTAAAAACCTCCACCGAATCTTATCATAAATACGATCTGAAATCAAAAGGATACTTCAACTTTACTTCCATGGGAGTGCTTATAGGTTCATCGCACAATGATAAACCGGCCCCGTTTAGTGTATTGATGGAACACGATTACCGATTCAATAATTACCTGGTACTGGGAGGAGTGACAGGAATAGAAATGCTGAATGAATCCGTGATACCTTTGGGAGTTACAGTAAAAGGTTTATTGCCATTAAGTGGTGGCAGTACATTGTATGCAGGTATCACCGGAGGTTATTCCTTTTCACTCGACAAACCACCGAATAATAACGATTACAGCTATAAGATAACGGATGCCTATGGCGGATATATGTATAACACCGAAATAGGCCTGATCATGCCTTCAGCCGGAAATGTCAGTTTTTTTGTAGCTATAGGTTACCGGTACAATGAGCTGAATTATAAACGCGAAGACTGGCAGCTTATCAGTGTGGATCAGAAAATGATTTTTAATCGATTTTCTATAAGATTAGGTCTTTCAATACATTAAGTGTTATCAATGTTAATCCTAGCCCATTTAATTACTCTCTCATAAATCTCTATTATGAAACTGGTAAATAAGGATTTCATTTTAGTAATATCCAATTTTTTTTTCCAATGTTTCATCATTATCCATCAGAAGTTTTAACTGGTAAGCGGCGCTAATGAGTCCCAGATGAGTAAACGCCTGGGGAAAATTACCCAGTAAATCCCCTTTCACAGCTTATCTGTTCCGAAAACAATCCCAGGTGGTTGGCATAACCGAGCATTTTTTCAAAATACAGCACCGCCCGGTCAAGTTCACCGGCTTTCGCCAGACTTTCAATATACCAGAAAGAACACATGGAAAATGTTCCTTCATTACCTGTAAAACCATCACTTGCTCCCTCATCGAGCCGGTAACGGTATACCAGTGAATCGGTAACAAGTTCTTTTTCAATTGCCCTTAGGGTAGATATCCAGCGTGGTTCTTTCGGGCTCAACATACGAACCAGAGGAATTAAAAGAGCGGAGGCATCTAAAATATCAGCCCCCCGGTATTGTACAAATGCTTTCTTTTTATGATTCCAGTAATTTTCATATACATCTGTAAATATCTCATCACGTACCCTGCGCCATTTTTCAAGCGGGGCAGGGAAAGAACGGCTTTCGGCAATATTTATGCCCCGGTCGAGTGCTACCCACGACATAATTTTTGACAACAGGAATTCACGTTTATCATTTCTAACTTCCCATATTCCACGATCTTGCACCCGCCAGTTATTACACACAAAGTCAATAAACTTAATGAGATTCAGCCAGAATTCGTATGTAATCGGTTCCCCGTTCTTGTTATAAATATAAATGGTATCGATCAGTTCCCCGTAAATATCGAGCTGAAACTGATTGTATGCCCCATTACCAATCCTTACAGGTTTCGATTTCTTATATCCCTCCATGTGAGAAAGTTCTTTTTCATCCAGATCGGATGATCCGTCAACCCGGTACATGAGATTCAGTTCACTTGCATCATCGATGTCAATGCTTCTCTGAATGATCCATTGAATAAACTGTTGAGCTTCTTCGGTATAACCTAACCGCAGGAATGCATACATGGTAAATGCCGTATCCCTTATCCAGGTGTATCGATAGTCCCAGTTACGATCACCTCCTATCTGTTCCGGAAGGCCGAATGTTGCCGCTGCAACGGTAGAACCGTAACGCGACGATGTAAGTAATTTTAGAGTAATAGCAGAACGATTTACTATCTCCTGCCAACGACCGTGGAAATTCGATTTGCTGATCCAGTTTCGCCAGAAATCTACTGTTTCTCCAAAAGCTTTGGTAGTATAGAATTTCATCGGATCTTTTTCTATATGCAACAAACGCTCACCTATTGCTTCGATAATAATATTTACCTCGTCCTTAGATCGCAGGGTAATTTCTGCCACAAGAGAATCGGCTTCATTATTAAATTCTATATCACTCAATAAACGAAAAGCAGTCTTTTCTTTCCCCTTGCTTTTAACCAGTAATCCCGATTTTTGTTTTTCAGTAATAAAACCATATGCGCCATATTCAAACCGTGGCTGTAAAGTAATCCGAAAAGTATGTTCTCCCTTAATAACTTTCAGATTTCTTACCAGGGCACAATTATATTCATCTTTCATTATTGGCATAAAATCGGTGAGTTCGGCAATACCACCCTCAGTAAGGTATCGTGTAAGGAGCACAGCGGTATCGGGAAGATACAATTGCTTATAATTTACATGATCGTGGTTAATTTCATCTATCCGGAAGAATCCTCCTTTCTCTATATCGAGCAAACTTCCGAATATAGTTGGCGAATCGAACCTGGTAAAAGGAAAAAAATCTACCGAACCCCGGATAGATATTAATGCGGTGGTATGTAAATTTCCTACGATTCCATAATCTTTAATTGGTAAATAATTATTTGTTGAAGACATTCGATGCTGTTTTTAGTTAAAATAAAATTATAAATATAAATATTCCCATTTATGTGAAATATTTTATAACAACCTTCTCATTCGAATTCAGAACATGAATGAGTCAGATTTTAATCATTCAATTTTAAGACCATCTTGTCTTTTATTAAAAATATCATGAATATATAAACACATGCAAAACTCTATGTCATAGGCAAAAATAATTATTAATTGAGCTTAATCTCATCATCGAAAACAAAAGAAACATGACTAAAATAAACCCTGGAATAGGGAATTTATTCCTCAATAAGTGTGAATGAAAACTACAATTATTATTATAAATTACAATTTCAAAAAATTTAATCATTGTAAAAAGTTCCCCTGAATATGTAATTTTCAATTTTCACACACCTTTTTATTGTATAAAAACAAAAAAATAATCCCCGGATTAATTAACATTAAATTATAACCAAGATATTGTTTATCTATTAAATACAGGGATTCCCACAAATCAATTTGATATTAAATCTAAATAACTTTTGAAAAATATTTTTTGTAAATTGAAAAATAATACGGATTTTTGAATCCTTAATTATTCTAAATAATATTTAGATTTTTTAAGAAAAAAAATAGGAAACTAAGAAAATAAATTTGAAATTTGAATGACTCAACAACCTAAGCGTCGATAGAATGGATAAAATATTTGAATCTGTCCGACAATTTTTTTCTCAGCTTTTTGTCTCTTCCTCGCCGGAGGCTTATGACATCAACAATCTTTTCCTGAAATTTCTAATCCTCGCGGCAATTATAGTAGCACTTATAGCTGGATTGGTTATTTACAGCAGCATTTTTTTCAGTGCCAAACGCAGGCCTGCCATACCTCCCCAGGTATTCGGACATAAAACCCTGGAACTGATATGGACAATTGTACCCTTAATGATTGTCACCTTTTTCTTTTTCCTCACATTTAAATCAATGCGGGAAATTAACCAGCCATTCCAACAGGGCAGAAAACCCGACATAGTGGTAATAGCCCATCAATGGTGGTGGGATATGCGTTATCCGGAGGAAAATGTTATTACAGCAAATGAATTGCATATACCAGTAGGTAAAAAATTATTGATGCAAATTCGCTCAGCCGATGTAATCCATAGCTGGTGGGTACCTGATCTGGGACGTAAAACAGATGCCATCCCGGGGCACATCAATTATAGTTGGATCGAAGCTGACAAGCCAGGGATTTATTCCGGAACCTGTAGCGAGTATTGCGGTACCCAGCATGCATGGATGCGTATTCGAGTAATTGCCGAATCGCAGGCCGATTTTGATAAATGGATAAAAGAACAGCAACAGGTCCCAAAAATGCCCACCGATAGTATTGCAATACTGGGAGCGGAGCTTTTTCAGAAAAAAACCTGCGCTAGTTGCCATGCTATCCTGGGAACTCCTGCTCAATCTCATATTGGCCCTGATTTAAGCCACTTTGCTTCCCGACAAACTATATTGAGTGGAATGTTTGACAATAACATGGGAAGTCTTCAGCGTTGGCTGATAAATCCACAAAATGTTAAAGAAGGCTCACATATGCCCAATTTTATGTTAAATCCCAAAGAAATAGAAGCTTTATCAACTTACCTGGAGGGTTTGAAATGAATCTGAAAATACACATACCTGAACCGAAAGAACCACTGCCAAAATTATGGACACCTAATGGTCTCCTTTACTGGATTTCTACTGTCGATCATAAGCTTATCGGCATCATGTACCTGTTAACAGCATTGTTCTTTTTCATTATCGGCTTTTCGGAAGCTATGACAATGCGTATACAACTTATGAGACCAGAAAATAATTTTCTGTCTCCGGAAGCATACAACCAGATATTTTCCATGCACGGAACTACCATGATATTTTTGGTGTTAACTCCTTTGCTTATCGGATTTGCCACCTATTTCTTGCCTATTATGATAGGTGCGAATGAAATGGCATTCCCCCGGTTAAATGCATTCAGTTTCTGGGTCTTTTTACTGGGTGGATTATTACTGTATTTTAGTTTTTTTGCCGGTGGCGCACCCAATGTTGGCTGGTTCAGTTATGCACCATTAAGTGAAAAGTTCTTCAGTTTTACACCCGGGGTCGATTACTGGGCGCTGAGTATCCTGCTTATGGGTATCGGTACTATCGGCGCCGCTCTTAATTTTATTGTTACCACACTCACCATGCGAATCAAGGGCATGGCGTTAAATAAACTGCCGTTGTTTGTCTGGATGGTTTTTGTAAACGCATTTCTAATTTTAGCTGCTTTCCCGGTTCTGAATGCCGGACTGGCCATGATATTGATTGACAGACAACTGGACGCTCATTTTTTTCAAACAGCTACCGGTGGTTCAGCAATAATGTGGCAACACCTGTTCTGGACATTCGGACATCCGGAAGTTTACATCCTGGCATTGCCCGCTTTTGGTATAATTTCAGAGGTTATCCCGGTGTTTTCACGCAAACCCATTTTCGGCTATGAATTTATTGCCGCTTCCTCTGTAGCTATCACCCTTTTGTCATTTGGCGTATGGGCACACCATATGTTCGCTGTAGGGCTGGGAACTACTTTTAATGCATTCTTTGCTGCTACCAGTATGTTAATTGCCATACCAACAGGAGTAAAAATATTTAACTGGACAGCTACCATGTGGGGCGGATCGATACAATTCCGAACCGCTATGCTTTTTGCCATGGCTTTTCTTATCGATTTCACAATTGGCGGACTCAGTGGAGTTGGATTTGCCATTGTTCCCATCGACTGGCGTCTGACTGATACCTATTTTGTAGTAGCTCATCTGCACTATGTAATGTTGGGAGGTTCTTTAACAGGAGGTTTTGCCGGTGTATATTACTGGTTCCCTAAAATTACCGGACGCATGCTTTCCGAGAAATTAGGCAAATGGCATTTCTGGTTATTTGTGATTGGTTTTACCGGTACTTTCTTCGTATTTCACCTTCTGGGATTATTGGGCATGCCACGCAGGGTATTCACTTATCCGAATCTGCCCTACCTGGGGTCGTTGAATTTATTTTCAACCATTAGTGCGATGGTCTTTGGAGTTTCCTTTATTGTATTTATTTATAATATATTTTACAGCCTTCGTCATGGAAAGAAAGCCGGTGATAATCCCTGGGATGCGTGGACACTTGAATGGTATTCTACTTCACCACCACAGGCAAGAAATTTTGAAACAATACCACTGGTGCGCAGCAGACGACCGCTCTGGGATTTGAACCACCCGGAAGACCCTGATTGGAAACGCGAATCAAAATTTGAAAGCAAGTCATGAACAAGAACAAATTAATGATGTCCTTTTTCGTCGCATCGGAAGCTTTTTTCTTCCTGGCGCTGATAATCTCATATGTGGCCTATAGTCATCCCGGAGGAACATTGTCATCATCTGCTCAATACCTCGATTATAAAAGAACGGCATTCTTCACTTTTTTTCTGATCTCAAGCAGTGTTACCATTGCCATAGCCGAATCGAAATTACGACAGGGAAAAAGAAAAGCAATGGTGGGATGGATGATCACTACCATCGTTTTTGGTTTGATCTTCCTTGTTGGTCAGTTAACCGAGTATTACGGCCTTTACGAAATAAATATTACCGTAAGTAAAAATGTATTCGGATCTGCTTTTTTTACACTTACCGGATTTCACGGATTACATGTGCTGATAGGCCTGATCGTTCTTGGAATTGTTTTAAGCCTTATTCTTAACGGAAAATTTAAACCGGAAGAAAAAAACGTGCTTGAGACTACCGCTATTTACTGGCACTTTGTAGATGCCGTGTGGATAGTTGTTTTTAGTGTGGTTTATATAGGAGCCATTATTTAAATTTAGTTCACTGATAAAAAAATTAGTATAATGAGAGAACTGTTGACATATTGGCATTTAAGTATTCCTGCTCTGATTATTACTTTAATATTATTGGGATTTCATTACTGGAGTAACGGATACCGTTTTACTAAAAAAAGTACTAATTATTTAAGCGGGGTCACTCTGTTTATATTAATGACAATGTCTCCTCTTGATTATTTGGGTCATTCCTACCTGTTCAGTGCACACATGATCCAACATATTATGCTGCTACTGATTATCCCACCATTATTACTTACAGGGACCGACAGTAAATACCTGGAGAAACTTATCAAGCGTCCCGGATTCAAAAAAACAGGGAAAATACTTTTTCAACCCTTGGTGGCTTGGATGCTGGGAGTAGGATCTATGTGGGTATGGCATATCCCGGGGCTCTATGTTGCCATGAAAGAATCGATGCCGCTGATGACCCTGAATATTATCTCAATGCTTGTTTTTGGTATAATATTTATATGGCCCGTTTTTGCTCCGGTTCGTTTTATGAAACTAGATGCCCTTCAAACAGCGCTTTTTCTGTTTACCGCCTGTGTAGGATGTACTGTACTTGGGATATATATCACTTTTATGCCGGATAATCTGTATACATCTGTTCTTACTGGTCATAATGAAATTATAATGAGCCTTGTTAAAAACAGTTGGGGAATAAGCCCGGCAATTGATCAGCAAATGGGAGGTTTGATAATGTGGGTTCCGGCCTGTTTTATATATGTTACCAATATTCTTATTAGTCTTTCAAAATGGTTTCGTGCTCCTGAAACAGAAAACACCAATGAAAAATCATTAGGAGTTGATATCAAATAAGAATGTATAAATTTAATTGAAAAACAAAATTATATGAGCAAAACCCGTATTGACCAGCTAACAGATGAAAACAAGATGTATCCTGCCGACCCGCAAGAGATTCCGGCTCCATCCTTCTGGCCTTTTATTCTGGCATTTGGAGTAATGTTTCTTTTTTGGGGAATTATCACATCCTTTATTGTTTCATTAGTAGGAGTAATAATAATGATTATTTCCATCGCCGGATGGATAAGCGAGTTGAGACCATGAATGAATTAAAAGAAAACCAACAGCCATTGAACCGACGCTCATTCATCATGAAAATACTGTGGTCGGCGAGCGCGCTTGTAGGATTAATAATAACAATACCTGTTATCGGGGCCCTGATTGGACCGATCATTAAGAAAAAACCGCAATCCTGGAGATCAGTAGGAGATATCGATGATTTCAAAGTTGGAGATACCGTATTGGTGAAATTTGAAAATGCTTCTCCCGATCCCTGGGCAGGTGTTACAGCACAAACCGCTTCATGGCTGCGGCGTGTTTCAGAAGATGAGTTTGTTGCGTATTCTGTGAACTGCACGCATTTAGGTTGTCCGGTTCGCTGGATGGCTGATGCTGAATTATTCCTTTGCCCTTGTCATGGCGGTGTATATAACAAAGACGGCTCAATAGCAGCCGGTCCGCCCCCGCACGATCTGGCTCATTATCCGGTGCGGATAAAGAACAACAAGGTGGAAATACAAACCAGTCCATTACCCATTACCACATTATAGAAATACTATTATGAAACAATTAAATCAGCTCTGGCAATGGATAGATGACCGGACAGGAATTACAGATATGATTTCGCCCCTAACCCAGCATTTGGTACCAAGGGGTTCCAAGTGGTGGTATGTTTTTGGAAGCGCCACCCTTTTTATGCTTATTTTACAAGTAATTACCGGTATCGCCCTGGCCTTTTTATATCAACCCAGTTCAGATGCAGCATACGAATCGATTAAATACATTACCTATCAGGCCCCTCTGGGAAACTTTCTGAGAGGCATACATTATTTCGGTGCATCAGCCATGATACTCCTGGTAGGCATTCACATGATCAGGGTATATATAATGGCCTCCTTTAAATACCCGCGTGAAATGAGCTGGATTTCGGGAATTGTATTGCTGTTACTGACAGTTACCATGGGATTCACTGGTCAGTTACTTCGCTGGGACAGTAACAGCGTATGGACAGCCGTAGTGGGTGCTGAACAGGCCGGACGGGTTCCTTTTATAGGGAAATTTGTCGGAAGGTTTCTTCTTGGTGGTGAAACCATCGGTGGTGCAACGCTGAGCCGTTTTTTCGCACTGCACGTTTTCCTGGTTCCTGCAATTCTTTTTAGTTTACTCGGTTTACATCTTTTTCTGGTGATAAAGAATGGAATTTCTGAACCTCCAAAAGCCGGACAACCTGTAGAACCCAAAAAATATAAAGCATGGTATGAATCCATGTTAAAAAAGGATGGTGTACCATTCTGGCCTCACGCCGCATGGAGAGATATGACTTTTGGACTTGTTATTACGTTCGTTGTTCTTGCTCTGGCTTATTTTGTAGGTCCTCCCGACGTGGGTACCCCGCCTAATCCATCAAACATTCATGCTACACCACGTCCCGACTGGTATTTCATGTGGATTTTTGCACTTTTTGCACTGATGCCGCCTAAAATCGAAGACTTTGCTATTGCCTTCGGCCCTATTGTCATCGGTCTGATACTTTTCCTGATGCCTGTTTTCTTTTACAAGGGAGAACGCAGTCCGTTACGCCGCCCCTGGGCAGTAGGTATTGTGGTATTTATTGTTATGGTTATTGCTGCATTCTGGTACGAAGGCAACAAATCCCCATGGTCTCCTGATTTCAATGCTAAACCTATTCCGGAAGCAGTCGTGGGAAATGTTAGTCCGGAAGCAAAAACCGGAGCAGAATTGTTCTATAAGAAAGCCTGCATTAATTGTCACATTATTTCAGGAAACGGTGGCAAACGCGGCCCCGACCTGACCGATGTTGGATCAAGGTTAACTGAAGAAGATATGACAATTATGATAGTTAATGGAGGTGGTAACATGCCCGCTTTCGGAGGAACACTCACAGATAAAGAACTGAACGCTTTGATTAGCTTCCTTAAAACAAGGGAATATGCCAAAGGTGTAGGAACCGATATGGGCGAGAATTAAACTTTCAGTTGTTGTCTGTAAATTAAAAGTTCTCCTTCTTTCAATAACAGGAAGATATTGTATTTTTAAATCCGGGGTTATACATTTAACGCCGTGAGAAAGTATTCTCACTTTTTTGTATCATTAGAATTGCGTATCTCATTGAAATTATTACTTTTAGAGAATATTTTGATTTTCTTAAAAGGAATGTTACAACAATTAATACAACCCTCACCACTATTAAGACAATTTATTCACTACTATTATGTGGTTGAAACCAACCAGACATGTGATTTTCTGAAATCACAGAGAGTATATCCACATGGAAATATCATCCTGGTATTTCACTACCGGAATCCTTCCTTAATAAAAAGAACCGGTGATTTGCCTTACATCGAACCACAAACGGTGATTTGCGGCCAGCAAACAGGTTATTATGATCTGGCACTTTCGGGAAAAACAGGAATGATTTTCGTAGTATTTGCACCTTTCGGTGCAGGAGCGTTTTTTAAAATGCCAATGAATGAGATTATCAATAAAAATAACCGGTTTGAAGACGTCATAGGAAAAGAATCGGAAATACTGGAAGACAAAATACAAAATGCAAAGAAAGTATCAGAAAAGATTAAGATCATAGATGATTTTTTAATTCAAAAACTATCTCATAATTATACTTATCACGAACAAATTCTTAAGGCATTTGGCACTATTAAACAATTTAATGGACAAGTATCTGTGAAACAATTGGCTGATACAGCCTGCCTGGGGAAGAAACAATTTGAAAGAAAATTTGCAGCATTCGTGGGACTATACCCTAAATCTTATCTCCGCATTGTGCGCTTTCAGAACTTATTAAAAAGAACAAATCAAAACGATAAATTAATTTCCCTGGCTCTGGATAACGGATATTACGATCAGTCACATTTCATTCATGATTTTAAATCATTTACAGGTGTAACTCCAGGTGTTTTTTTTGAAAATCAAAAGAATTCCTGACAAGTTCGGAAAGTCTCTTTTTTACAATTCCAGATAATTTCCACACATTATATTTGAGAAAAACAAAAACTATGATTGATATAGACAAAAAATTTCTGGAGGTAAGGAAATTCTGTGAACAAAATTCCAATCTGGCAAATGTAAAGAAATATTCACGCTATTTCACGGAAGGATATGATGCATACGGTCTTGACAGAGAAACACAGGAAACACAGCGTGATATCTGGCTGGAAGAATGGAAAAATGAAATGACCCCGGAAGATTACTTGTTGCTGGGAGATAAACTGGTAAGTACCGGGAAATATGAAGAAGCCAGTTATGCTATTAGGTTTATGGCCAGCTTTAAGGATAAATTAAACAGTAGCTATTTCAATAAAATCGGTCGCTGGCTGGATAAAGGAATTGTTAACTGGGGACATACAGATGTGCTTAGTTCACTTATTTTAAGCAATTATTTTACAAATAATCTTATTGAGTTGCATGCGTTAAAGGAATGGTGTCATTCGACCTCCAAATGGAAACGACGGGCTATTCCGGTAATACTGATTGATGTATTGAAAAGTGGCATGAAACCTGAAAATATGCTTGAAATTATAGACCCTATTATGACGGATACGGAGAAATTTGTTCAAAAAGGATTAGGATGGTTCCTTAGGGAATTATGGAAAGTGTATCCTGACATTACAGAAAAATTTTTATTGAAATGGAAAGATACCTGTGGGCGGATAATTATTCAATATGCAACCGAAAAAATGGATCAGAACCAGAAAACTAAATTCAAAAAAACAAAATAATAATTCAACCTATGAAAAATACAAAAACTAATCTTTGCCTTTTTATTCTTATGACTGCACTCACATCCGGAATATATGCCCAGGAACTCTCGGAACAACAGAAAAATTTAATCTCAACTGAACTACATATTGTCTTCAGAAAAAATATCAGGGCGGGTGAAAACCTTGATATTAAAGAAATGATAAATGCAGTTGACGATAATTACAAAGCCGGTTTTATTACTAACGGTATATATTATCCTACTTTTGATTCACTTATGACGGTGTTTAGTACAAATATCCGGGGTATAAGCGGGCAGAAAATAAATATCCGTAAAGAGAATATTACTGTTTTGTCTGCCGATCTTGCTTTAATTACGGCCTTAGGGAAATCGGAAGTATATCTTGAATCTGGAACAGTATTTTCGATTGCAATAGCCTGGTCGTTTGTTTATAAAAAAATTAACGGTAACTGGAAAGTAATCTATTCACATCAATCAGGCAGGAAAATAGATTAGAAATACAACAATACCGGACGCATAAAAGATTATCATATAATTTTAAGATAATCTCCTTTATTATATATCTGTATAATAAATACAGCGGGATAAATTTTTTATCAAGTTCTTTCTGAAAAAACTCCGTCCCGATAGTTGTTTCACAATGTCCATTTCACGCTAAAATTATACTGGTTAAATATTTATTATAACCCGAAACAATCACTAAGACAGTTTACAGGCAATGAATTCCGATAAAATCCGAAATCACTGGTGATTAAAATCATTGAAAAAAGCCTAAAATCTGCACAACTACATTGTATACGTTCCGTATATAGTTAACAACAAGTCAATATAAAAGATGATTTTATCTGAATATGTTCACTATCGAACACACATTGTTTCGCAACCGTTCACTTTTAATATTTGTTAAATTCCATATTTTGTTTTTAACAATTTGATATTCTGATTTTTACAAAAGTTGGCACAATATGTGAATAAAACCAAACATGAAACAAAAAATTAATCAAATGCATCAGATCATGAAAACACTAAAGAATACTTCAGGAATAACAAAAAAGATGATAGCTGTTTTTGTTGGATTTGCAATGATGGTTTTAACTGCTTACGGGCAATTTTCAATTCACAATATTCAATTGGGTAAAATACTTTTATCATCGGAATATATGGGTAGTATATCAAATAGCATGGCAGATGAAGAATCCATGTCGGTAGAAAACTGGATGACCAACTATAAAAGCTGGGAGATAAATAACTCAGGGGAAAATAATCTTATCAGTGAAGAGAGTGAAAAAACAATGAAAGTAGAAAGCTGGATGTTAAAGAAATTTGATATCAAAACAGACAATCAGATATTTACTGATCCGGTGGATGACAACACAAAAGTTGAAAACTGGATGTTGAACCTGAAAGACTGGTCAGTAACGAAAAAGTGCAAATAATGGATTTAGGTTTATATAGGGTTTAGGTTTATAATAGGTTAATTAGGTTAAATAAGAATAAAGCTGTCTATGGACAGCTTTTTTTATTCTTCAATCCGTGTTGCCCTCTCAATAACTGCTTTGGGTATTTCTTTTTTAGTTTTTAATCCAAGTTCTTTCAGGTCCTCGGCCCTTTTAACCAGGTTTCCCTTTCCGGCCGACAACTTATTCATAGCATCTTCATAACTTTTTTGGGTAGTTTTCAGCTTATTACCCACATCGATCAGGTCACTTACCAATCCTACAAATTTATCATACATATCTCCGCTTTTTTGTGCTATTAGCTGGGCATTGTTACTTTGATATTCCTGCCGCCACATGCTTTCCACCATCTTCAGGGCTGCTATAAGATTGGTAGGACTAATCAGCAGTATCCTGCGATCGTATGCAAAATTCCAGAGTTCGGGCTCTTGCTGGATAGCAAGGTAATATGCAGGTTCTACAGGTAAAAACATCATCACAAAGTCGAGGCTGTGAATTGAGTAAATATCCTGGTAATTTTTACTGCTCAAATCGATGATGTGGTTTTTTATGGATTGAATATGATTTTTCAGTTCTTTTTCCTGTAGCCCGGGATCGTCAGTAGCCGTATACTTTTCGTAAGCTGTTAATGAAACTTTCGAATCGACAATGATACTGCGCTCGCCGGGATAGGAAACTATCACATCGGGTTGCAAGCGTTTGCCTTCCTGATCAGTATAGGATTGTTGTATGAAATATTCACGATCTTTCACCAATCCCGATTTTTCCAGAATACTTTCAAGAATTACTTCCCCCCAGTTACCCTGGGTTTTCGATTCACCTTTCAGCGCCCGGGTGAGGTTACTGGCTTCTTTACTTACCTGTTGATTCAATTCGGCCAGCCTTTTTACTTCTTCCTTTAATGAGAACCTCTGTTGTGCTTCCTTATCGTATGTTTCTTCTACCTTTTTCTGAAAATCCCTGATTTTCTCTCCCAGGGGTTTCAACAGCTGGTCAAGGCTTGTTTTATTTTGTTCAGTGAATTTTTTTGTTTTTTCTTCCAGTATTTCATTTGCCAGGTTTTTAAATTCAATTGAGAACCGTTCCTGAAGCTGTTCTACTTCTTTTTTTTGTAAAACCAGCTTTTCCTCCAGGTTTTTATTATCAGCAGTTCTTGATGCTAATTGTCCGTGTAGTTCGAACAGAGCCGACTCTTTTTCATTCATCTGATTTTTAAGTTCACTATATTGCTGTGAAATGGAATTGATTTTTTCTTCATATATCCTGCTATCGCTGGCGGAACGGTTTTTCAGAATAAACCAGATTCCGGCAGCACCGAGTGCAATTCCCAAAATAAAAAACAATATTTCCATGAGTTTCGTTTTAAATCAAGTTTAAAGTTAGGCATTAAATTAAACAAAAAAAGTCCACCAAACGGCAGACTTTTTTGTTTTTTATGCTGAATGAACTACTATTCCGGACTGATACATTCTACCGGACAAACGTCAGCACAAGCACCACAGTCAGTACATAACTCAGGATCAATTTTATAAATATCTCCTTCAGAAATTGCTTCAGCAGGACATTCGTCAATGCATGTACCGCAAGCTGTGCATTCGTCACTAATTACATAAGCCATAATTCAAAATTTTAATTTTTAAAACAAAGGACAAAAATATATTTATTTTATTTATTCGTTGAGAAAAATGTTGTGAATATTATTATTTGGAATTATTTTAAATAATTATTCTTATTGCTTTACATACAGCCTGTTAGTCTGTCAAAAATGAAACTGCCAGCCATGCCATCGTCTTCATTCCGGTTTCAAGTGCTGATTCGTCAACATTAAAAGCAGAGGAATGAAGCGGCGAAGATAGTGTTCCTTTTTTATCCATAATACCCAGGCGATAAAATGTTGACGGATACTTTTGGGAATAATAGGCAAAATCTTCAGCAGTCATTCGGATATCCAGATTAACCACATTTGTATCACCAAGCATTTGTCGCGCTATCTGCATCGATTTCATTGTTATCTCTTCATTATTTACCAGGTAAGGATACCCCCCCATAATATTTACATCACAACTCCCTCCCATTCCTTCAGCAATCGACTGTGCCATTTTCACTATTTTTTCGTGTGCTTTTATACGCCATGTTTCGTTTAAAGTTCGAAAAGTACCCTCAATTTTTACTACATCGGGAATAACGTTGGTAGCACCTTTTGCCTCTACTTTTCCAAAAGAAAGAACCGAAGGAATAAGTGTATTTGCATGACGGCTTACGATTTGCTGCAATGCAACAATTATATGTGAGGCTATCAGCACCGGATCGATAAGCTGGTGAGGGATGGCCGCATGCCCTCCTTTCCCGTTCACTGTTATGTAAATTTCGTCGGTAGAAGCCATATACATTCCCGGTTTAAATCCCACCTTACCCGCTTCCAGCCCCGGTAACACATGCTGGCCTATGATAATGTCCGGTTTCGGATTATCAAGGGCTCCTTCCTGCATCATTAATTTTGCGCCACCGGGGAGTTTTTCTTCTCCAGGTTGAAAAATTAATAAGACAGTACCTTCCCATTCATTCCGCAGTTCATTCAGGATACGTGCTGTACCTAATAACGAAGAAGTATGTACATCGTGCCCGCAGGCATGCATAACGCCGTCATTTACCGATTTAAACGGAATATCGTTTTGTTCTGTAATGGGAAGTGCATCCATATCGGCACGAAGTGCTATGGTTCTTTTCCCGGGATTTTTTCCTGCTATTGTGCCAATTATACCGGTCTTTACATAACCTTTTTTATATGTTATTCCATAATCATCTAATTTCCGGGTAACAAAACCAGAAGTTTCATATTCTTCAAATGATAGTTCGGGATGCTGGTGAATATGCCTTCTGATATCCACAATTTCAGGTAAATATTGTTTTGCCAGTTCTTCTATTTTTGTTTTTAAATCCATGAAATTTATTTTTCTAAAATCATTTTTATACCCACCAACAACATCAGAATACCAAATATTTTTCGCAATATTTTATCAGGTAAGTGTACCGAAAGAAGCGATCCGAAATAACTTCCTAAAACAAATGCAATGATAAGAACAAGGGCAAATTTATAATTTACATATCCACCCTTATTATAGTTCATTACAGCCAGGATTCCAACAGGAAAAAGTAATACAGCCAGGCTGGTTCCCTGTGCCTGATGTTGTGTCATACCAAAAATAAAAACCAGTGCGGGAACTATTACAATCCCCCCTCCCACCCCCAGGGCACCAGCAATAATTCCAGCAGAAATGCCAACTACGACAAGGGTGATAATATCGGTTATTTCCATAAATCTTTTTTAAAAATCGAGTGCCAGTGATAAATAAAATATACGAGGGAGTATCTGGTAATTATTAATACCCCATGCCCAGTCGAGACGAACAAAATATCCAAAAAGTTGCGAACGTACTCCAAATCCATATCCGGCGACTATCGGGTTATTATTTGTATCTATTGTCACCTTAACCGGACCCTGTTTTACAATATCGTAATCATAGGCATTTTGTCCCGACCATGGAGTGTTGCCCGACCATGCTGTTCCAATATCGAAAAATCCGATAACCTGGAAATTTTCAAAAAAGCTATTGCTCAATGGATAATTCATGAAATACCGGATGATTGGCCAGCGTATTTCCGAATTGATAAGAGCAAAACTTTCACCGTTGCGTATATTTTGAGAAAAACCTCTCATATTGGTTGCTACCGCCTGATAAGCATAATTTCTGGTAGGATTAATACGAATATCTGTATTAAAAGTACTATGTTTTAAAGGTGTAATATTCGTCCAGTTATCTACCCCGCCCAGGTAATAAATTAACCGGCTGCTCCCTAAAGAAGTACTGGCAGCAAAACGGTTAGCCCAGATAAGACTGCGATGGAGACGTATATATTTTCTGAAATCGACCCCCAGAACAATCAGGTTATCGAATTTATCGTTTACTTCCTGATATAATTCAGCGAAAACTTTTGAACGCGTCCCAGTATAAAGGTTGATTCCCAATGAGCGGGTGTTGTCAAATATATACTCCATCTTAAATCCGGCCCAGGTTTTATTGATATCGGGTTTATCAAGATTATTCGGATCGGTTGAGAGGTAAACAGTATGGTCGTTACGAACACTTAATGTGCGTACCCATGCAGATACCTGGTTAAACGGATACCGAAAAACCAATGATATTTCGTGCGTATATGTTTTTATAAGAGAAGTGTTATTCACAACATTTTTAAATACCTGGCGATGAAAAACAAATTGTTTATCCAGTCTATCTTTCAGGTCTTCAATGCTCAAAAGATATTCATTACTATCAAAATCCAACGGAAAACGCATTCCCCCGACTATTTTATAATTCTCGAACAAATCTTTTGACCCGATTTTAAACAAGAGGTTTGTTCCTGGGTTGAAATACACAGCACCGCCTGTAAATGCCTGGTAAGAAGCATTCAAAAAACTGAAATCTACCTGATTTACCAGGTAGTTCTGATAAAAAGTCGTCTGATATATTCTTATTTTGGGACGTTTACTTTTTGTTGTATCTGCTGTAATTTCTATGCCTTCTTTTTTGAATTTATTCTGGTAATAATTGAGTTTCTCCGTTTCGAAAATATAATTATTTATATCAATAGGGGCTTCATCCAGTCTAAGCGTATCCTTTTCCGGTGTAACCAGCATGTTGTTTTTAAAATCCTGAATACTAACAACTGTTTTCTTAATGTTCCGAATGCTGTCTTCAGATACCAGTTTTTTGGTAAGCTGTTTTCTGAATGCAGTAATTTTAATATCCTTACTGTTTAGAGGTTCGTCTTCCATGGGAACTTCATACATATGATATTTACCGTTACTAAAAAAAATCTCGCCTACTTTCCCTGTTTTCTTGTTATAATCCTGTTCAAGAATATTCCTTGAATAATCTGTCAATGGCTGGGTAATGGCATAATAACGGTAATGTATGGTTGTGTCTACAGTACTAATGGTACTGTCGAATTTGGAAACATACCGGTTTATAATACCCGTTTTATCACTTAGCAAAATGAATTTATTGTGACCGGTCTCATATGGCTGGATTTTATCGATATATTTATTATCGGATAATCGCATTAACACTTTGGAGTGGCTCTTATAATCATAAATAAACAGATCTTTATACAGGGCTCTTTTCGTAGTATCCTGTCCACCGGCATTTAAGGTATCCGATAAACGATCGGAACTAAAAATGATCTGTGTGGAATTGTTAATGAACCGGGGATCCGAGTCATCGGCAATATCATTCGTTATTTGTTCGTGAGTGGCTGAAGCGATATTATATACAAATATATCCGATTTACCCTTTTTAACGGCCGACATGACCAGAAGTGAACCATCATCGGAAAATGAATAACTAAGTACTTTATCAAAATATAAAAAGTTGCGTACATCAAGTTTCTTCTCCGCAGGAGAATAATAGTAAAATTTAATACCTCCCTTTTCTTCGGTGAAAAATGTGAGGATTCTGCCGGAAGGATGCCAGGCCAGCACCGGAATAGAGTAATCGGTAATTTGTTCCAGGTTATTTCCCCTGCGTATTACTTTCTTGCGTTTTCTGGTTTCGGTGTTGTATACCCATATCTTATATTTACCTGACTGATTGGTAACATAGGCTATATATTTTCCGTTCGGACTTACTTTTACCCGCTGGTATACAAATTTCTTTTTTGGCTTTTTAACTATCTGACCCGTTTCAGGCAGTGATTCCCTGTTTGTATCCTGGGTATATATATTGGTATAATAACCCATCCAGTCGTAGGAAAGTTCTTTTAACGACATTCCCAATACATAACTGAATCCGGTACTTGAATTTTTATTAATCCGGGTCAGATAAATAATACTGGGAATAACGGATTTCCCATAGGTATCAGCAATATATCTCCAGAAAGAATGCCCTGCATATATGGCATCTTCACCTTCCAAACGGTTAAATTTTTCGTACTTACCGGATAAAATACCATCTTTCACCCGGTTCTCTAACTGAAAATCCCAGTTTTTCGAAATATAGGAGATCAAACCATCGATATACCATTTCGGAAGATTTATGAGAGTAGAGTTTGCTAAGTTATCTTTTAACTGTGAGCCATAGAGCATTTCAGTAATTAGAACTTTTGCTATGGCCGCAGTAATCTGTTGTTCAAATTTTTGGTAATCTCCTTCGAAATATACAAAAACCTTGTTTTTGCTAACAGTAGTAGTCCCTCCGATATTATAATCCACTTTCCCGGTAACCAGGCCAATATTACTTTGCCTGAAGTCCGACAATTTATTATAAATAATAAATATAACTCTGTTATCAAGGTTGTAATCGAAGTAATTTTCTATCCTGGGAATCTCCTTAGCGGCAAAATCAGCTGTGTAATCAGCTAATTCCTTCCCATCCTGATTAAAATAAACATCATAATTTTCATAACGCCGCCATTGCCAGTAAAAGTCATTATACTGCACACGGTTTTTTCCAAAATCCATTTGGTGTCCATTGTAAAATTGCCCCTGCACACCCGGGAAAATGCTGAAAAACATGAAACACATTATGTACCAGAAAGATTTTCTCCGCATGAATTTCCCAGTAATAAGCGTTAAATTTAAAATGTATAAAGTTAGTTTATTATTATAAATTATCAACAAATCAAAACGCTGTGAGTTAATTTATATTTTAATATGAATTTATTCATTTTTCCCGGAATAACCAGTTAAAGACAGATTTTTACTATTTTTGACAAACCAATTATCAGTCTGTCACGTATTTATTTTCGTAATTATTCGTTTTGATAATTTAATACAGATTTCTTATTATGAAAAGATCATCCATACTCATTGCAACTTTTTTGTTGATACCAATGCTTGCTATATCACAAAACAAACCTGTTATAACTTTCAATGAAAATTCATTTGACTTTGGCACCATAAATGAATCGGACGGATCGGCATCACATACTTTTCAATTTACCAATACAGGTAAGGTACCTCTGATTCTTAGCAATGTTGAAACATCTTGTGGTTGTACCACTCCTCAATGGTCGAAACAACCGATCATTCCGGGAATGAAAGGCATAATTAAAGTAGAATACGATCCTGCCAACAGGCCCGGTCCGTTTACCAAAACCATTACTATAAAAAGTAATGCCGTTACACCTGTAGTAACCTTATCGATAAGGGGGAATGTTACGCCAAAAGCAGAAAAACCGGAAGACAGGTATCTGTTCAAAATAGGGGATTTGATGCTGCAAACCAATCATGCCTCCTTTGGTATGGTATTTAAAGGCCAGGTGAAAGATACAACGGTGGAAGTATTTAATCCTTCACCGAAACCTCTTAAGGTTGAATTCAGTAGTGTCCCTTCACATCTCACTGTTAAAATGGAACCCGCCGTGCTGAAACCAGGGGAAAAGGGTGAAATTTTATTGCATTACGATAGCAAAAAATTAAATGACTGGGATTATGTAATTGACAGGTTAAAACTGAAAGTTAACGGCCAGCAGCCAATGAACAACACCTTTACCGTAACATCTCTTGTTAGGGAGGATTTTTCGAAACTAACTGCTGCCGATATGGCCAAAGCACCGAGGGTAAAATTCAATTCGAACTCATTCGACTTTGGGACGATTACACAGGACAAACCAGTTGAATATAAATTTGTACTCACTAATACAGGTAAAAGCGACCTGCTTATTCATAAAATACGTGCCAGTTGCGGATGTACAGCTGTCAGTCCGGAAAAGGACGTGATTGCTCCCGGTGATTCAACGGTTATAAAAGCAGTATTCAATCCGGCGGGGAAACAAGGTAATCAGAAAAAATCGATTTCCGTGATCACCAACGATCCAAAAGAATCGAGAACTATCCTCTGGATTACCGGAACGGTAACCGGTTCGCAGAAATAATAGTTCTATTTAGTTACTACACCCGGATGATAAATACCGATGGTTTTACCTTATTGGTTGTTGTATTTGATTTTGGTATCTGAAAGGTAGTACTCTGATTAAGCAAAGTAAAACAGCATTTTGACCTGCATAGCATGAAAAATAAAAAGGTTAATAAAAGCGCCCTGTCAATTAGCAACGGGATAGAACAACCAAAAGATGTCAGTGATAATGCTGTTGCACGTTTTAAGAAAAAAAAGAAAAAATTATATTCACCAGACGAGTATGTTGAGGGACTGCTTTCAGGTAATCGTATTATACTGGGACAGGCCATCACACTAGTTGAAAGTTCTCTTCCAAAACACCAGGAAATAGCCCAGGAAATAATAGAAAAATGCCTGCCACATGCCGGTAAATCCGTAAGGGTTGGAATAACAGGCGTTCCGGGAGTAGGTAAAAGTACTTTTATAGAATCTATCGGTTTGTATCTTTCAAAAACGGGGCGAAAACTGGCAGTTCTTGCAGTCGATCCAAGCAGTGAACGTTCAAAAGGAAGCATCCTTGGGGACAAGACCCGCATGGAAGAGTTATCCGTAGAACCAAACGCGTTTATCCGTCCTTCGCCTTCGGCAGGATCACTTGGTGGTGTAGCACGTAAAACACGTGAATCGATTATCTTGTGTGAAGCAGCAGGTTTCGATACAATCCTGGTCGAGACAGTTGGTGTGGGACAATCGGAAACAGCGGTTCATTCCATGGTTGATTTTTTCCTGTTACTCATGCTTACCGGTGCAGGAGACGAATTACAGGGCATTAAAAGAGGTATCATGGAAATGGCAGATGCCATTGCAATTACCAAGTCAGACGGAAACAATATAGAAAAAGCACAACGTGCACGTTCTGAATACGCAAATGCGTTACATCTTTTTCCACCTTCTGAATCTGGCTGGATTCCCTCTGTATTAACCTGTTCAGCAAGAAATAACACAGGTATTGAAGATATTTGGGAGACAATTAATGCCTATCTTCAATTTGTCCAAAGAAATGGTTACTATGATAATAAACGTCGGCAACAGGCTAAATACTGGATGTATGAAACCATAAACAGCAACCTTATGAATAGATTTTATGATGACGAAAAGATCAAACCACTTTTAAAATCTTATGAACAAAAGGTACTGGAAGATAAAATCAGCTCATTTAATGCTGCAAAAAAACTATTAAAACGGCATTTTGGGAAATGAAATAACATGAAATTTTAGATTGATAATTACCCCAAGAAACAAGCTTAAAAATAATACCCGATATTGATGAATCCCTGCCAGTTATTGTAATTTGTAGACCGATAAACACCAATCTCGACAGGCCCTAAAGGCGTTTCCACTCCATAACTGATACCATATCCTCCTAACAGATTCTTAGTTGAAATGAGTTTCTCAAAATAAATAGCAGTTGTACCAATATTACCATTCAATGTAACATATTGATTATTGAACAGTTCATATTGAAAATCCAAACCTGCTACCAAGGCCGCCAGGTTACTTTCCTGCATGAAATTTAATCCATTAAACTGAAATATACCCAGGGGATTACTGATGAATTTATAAGATCCTCCCATATAAAAAAGATATTCAGGGGGTATTGAATCTCCATAGGTAGTACCAGTATTAATGCGAGGCAAGATCGTGAGTTTTTGGGATACCGGGAATGCAAATTCAGCATTTATTATCCATCTCTTTATATCAGCATACTGGTAGTCGTTGCTTCCAATGTCCAGCAGATATTCTCCAATACCTGTGAACTGAACACCCTTGTGAGGGAAAATTTGTTTGTCATAACTGTCAATTTTATATAAAAAATTCAAGTCAAGAAACTGATTGAATACTTTCCGGAAAGCATTATTATTTGAGGAAATATAAGTTGAAAAAGTATTCAATTCTGTACGTACACCTGTCTGTACATACATAGAATTTGTGATATTGGAGGATATAAAAAGGTTGAAATGATTGGTAGTGAAATTAAAGCTGGAAGTGCGCCTTGCTTCCTGATAATCATAGACCTCAAAATTTTGGATATTATAAGAAATTCCTATATCGGGTAACCATCCTCCTACTATCTCTTTTTTCGATAAAATTCTTTTTCGCGGTTTCCAGCCTGTGAAAAATTTATATTGCGCCATAAAACGGGGATATTGTCCCAGGTAAGCATCAAGCGTTAACCTTGTTCCCTTAATCAGCTTGTTTTGCAATGTTATATTAAGTAATAATTGTGTCTTAAACTGACTATCATAACGGGCCCCTATTCTGAAAAGATCAGTCGATTTTTCAATTACCCTTATAACAAGACAAAGACCATTATCACTAGGCTCCAGTTTATAATTTACACGTTCGAAAAACTGGGTTCCATAAGCTCTGTCAATCGAATTATCAAGGTAATCTATACTTATGGTAGATGGTGTACTTATTTTTAATTTTCCTTCCAGAAATTTTCTTGAAACATTCTTTAATCCCTCAAATTTCATTTCAGTTATATGGAGCGAATCAACAGGTTGAACTTTCTTTACCGATGCGCTATCGCCATATTCGGCAAGAAATTCAGCGAGTTTCTTAAGTTCCGGTAATACTTTCCTGGCCGCAGTATCTCCAATTTGTATCAATGTACGGGTATTATTAAAACTCGCAGCATTGCTTGAATACACATCGGGCTGAATAAGAATATCACAGAGTTCCTGGTTTTTTCTATTTTTTTCTTTTGCCTGGAAAAAAATAGATTGTTCCAATAATGCAGCTAAATTTTTCAGTTCACTCTTATTATAGGATTTCAGGCCAAGGTTTACTCCGATAATAATATCTGCTCCTGCCTTTCTGAGTTCATCAACCGGAAAATTATTGACCAGTCCGCCATCTACCAGCAGCATACTGTCTATTTCAACAGGAGTGAAAACCGTAGGAATAGCCATACTTGCCCTGATAGCATCGGGAAGATACCCCTTTTTCAGTACCACCTCCTTACCTGTAACAATATTGGTAGCCACACATAAAAAGGGTCTGGGTAGCTTACTAAAATCATTAATATTGAATACCGGCATTGTCAAACGAGATAATAACATTGATATATTTTGTCCCGATTTTAGTCCTGAAGGTAATTTGACCCTGTAATGGTGTATCGGAAAAGAAATGAAATATTTTTCCTGTTCGGTTTTTTCTTCTACTGAAAGACTTCTTCGTGGTGTTATGTCTCCAAGTAAATTTACCCAGTCCTGGCTCAGGGCGATTTTCTCCAGGGCCTCTGCATCATATCCAATGGCGTATAATCCTCCAATAATACTACCCATGGAAGTACCTGCCACATAATCAACAGGTACACCCGCCTCTTCTATTACTTTCAGTACACCCACATGTGCCATCCCTTTCGCTCCGCCCCCGCTTAATACCAATCCGACTTTTGGACGGGACATCGCCTGTTGTCCGAATGTAACAACCGGCAAGATCATTAATAATAAACAGTAACCTAGAAATATATAGAATTTTTTTCTTCTCATTTTTTAATAAAAATTACAATGCCAAAGTATCCGACATAATATGTATCTGGTTATTTTAAGTCAGATTCGGTTCAGGAATTGGAAAAAAACTAATACTTTTACTATTTAAATTTAATCTAAAGTACATTAATATTGTTACTGACTTTAGAAAAAACTTTAACAATCTGAAAAAACCATAAAAATAATAAGAAATGAATTATGATTTAATAGTAATAGGAAGTGGTCCGGGTGGTTATGTTGCAGCTATTCGGGCAGCTCAGTTAGGTTTGAAAGTAGGTGTGGTTGAAAAAAGTGAATTGGGGGGAATATGCCTGAACTGGGGTTGTATACCAACAAAATCATTGTTAAAAAGTGCCGAAGTATTCGATTATCTTCAACATGCTGATGAATACGGCTGTACCATTGACGGGAAAATTAAACCCGATATTGAAAAAATGGTCGGCCGCAGCAGAAATGTTGCTGATGGCATGAGTAAAGGAATTCAGTTCTTATTTAAAAAGAATAAAATTGAACACATTGCCGGTACCGGAAAATTAACAGACAATAAGACTGTTGAAGTAACCGGAGCAGATGGGAAAAAAGATAAAATATCGGCAAAATATATAATTCTGGCAACCGGCGCACGGTCCCGGGAACTCCCAAATCTAAAACAAGACGGGAAAAAGATCATTGGATACCGTGAAGCAATGGTTCTTAAAAAACAACCCAAATCGATGATAGTAGTCGGTTCAGGTGCAATTGGCAGTGAATTTGCACATTTTTATAATACCATTGGCACACAGGTTACCCTTGTGGAATTTTTGCCCAACATTGTACCTCTGGAAGATGAAGAAGTATCTAAACAACTGGAACGTTCTTTTAAAAAAGCAGGAATGAAGGTGATGACCAGTTCAACAGTAGAATCGGCAGATACTTCCGGCAACACCTGTAAAGTGGTAATCAAAACCAAAAAAGGAGAAGAAACTCACGAAGCTGATATTGTACTGTCCGCGGTAGGAATTACTCCCAATCTCGAGAATCTGGGTATTGAAGAGTTAAAAATCGAACTGGAAAAAGGAAAAGTTAAAGTTGATGAGTTTTACAGAACCAATGTGGAAGGGGTATATGCTATAGGAGATATTGTTGGGGGACCAGCCCTGGCACACGTTGCTTCAGCCGAAGGTATTATTTGTGTTGAAAAGATTGCCGGTATAAATCCCGATCCGCTCGATTATAATAATCTTCCCGGTTGTACATATACCTCACCCGAGGTGGCTTCTGTTGGTTATACCGAAAAAGCTGCCAAAGAGGCTGGTTATGATCTGAAAATAGGTAAATTTCCCTATTCAGCATCTGGAAAAGCCAGTGCAGCAGGTCATAAAGAAGGTTTCATAAAATTGATCTTTGATGCAAAATACGGAGAACTTTTAGGTGCGCACATGATCGGAGCGAATGTAACCGAATTGATTGCCGAGATCGTTACCGCCAGAAAGCTTGAAACAACCGGTCACGAAATTATAAAATCAGTGCATCCTCATCCCACAATGTCGGAAGCAGTAATGGAAGCAGCAGCCGCAGCATACGGTGAAGTAATTCATATTTAATCTGAAATAATACGAGGTAAAAAACTATTTATTTACGTTAGATTTTTTATCGCAACTTCACAAATAAAAAAACTGTTCCAAAAGTTAAGAGTTGCTTTTTATGCAACCTCCGATAAGATCGAATTTAAAGAATCAAACTACGGGAAGGTATGGATAATGCTTGGCTTTTACCAGGTAATTTGATACGATCTACTTTTGGAACAGTTTTTAAATTTTTAAAACGAACCGACTTTTAGGCTAATATTCAATGTAAAACCAGACAGGTCGCTGGCTGTTAACCGAACCACCTTTTCATGGAATGCAAGACGATAACCACCTCCAATACCTAATGCCAAAAACTTAGTTATATAAATGTCTGCATTTATCGAAGGTTCGAACACATAATATTCATCACTTTCTACAACTTCCATATCTTTCAGGCTACTGGCTGTTTGGTTTTCCTGGGTGATTGCTATTACACCCAAACCCAGAGTGGTTGGGAATGAAATATGTACAGGAGATTTGCTGGGAAGAAAATAATCAAGATATAAACCTCCGTAACCGTCGATAATATTTAAACTGGTTATTACTCCACTCGTATTGGGTCCCTGAAATTCAGGATCTTTTACAAAACCGCCTGCTGTGAGACCAAAGGCAAATTTATGATTAATTACAATTGCTCCTTTAAACCCGGTATAAACTCCGGTACCATCAAGCAATTGTGCAATTTTCAATTCCGGCCCCAATATAAACTGGGTTTCAACGGGAGTGTTATTACCAATCAGGTATTTTTTTCCAACTTTCAGGGTATCCGGGGTCTGACCTTTTGATGGTATCGCCAGAATAAAAATTAAAATAAATATGGGGATTAATTTTTTCATAGGTGTATGGGTTATAGTTATTAATGTTAGCTATCTCCGGATTAAAATATCCGCTATAACTTTAACTGGAATAATTACAAACTAAAAATAAATATATTAAATGGAATCAGGAAGTTTAATTAATAAACGTATAGAATATATTGACGGGAATTAGTTTCCTGAAGATTAAAAAAACCATTCCCCTTTCCGGAAATGGTCCTTTTTAGTGCTTTTTATTATTAATAGAGGTTTTAATACGAAAATTGGTACTTTTTCTTTAGCTCTTTCTGGTACTCAGCAATTTTTGTTTCGAGTTCGGTTATCTCACCTCTTAATTTGGTGGTTTCCCTGCCTTCATCTTCCAACTCCCGAATGAACCTCCTGTTAATAATGATCTTCTTCTGGCATTCATAGATGCCTGAGATTAAATTCTTTATATTGTACTTTACATCCAACATGATACTAAAAATTTATCAATAAACAATATACACAGACTACTAACAAAGTTATTAAATACGTATAAGCAATTCCAGTTTATTATAATGATCTTAATTCTTTGTTACAGGTGATGTAAATTACCTATACTCAAATTATTATCATACTCAAAATAACAAAAATTTTTGTAATGTATTGCAATAACTTTTAAACATTTATACTAATTTAACATTAAGCAGATAAAATTGTTTATTTTTTTATATTAAAAATTCAGACATAGGAATATAAAGCAGTATTTCTGAGAATCAGGTTTATAGAAACCTAACACCTTTGTTTCCCGGTTTTGATTTTTATTGAGAACATCCTTATATTTGTATATCAACCGTTTTAAGTTATCCCAACTATAAATTAATAATTAAAATTGAATGCAATGAAAAATATAAAATCAAGTTTCCTGATTATATCATGCCTATTATTTTTGACTGGATCGGTAAAATCACAGGATATATATTCAACATCCGGAGGAGAGATGATCTTTTCATGGCCTGAAGTGAATACTTCTGCTGGTTCGGTAAATAAATCAATGCGCTTCACTGCAATGTTTAATTTTGGTCAATACTGGAACTTTGACATGAATAACAATTTTGGATTTTACTCGGGAGGAACAGTCCGGAATATCGGAATGATCACTAATGAGACTTTAAATATAAATAATGTTAATGTAGATTATAAAATCATTCGAAGGGTATATACACTTGGTGTTCCCTTAGCCTTAAAACTGGGATCATTTGATGATAATTTCTTCCTGTTTGCCGGAGGTGAATATGAGATGGCATTTCACTACAAGGAAAAATACTGGACAAATACGTTCTCAAGAAACGGCCATAAAACCAAATATACTTCCTGGTTCGGCGATCAGACTCCACGGTTTTTACCTTCAGTATTCGCCGGCATCCAGTTTCCCAGGGGTATCAGGCTTAAATTCAAATACTATCTCGAAGATTTTTTGAATAATAAGTATACAAATTCAGACGAAGTAAGCGATCTTACACGTTACACCAAGAGCCAGGTATTTTATTTTGCACTTTCCTGGCATTTGAAATCAAATCATGTAAAACAAAGAATAAATCAAAATTCTACAGTAACCAGTCTGTAATGCAAGCTTTTTTTCAATTTAAACCGCTAATCAGGAGTTAATTAAATATGAATGGTAAATATTATATTTTTTTATTATCTGCTTTTCTAAATCTGATAAATTTTAACGGAACCGCTCAAAATCTGGCCGCATATCAGGATTACCTGGGTAAATTTTACATTTTCGACAGCGGAACTTCAGAAAAAGTAGAATACAACCCGGTGAAGTCTTTTAAAGTAGGGGGCACAAGTATTCTTTACGTTGATAACCTGGGCCATCTGAAGATGTATTATAAGGGTAAAGTCACAGAACTGGAAGTTGGGGGCGTGACTGATTACTATGCTACAGATTTTCTTGCTGCCTATGCCGTATATGACAAACTCGTTGTTGTCGATCAGGGAATGGTTCGTTTACTAAGTAACCGCACCGATGCTTATGTTGTGCAGGACAGTCTTATTGCATTTTATGATAAAAATGATGAATACCTGAAAGTATATTACAAAGGCGAAATCATAAAAATTGAATCGGGAATTGCAGGTCGGCCAATCGAAAAATTTAAAAGCGGGGACAATATTGTTGCATATATATCTTCCTATTCAAAAAATTTCAAAATTTTTTACCATGGAAAGGATACTACTATCATACCTTATGTTGGACGCATATCTTTTACAGCAGGAAGAGACATGGTGGCCTATGTGGATGAACAGGCACAAAATTTTAATGTGTTTTACAAGGATTCCATCTACAAACTGGAAGATTTCCCTCCTATGTCCTACCAGGTAGGCGATGGTTTTTTAACTTATGTGGATCAACAGGGAGAATTTAAATATTTTAAAAATGGTAAAACTCAAATAATAAGTGAATATACACCTGACAGCTATGAAGTTCAGGATTATGTAATTGTCTATACAGAAAATAATTATTTTAAAACATTTTACAAAAATCAATCTTATATTATTGAACATTATCTGCCTACAAGCTATAAAATCGGATGGCATACTATTGCTTATGTTGATGCAAACAATCATATCTGGATATTCAAAGACGGTGAAAAAAAATTCTTTACAAACGACTTTATAAACACATTCGATATTTACAGGGATTTGATAGTTATGAATGTGAAGGTGAACCGTAACATTATTTACTATAATGGCAAATTTTACAAATAATTCAAAAAGTCAAATTCAGTATAATTCTTGTCCATTATCTTCATCCAGTTTTACTGATATTTAATTTTTTTTCGAATAATCAGTTACTTCTGAAAACCGCATGTCTAAAATTTTGTTTTAAATAAAATTGAATATCAATGATTGTTAGCTTATGGCAAATACGGATCAGATAGCTTTAGTAACTGGTGGTAATCGTGGTATAGGACTGGAAATATGCCGCCAGTTAGCAGATAAAGGAATGCATGTAATACTGACATCACGTTCCGAAGAAAAAGGGATGAAAGCTGTTAAAAGCCTGCAGAAAAAGGATTACCGGATTTCATATTATCATTTAGATGTTACTGATGAAGAAGATATCCTGAAGTTAAAAATTCATCTTGAAAAAGAGTTTGGTAAACTGGACATACTTGTAAACAATGCAGGTATTCTAATTGATAAAGGATCGCTTACGGGAACTTCTACCTCTGTCATTCGCGAAACCATGGAGACCAATTTCTTTGGACCCCTAAACCTGATAAAGGCCATGGCGACGCTTTTGAAAAAAAGCACGGATGCCCGGATAATAAATATGTCGAGTGGAATGGCATCACTAAATACTATGGGAAGCGGATCTCCGGCATACCGGATATCGAAAGTTACTTTGAACGCCCTTACTATTATTCTGGCAAATGAGTTAGGATCATCTGTTAAAGTGTATACTATGTCTCCCGGGTGGGTAAGAACCGAAATGGGTGGGTCCGGTGCTCCAAGAAGTGTGGAAGAAGGAGCCGACACGGCCTTGTGGCTGGCAACTGCAGAAAATATCCCTGACGGAAAATTTTATCAAAACAGGAAAGTGATCGAATGGTAGAAAAATGCCTAAATCATTTATTCCATAATTGAAGAATATCAGCAATTTTGTTTATTTAAGTGGTGTGTGATATCTCACCAGCTCTTTTAAAAAAGTTGCTAATTTATTTATGGGTGTTAATTTTCAGATAGTCCAGCATTAATGGAATATCGAATACCGGAATCCCAAGACGTACTAGATGTTTGCTGTCTTCCTCAAATACTTTTGAAAACCAGTTAATATCCAATTCCGATTTGATCAGGCTGATTTTATAGTTTTCAATTGCCCCGCTTTTGTTTCCCATGCACCAGAGAACGTGCCCCATGTTCATGTAATCATTTTTATTACCATCATTGGCAATTACTTTTTCAAAATATTTCTTTGCTGCTTCGAACTTACCCAATATAAAAGTACACCAGGCAATGGGTCGATGTACGCGAATATTTTTCGGATCGAGGTATTCCACTTTATAATAATATTTCAAAGCAGTCTCATAATCTTCCATATCCATATGAGCATGCCCCAGGTTTATCTGAATGTACAAATTTTCAGGATCAAGTTTTTCAGAATTCCTGTAATATTCCACCGCTTTCGGATAATTTCCCATCTTCCTGTAACACAACGCTATCTTATTTTGCACCCAAGTTCGGTTTTTATCCAGGTATTCGGCTTTCTGATACAATTCGAGTGCTTTATCGTACTGTTCCAGTTGCTGATAACAGTAAGCTGTTTTTTCAAATAACTCATAATTCCGTCCGTCAGAAGCAAGTCTTTCGAATATTTCAAGCGCTTCTCTGAAAAAATTTTTATGAAAATAGAATTCGGCAATGTTCCTTAAAACAGATGTGTCTTCTACCAGAATGTTAAAAAAGGCGGCATTGTGAATGTCAAAGGTATAATTGAATACATCCTTGAATTCGTGTTTGAGCGGATGCAATTTAAAGAACCGGTAAAGATCCTGGATATATTGTGTAAAAACAGCTTTTTCTTTCGATTCACTGTTGATGATTTCATCATCTTTTTCCATTTCGTTCATGGCATTAATTTCCATGTTGAATAATTCAACCATCATCGATTGCTGTGCAGCGGGCATATACCTTACATTCATGCAGAAAGAATACTTATCGGAATTACACAGAAAAGTGGTGCGCTCCAATCCTTCAAGAAATTTACCTGTATCAAATTCTCCTTCTACATTATTCATTTCCAGCGAAATACTTTCATTATCGCTATAAAACGGCATAAACCAATGGCTGATCTCATCGAAAAAGTCAAAACGTTTCAACATGGAAAATGCACTCAGAAAGACATCCGATCCTTCGAGCTGCATATTCGAGAATTCTTCTATTTTACTGTAAAGTTCTGGTGAATCTTCAAATACCGTTTCCCATTCCGGATTTTTATCCTCTATTGATTTCGATGATAAAATATCATCAAGGTTCAGTTTTTCTTCCAGTGTAGACCTCAGCTTCCACATTTCCGGAATGATTTCTTCATTTATTTTTTTAGTGATCTTTTCAGTCTCACGGGTTTTGTTAAACTGAATGATAATGGCTTCAATATTTTTCGTGATTCTTTTGTCACCCTGAATAGCTTTTAACCGCTGAATAATTTCAGGATATAATTTCAGGCGACTGTCGTAAATATATAAACCAAGCACAAGACCTGTCAAAGCCCTCTGCCAGATCTGGTTTATTCCGGATTCATAGTACCCGAATAATAAACTGATTTTTGCCGGATCGAAATGACGCAATAAAGATAAAGTAATGGCGCTGACAATCTGGCATTTATCATGCCACGGAACTTTGTCGGATTTACCAAATCCCGATACCAGCTTTATTTCCGATTCCCCGAACCGGTCAGTCAGCCAAATTATCCGGAATATATTATTCAGGTTTTGATCATAATCCTGCTTATGAGTTTGAGAAGTTGATTTTTTTAAACCTGCCGATGATTGTAAAAGTTGTTCGATTTCCTGTTCGAATGCCAGTTTGTCAATTATTTCCGAAGTATCCTCTTTCAGGGTTGAATTTTCTATAATATTCTCTTTGAAACGATAATAACTTAATAATCTTTTATTAAGGATAATATCCTCTTTAATATCATCATTAATTTCAAGCAAAGCCCGTAACAAATGATTGTAAACCTTTTCCTTTTCAGGATCATCGCTGAGTTCGAAAGAATACTTCAGCATATTCTCATAAGTGAGATAATGATTATTCAGTTGATTTCTGTAATCAATATTCAAACAATCAACTGATAATTCGAATAATTTATCAAATGCTTCCTTTAATTGCCGTCTGGAAATAAATTCAAGTATTTGATTGTATTTATTATTTAAATCCGAGTAAGTCATACCTGTCAAAATGTTAGATATTCCGTTCTGCCATTACTGACAATATTAATAATTTTTAGAACTTTATTTCACTATAATAAGAATTTAGCATTGAATTTTAAACCAGAAAGTCCTTAGAATAAGGAATAAACCACATTTATTGTTCAAATTACCGAATTCCGTAGTTGTGAATATATAATAGAATTGCAAAAATCAGGCCGTGTAATATATATAATTTGCATGTCAGGTTGAAGAATAAAAAAGGCAGGAAAATCAATTATTTCCTGCCCTTTTGTTAAATGTTTCCAAATATTACAGAAATTATTCAGGCCACCTCAAGTGTAAATAATTCTCTTATCACTTCTTCATGCATCTTCCAGTATTTTTCTTTCACCCATTTCTGCAATTCAATAATTTCATCAGGGTTCAGCCATTTCAACGATTTAACCAATTCTTTTCTAAAAAGGTATCTGTCCGTGCTTACCTTATCAATAACGATTTTTTGATGTTCAAGCATGATTCCATGGTTTTTAGTCATAAGAATAACGGTTTATTCATTTTGTTTATTTCAATTGAGACAGGAATAAAAAATAAGGCAGGTTTTAGCCTGCCTTTCAAACAATTATGTTATGAAATCTTTATTTCCCTTGCAGGTTTTGGTTTTACCTCTTCTTTTTTAGGGAGGTATACTTTAAGGATCCCATCGGTATAAACAGCTGCAATTTTATCCCCTTCTATTTCATGTTCAGGAAGTGTGAAAGTACGCCTGAATGATTGGTAGCTAAATTCACGACGGAAGTAATTTCCATTCGAATGCTTTTCTTCATTTTCGGTTTTACTTTCAGAAGAAATAGTAAGCTGATTGTTGTCCAGTTTAATCTGGAAATCACCCTTTTTCATACCGGGTGCAGCTACTTCAATCTCATACCGGTCATCATTCTCTTTGATATTAACAGCCGGTAAAGTACTGTTAGTGCTCGAAAAATTGGAATTATTCCAATCCATTAAATCCCTTGAAAAGAAACTATCTATCAGGGAAGGAATTGATGGAAAGTATCCATCCGATTTTTTTACAATTGCCATGATTCAATCCTCCATAATTTTTAAGTCTGCCTTTTTCCCATCTGATGACAGGTTTTGTCAGGACAGACAGGTTTAACATCTATTAATTATCAATATAAATCATTGAGAATCAAAACTCATTTTTGCATATTTCAAATTATATGCCAGTCAATTAAATCCCCAAATTCGTGTTAAATCCTAAGAAAAAATGTCGGTATGCCTGAAAATTTGACAATGTCAACTACTTTCCATTAACATTTTCCTGACACAACATAAGGAAACTAGTAAAACCCATAGCTAAAGAATATGTAACTGCTCAAACAGTTAAATAGTGGCAAGAATTTTCACTTATTATTTCACCTAAAAATGTTAAAAAAACTATCCAACATCAATTAATCGAAAAATATGCAAACAATACCCAGACTAATATTGTTTAAAAAACTTTCTGAACTCTGTAAAAGCAAAATTATGAAAACCTCCACTTTCGTCATAAACCCGGAACATCCCGGAACGGTCGCCAATGGAAGGAATAAATTCGTAATTATAGTAATTATTAATTGAATAATTGGCTACTTCATTTGATTTGTAGTCGCAAAGGCACTTACATTTACTCATAAGACATTTAATTATGTTCAAAGATAACGATTAGAAAAAATTATATATTTCTTGTTCTTTAACGTAGATTTTAGACTTAATAAATTATTTATTTTAACTGAATAATTTGAATTCAAATATAGATAGTAAAATGATTTATTTTATAATTTTAAATACAGAATTTTGATTTTACTATTTAGACGGATATATAAAGAAAGGTCACGCGGATTCGGATTAAAATTTATTCAAATTATATGAAGTTATGACTTTGAATAAAAAATAAAGAAATTTATTACCGAAATGGTGTGACCAAACGGATTTTTTCCGTCTAAAAAACACATTTATAAATAAATATTTTATGCTTTAACTTATAATAGAATTTAAAAAGAAAATGAAGAATCTGTTAATCAGTAATTTGCCTGGTATCGACAGGAAAGAGGTAACTCCTCAGTTACAGGGTATACTAATCGGTAATCGCATACCCAAAGATTACTTTGTCACAAAAGGGACTGGTCAGAGTGATATTACCATACATGCAGGATCGTATCATCTGGCACTAAAAGAAGCGGGAATTGAGATGGCAAATATTATGACTTATTCTTCGATATTACCGTCAATTGCAACTAAGATCGACAGGCCTTCGCATATTGAGCATGGAGCAGTTATGGAAACAATCATGGCTGCAGCCAACGGTAATGAAGGGGAAGTCACCAGTGCAGGAATCATTTATGGTTGGTTGCGAGACCGGCAGAGCGGAGAAAGATACGGAGGTCTCGTGTGTGAGCACAATGGAAACTTTGGAGAACAGGAGCTGGTTGATAAGCTGGAGGCAAGTCTGAATGAATTATATTTCAATGGCTTTGAAGAAAAATATGCATTGGGAGAAATTGAAAAGATCACAAGTTCATTTATCCCCCGAAAAAAATATGGAACGGCGCTGGTTGCCTTGTGTTTTGTTAATTACCTGGTGCCGATAATTAATTAGGAGAGTCCGGATGAACTTTGGTGGCATAGAAGAAGCCTATTCTTCTCTTAAAAAATCTTCTGTCGTTCTGTTACCTGTGCCTTACGATGCTACAAGTACCTGGATTAAGGGTGCTGACAAAGGACCCGAAGCTATTTTGGAAGCATCTGCCAATATGGAATTGTACGATATAGAGACCCGGACAGAAGTTTATAAAAAGGGAATTCATACAGCACCATCCATCTCAGAATTCGAATCTCCCGAAAAACTGACAGATGAGGTGAAAGAAAAGGTAAACACGTACCTCGAAATGGACAAGTTTGTAATAACCGCAGGCGGTAATCATTCTGTGAGTATCGGTGCAGTTATGGCCCATGCAGCAAAATATAAAGATCTGACTGTCCTGCAACTTGATGCGCATAGCGATTTAAGGCATGAATACGAAGGTTCGAAGTTTAACCATGCATGTGTAATGGCCAGAGTAAGGGAGCTTGTTCCGATTGTACAGGTGGGAATAAGGAGCATGAGCAATGAAGAAACTTATTACCTGGACGAATCACGGGTAATATTTGCGCATGACATGCCTTATAAAGAATCATGGGAGAAGAAAGCTCTTAAATTACTAACAAAAAATGTATACATAACGATTGACCTGGATGTGTTCGATCCTTCAATAATGCCTTCTACTGGCACTCCTGAACCGGGAGGTATGCAATATTATGATGCCATCCATTTTTTGAAGAAAGTAATTCAGCAGCATAATGTAGTAGGTTTTGATGTTGTTGAGCTTTGCCCTAATCCTGAAAATAAGGCTCCGGATTTTCTGGCTGCCAAACTTATATATCAGTTACTCAGTTACCGGTTTTCCGAATTGGAATAAAATATAGATAACAGGACCATTTCGATTTCAAATTTTAATTAAAAATGAAAAAAATAGATCTTTTAAAAGAAACCATTGAGCATATAGATATTACTTCTTTTGACTCCACGCCAATTATTAACTCAATGCGAAAAATGTCTTTTACATCTCGGGATACAGCTGTGGCAGCCGATATATTCCATCGCATGTTAAAAGATCAGAAATGTTCAACAATATTAACACTTGCAGGAAGTACGAGCGCTGGCGGCTGTATGCAGGTTTACGTGGATATGATTAAGAATAATATGATCGATGTTGTGGTTGCTACCGGCGCATCGATTGTGGATATGGATTTTTTTGAAGCGCTGGGGTTTAAACATTATGCAGGCAGAAAAGATATTCCTGATAAACGGCTCAGGGAATACTATATCGACCGAATTTATGATACATTTATCGACGAAGATGACCTACAGGAATGTGACACTGCTGTGAAAAAAATAGCCGATTCGCTCGAACCCCGACCTTATTCTTCAAGGGAATTCATTCGTGAAATGGGAAAATACCTCACCGAAAACAGTGTTAAGAAAAATTCACTGGTTCAAACCGCTTATGAAAATAATGTGCCCATTTTTTGCCCGGCCTTTTCAGACAGTAGCGCAGGTTTCGGATTAGTAAGGCATCAATGGGAGAATCCTGAAAAACATGTATCTATCGATTCTGTAAAAGATTTTCTGGAACTTACTAAAATAAAAATAGCAGCAGAAACCACTGGTCTTTTTATGATAGGTGGCGGCGTACCGAAAAATTTTGCCCAGGACACGGTCGTTTGCGCTGAAATTCTTGGCAGTCCGGTAGAAGTGCATAAATATGCCGTGCAAATTACAGTTGCCGATGTTCGCGACGGGGCCTGCTCCTCTTCCACCCTGCAGGAAGCTGCATCGTGGGGAAAAGTTGATACATTATTTGAACAAATGGTTTATGCCGAAGCAACAAGTGTTTTGCCACTCATAGTAAGCTATATTTATCATTCCAATGTGTGGAAAAAAAGAAGTCCTAAAAACTGGAGTACTATTTTTGATAAATAAATCAGAAGCAGCTTTCAGGAATAAAAATTATTGATGACCACGGTAAAGTAAAATACAACATTTTCTGATATGATTCTGACTAACTGTTATATTATTAAATTGTTACAACACATTAAATTTAATACCAAAATTTCTTGTCAGCAAGAAGTTTTTTTACCGGTGCAATATTTTTATAAAATGCATGTGACCCAAATTGCTTTACGTCGTCTAAATAATTGAAATAGAAAGTTATAAAACCAATGGGAATAGATAGTGGGCATAAGTATGATTATGAATCTTTTATATACGGTAAATTAAATCCGGATAAACGAATCAGAAGTTCATTCGATCGTCAGTTTCCCAAGGCAAGCGACGTAGAATGGTCTTTTAAAGATAATTTCTATCTGGCAGAATTTGTACAGGCCGGTATTAACAAAATAGCTTGTTTCGATACAAACGGAGATTTTCATTATGTCAGGATATTACTCACCGAAGACGAAAATCCCTGCAAACATATTAAAGAAAATACAGCAAAAATTTAAGGTAGTAACTTTAGTCAGTGTTATAGAAATACAGGACCATAATACTTCTAAATACGAAGTGATTGTTGATACAGCCAACAAAACAAGAAATAAAATAGGCCTTGATAAACAGGGGAAAATTCTGAGTAACGAATCTTTATTTGCTATAAAACCCGGTTTGTTAGGATCTTCAGTGGAATAACGAAATGTAATTATTCGGGCATTCAATTACTAATCTATTTTGTAAGTAACCCTTGTTGTGATTCTGACTTTCGATATCCTTAAGATTTATTGTGCTTCGAAACTTGAACATCCTCTTGAACCAGAAAATTTTGAATAAAATCCATTTAGTAACAGGCTCAATATTAGTTTTACTGGGATTAAAAATAATTTTCGACCTCACTTTTTAATTAGCAACTTTCATCATTTCGCTTACACTATTTTTCGGCTAATAATAGGAAAATCATTTCCTATCCGGGATTAGTGTCTATATTTTCATCACTTACAATTTTTATAGGGAAAGGCTTGGTTGCTTCTCCACTGTATAATGATGTATGCGGGAACGGAATCTCTATTCCTTCAGCATCGAAAGTTTCTTTGATCGCCAGGAAGATGCTGTTCTTCACTTTCACATAATTGCTTTTTTCAAACCAGACCCCAAACTGGATGTTGATCGAGCTGTTTCCGAATTCCGTGAATATAATCAATGGTTCCGGTTCGTCGAGACACAACGGATTATCATTTGCAATCTTTTTAAGTATTTCCTGTACTTTTTTCAAATCTTCTTTATAGGCCACTCCTATCTGAAAATCAAACCGTCTGATAGGAAACCGGGTGACATTTACCAGCTCAGTACTGATAATGGTCTGGTTAGGAATTCTTATCAGCAGGTTATCGAAAGTTTTCAGCTTTATCGATAAGAGATCAATGGAATATACTACTCCCGATTTATCTCCTACACGAATTACATCTCCAATTTCAAAGGATTTTTCAGAGATCAGAAACAGGCCACTGATCACATTCCCGATACTTGTTTGTGAGGCAATACCTATCACAATACCTACTAAACCTGCTGCCCCGAACAATGTTTTTATCTCCCATCCCAATATTTGAAAAACGATGACGCCAATAATAAAAACGCCGGTATATTCAATGCCCCTGCTCCAAATCATGATCGATTGTTTGGAAAGATTTTTCCAAAAAGATCTTTTAATAATATAAACCAATAATCGTAAGGCAGGATAGCCGACCCCTATGGTAAGAATTACTTTTATTATTTTCAGAACGTGTACTTCAGTAAATATTTCCGGTATATTCATAATCGGATAAATAATTAAATATTCGAAAGATTTTTAATTAGAGAGAAGCTCTTTTTAACAATGCTTTTTGTCGCGTCGTCGCGCGGTGAGCTAAGATGTTGCAGATTTTTCGAAAGGTTGGGTTTTCCCTGGGCAAAAGTAACCTCATTGCCATGTTGTTCACCTCTGTATCTTACCTTGGTTTCATTTGTACATAATAAATCCCCGTCGTTATAAATAGAAAGATAACGTACGCTTACCAGGAGACGTTGAAAATCAAGGATCACTGCCGATTCATTTGAAATATTAAGCGGACAAATGGCATAATCGGGTTCAAGGGAAGGTTGTAAAAAAGCTTTTTCCGCAAAATGCGGAAGAGAGTATGCTGACTCTCCGATATCAGGCTCCCCGAACCATGTAGCTGACAAATTTTCTACAGGGCATTCGAGTACCAGATTTTCAGGTTTTGCCACTCCTGCATAAAATTGTACCCATACAGGTATCCTTATATAATTCATTATACTGGTTTTTGGCAACACTCTTACAGGGTGACCTGATTTCAATACAAGAGATCTGTCAGGCAGCGCCGGTAAAATATTTATTTCAGGTTTCTCTGATATAAAATATGTCCAGTCATAATCCGTTTTTTCCATTTTGCCGGATGAATTTTTTCCCCATCCTATTTGCCACTCCTTTTGATGACGGATAATAATAAATTTGTATGATCCGATAGAGAATTCCTTTGTCTCAACAGGTGCGAATTTTATTTTTTCCCAGATCATAATCTGATAAGTTAATTATTAAAGGTACAAAAAGTGCCGGTAAAAGCCATACTACTTCTGCCGGCACAAAATTAATTTAAACAAAAAAGAGATTTGTTTCTGAAAAGCCCTAAAAATTAGTCATAATTTAAATTCTCGTCTTCGTAAGAATCAAAATTCCCCACTGCCCTTCTTTTTGTTCCTGTTTTTTTCTCTTTGTTTACTTTGATTGAACGGACTTTTTCCTTTTTCAGGTTCTTTTTGTACGTACGTGCCATTTTGTTATTAATTTTTCTTTACTGGTAATTAGACTGAATTTTTAATTAAAAGTCACACTTTTGCGACGTATTTCAAAAAGTAAAATAATTTTTTTCCATTGTAAATTTAATGAAAAATTAAATTTATCCATATTTTTGATGGCTTTGAATTAAAAAAAAATGAATACTGATAAAATCAGTTTTTCCGAATCGGACGATTTTCTGGTTTCTGTTATCAGCAGCGCTCCTTACGGCATTTTAACCATCGATTGGAATGGGGAAATTACCATTGCCAATTACCTGGCACGGGAATACCTTGGTTTGAAATACGAAGTAAAAGAACTTCCCGGAAAAAATATCCTCGACTGCGTGGATCATATTGGCATTTTAAAAAAAATGCTTCGGAAAACATTAAAGAAAAATAAAAAAGCCTTCAATTTAGAAACAGTACTTTATGACAATCAATACCTCAATTTCAAATTAAGGGTTATTCATAATGGTTTTTTACTTACCGTAGAAAATATAACCCGACTGAAAGATATTGAAGCGGCAGCTTTAAATTCAACCTTTGAAGGGCAGGAACTGGAACGGAAACGCCTGGCAAAAGAAATACACGATGGATTAGGTCCCTTATTATCTACAGTAAAACTGACACTTGAAACAGTAGTTTCCGAATTAAAACAAGACGATAATGCCAGTGCATTGCAAAAGCTGGAAAATACTTCATTACTTATTGATTCCATAACCGGGGACCTCCGCAATATTTCACGTGACCTTATGCCTACAGTACTTGAAGATTTTGGCCTGGTTGCAGCTCTCGAAAATCTTTGCCGCCGGCTGGATGAGGCAAACAAATTAAAAGTTAATTTTTACAGCTCAGACATGAAGAACAGGTTTGAGAAAAACCTGGAACTGGGACTTTACCGTATTGGTCAGGAACTGGTGAATAATGCTATTAAACATTCGGGTGGAACAACGCTCAATTTTCAGTTAATACGTCATAAAAACAGTATCGTATTAATGGTAGAAGACAACGGAACGGGTTTTAATGAAGAAGCAAAAAACCCTGCCAATCATGGTATTGGTCTCATCAACATCGAAGCGCGCACGAAAGCACTGGGCGGTGAATTTTTTATAGATTCGTCGGAAGGCAGAGGTGTTATTGCTACTGTTGAAATTCCTTTATTGGCCGAGAAAACACCTGTGAAGTTGAAACAACCGAAAAGCATCCAGATTAATAATTAACGCATTCTGCAAAAAGAAACCTTATGCAAAAAATAAAAATTATAATTGTCGATGATCACAAAATGTTCCGTGATGGCATAAGGGCATTATTAGAGAAAGAAAAAAACATTGAAGTTGTGGCTGATGCAAAAGATGCAAATGAGTTAATCAGTATTCTTAAAAGCCTTACACCCGACGTAATCCTGATGGACATTGATATGGGAGAAACCAACGGTATTGATGCAACCGTGGAGGTGAAAAAAAGTTACCCGGATATTAATATACTTGCCCTTTCTATGCATGGCGAACATAATTATATTCTGAAAATGCTGGAGGCAGGAGCCACTGGTTATATCCTAAAAAATGCCGGCAAAGAAGAAATGCTTACTGCCATTATCAGTGTGGCATCGGGTGATAGTTATTTTAGCAGGGAGGTGTCATCGCGGCTCATTGAATATTTGAATAAACCTCAAATCAATATAAAAAGTACGGATAAGGAAATACCCCTTACAAACCGTGAAATTGAAATTCTTAAACTGATTGCCCAGGAATATTCCAACTCGGAAATAGCAGAAGAACTTTTTATCAGCATTCGCACTGTAGATACTCATCGCCGGAACCTGATACAGAAACTGGGAATGAAAAATACTGCCGGATTGGTAAAATTTGCAATTCGTAAAGGATTGGTGGAATGATCCGATAAAATATATCTCAATATCTATCTTTTAATTTCCTAATTTATACGCAAATCTCTTAGATGATATTCTGCGAGATTCTCGTAGCCTACTAAGTGTTTTTGGAAAACCCTGCTGGAATTTTCGTAATTTTTCTCCACTTACTACATTAAAAAATACGTTTTCTATCTCTATGCAGTTGTTTCAAGCGTACTTAACTTAGCACTGTAATTAATACTTTTTTATCGACTAAAATGAAAACCGGGAAAGATACTTTTTTATTGGATGAAGGGCTTATAAGTCAATACAAACAGGGAGATGTAAATAGCCTGGGAGTGCTGTACAGCCGTTATTACGATAAAGTTTTTAACAAATGTCTTTCGTTTACAAAAAATTATGACGACGCGTTTGATCTCACACAGGAAGTAATATTAAAAGCATTTCATAAAATAGATACTTTCAAAGGCGAATCGAAATTTTCAACCTGGTTGTATGCGCTCGTGCATAATTACTGCATCGAATCTTACAGGAAAAAACAAAAAATCCAGCAGGAAAATATTGAAGACTGTTATCATCTGACTGAATATTTTTCTGATGTGGAAGAATCTGAAAGATTTGAGTATAAAAGTTCTTCGATAAAGGAAATATTAGCGAATATGCCCGATATGGACAAGCTGATGCTTCTGATGAAATATGAACAAAACAAATCAATCAAAGATTTACAGGTAACATTTAACATGTCGGCGAGTGCTGTAAAGATGCGTTTACAAAGAGCCCGCCATAAAATCGAAAAGATTTACAACGAAAATCTGCTATTAGCCGAAGCTGTTTAACCAGTTCTTTTAATGGTGGTATTTATTGCCTTACATTGGTTCATATCAGGATTAAACTACTTTACTGATACATAAATCTTTTAATGCTTCGTTTTGGAGTCTTTTCAAATTCCATCGGATGTATTTCAAATTTCGAAACGTTCATATAAGCAGGAAGGTGGTCGTTTAAATCCTTTTTATGTTGTTCCATAATACGCTGTAATTCTTCTTCCGAAACGTTTGCTTTCTCTATAGTTTCGGAATCGGGATTAATAAGGGCAACCAGTTTTTCTCCCCGTTGTACTACAATAGATTCAGAAACACAAAAGCGGTTATTAATCATGGATTCTATCTCATCGGGATAGATATTTTTCCCGTTAGCACCAAGTATCAGACTCTTACTCCGGCCTTTTATATATACATTCCCTTCTTTATCAATAAGTCCCAGGTCACCTGTGTGAAGCCAGCCTTCTTCATCAAGAATTTCACGTGTGGCTTCTTCATTTTTGTAATAACCCAGCATTACATTTTCTCCCCTGAGAATGATTTCTCCCACCTCTTTTACAGGATCACCTGAATCAATTCTTACCTCGAGTGTGTCGACCGGTTTACCGGATGAACCTGTTTTGTTCTTTTCCCATCCTGTATAACTGATTAGTGGGCCACATTCAGTCATCCCGTACCCAACGGTAAATGGAAATTTTAATTTTCTGAAAAATATTTCGGCCTCATTATTAAAAGGTGCACCGCCAATTACTACTTCCCTGAAATTGCCACCGAAAACTTCCGTAAGTTTTTCTTTAATTTTTCCAAGTATTATCTTTTTTATCCCCGGAATCACCAGCAATAATTTCATGTGCCATTTCGAAATCTCCGGTAATAACTGATTTTTATAAATTTTTTCAATTACCAGTGGCACAGAGAGGATAAGGGCGGGTTTTATTTCTTTAAACGCCTGCGTAATAATTTTAGGAGAAGGCGTTTTGGTTAAGAAAGTTACGTGACAGCCCAGTGTATAAGGAAAAAGAAATTCAAAAGCGCATCCGTAAGTATGCGCCAGAGGTAGGAATGAAACTATCGGATCGCCAGGGTTCAGCGGCATGTGATGGTGGGCAAAACGTATGTTGGCAGCCAGACTGTTATGCGGAAGCATTACTCCTTTCGAAAAACCGGTGGTTCCCGATGTGTAGCTGATTACAGCCAGATCGCTGTTGGGTATATTATCAAAGTGAATATTTTCGGGTGTAATGCCATCTTTATAAATTTCGGCAAATTTTGATCCGGCGTTTTTAAGAACTGATTCGAATTCTTTACTACTTGTATGAACCAGTTTAAATGAATTGACAGAAATTATACCCATAACCTGGGTCATTTTATTCGCGTCGAGCAATTCAAAAACTGCATCTCCGGCAAACAGAAGTACCGAATCGGAATGGTTTACAATGTTATGTACATCATCCGGCTTAAAATCGGGAAGTATGGGCACTATTACTGCACCATAGGTAACTACTGCTATGTATGTGATCCCCCATCTTGCCGAGTTTTTTCCGATCAAACCAATTTTATCGCCTTTTTTAATCCCGGCATTTTTGAATATCAAATGCAGATAAAGAATCTGTTTTGCAGTTTCTGCATACGTATAATCTTCTCCGTTGTAATCAGAAAGAGCATTTAAATCCCAGTTCTTTTTGATACTGCTTTCAAAATATGCTACAAAATTCTCCTTTAGCATGATATTAGTTTTCCGTTTAGCAAAACAAAGGTAATTAAGTAATTCAAAATTAAAATCAATTTTTGAATTACTATAAATTCATAATTGTAAAGTTGTGGTTTAGAAAAAGTTGAAGTAGCTGTAAATAAATATTTTGATGAACAAAATCCAAATATAAATACTTTTACATATGTAAATGCATTTAAAAGTTCCTTTTCAACCTGTATTACCGGAAAAATGTCGAACAAGTCACCAGAATAAACAATCAATCCGTGCTCAGCCAGAAGTCTTTTTCATTTCCGAGTTTCCGGTAAGTTATATCAAAAAAAGCCTGTTGCAGTTTCCGGGTTATGGGACCGGGATGTCCACCGCCGATCAGACTTTCATTAACTTTTACCACAGGTAATATTTCATTGCCGGTACCCACAATCATCAGCTCGTCCATATCTGTTAACGACTTTTCGGGCAATGGTTCCTCAATAACCGGAATTTTTAGTTCCTGGCAAAGATTGAATACTGCTTTCTTGGTAATCCCCGGCAATACAAGATTACCATCAGGATGTGTATACAGTTTACCATTTTTAATGCCAAGTACATTTGAATGGGATGCTTCGGTAACCATTCCATCTCGAACAAGGATGCACTCATCAGCATCATTCTCCACTGCTTCCTGGTAAAGCAAGGTGTTTGGCAACAATGCAATTGATTTAATATTACATCTTAACCAGCGAATATCTGGCCGGGTAATTACTTTTATACCTTTCTTCCAATGTTCAACAAGAGGAGCTTTCTCAAAAGCATAAGCGTAAAGAGTAGGAACTATCGGTTCTTTTGGAAAATGATGTGTCCGCGGATAACTACCTCGTGTAATTTGCAGGTATACTCCGGCATAACTTTTTTCTAACCTGTTTCTTTTTATCAGTCCATCCATTATACCACGTAAATCTTTTATTCTTTCGAAATCAATCCTGACTGCTTTCAGGCTATTGACAAGACGGGCAAGGTGTTCCTCCAGATAAAAAGGATGGCCCCTGTAAAAACGAATAACTTCATAAATTCCGTCGGCAAAGTAAAAACCTCTGTCATCGGGAGAAATACTGGCGTTTACTTTTGGTAAAAACTGGTTGTTCAGGTAAATGATTGGTTGCATAACAGTTGTGTAATAAATTGAATTTAACTATTTAATTATTGAAAATTCTGTCCCGGTTATTTCAAAAATATTCCAGTGAAGAATTTAAGGTAAATATACTTATAAGGTGTTTACAAACAGAATGTAATGCTAATTTATTAGAATGGTTTATAATTACTTTGAATCACCAACCTGAATTTTTAATATCACGGTTAATTAGTATTTTTACATATTCATGCTAACTCTATATACACTCAATTATGTTAAACCTCATAAAAACTGAATCTTTAATAAAAATATTACTGGCTGCATCATTATACATTTACCAGGGTACGAATCTGCTTACTGCGCAGGAAAAGAACCTGTCGTATTATATCTCTCAGGCACCCTTCAGCATGCCCGAAGTTGTGGTTCCCGAATTTAAAGCGGATACATTTTCAATCGTTTCCTACGGTGCCATGGGCGATGGCCAGACATTAAATACAGAGGCTTTTTCCAAAGCAATTGAGGCATGTACACAAGCCGGTGGCGGCAAAGTTATTGTTCCCCCGGGATTATGGCTGACAGGGCCTATACAATTAAAAGATAACGTTAACCTGCACGTGGAAAGAGGTGCCACCATTCTATTCACAAGTGATCATACTCAATATCCGATAATAAAAGCTTCTGCCCATAGCAGTAAGTACGTGCCGGCTTCGCCCATATACGGATACGAATTGAAAAATATAGCCATTACCGGCGAAGGAGTTATAGATGGTGCCGGTGAAAGCTGGAGGCCTGTTAAAAAAATGAAAATGACGGAAAGCCAGTGGAAAGACCTGGTTAAATCGGGGGGCGTCGTTAGTGAAGATGGAAAAATATGGTGGCCCACAGAAGAAGCCATGAATGGTGAAACATATTTGAAAAATCTTAAAAAAAACAAATCCAGACCAACAGCGGAAGATTTCCTCCCTGCCCGTGATTATTTAAGGCCATACATGGTTTATCTGGTTGGTTGTGAAAATATACTTATTGAAAAAGTTACCCTTCGTAATTCACCAAAATTTGTGTTTTATCCGAATAGCTGCACAAATTTAACTATTCGCTATGCTAATATTTACAATGACTGGTGGGCACAGAATGGCGATGGAATTGACATCAGTGCCAGTAAACAGGTAATTATTTATAAATGTAATGTAAATGTTGGTGACGATGGAATTTGCATGAAATCGAGCAGAAGAGGAGGCGACAAACCCGGAACTTTTAATCTCGAAAATGTAATTATCGCCGGATGCAATGTATTTCACGGGCACGGAGGATTTGTGATTGGCAGTAATACCGATGGCGGTATGCGTAATATTTTTGTTAATGATTGTAATTTTCTGGGTACCGATATTGGCATTCGTGTTAAAAGTAATGCCGGAAGAGGCGGACTGGTAAAGAATATTTATGTTAAAGATATATATATGACTGCAATTCAGGATGCAGCCATGTCCTTTAGTACATTTTATGAAGACAGACCTGCAGGCATGACAGCAGACACTTCGGCAGAACAAAGAATTCAGGGATTTTATCCCGAATTCTTTGTTCTGCCGAAGTGTCTGCTGTCATGCCTGCAGGTCTGTCTTCATAAAATGTACTAAAGGACATGGCTGCATCCTGAATTGCAGTCATATATATATCTTTAACATAAATATTCTTTACCAGTCCGCCTCTTCCGGCATTACTTTTAACACGAATGCCTATATCGGTACCCAGAAAATTACAATCATTAACAAAAATATTACGCATACCGCCATCGGTATTACTGCCAATCACAAATCCTCCGTGCCCGTGAAATACATTGCATCCGGCGATAATTACATTTTCGAGATTAAAAGTTCCGGGTTTGTCGCCTCCTCTTCTGCTCGATTTCATGCAAATTCCATCGTCACCAACATTTACATTACATTTATAAATAATTACCTGTTTACTGGCACTGATGTCAATTCCATCACCATTCTGTGCCCACCAGTCATTGTAAATATTAGCATAGCGAACAGTTAAATTTGTGCAGCTATTCGGATAAAACACAAATTTTGGTGAATTACGCAGGGTGACTTTTTCTATAAGTATATTTTCACAACCAACCAGATAAACCATGTATGGACGTAAAAAATCACGGGCTGGCAGGAAGTCTTCTGCTGTCGGTCTGGATTTGTTTTTTTTAAGATTTTTCAAATATATTTCACCATTCATGGCTTCTTCTGTGGGCCACCATATTTTTCCATCTTCACTAACGACGCCCCCCGATTTAACCAGGTCTTTCCACTGGCTTTCCGTCATTTTCATTTTTTTAACAGGCCTCCAGCTTTCACCGGCACCATCTATAACTCCTTCGCCGGTAATGGCTATATTTTTCAATTCGTATCCGTATATGGGCGAAGCCGGCACGTACTTGCTGCTGTGGGCAGAAGCTTTTATTATCGGATATTGAGTATGATCACTTGTGAATAGAATGGTGGCACCTCTTTCCACGTGCAGATTAACGTTATCTTTTAATTGTATAGGCCCTGTCAGCCATAATCCCGGGGGGACAATAACTTTGCCGCCTCCGGCTTGTGTACATGCCTCAATTGCTTTGGAAAAGGCCTCTGTATTTAATGTCTGGCTATCGCTCATGGCACCGTAGGAAACGATTGAAAATGTATCCGCTTTAAATTCGGGAACCACAACTTCGGGCATACTGAAGGGTGCCTGAGAGATATAATACGACAGGTTCTTTTCCTGAGCAGTAAGCAGATTCGTACCCTGGTAAATGTATACTGATGCAGCCAGTAATATTTTTATTAAAGATTCAGTTTTTATGAGGTTTAACATAATTGAGTGTTTATAGAGTTAGCATGAATATGTAAAAATACTAATTAACCGTGATATTAAAAATTCAGGTTGGTGATTCAAAGTAATTATAAACCATTCCAATAAATTAGCATTACATTCTGTTTGTAAACACCTTATAAGTATATTTACCTTAAATTCTTCACTGGAATATTTTTGAAATAACCGGGACAGAATTTTCAATAATTAAATAGTTAAATTCAATTTATTACACAACTGTTATGCAACCAATCATTTACCTGAACAACCAGTTTTTACCAAAAGTAAACGCCAGTATTTCTCCCGATGACAGAGGTTTTTACTTTGCCGACGGAATTTATGAAGTTATTCGTTTTTACAGGGGCCATCCTTTTTATCTGGAGGAACACCTTGCCCGTCTTGTCAATAGCCTGAAAGCAGTCAGGATTGATTTCGAAAGAATAAAAGATTTACGTGGTATAATGGATGGACTGATAAAAAGAAACAGGTTAGAAAAAAGTTATGCCGGAGTATATCTGCAAATTACACGAGGTAGTTATCCGCGGACACATCATTTTCCAAAAGAACCGATAGTTCCTACTCTTTACGCTTATGCTTTTGAGAAAGCTCCTCTTGTTGAACATTGGAAGAAAGGTATAAAAGTAATTACCCGGCCAGATATTCGCTGGTTAAGATGTAATATTAAATCAATTGCATTGTTGCCAAACACCTT
>CAVVIO010000025.1:0-7798 GCA_963748095.1 uncultured Bacteroidales bacterium
TTACACCCGAAAATATTCACTTTGATATGTACCAACAGCGATGTCGCAGTAATCAGCTACACATCGGGAACCAAAGGTTTTTTGAAAGGGGTAATGCTTCCGCATAACAGTCTGGCTGCCAACATACGTTTTGCCCACCATCACATGCCGCTGAACCCTGGCGATCCGATAGTTTCATTCCTACCTCTGGGCATACTTACATATGCGCTTTTGAATTTCTTTTTCCTTATACACTGGCTGTCACGTGACTTTCTAACCAAAACGCCTTCTCCTAAAATTATTACGCAGGCGTTTAAAGAATAAAACCCGCCCTTATCCTCTCTGTGCCACTGGTAATTGAAAAAATTTATAAAAATCAGTTATTACCCGGAGATTTCTAAATGGCACATGAAATTATTGCTGGTGATTCCGGGGATAAAAAGATAATACTTGGAAAGATTAAAGAAAAACTTACGGAAGTTTTCGGTGGTAATTTCAGGGAAGTAGTAATTGGCAGTGCACCTTTTAATAATGAGGCCGAAATATTTTTAGAAAATTAAAATTTCCATTTACCGTTGGATCGGGATAACTGAATGTGGCCCACTAATCAGTTATACAGGATGGGAAAAGAACAAAACAGGTTCATCCGGTAAACCGGTCGATACACTCGAGGTAAGAATTGATTCAGGTGATCCTGAAAATGAGGTGGAGAAATCATTCTCAGGGGAGAAAATGTAATGCTGGGTTATTACAAAAATGAGGAAGCCACACGTGAAATTCTTGATGAAGAAGGCTGGCTTCACACAGGTGACCTGGGACTTATTGATAAAGAAGGGAATATATATATAAAAGGCCGGAGTAAGAGTCTGATACTTGGTGCTAACGGGAAAAATATCTATCCCGATGAGATAGAATCCATGATTAATAACCGCTTTTGTGTTTCTGAATCTATTGTAGTACAACGGGGAGAAAAACTGGTTGCCCTTATTAATCCCGATTCCGAAACTATAGAGAAAGCAAACGTTTCGGAAGAAGAATTACAGCGTATTATGGAACAACATAAAAAGGATTTAAACGACCACCTTCCTGCTTATATGAACGTTTCGAAATTTGAAATACATCCGATGGAATTTGAAAAGACTCCAAAACGAAGCATTAAAAGATTTATGTATCAGTAAAGTAGTTTAATCCTGATATGAACCAATGTAAGGCAATAAATACCACCATTAAAAGAACTGGTTAAACAGCTTCGGCTAATAGCAGATTTTCGTTGTAAATCTTTTCGATTTTATGGCGGGCTCTTTGTAAACGCATCTTTACAGCACTCGCCGACATGTTAAATGTTACCTGTAAATCTTTGATTGATTTGTTTTGTTCATATTTCATCAGAAGCATCAGCTTGTCCATTTCGGGCATATTCGCTAATATTTCCTTTATCGAAGAACTTTTATACTCAAATCTTTCAGATTCTTCCACATCAGAAAAATATTCAGTCAGATGATAACAGTCTTCAATATTTTCCTGCTGGATTTTTTGTTTTTTCCTGTAAGATTCGATGCAGTAATTATGCACGAGCGCATACAACCAGGTTGAAAATTTCGATTCGCCTTTGAAAGTATCTATTTTATGAAATGCTTTTAATATTACTTCCTGTGTGAGATCAAACGCGTCGTCATAATTTTTTGTAAACGAAAGACATTTGTTAAAAACTTTATCGTAATAACGGCTGTACAGCACTCCCAGGCTATTTACATCTCCCTGTTTGTATTGACTTATAAGCCCTTCATCCAATAAAAAAGTATCTTTCCCGGTTTTCATTTTAGTTGATAAAAAAGTATTAATTACAGTGCTAAGTTAAGTACGCTTGAAACAACTGCATAGAGATAGAAAACGTATTTTTTAATGTAGTAAGTGGAGAAAAATTACGAAAATTCCAGCAGGGTTTTCCAAAAACACTTAGTAGGCTACGAGAATCTCGCAGAATATCATCTAAGAGATTTGCGTATAAATTGGGAAATTAAAAGATGGATATTGAGATATATTTTATCGGATCATTCCACTAATCCTTTACGAATTGCAAATTTTACCAATCCGGCAGTATTTTTCATTCCCAGTTTCTGTATCAGGTTCCGGCGATGAGTATCTACAGTGCGAATGCTGATAAAAAGTTCTTCTGCTATTTCCGAGTTGGAATATTCCTGGGCAATCAGTTTAAGAATTTCAATTTCACGGTTTGTAAGGGGTATTTCCTTATCCGTACTTTTTATATTGATTTGAGGTTTATTCAAATATTCAATGAGCCGCGATGACACCTCCCTGCTAAAATAACTATCACCCGATGCCACACTGATAATGGCAGTAAGCATTTCTTCTTTGCCGGCATTTTTTAGGATATAACCAGTGGCTCCTGCCTCCAGCATTTTCAGAATATAATTATGTTCGCCATGCATAGAAAGGGCAAGTATATTAATATCAGGGTAACTTTTTTTCACCTCCACGGTTGCATCAATACCGTTGGTTTCTCCCATATCAATGTCCATCAGGATTACGTCGGGTGTAAGACTTTTAAGAATACCGATTAACTCATTTGCATCTTTTGCATCAGCCACAACTTCAATGTTTTTTTCTTTTTCTAATAATGCCCTTATGCCATCACGGAACATTTTGTGATCATCGACAATTATAATTTTTATTTTTTGCATAAGGTTTCTTTTTGCAGAATACGTTAATTATTAATCTGGATGCTTTTCGGTTGTTTCAACTTCACAGGTGTTTTCTCGGCCAATAAAGGAATTTCAACAGTAGCAATAACACCTCTTCCTTCCGACGAATCTATAAAAAATTCACCGCCCAGTGCTTTCGTGCGCGCTTCGATGTTGATGAGACCAATACCATGATTGGCAGGGTTTTTTGCTTCTTCATTAAAACCCGTTCCATTGTCTTCTACCATTAATACGATACTGTTTTTATGACGTATTAACTGAAAATTGAGCGTTGTTCCACCTGAATGTTTAATAGCATTGTTCACCAGTTCCTGACCAATACGGTAAAGTCCCAGTTCCAGGTTTTTCTCAAACCTGTTCTTCATTTCTGAGCTGTAAAAATTAACTTTTAATTTGTTTGCCTCATCCAGCCGACGGCAAAGATTTTCGAGAGCTGCTACCAGGCCAAAATCTTCAAGTACTGTAGGCATAAGGTCGCGTGAAATATTGCGGAGGTCCCCGGTTATGGAATCAATAAGTAATGAAGTGTTTTCCAACTTTTGTAATATACTGGCATTATCGTCTTGTTTTAATTCGGAAACTACTGTTTCAAGTGTCAGTTTTACTGTGGATAATAAGGGGCCTAATCCATCGTGTATTTCTTTTGCAAGGCGTTTTCGTTCCAGTTCCTGCCCTTCAAAGGTTGAATTTAATGCCGATGCTTCAATATCTTTCAGGCGGGTTATATTTTCTACAGTAAGTAAAAAACCATTATGAATAACCCTTAATTTAAAATTGAGGTATTGATTGTCATATAGTACTGTTTCTAAATTGAAGGCTTTTTTATTTTTCTTTAATGTTTTCCGAAGCATTTTTTTTAAAATGCCAATATGATCCACGCAGTCGAGGATATTTTTTCCGGGAAGTTCATTTACTTCATATTTCAAACCAAGGTATTCCCGTGCCAGGTAATTGGCAATGGTAATTTCCCCATTCCAATCGATGGTTAAAATGCCGTAAGGAGCGCTGCTGATAACAGAAACCAGAAAATCGTCCGATTCGGAAAAACTGATTTTATCAGTATTCATTTTTTTTTAATTCAAAGCCATCAAAAATATGGATAAATTTAATTTTTCATTAAATTTACAATGAAAAAAAATTATTTTACTTTTTGAAATACATCGCAAAATGTGACTTTTAATTAAAAATTCAGTCTAATTACCAGTAAAGAAAAATTAATAACAAAATGGCACGTACGTACAAAAAGAACCTGAAAAAGGAAAAAGTCCGTTCAATCAAAGTAAACAAAGAGAAAAAAACAGGAACAAAAAGAAGGGCAGTGGGGAATTTTGATTCTTACGAAGACGAGAATTTAAATTATGACTAATTTTTAGGGCTTTTCAGAAACAAATCTCTTTTTTGTTTAAATTAATTTTGTGCCGGCAGAAGTAGTATGGCTTTTACCGGCACTTTTTGTACCTTTAATTATTAACTTATCTGATTATGATCTGGCAAAAAATAAAATTCGCACCTGTTGAAACAAAGGAACTCTCTATCGGATCATACAAATTTATTATTATCCGAAATCAAAAGGAGTGGCAAATAGGATGGGGAAAAAATTCATCCGGCAAAATGGGAAAAACGGATTATGACTGGACATATTTTATATCAGAAAAACCTGAAATAAATATTTTACCGGCGCTGCCGGACAGATCTCTTGTTTTGAAATCAGGTCACCCTGTAAGAGTGTTGCCAAAAACCAGTATAATGAATTATATAAGGATACCTGTATGGGTACAATTTTATGCAGGAGTGGCAAAACCTGAAAATTTGGTACTCGAATGCCCTGTGGAAAATTTGTCAGCTACATGGTTCGGGGAGCCTGATATCGGAGAGTCAGCATACTCTCTTCCGCATTTTGCGGAAAAAGCCTTTTTACAACCTTCCCTTGAACCTGATTATGCCATTTGTCCGCTTAATATTTCAAATGAATCGGCGGTGATCCTTGATTTTCAACGTCTCCTGGTAAGTGTACGTTACCTTTCTATTTATAACGACGGGGATTTATTATGTACAAATGAAACCAAAGTAAGATACAGAGGTGAACAACATGGCAATGAGGTTACTTTTGCCCAGGGAAAACCTAACCTTTCGAAAAATCTGCAACATCTTAGCTCACCGCGCGACGACGCGACAAAAAGCATTGTTAAAAAGAGCTTCTCTCTAATTAAAAATCTTTCGAATATTTAATTATTTATCCGATTATGAATATACCGGAAATATTTACTGAAGTACACGTTCTGAAAATAATAAAAGTAATTCTTACCATAGGGGTCGGCTATCCTGCCTTACGATTATTGGTTTATATTATTAAAAGATCTTTTTGGAAAAATCTTTCCAAACAATCGATCATGATTTGGAGCAGGGGCATTGAATATACCGGCGTTTTTATTATTGGCATCATCGTTTTTCAAATATTGGGATGGGAGATAAAAACATTGTTCGGGGCAGCAGGTTTAGTAGGTATTGTGATAGGTATTGCCTCACAAACAAGTATCGGGAATGTGATTAGTGGCCTGTTTCTGATCTCTGAAAAATCCTTTGAAATTGGAGATGTAATTCGTGTAGGAGATAAATCGGGAGTAGTATATTCCATTGATCTCTTATCGATAAAGCTGAAAACTTTCGATAACCTGCTGATAAGAATTCCTAACCAGACTATTATCAGTACTGAGCTGGTTAATGTCACCCGGTTTCCTATCAGACGGTTTGATTTTCAGATAGGAGTGGCCTATAAAGAAGATTTGAAAAAAGTACAGGAAATACTTAAAAAGATTGCAAATGACAATCCGTTGTGTCTCGACGAACCGGAACCATTGATTATATTCACGGAATTCGGAAACAGCTCGATCAACATCCAGTTTGGGGTCTGGTTTGAAAAAAGCAATTATGTGAAAGTGAAGAACAGCATCTTCCTGGCGATCAAAGAAACTTTCGATGCTGAAGGAATAGAGATTCCGTTCCCACATACATCATTATACAGTGGAGAAGCAACCAAGCCTTTCCCTATAAAAATTGTAAGTGATGAAAATATAGACACTAATCCCGGATAGGAAATGATTTTCCTATTATTAGCCGAAAAATAGTGTAAGCGAAATGATGAAAGTTGCTAATTAAAAAGTGAGGTCGAAAATTATTTTTAATCCCAGTAAAACTAATATTGAGCCTGTTACTAAATGGATTTTATTCAAAATTTTCTGGTTCAAGAGGATGTTCAAGTTTCGAAGCACAATAAATCTTAAGGATATCGAAAGTCAGAATCACAACAAGGGTTACTTACAAAATAGATTAGTAATTGAATGCCCGAATAATTACATTTCGTTATTCCACTGAAGATCCTAACAAACCGGGTTTTATAGCAAATAAAGATTCGTTACTCAGAATTTTCCCCTGTTTATCAAGGCCTATTTTATTTCCTGTTTTCCGCACTTTTAAAAAACGCCCTCTGTACCCCTTGATTTTATTGAATTGATTTTTGAATTTGGGTGCTGCATGCTTATTTTTGGGTATGTTTATACGCAAAAACAAGAATAGATCTGGTAGTTATTCCGTTCAGATAGTATCAAAATCTTCTGGGAAGTATAAATTGGTAAAAACTATAGGTAGTGGCAGAACAGAGCAAGAACTGCAGAAACTAACCTATCTTGCAAGACAAGAATTAGAGCGTATAAATAGTCAACCTAAGCTTTTTGTATCAGAAACCGATACGGTTGTTGAACAAGTTTTTTCCGCTATAGATAATGCAAGTATTAGAACAATTGGTCCGGAAATCATTTTTGGAAGGATTTACGATAGTATCGGTTTTAATTCCATAGGTGAGGAACTTTTCCGGCATTTAGTAATATCCAGACTAGTATTTCCATTGAGTAAGTTAAAAACGTTGGAGTATTTATATCGATTTCAGGGAGTATCTCTTGATATTGATGCTGTATATCGATTTCATGACAAATTAAATAACAAACTAAAAAACAAAGTCGAGCAGATCTCTTATTCACACACACTTAAGATACTGAAGAACGATATAAGCGTAGTTTTTTATGACATGACAACTCTATATTTTGAAGCCAGTGATGAAGATGATTTAAGAAAAACCGGATTTAGCAAAGATGGGAAACACCAAAATCCCCAGATATACTTGGGATTACTTGTAGGTTTAGGTGGCTATGCTATTGGATATGATATTTTTGAAGGGAATATATATGAAGGCCATACACTCATTCCATTTATTGAGAAGATAACCAATAAATTTGATTTGAATAAACCAGTTTTAGTTGCTGACGCAGGGCTTCTTTCAAAAGACAATATTAATGCTTTGAAAGATAAGGACTATGAATTTATTATTGGAGCAAGGATAAAAAACGAACAGGGAAAAATAAAAGAACAATTATTAAAAAAAAGACTTGAAGATGGTCAAGTAATTAGTATACAAAAACAAGATGGTACCAGACTCATTGTCAATTATTCATTGAAACGTGCCTCGAAGGACAAACATAACAGGAACAGAGGGCTAAATCGCCTGGAAAAGCAAATCAAGAAAGGTAAGCTAACCAAATCAAACATTAATAATAGAGGATATAATAAATACCTTAAAATGGAAGGTCATGTATCAATAAATATTGATTATGAAAAATTCAATGTAGATAAGCAATGGGATGGACTTAAAGGATATATTACAAATTCAAAATTAAAGGATAAACAAATTATAGAAAATTATAAAAATCTTTGGCATATTGAAAGAGCATTCAGAATGTCAAAAACTGACTTAAAAATACGCCCGATTTATCATAGACTTAGGGATAGAATCGAAGCTCATATATGCATATCATTTACTGCTTATTGCATTTATAAGGAACTTGAGAGGGTGTTGGTAAAAGAAAAATCAAATTTATCTGTAAAAAAAGCTGCAGAATTAACACAAAACATGTATCAGATAATTTTCACTCTTCCTGAATCAAAACATACAAAGTCAAAGCTCCTTAAAATGGATGATCAACAAGCCGAATTATATCAAATTGTAATGAAAAATTTTTAGGGTGCTGCAACGCTGAAAACAGGAG
>CAVVIO010000026.1:0-159733 GCA_963748095.1 uncultured Bacteroidales bacterium
ATCAATCATGAATAAATCAAAATAGAATTTTGTAATTTTCACGATACTGTAAAATGAAAAACGCACGTTTAATTAATATTTATTTCGATTGAAACTGACCAAAATTATTATAGGTATTGCAGCAGGTATTTTCATGTTAAGTGTGCTTGCATGTTCAAAACCGCGAACAAAAACCAATGAGAAACCCGTAGCAAGGGTATTCGAAAAGTATCTGTATCCTTCCGATTTGAAAGATGTTATTCCATCTAATCTCAATTCTGCGGATAGTACCGCCATGGCCAAGGATTTTATTGAAAAATGGATACGGAAACAACTTTTACTTAATAAGGCAGAGACAAACTTATCGGATGAAGAGAAAAATGTTGATAAACAGATAGAAAATTACCGGAGTTCGTTGTTAATTTTTAAATATGAACAAAGCCTGATAGAACAAAAATTAGATACATTGATCACTGATCCGGAGATCGAAAAGTATTATAATGATAATTCATCTAATTTCTTATTGAATGATAACATAGTTAAAGCACTTTATATAAAAATACCAAAATCTTCTCCGAATATACGTTCGGTTAAACGTTGGTACCGTTCTGAAAAAGAAGTAGACCAGAAACAACTGGAAGATTATTGTTATCAGTATGCTGCCAAATATGACAATTTTAACGATAACTGGATATATTTCTCGGAGATACTAAAAGCTGTTCCTGCTGAAATTAGTAATCCTGAAAACTATCTGAGATATCGGAAAACAATTGAAACAGAAGACGGTTCTTTTAATTATTTTGTTAACATTAAAGAATATAAACTTATCGGAGAGGTTGCGCCACTTGAATTTGTCAGTGATAATATTCGGAGTATTATATTAAATAAACGTAAGATACAACTCATTCAGAAACTTGAATCGAATATATATAATGATGAATTGAACCGGGGTAATTTTAATATATATTAATGACATACGCATGAAGCAAATATTTTTCTTTTTTTTATTTTCATCTATTCTGCTGTTAAAAGTTGATCGTTTATATAGTCAGTCAAAAATTGTTGATGAAATAGTAGCTATAGTAGGAGATAAAATGATACTTGAATCTGATATTGAAAAACAATATTACCAGGCAATGGCACAGGGTATTAAGCCTACTGATGATATGCGGTGCAAGATTCTTGAAAATCTGCTGTCGGAAAAACTTTTACTTAATCAGGCGGAAATAGACAGCGTGGAAGTAACCGAAGAACAGGTACAATCACAATTGAATGATCGGTTGAAGTACTTCATAAGCCAGATTGGGTCGGAAGAAAAACTGGTTCAATATTTTAATAAATCTATACCGGAAATAAAAGAAGATATGCATGATGATATCCGGGATCAGTTAATTACCCAAAAGATGAGCCAGCAGATAACCGAGAATATCACTGTAACTCCTTCCGAAGTAAAAGCTTTTTTTAACAATATGCCACATGATAGTGTGCCATACATAAATGCCAGGGTTGAAGTTAGTGAGATAGCTTTGTACCCGACCACCAGCGATGAGGCAATATTTAAAGTACGTGAAAAATTGCTCGCTTTACGTCAACGGATTCTCGATGGTGAGAATTTCGCTACTCTGGCTGTTTTATATTCAGAAGGGCCTTCCGCATCTCGTGGAGGAGATATTGGATGGGCAACCAAAGCGGAACTTGATCCTGAATATGCAAAAGTAGCCTTCAGCCTGAAAAAAGGGCAGGTTTCGAAAATTGTGGAATCGTCATTTGGCTATCATATTATTCAATTAATTGAACGAAATGGTGACCGTGTGCATACACGTCATATTTTAATGAAACCTGAAATTTCTGACTCTTCTAAAGTAAATACAAAAGAAAAGCTGGATAGTATTATTCAACAGATCCGTCTTGATAGTATTTCGTTTACTCATGCTGCCATGAGATACTCGCAGGATGAGGAAACCCGGATGAACGGCGGACAATTAGTAAATCCTAAGACCGGAGATACTCAATTTGAGCTGGATCAGTTTAATACACAGGATATGTATGTAATTAAAGATCTTAAAGTAGGAGAAATATCTACGCCGTACGAATCGACTGATGATAAGGGCAAAACGGTGTTTAAAGTAGTTCAGTTAAAGAGCAGGATCGATCCTCACCGGGCTAATCTCAAAGAGGATTATAGCATGTTGAAACAATTGACAGAACAGCATAAACATAGTGAAGTTGTGGATAACTGGATTACCGAAAAATTAAAAACGACTTACGTTAAAATTGACGACCGTTATAAAAACTGTAACTTCCATAATAAAGGGTGGTTAAAATAATCAGGATAGTAACCGGTATTTTTTTTAGAATCAACCTGTCAGTCAGTAACCCATTGCGGGGTTTGTACAGAATGGCAGGTTTATTCGGTTTTCTATTGCTGTTAACCATTCCTGTTTCTGCACAGAAAACCACCAAAATACAGCATGATTCCAGAAGTATGGAATATGATAAAAACCTTGCCAATGGTGCTTACCGGCTTATAGGTAATGTAGTATTTCGTCATGCCGGATCAATTATGTATTGCGATAGTGCTTACTTTTATTCCGAACAAAATGCACTGGATGCTTTTAGCCATGTTTATATCAATCAGGGTGACACATTGCATTTATACGGTGATTTTTTAAATTACAATGGCAATACCAGGATGGCTAAAATGAGGCGAAATGTGAAACTTCTGTACAAAGAAACAACTCTGACAACTGAGAATCTCGATTTTGACCTGGGCAAGAATGTAGGATATTACATGGATAGTGCTCATATAGTTAAAGGTGAGAATGTTCTGACAAGTGAAAAGGGGTATTTTTATACAAAGAAGGACCTGTTTGCTTTTAAAGACGATGTAATTGTAAAAAATCCCGATTATACCATTTATTCCGACACGATGGATTTTAATACTGAATCCGAGATTGCTTATTTCTTTGGTCCGACAAGTATTATAAGCGATAAGAATTATATATACTGTGAAAGTGGGTGGTACAATACGCAAACTAATATTTCCAGGTTAAACCGAAATGCATATCTGGCGAGCGATAATCAGTGCATAAGCGCTGATAGTCTTTACTACGAGAGAGATACAGGTTATGGTGTGGCCCGGCAGAATGTTGAAATCATCGATACTGCCCAGCATATTATCCTGAGAGGTAATTATGCTGTGTATCACGAAAATGATAAACGATCGATGATGACAGACAGTGCTTTATTCATTCAGGTGGGTGAAAAAGATTCACTTTATATGCATGCCGATACACTGAGATCACTACTTGATACTTCCGGACAGAAACTATTAAAAGCATATTACCACGTAAAACTCTTCAAATCAGACTTCCAGGGAAAATGCGATTCCATGTCCTATTCATTCGCAGATTCTATTATACGGTTATATCATGATCCGGTACTTTGGTATAATCAGTACCAGGAAACAGCTACTTTTATTGAAATTCTCACAAAGAACAGAGCTGTTGATAAGATGAATCTTAAGCAAAAGGCTTTTATTATCAGTATGAAAGATACTTCTGTATTTGATCAGATAAAAGGAAAGGATATGGTTTGTCATTTTAAAAATGGTGAAATGCAAAGAGTCAATGTTAATGGGAATTCACAAACAATTTATTATCCGGAAGATGAAGGAGGGTTTATTGGAATGAATAAATCCGAAAGTTCTAATATGATTATTTATTTTGATAAGGGAGAAATGGATTATATAAAATTCATTACCAAACCTGTTTCCGTTTTATATCCGATGAGCCAGATACCTGAAAATGACAAGAAGCTTAAGGACTTTAAATGGTTGGAAAAATACCGTGCAAAAAATAAGGAAGATATTTTCAGATGGGTGGAATAAAAAAGGGATTAATTTCCTGATCCCCTTTATCAATATTCGTCTTCGTTAAAAAAGAAATCATCTTTACTGGGATAGTCAGGCCAGATATCTTCTATACTTTCATATATCTCACCCTCATCTTCTATTTCCTGCAGGTTTTCGATCACTTCCAACGGAGCACCCGATCGAATACCAAAGTCTATCAATTCATCTTTTGTCGCTGGCCATGGTGCATCCTCTAATTTAGACGCCAATTCAAGTGTCCAATACATTTTCGTAACGTTTTAATGTGACTTCCTTTAAAAATTGTGCAAATATATAAAAAAAATATTCTGAATTACAACTTTGGTTTCCATGGAATTTCCACCCCATGAAAATTCAGCGTTAACTTTCTGGCTAACACGAACATATAATCTGATAAACGGTTCAAATATTTAATAATTAGTGCCGGTACGTCATTATTTACCGAAAGTCGTATAGCCGATCTTTCTGCCCTTCTACATATATTTCTGGCTATATGGCAGTAAGATCCATAGGTATGTCCTCCGGGTAGTATAAATGATGAAAGCGGGGGAAGGTTTTTTTCCATTACATCTATTTCCTTTTCAAGATATTCTATATCGAATTCTCTTAACTCCGGTAGATTTTTTCTTGAGATTTCATCTTCGGCGGCAAGGAGCGATGCGCATGTCATTAGCCTGTCCTGTATTATAATTAGTGATTCCTTCACATTTTCAGCTACAGGTTGATCCCTGATCAGGCCGATGAAAGAAATTAACTCATCCACGGTTCCATAAGTTTCTATTCTTTCGTGATATTTGGGCACCCTTTTACCGCCTATCAATGATGTTGTTCCGTTATCTCCTCCTTTAGTATATATTTTCATCGTGTATATCAGCTGATGGTAATATGGTATATGATTTGGTTAGATAACGTTAATCCCCCTGAATTGTTTCATGTTTTTTCAATGGCAGGTTTTTCATTATATTGTTCCGATTCCACCTGGCCGTCTTTCAACCGAATGACACGACGGGCGTGAAGTGCAATGTCTTCTTCATGAGTAACCAGGATTATTGTATTTCCTTGCTTATGGATTTCTTCAAAAAGATTCATTATGTCGATCGAAGTTTTTGAGTCGAGGTTTCCTGTAGGTTCATCTGCCAGAATAATAGAAGGATGATTTGCAAGGGCTCTTGCAACTGCTACACGTTGTCGCTGACCTCCGGATAATTCATTGGGCTTATGGGTCACCCTGTCAGCCAGTCCTACATTTTCAAGTACTTCTATTGCCCTGTCGTGCCGCATACTTTTTGATTGACCGGCATAAATAAGAGGCAGCATTACGTTTTCGAGAGCAGAATACCGTGGCAACAGATTAAAGGTTTGAAAAACAAAACCTATTTCCGTATTTCTGATCTCTGCCAGCCTGTTATCTTCCATCTTACTCACATCCTTACCATTTAAGAAATATTGTCCCGCAGTTGGTGTGTCTAGGCATCCAAGGATGTTCATCAACGTTGACTTTCCCGATCCCGAAGGCCCCATGATGGCTACATATTCGTTTTTACCGATGTCGATAGTCACCGAGTTTAAAGCCCTAACTATTTGCGTACCGACAACGTAATTTTTTACGATATCAATGAGTTTGATCATATTATCCATACTGCACTACTTTAACAGATTGAAATTAATTTACAAGATACTAACTAAATGTTGATTATAAAATTTTGTTTTGCAATTCCTTTTTTAAAAAAAACAATTCCCATGAAAAACAAGTCGATAGACAAGGTTACCTGTTTATCTGATTTTATTTTTTTCCAGGCATTCCGCATACCTTCCGACCAGTTAATATCATCAAAAACAAATATCGAGTTTTCGGCGGCATTTTGCAAAAGAATTTTAAAATAGGCAAATGTCGCTTCTTCATTATGATGCCCGTCGATGAATGCCAGAAAATCGCCTTGTTGTTTTTTAATAATTTCAGGTAGAATGTCTTTAAATAGTCCTGTTATTTGAACAATATTTTCGGCATCGGCAACTTTGAAATTTTTTTTTGCCCTTTCAGCAAGATTGGGATTAGATTCGATAGTAATAACCTTTCCTTGCGGATTTCCGGCAGCCAGATAAAGGGTGCTGATTCCCAGAGAGGTACCTAATTCGATAATGGAATCGGGCCGGTAATATTTTACCATCCTGAATAATAGCTGCCCGAACTTTTTGTTTACAGCCGAAATCCTGACAATGTCCCTTACTTTTCTCGATTGTGTTGAAAAGTAATTTGATCCGGCTCCTGCTTCATCAATCAGAATTATTTCATCAGAATTTTTATTCGATTTTCTGATATTCTCAATGACGGCATATTCTTCGTATATCCTGCGATCATTAAATACCTGTGTAATTAGCTCATAAACAAATGGTGAAAGAATTCCATACCCATGTTTGTTCTTCGAAAAAATTTTATACCCCAGGAATTTTACGATCAAATTAAATTTTCCCATTTGACGGTTTATATCCGTTTTACCGGTGCAAAATTACTTTTTATATTTGAAAGAAGAATTGCGATATTTATACCTGTTTATGAAAACAGCGGAAGACATACTTAACCAGGAAATAAAATTTCTGAAAGGCGTTGGCCCACAAAGGGCTGAGTTGCTTAATAAGGAATTGAATATTTATACTTTTGCTGATCTGCTGTATTTTTTCCCTTATAGATATATCGACCGTTCGCGAATTTATAAAATCAGTGAAATTGATTCAACCCTTGCCAATATTCAGTTAAAGGGTAAGATTACCACATTCAAAACCGAAGGATCACGATACCGTAAGCGATTGATTGCGGTTTTTACAGATGGAACAGGAACAATAGAACTTGTATGGTTCCAGGGCCACAAGTGGGTACAGAATAATTATAAGGTAGATACCGAATACATTATATTTGGCAAACCGGCATTATTTAACAACCGGTACAATATTGCCCACCCTGAGATTGATTTACCTTCACAGCAGGATGATGATTTCAATGCTGCACTTCAACCCCAGTACAGTTCTACAGAAAAACTGAAAAACGGGTATATTAATTCGAAGACTATACATAAGCTTATTCGTAATTTATTGTCCTTAACCGTTAACAATATCCGTGAAACTTTGCCGGGTAATCTACTGAAACAATTGAAGTTGCTACCACTTTCCGAAGCTTTATTCTCTATTCATTTTCCGCAAAATAACGAACAATTGAAACGGGCCATATACCGCCTTAAGTTTGAGGAATTATTTTTTATCCAATTGAATATTCTGCAACTGAAAACTTTCCGAAAAGAAGTATCCCGGGGATTTACCTTTTCAAAGGTAGGTGAATCATTTAATTCATTTTACAACCAGAATCTTCATTTCGAATTAACAGATGCTCAAAAAAGGGTAATGAAAGAGATTCGTTATGATCTTGGTTCGGGCAAACAAATGAACCGTTTGCTACAGGGAGATGTGGGAAGCGGGAAAACACTGGTTGCCCTGATGAGCATGCTTATTGCCCTCGACAACGGTTACCAGGCTTGTCTGATGGCCCCAACGGAAATTCTGTCTAATCAGCATTTCAATACAATCAGCAAATTTCTTGAAGGACTGGATATACACATCTCACTACTCACAGGAACAACTAAAAAGAGCGAACGTCAGGTTATATTCGATGAACTGTCAAGCGGCAGGTTGCAGATACTTATTGGCACGCATGCGCTCCTTGAAGATCCGGTTCAGTTTGATAATCTGGGATTAGTGGTAATTGATGAACAGCACCGGTTTGGAGTGGCCCAGCGGGCAAAACTGTGGAAAAAAAACGATCAGCCGCCGCATGTGTTGGTGATGACTGCAACACCCATTCCCCGCACACTTGCCATGACACTATATGGTGACCTGGATGTGTCGGTTATTGACGAATTACCGCCTGGGCGAAAACCTGTTAAAACTGTACATTACTATGATTCGAAACGGTTACCCATGTTTGGCTTTTTGAGAAAGCAAATAAAGGAAGGCCGGCAGGTTTTTGTTGTTTTTCCGCTGATAAAGGAATCGGAAAAGATGGATTACAAAGATCTGGAAGATGGCTACGAGGCAATATCCAGAGCTTTTCCACCTCCGGAATATGCCGTAAGTTGCGTTCATGGACAAATGAAACCTGTTGAGAAAGATACCGCAATGAAATATTTTATAAGCGGAAAAACACAGATAATGGTTGCAACAACCGTTATTGAAGTTGGGGTGGATATTCCCAATGCTTCGGTGATGGTGATAGAAAGCGCCGAGCGTTTCGGATTATCGCAGTTGCACCAGCTAAGGGGCAGGGTAGGCCGCGGCGCCGATCAGTCGTATTGCATTCTGATGACCTCGAACAAACTTACTACTGAAGCCCGCAAAAGGATTGAGACCATGGTGCGTACCAACGATGGTTTTGAAATTGCTGAAGTTGACCTGAAACTTCGTGGTCCGGGAGATATTGAAGGAACACAACAAAGCGGGGTTCCCTTCGATCTGAAAATTGCCAACCTGGGACAGGATGGTCAGTTATTAATGTACGCACGAAACTTAGTCGAAAAAATACTCGAAAAAGATCCCTTATTGGAGAAGGAAGAAAATCTTTTATTGAAACAGCATTTGCTAAAATCAAAGCAAGCAGGAGTTGACTGGAGTTTGATTAGTTGATACAGACTTCCGAAGTTTTTGAACCAGACAGACTTCCGAAGTTTCCAAAACTTCGGAAGTCTGATAGTTAAAACTTCTAAAGTCTGTGCAGTAAAACAAAATGACGCCATGCAAACCATGTAATGGCGATTAGAATAATTAGTTCTCCAATACCAAATAAACCCCAGTTAAAGGATTGCGGTACATACTGTTGTGCCAAATCATAGAGTGCATGATTATCAGGCATGCTCCATATTTGCGAAAAGGAATAATGACTTAGGATGAAACGGGAATAGTCCCATGTAAAGGAAAGAATAAGAACCAGTGATCCGTTAATTAATAGTGTCCATATCTGCCAGTTGATTTTTACTATCAAATTTTTTGAATTGAAATAAATGATAAATCCTGCTAATATTATCATAGTCAGCGAAACGATAACAGGAGAAATTACAGGACCCACCCAGGTTACCGGTATCAGAAAAAGAATATCCCAGGTAAGAAGCGATGGCGGCCAGTTAATGAGTATTTTTAAAAATACATAGTAGAAAATATCCCAGATCGCGAAACAGTAAAGAAACCATGCAAAACGCTCCGTGAAATTTTTACCTGCCAGAATACCGGCACCAATCAGCATAACAATGGTAGCTGCTTCCCTGAATATTTCCGTTAAAGCAATATTTCTGCCTATGGGTTGCATGGGAAAGGTAAATCCACCGGGATAAGTGAGTGCACGCAGATACACTACCACAGCACTTTCGAGATATGCCATGGCGATACTGAAGATCGTAACCCATACTAATAGTCCGAAATAGGAAATCGTTTTTTTCATCATTTTTATAAAATTAAAAAATTATGTAATAAGTAAACCGGAATTATCCATGAAATGAATAAACTGGCTCAGTTTTTGTAAAATATTCGGATGAACAAACGCAACCTTTAGGATGTTGTTTTCGTCTAACTTGTTAAATTAGTAATAATTAGAATGTACAAGTATTTTTTATTTTCTTTATTGATATTGCTGGCAGCCTGCAACAAGAATGAAGTGGATAACATTTCAAAAAATAAAAAGCAGGGTGAAGGTGTTTGTATTTATCCACTGGACTATCACCAGATATCATTGGACTATCATATAAATGTAAATAAAATTGCATTACCCGATAAACCTTTGATTACCTATAATGATATTCTTGGTTATGATACCGCAAAGCATATACTGACCATTAAAAAAACCGTACTCGATTCACTTGATTTTCCCCGTGCCTGGGTAGTTACTGTTGACCGCAAACCTGTATACGGGGGTTGGACCTTTTATAATTACATGTCTTCCGTTTGTCCATGGGTGTGTATTGTCCCCAATGATTCAATAGACAAATTGTCTGCCGGTCAGCTTAAAATCAGATTGGGTTACCCCAATAAGGATTATTTTGAAGGAAGCGATCCCAGAAATAACGATCTTTTACTTAAAAGACTTATAAGTGATAAGAAAATAAAATAGAAGATAATTCTATTTAACAAAAAAATTTCCAATCAAAACCGGTTCGGCGGTTTTCCTGCTATCCGAAATATTTACATCAACAAATGAATTTTTACTGCTATCTATTGCTTTGAATTCCACCGGTATGTAATGTTCGCCATAACCTTTTGCAATACCTCTAGCATTTATTTTTTCGATAAGGACGCGTTGTGACTGGCCGATAAATTTTTGGTGGTAAGCAATTTTATTTGCTTCTGAAATATCGCGAATAACAGCGCTTCGTTGGTTTTTTATTTTTTCGGGTATTTGGTCGGGCATTCGTTCAGCACGGGTACCTTGTCGAACGGAATATTTAAAAGTGTGTATATGACTGAAGCCGATCTCACCGGCAATTTTTACAGTTTCCTGAAAGTCTTCCTCGCTTTCTCCCGGAAATCCGACAATAATATCAGTGGTAAAATTAAAATCCGGGAACGTTTTGCGGAATTTTTCCACAATCTTCATGTAAGTAGACAGGTTATACATCCGTCGCATCTGCATCAGTATGCGGTCTGATCCGCTCTGCAGACATAAATGCAAATGCGGACAAAGCCTGGGATGGTGGAACAGATCAATAAATTTGTCACCAAAACCCTCTGGTTCTATAGAAGAGATGCGTACCCTGAATTCCCCCGGTAAATTGAGTATTTTTTCCACAAGGCCTTCGAAATTAAGTCCTGCATGATCATACCGGCTGATATTTACTCCGGTTAGCACCACTTCTTTATAACCCAGGTCAGTTACCTGCCTGATGTTTTCAAGAATTTCATCAACCGGACGACTGGTAGCCCTTCCTCTTACTTTAGGGACAATACAGAAGGTACAGAAATTATTACAACCGTCCTGTACTTTAATCATGCTGCGGGTATGAAAACTTTTTTCAGCAACTGAAAAATTGAACAGGTCTTGTTTCAGATCTGCCGGATGCAGTATTTCCCCGTTAAAGTGGGCGTCAACCAGTGAAAATATGGAGCTTTTACGGTCGTTTTCCACCACATAAGTTATATCGCCCCGACTTTCGAGATATTCTTTCTGGCTGTTGGCCATACAGCCTGTAACCACCACAAGAGAATTCTGATCCCTTTTTACAGCCTGGTTGATGATATTTTTCGATTTATGATCACTGGTGTTTGTTACCGTACAGGTGTTGATTACATACACATCGGCAGGTTGCGAATAATCAACGATCTCATATTCACCCCTGTAAAAATCGGTGGATAATGCATCGGTTTCATATTGGTTCAACCGGCATCCCAGCGTTTTGAATGCTATTTTCTTTTTCATGATTCTACTGCTTCCGGCGTCTTTTCTTTTATCTGTTCTGCATCCAATGCAAATTCAGTAGCTCCGTGTATTTTCACAACAGTGAATTTTCCGATAAGATTAATATCTTCCGACGGGAAATGCAAAACTATACGTCCTTCTGTTATAGCCGAAAGGTATCCCTTTTTTCGTGCATTTCCGGTTACCAGTACTTTTAATGTTTTCCCGATATATTGCCGGTTGTATTCCAGCGTATGTTTTGTGAGTTCATTGGTTAGAATATGCAGTCTGTTTGTCTTAACTTCGTTGGGAATATCGTCGTTCCAGCGCGAACTGGCAGCACCCGGGCGGGGAGAGTACTTGGCTATATAAGCCATGTTGTATTTAAATTCTTCCATGGCTGCGCGTGTGTTCATGAACTGTTCATCCGTTTCACCTGTAAAACCCACGATGATATCGGTAAATACGGTAGCTTGTGGTAAAATTCGGTGAATAGCTTCTATAATCCGGCGGTACTCAGCCAGTGAATGTTTCCGGTTCATGCGGATCAGTACCTTGTCATCACCCGATTGCAGTGGGATATGTATTTGTTTGGCAAGGCATTTATAATCGGCTATTACTTCCAGCACTTCTTCTGTCATATCACGCGGATGCGGTGAAGTAAAATATACCCAGAATTCCTTTTTTGTGGAATTACCAAATTCACCAATCTTTCGCAATAATTCAGGAAAGGTGATCTCATTCCCTTTTTTATCTAATCCATAAGAATTTACATTTTGCCCAAGCAGGGTAATGGATTTATAATCCTGTTCAACCAGCGATTTCAGTTCATCCAGTATTTCTTCCGAAGGCCTGGATATTTCACGTCCGCGTGTATAAGGAACGGCGCAAAACGCGCAAAATTTATCACAACCGTTCTGTATGGGGATAAATGCCTCGTATACCGATTGGTAATGAGGTTTCAGCTGCCAGAAATCTTTTATTTTTTCTTCCGGCCGCGCTATTTTCAGGTTGTTGGTTTCGGTTTTTTCAGGATTAAACTGTAATGCGGAAAAATTGGGGTCTTCCTTTTTTAAAGGAGTTTTTGTTTCGGTTTCAATAAGTTCCCGTTCTTCTTCAGAAAGATGTTTTACAGGAGTGACAACGCCATATTGGCTGATCATATCCGGTAACTGCGGAAGCTCGCTCATCTGAAAAATGAGATCGAATAATTTCAGGAATTTCTCTTTATCAGAAGGCAGAACGCATCCTGAAACAAATGTCAGCAGGTTTCTTTTGTTTTTCCATTTGTTCCATTTATGTATTTTGGCGTATACCTTATCGATCGATTTCTGGCGAACTGAGCAGGCCAGAACTCCCAGTAAATTTGCTTCTTCCTCGGCATCGGTCCATTGATACCCCATCCGTTCTATCACAGTTGAAACCCGCTCGCTGTCCGATTTGTTCATCTGGCACCCAAGGGTAACTAAATGGTACTTCATTTTTTTGCTGACAATTTATAATTTGCTATTTTCTTTTCTGACTGCTGATAGTATTTAATGTGGAATGATGCTTTTTTGGATTTTCAGAAGGATATTGATTATCCAACCTTATTATTGATTTCCTATTGTACCGGGAAAACTAAAAATAGACTTCTGTTTTTATATTTTCCGCAGGCATCCCACGTGAAGTCAGCAGATCATATACTTCATAGATCATATCACAATTTCCGCAAAGATACACTAAAGTATCAAAACCGACCGGATTTTTTTTAAGGTAATCGGTCACTCTGCCCTGAAAATCACCCCTTTCATCTTTCGAAGTACAAAGTACATAGCGATCTGCGGGATAGAAATTACTTTCGTAGGCTTCCTCTTTATGCCTTACTCCATGCAATATTTTGTAATCCAGCGTGGGATATGATCCTGCCAGGCTGTGGAAAGGAGCTATACCCGTACCTGTACCGATAAACAGGTGCTTTTGCCGGTTCATTTGTTCAGTGTCGGGAGTGAAAAAACCAAAAGGACCGTCGACATTCAACAATTCTCCCGGTTTCACTTTTCTCAGTCTTTTGGAAACAAGACCCATATCCACTTCTTTAACGAGTACCTCCAGAAACGGGTCATGAACCGTACTGTATATGGAATATTCCCGGGTCTGGTTATCTCCTCCTACACCCAGTGTAATGTGCTGTCCGGCATCGAAATCCATCCCGTTCCGGTCGAAACGCAAAATATAGGCGGAGTCCGTTAATTGTCGGATTTGGTGAAGCCTGAAAATACGGCTTACTGATAATTGACCAACGCTTATGTCTTTAAACTTCTCCATTCTCAATAGGCTGTTCTTACTGGCCTGATTTTTCATCTTATATTCAGTTATATGTAAATTTGAATTTTAATTGATGTATCCGGTAAAGTAATATATAGCTAATTTCCCGGATTCAATATCTTCCGCATATTTTATTCGTGAATAAAATTTTGCAAAGAAACTTAATTTCTAACAACTAACTCCGTGTATTTGTTTCTAAATAGCTTTTAAATTGGGGAATCTGGTTGTTCTGAATTTGCCTTCTTCCAATGTCATCCTGAACGCAGTGAAGGATCTCTTTAACAAAAAATCCACTTATTACAGATCCTTCGCTATGCTCAGGATGACAACAATGTATTATATTGTTCATTTCAAAAACAGATAGTCATGAATTCTTTCAATATCGATATCTATTTATAACGAAATTGTTTATAGCAATAAATTCCTACCAATAAAACAAATGACACGGTGATGAATTATCCCTAAAATGTTAATTTTGTCGAAGTGAAGGAGCCTGACAATATGATATACCCTGCGGATTTTGAAAATAAAATTGGCTTCGACCATGTAAGGTCGATGGTTAGTAGTTTGTGCCTTTGTGAACTGGGAAGGGAAAAAGTCGGGCTCATGCACTTCATGCAATCATTCCCCGAGGTTGAATTTCATTTAAATCTTACTGCGGAATTCAGGGAGATATGTGTTTTCGAAGAAAACTTTCCGTCCGATAATTATGTGGATGTCACACCATGGCTGAAAAAGATAAAAGTAGAAGGCAGTTATCTTGAAACAGAAGAACTATCCGGTTTAAAAAAGTCGCTGGAAACAATACGGGCAATATTAAGGTTTTTTAAAAACAAGGAAGACCAAGAAAAGTATCCTGTCCTGAAAAGTCTGGTAAAAGATGTTACAGTTTATCCTTTTGTATTGGAAAAAATTGACGGTATCCTCAATAAATATGGAAAGATAAAAGATAATGCCTCACCCGATCTGAACAAGATACGAAAGAATATTCAGCAAAAACAGTCAGAAATAAGCAAGAAGTTACAATCTATATTGAAACACGCCCGCGATACAGGTATTGTAAATCCCGATGCCGAGGTTACCATCCGTGACGGACGGCCTGTAATTCCCATTCCTTCCTCTAACAAAAGGGGTATTAAAGGATTTATTCATGATGAATCGGCCAGTGGACGTACTTCTTTTATCGAGCCGGTTGAAATTGTGGAGACGAACAATGAGATCAGGGAACTGGAGTATGCCGAACGCAGGGAGATTATCAGGATACTGACTGAATTTGCCATTGCTATCCGGCCATATCTCGACGACTTGTTGTTATCTTACGACTTTCTGGGGACAATCGATTTTTTAAGGGCAAAAGCTTTGTTTGCCATTAAGATTGATGCTGTAAGGCCTGCCTTTTTCAATACTCGTTCTTTCCGCTGGCAGCGAGCCGTACATCCTTTACTGCTTCTGACACACCGGAAGGAAGATAAAGAAGTAATTCCGTTGGATATCTCATTAGATGATGAAAACCGTATTCTACTTATTTCCGGGCCTAATGCCGGGGGTAAGTCGGTATGTCTTAAAACTGTCGGTTTGTTGCAATACATGTTGCAGTGCGGCATGCTGGTACCAATAAGCGAAAATTCGGAAACGGGGCTTTTCAACCGGATTATTTATCGATATAGGGGATGAGCAATCGTTGGAAAACGATTTGAGTACCTACAGCTCTCACCTGATGAACATGAAATTCTTTCTGAAAAATTCGGATAAAGAAACGTTGCTGCTTATCGATGAGTTCGGGACCGGAACCGAGCCCATGCTTGGAGGCGCCATTGCTGAGGCAATTCTCGACAGGATGAACAAGAATGGTTCTTTTGGTGTGATCACAACTCATTATACCAACCTGAAACATTTTGCCTCGTCGACGGAAGGAATTATCAACGGGGCCATGTTGTTTGATACTCATAAGATTCAACCTCTTTATCGACTTGAGATTGGTAAACCGGGCAGTTCATTTGCCATCGATATTGCCCGGAAAATAGGAGTTCCGGAAGAAATACTTAAAAGTGCCACAGAGAAACTGGGTCAGGAGCATATAGATTTTGACAAGCACTTGCGCGAGATCATTCGCGATAAACAATACTGGGCGAATAAACGAAGCAAGATCAGACTGACCGAAAAAAAGCTGGAGGAATTATCTGAAAAATATGCCAATGAGCTGGAACAAACCAAACAGTTACGTAAAGAGATCATTGAGAAAGCAAAAAATCAGGCAGGGGAAATAGTAAACGGAGCCAACCGCGAGTTTGAAAAAACCATTCGGGAGATCAGAGAAAGTCAGGCCGAAAAAGAGCGTACAAAAAAAGTTCGCAAGGATTTTGAAACATTTACGGATAATATTCTTGATGGAAAGACAGAGGAAGATATTCGTATTGAGCGTAAACTGGAACAGATAAAAAACCGTCAAAAAAGAAAACAGTCCGACAAAGAGAAGAGCAGGGATAAAACGGCATTAGAAAAGGTATCAGTAAAAAAAGAGGATGTTATTGAAGCTGGGGATAAGGTAAGGCTTTTTGGGCAGGATACGGTTGGAGAAGTGTTGGATGTGAATAACGGAAGTATCCTGGTGGCATTTGGCAGTATGATCACTACAGTGAAAGAAAACAGGCTGGAGAAAATCAGCAGCAAGGAATATAAACGACAGGCACGCAGATCGGGAATTTCAGCCACGTCAAATTATAATGTTAGCGAACGCAAACTGAATTTCAGCCAGGAGATTGATGTCAGAGGAAAACGGGCTGATGAGGCACTGGCGCTTGTTCAGAAATTAGTTGATGAAGCCCTGGTGGTTGATGTGAGGGAAGTACGTATTCTGCATGGAAAGGGGAACGGCATCCTGCGACAGATGATCAGGGATTACCTTGCCACGGTGGATGTAGTGAAATCGTTCAATGATGAGCAGGTGGAACATGGCGGCGCCGGAATTACTGTGGTAACTTTTGATTATTGAGAATGTAAGGATTTTTTTTACATGATATAAATATTGTCCGGTTTGATGAATTCTTATTAACTTGCAGGATTCATGATTAATCAGTACTAAGTAACTCAACGAATTGGATATTCTCATTTATACAGAAAAGGTTACTCCACGGCTGGATTATGTTGCCGGTCTGATCCTTGGAAGGTTACTGGGATTAAATTACTCCATTACTCATTTTGTTCAGGAATTTCATACGTTTAGCGGCGCCAGGATCAATTATTCGAAACAAAATCTTGAAAATAGCCTGCAGATTGTTCCATGCGGGCTTTTGTTTGAAACGGATATTTTAGAGCAACCTATTGACACTGCTGAATGGGATGGTATGAAGATATTATTTCCCTCAGGAAATGCCGGGACTTTTCCTTTTGATATTTTTGCTGCAAGTTTTTTCCTGGTATCGCGGTACGAAGAGTACCTGCCTTTTACTCCTGATGATCACGGACGTTTCGAGGCGCATCAAAGTATAGCCTGGCAGCAGGGATTCCTTGAAAAGCCGGTAGTCAATATCTGGACAATAAAGCTGAAAGAAGCGCTTCGCCAGCAATTTCCGGACCTACCGGTTAATAAGCAGGAATTCAAACATATTTCTACCATCGATATCGATAATGCCTGGGCGTACAGGCATAAAGGGTTTTTTCGTACTGCTGGTGCAATGGTGCGTTCCACATTAAGTTTCAGTACTAAAAATCTGAGAAACCAGCTATCTGTCCTGACCGGCAAATCACCTGATCCTTATGATAATTATGACTTTCTGGAAAAGCAGGAAAAGAAATACGGATTTTCTTCTGTATATTTTTTTCTGGTTGGTAAATATGGACGCTACGATAAAAATAATTCATTTTCAAACAATCATTTTCGTAACCTAATTCTACAAAGATCAAAAAAAGGTCCAATTGGCATACATCCCTCTTACCGTTCCAATAAATCTTTAGGAATTCTAAAAAAGGAAGTTCAACGGCTTAGCGGATTATTGAATCGACAGATGACGAAAAGCAGGCAACATTTTCTGATGGTCCGTTTTCCGGATACATTTGAAAAGTTGATCAAAACTGAAATATCAGAGGATTATACGCTGGGGTATGCGGCTCATACAGGGTTCCGGGCTGGTATTTGCACTCCATTCCTTTTTTATAATCTTAAAAAAGAAGAAGAAACAAGCCTCACCCTTGTACCTTTTATGGTAATGGATATTACGCTGCAACAATATATGGGACTCAATTCCGATCAGGCCTTGCAAAATATCAAAGAGATGATCGATTCGGTAAAGGCGGTGAACGGAACTTTCGTCAGTTTGTGGCATAACGAATCGCTGTCGGAAACGGGTGTATGGAAAGGCTGGCGGGAAGTATATGAGAAAATGCTGGAATATGTTTACGATTAAATATTTATATAGTAAGGACATTGACCGTAAAAAGTGGGATGCCTGCATTGCCGGAGCATCCAACGGGTTAATTTATGCCAGGTCATGGTATCTCGATCTGGTATCGCCCGGATGGGAAGCGCTTGTTCTGGGAGATTACGATATTGTAATGCCTTTGTGCCACGGGAAGAAATTTGGTGTAAATTATATATATCCTCCTTATTTTGCCCAGCAACTGGGAATTTTTGCGAATCGTAAAATTGATGAACCGACTGTGGATAATTTTTTGCGGCACATTCCGGATAGGTTCAAACTGGTGGAGATAAGCCTGAACGATCAGAATCCGTTACTGGGAACTTCCTATACCGTTGCCCAGAAGGCTAATTATGTACTTGACCTGAAGCCTGGTTACGAAGCGATTTCATCTGGATATTCAAGGAATTGCAGGCGCAATATTGGTAAAGCTGAGGCTGCGGGGCTGATTGTTGAAGAAACTGATCGTTCTTATGGTTTTGCCGACTTTATCCGAAAAAACCTGGAAGAAAAATTACCACAGATTAAGAACAGGCATTATGGCATTCTTGAAAAGATTGTCAGGGTTTCTATGGAAAAAGATGCAGGAAAAGTAGTAAATGTGTATACCCCTGCAAAGAAATGGTGTGCAGCCGCTTCATTTCTGGTCACAGGAGATCGCTGTATTTTTTCAGTCTGTGCTTCCACACCTGAAGGTAAAGCCAGTCAGGCAATGCATTTACTGGTGGATTATGCAATACGTAAATATGCCGGTAAAAAAATGCTGTTCGATTTTTCAGGATCGAATATCGAGGGAGTTGCTTATTTTAATAGAAGTTTTGGAGCGCAGTGGGTTCCTTATTCACATGTAAGTAAAAACAATCTACCCTGGTATCTGAATTTTTTTAAAAAATAAATCCATGCCTTTATCCCCAAAAATTAAAAAACATCTTTATTCCGGATTCGGCATACTATCTTCTTTTGTAAACACTAAATTCCTGGTAAAACGAACCGGGCAGACAGTGATCCTGCCGTTTTATCATACAGTTTCCAATACGGATCTTCCGCATATCAAACACCTGTATACCTGCAAAAATGTAACTGATTTTAAAAAAGACCTGGATTTCTTATTAAAAAATTTTCGTCCCATTGATCTGTTCGAATTAATCAGTTGGGTAAAAGGTGAGAAGGAACTGAAAGATCCCTGTTTCTTTCTTTCCTTTGATGATGGGCTGCGTGAATTTGGTGAAATAATAGCCCCGATTTTGAAAGAAAAGGGTATTCCGGCTACCTGTTTTCTGAATGCAGCTTTTATCGACAACCACGAATTGTTTTACCGGTATAAAGCCAGTTTGCTGATTGAAAGGTTTACCGATAGGGAAGGAGTGAAATTATTGCAATCACATGAGGTCAGAGACTGGTTTAGGGATAATCACCTGGATAAAAACAAGTTTAAGGGATCGTTACTGAAATTTCAATATTCTGACAATCATTTACTGGATGAACTGGCAACTCTTGTTGGTGTTGATTTTTCATCTTTTCTTAAAACACAGCAACCTTACCTGTCTACCATGCAGATCAGGGATCTTATCGATCAGGGATTCACTTTTGGTTCGCATAGTATCGATCATCCTGAATACCGTTTTCTGTCGTTGAAAGAACAGATCCGTCAAACGGTAGAGAGTTTGAATTATATTGTACAGATTTTCGGAATAAAGTACCGTGTATTTTCCTTTCCGTTTACAGATGAAGATGTGAGTCTGGAATATTTTCGGCAGGTGAACAAGCAGGTACAGCCCGATCTGAGTTTTGGCGGCGCCGGAATAAAAAATGATCCGGTAAGAATAAACCTGCAACGTATTCCCATGGAAGAATTTTTACATGATGGAAAAAGACGGATTAAATCTGATTATCTTTATTATCTTCTCAAACAGAGGGCGGATAAAAACCATATTACCCGGAAATAAATGATATTTATAAAAGATATAACAACAGGCGAATTAACCGAGTTTATAGAATCGGCAGTATATAAAAACCTTGCAAACCTCCCGATAAGCCCACAACGTGCATTATCCCATGCAAACAACCCCAGAGCCGACAGGGAAGATAAAATATTGTTCCTGGCATATGACGGGGACCGATTTGTCGGTTACCTGGGCGCGTTGGTCGACCGGTTTTATTATGATGATCAGGAAAAAAAGGTGGCCTGGCTGAGTTGTATGTGGGTGGAAAAAGATTACCGAAGGCATGGAGTAGCCTTGCAACTTATGAATCATGCTTACGAGGTTTGGCAGGGGAATTTGCTGATCACGAATTTTATTCCGCAGTCGAAAGCTGTATTTGATAAAACCGGGAATTATACGGACTTCAAAATGCTGGAAGGCATCCGCGGATATTTTCGGTTTAATCTTTCCGAAATCCTGGTAAAGAAAAAGCCGGCCTTAAAAAAAGTAAAAATATTCCTGCAGGCAGCCGATGGCATTTTAAATGCAGTGAATGCATTGCGATTATTGTTTTACCGGAATCAGTTGAAACTTCCGAAAGAATGTCAACTGGAATATGTTAACCGCATTGATAAAGAAACAGAACATTTTATTAAGCACCATAATCAGAAACACCTGAGTCGGAAAAGTTTGGACGATTTTAACTGGATGATGGAATTTCCGTGGGTGTTGAACGCTCCATTCCCGGATAATATCAGCCGCAGATATGAATTTTCTTCAACCGATAAAAATTTCAGTCAATTGTTAATTAAAGTTTTCAACCCGGAAATGAAGTTAATAGGATTTTTAATGGTAAGCCTGAAAGGTTCCGAAATGAAAACACCTTTTTTGTATTTTGAAGAAAAGTACGCATCATTGATCAGAAGAGTCATTTATGCGCATTTATTACGGTTTAAAGCCAGTACTCTGACTACTTTTCATCCTTTATTGGTAAAGGAGATGAGAAGGAAGAAACGCCTGTTTATAATGTTGAGAAAATTCGAACAGGAATCTATTATTACCCAAAAACTTCTGAAAGAGATTAGTAATCCGAAAGAGTATTATCTGATGGATGGGGATGGGGATTGTGCGTTTACTTAGAATTAAGCTCATTTAAAAATTAAAAAAAGCCGTACATTCTAAAAATGTACAGCTCAATTTTTTCCAGCGTGTTTACTCTGCTATAAACGAATTGACGCCAGTTAATTCGTTTCCAACAAGGTAAGTTTACTATCGGTATTTCTGTCTTTTGGAACAACAACCGATAACTTTAACAGATCTTCCAGTGCAAGATCTGAATTAAACCTTGAATTAACCGTGGCAAGTTTAACTACTATCTTGTCATACAGATCAATAGTCGCGCTTGCTTTTTTCATGCCTTGTTTGTTGAAACAAAGCGTTGTGTTTTGATCACTTACATACAGCCTGAATTTACCTTTTTTATTGGTAATAATTTTAACATCCTGGCCTTTTGAAGTGACTGTTACGCCGGATAACGGATTCAGGTTCTCATCAACAACAGTTCCCCTGATAACGCGTACCTGACTAAAGCTATTACTTATTAGAAATATTGTAAAGGTTACTAATAAGAGAAGTTTGGAATAATGCATAACGTTGAATTTAATGATTACATGGTTACTATAACATATTTATTGTTGACGTATACGTTTAAACCGTATGCTGGGATTTGAAATTTGTGGTGATATGCATCACCGGTTTGGATTAAATTAGATCATTTGAGGGATTATTAGGATAAAACAGTAACTTTTAAGACAGCCTTTTTTTGTTAAACCCGGGTACCCAATTGAAGGTGAAAATACAACTGTAAAATAAGGATATACATTTCCAGTAAGGATTTGGTCAATATCCTAGTAAGGGAATGAGTAATATCCAGTAAGGAAACCAATCATTTCTAGTAAGGAATTGAATCATTTCTAGTAAGGAACTGAATCGTTTCCAGTAAGGAAATGAGGAAACTAGGTTATCAATCGAAATTATTTCAGATTACAAAAATAATTTTACAACTACCCGGTCATCAGTTATCGAATATTATTTTGAGATTAATAAAGATTCGGTTGTCATATTACCATAACCCTTGCTTTTTATTATTCTATATTTTGGTTAAAATGTTTTTTTAATTGTTTTATAATTATGAAGATCTCATCCATCCTGGGAAGTAAATATCCAATATTCAGTTCCGATCTTTTCAGGAAAAACACCAAAACAATTAATGCAGTAATACCATACGATAAACTTGCCACGACTCCTGCACCAATATACCCCCAGGCCGGAACCAATATGAAACTTAACCCTATAGTTACCAACAAGCCAACTGAACTTGCTATTGTATTAATATAATGCCTGCCGGTCGCTGAAAAATAATTTTCAATAATCAGAGCGATACCAAAGAAAAGAATACCGGGGGACAACATCCAGATAATATATTTTATACCACCAAACTCAGCTCCAAAAACAGTTGTATACAGCGATGAGGGTAAAAGTACAAGAGCAAAAACAGCACATGCAGATATCAGCAGATTTATCCACAACAGGTTTTTAGTCAGCTTCAAAGAATAGGCGTTATCTGTGGAGTTTACAATAGTTGAGTTTTGTACCATGGCAATACTTCTGCTGATCAGCCATACTGATTCAGCGATAGAGACTCCGTTGGAATAAATCCCCACATCTTTTGTTCCAAAGTAATAGTTGAGTATATAATAACCAAACCTGAAACTCAGTAATTGGGCAAATAAAGCTGTCTGGTTGAAAAAACCTAAAAATGACATGCCTTTCAAAGCTTTCAGCCAGGTATCCGTGTTTTCCCGGGTAAAAGACCAATAGTACCTGGAAGTGTACAAATAACTAATTACGAGACTTATGCCGTATCCCGTGTAAAGCGAATAAAGGTAGGCTTCAATGGTTCTTTTTTTTAATACAATGAAAAAAACAAAAAGCATAATCAGAACTACGGTAATCTGAATAATATTTATGAGATTGTTCTCTTTAATCCGTAGATGGGCCAGCAATATTGCCAGGTTGATGGAAGTAAGCGAAAGAAGAAGCGCCAGAAGACAGGTATCGGTAATATATTTCACCGGTACAAGGTGAACCGTTTTCAGTAAAAAGAAAATTCCTGAAATACAAATGATCAGCCAGGTGTAAGAAGGAATAAGCAATACGGAAATCGGGTAACGGGGTACATGATAAACCAGTGAGGAAGGACCTATGATCCCGGCTACTATAATGATAATGGAGATAGTGGCAATGATCAGACCCTGTTCTCCCTTACCGCCAGCTCCCAGGTAATTGGATATTAATATTGCAATAGCAAGGCTGGCTATGGCATTCAGGATTCTTGTTCCGAGTGTATTTAAAATGTTTCCGATCATTTTACTGAATGAGTATTTAATACTTCATTGTAAATATCGTCAAATTCTTTTCCTACTTTCTCCATACTGAAATTTTCAGCAGCATACCGATGGATAAAATCATTATTGAATTTAGAATAATTTTCCATCAAATTAATATACCTATCAAGTAAAGCATTTTCGTTCCCTGCTTCCAGTAAAATACCGGTTTTTTCAGAAACATGTTCATGAATTCCTCCAACTTTAGTACTGATTACCGGCAAGCCGCAGGAAAATGCTTCCGCAATAACACAGGGTTGATTCTCATAATTGCTGAATAAAAGAAATATGTCGGCCTGTTCCATAAATGCCGGGATTTCGTCATGATTCTTTTCCCCGTGAAAATAGACAAACCGGTTTAAAAGCCCCGTTTCTTTAGATTTTTCTAATTGTTCTGAAGAATAGCTGCCTACAAAATCAATGCGGAAATTCTCCCGCAGTTTAGCCAACCTGGCGGCAGTACGAATAATTCCTGATATATTTTTTTGTTCTTCCTTCATGGAAGAAACATGTAAAATTTTAAAAGGGTCAGGTGAAGATTTCTTTAATGTAAACCGGGAAATATCCACTACATTGGGTACCACTCTGTAATTTCCGAAAAAACCGTGTTTTAGTAAAGCTTTCTCCAGATCGTGAGAAACCGGCATGAGCTTCCCTGCTTTATGTGCTAAAAACCGGGAGATTTTTTTTGAAGGAATTTTATCCGACAGGTAGATTGTCCAGTGCTCTGTGATGACAAACGGAATCCTGAAAATTAGCTTTAACAAATAGGCAATGATAATAATCGGGTATATAACACTGGCATGAATAATATCCGGTTTTCCAAATTTCTTCGAGATAATTTTATAACCATGAAAATAGGAGTATAAATAAATAATGCCGTTTATTGCTTTCGAAAATATCGGGATATCTATCTTTTTGAAATAAATTATAAGTTGATAAATGCCGGTATCTTTTTCATGAAACTCAAATCTAGTTTTTTTCATACCCGAATCAGCCTGTACATAAAGAACAGCAACCTCGTTGTATAGGGCTACAGCCTGTGCATGCCTTTCTACAAAATCACCATTAGCAGGATATATTCTGTTCGGAAACCAGGAAGAAAGAAAAAGGACTTTAATCTTTTTGTTCATTTATACACGTTCACAAGAAAGCAATCTTTCCTCAAAAATAATAAATGTAACAGTATTTAAACCGAACGCTTGTGATTATTGCAAATATCTGATGTTATTCAAGCGTAGAAAAATCAATTTCCGAATTTTGCTTTACTTCTTCCAGCTTGCCCTTATCGCATTTAAGTGTGCGGGCATTGAATTTTTTCAGCAGGGGATAGTTGTGAGTGGCCATTACCACTGCACGTCCACTGGCGCTTATCTCATGAAGTATTTTCATGATCCCCTCAGATGTTTCGGGGTCGAGGTTGCCGGTGGGTTCATCGGCCAGGATGATCTCCGGATCATTCAGCAGGGCACGTGCGATAACCACACGTTGTTGTTCTCCACCCGAAAGCTGGTGAGGTAATTTATAGCCTTTAAAACCCAGTTCTACTTTGTCGAGTACATCCTTGATGCGTAAATCAATTTCCGGTTTATTTTTCCAGCCGGTAGCTTTCAGTACAAAATGCAGGTTTTCAAAAACCGAACGGTCTGTCAATAGCTGAAAATCCTGGAAAACAATACCCAATTTCCTTCTCAGAAAAGGGACCTGTTTCGATTTGATCTTTTCAAGTTCGAAGCCGGCTACATTTCCTGTACCTTCTTTCAGGGGTAATTCTGCATTGATTGTCTTAATTAGGCTGGATTTTCCACTCCCAACTTTACCAATAAGATAAACAAACTCACTTTTTTCAACCTTAAAATCCACACCTGATAATACCAGGTGATCTTCCTGAAATATAGAAGCGTTTTCGAAATTAATGATGGTATCTAATGACATCCGGAATTGATCTTTTCTGAATAACAACTAATGTAATTCTTTTCCCTGCCTAAAATAAAAATAAAAATTAACAGTTTTATGTTAATTAAAAAGATTGTTCTTAAAATATAGTACCTTTTATAATCAGTAATTTTGTGTTGCATCAACAATCCTATTCATGAAGATCAAAAAAATAATCATTATACAGGTAATTTTCCTGAGTTTATTTACAGTTCTCGAAGCACAGCAATCCGTTTATTTCACTGACCTGAACGCCGATTTCCTTAAAGGAAAAGAACTTTTCGAAAAGGAAAAATATGCGAATGCTAAAGAGTATTTCGGGAAGGCTCAGCAATCTTTATCAGGCGAAAATACAAACCTGAAAGCAGAGGCTGCCTATTACGAAGCCTTGTGTGCCGTAAAGTTATTTAATGAAGATGCGGAGTTCCTCACCTACAAACTGGCTGGCGATTATCCCGAAAGTCCGCTGGTTAACCAGGCATGGTTCAACCTTGGCAATTATTTTTATGCGACTAAAAAATATAATAAGGCCATTGAATATTACGAAAAAACGGATAAGCTACAGTTGAAAGAAGATGACAGGTCCGAACTGACATTCAAACTGGGATACTGTTATTTTACCCGCAACGAACTGGAAAAGGCGCGTACCATATTCAGCGAAATTAAAGACATCGATACCAAATACACAGCTCCGGCAATATATTACTATGCCCATATCAATTACAGCCAGGGGAATTATCAAACAGCGCTTAACGGCTTTCAACGCCTTGCCGATGATGAAACTTTCGGGGCTATTGTTCCTTATTACATCACACAGATTTACTTTTTACAGAAAAAATACGACGAAGTGATCTCATATGCCCCCAAACTGATGGAAAATGTTACTGAGAAGAGGAAGGCAGAAGTGGCACGTATCATCGGGGAGTCGTATTATAAAATGAACCGTTACAAAGAATCTGTCCCGTACCTCGAAGAGTACATGGATAATGCTTCTTATGTTACCAAAGATGATAAATATGAACTGGCATATGCTTATTACCAGGACGGAGAACTTGATAAAGCTGTTAAGCTTTTCGAAAATATTTCCAGCGGTGAGAGCCTTTTAAGTCAGAATTCATTGTATCATTTAGCCGATTGTTATCTGAAACTGAATGATAAAAGCAAGGCGAGAATGGCATTCTCTTCCGCTTCCAAAATGGACTTCGACCCGAAGATCAAGGAAGATGCCCTGTTTAATTATGCAATGGTTACTTACGCGTTGTTTTATTCTCCTTTTAATGAAGCAATTAAGGCATTTAACGATTATATCAGACTGTATCCCCATTCAAAACGTACCGACGAAGCCTATCATTACCTGGTAATGGCCTATATGAATACCAATAATTACAGTCAGGCCTATGAATCCATTGAGAAGATAAAAAACAAAACTCCTGAAATAAAGAAAGCATACCAGAAAATAGCCTTTAACCGTGGATTGGAATTGTTCAATAACCTGCGGTTCCAGGATGCCATCAACATGTTCAACAATTCCTCGAAATACGGAAATCCGGATATTACCATAGGAGCACGTTCCATGTACTGGAAGGCTGAGGCATTGTACCGGCTGGGTGAATATCAACAGGCAATCAGCGCTTATAACAGTTTTCTTGAAACGCCGGGCGCCCTTCATCTGGATGAAAGTAACCTGGTAAATTATAATATCGGCTATTGTTATTTTAAGATGAACAGGTACCAGGATGCTTCCTCGTGGTTCAGAAAATATATCGATTACATGGAAGGGGCACAGACGCCTGTAATTGCCGATGCTTATAACCGTATTGGGGATTGCTATTTTGTAAATTCGGATTACAATTCTGCAATCAGTTTTTATGATAAAGCCATCAATAATGGCAAAACCGATCAGGATTATGCCATGTTCCAGAAAGGTTTTTCGCTTGGACTGGTCAATAAAGATGAACAGAAGATTGCTGAAATGAATAGCCTGATGGCTAAATACCCTTCATCTCCCTATGCCGATGATGCTTTGTATGAGATTGGCCAGAGTTACATGAAACTGCAGCAATACGATGCGGCTATTCCAAGTTATAAAAAACTTATCTCGGATTACCCGAACAGCAGTTATGTAAAAGGCGCCCTTTTAAAACTGGGACTTATCTATTACAACACCAACAACAACCAGGAATCGATGAAAATGTACAAACAGGTAGTGGCCGGTTATCCGGGTACCGATGAAGCAAAAGACGCCCTTACCGGTTTGAAAAACATTTATGTAGACATGAATAATGTGAACGCCTACTTCGAATATGTCAACAGCCTGGGAGGTGTTGCCAAGGTAAGTACCAATGAACAGGATTCGTTGATCTATACATCTGCCGAAAAATTATACATGTCGGGGGATTGCGAAAATTCCGTGAAAGGTTTTGCGAACTATATACAGAAATTTCCGGATGGTAATTTTATACTGAATGCGCAATTTTACAAAGGAGATTGTAATTACCAGCAGAAAGATTATGATGCAGCCATGCAATCGTTCGAATATATCATCAGCAAACCCAGGAATATTTTTACCGAACAGGCTTTGCTGGGAGCCAGCCGCATACAATACAGTCAGAAAAACTATAAAAAAGCATTGGAATATTATACCAGGCTCGATTCGATTTCCGAGGTCATAGGGAATATTATGGAAGCGCGTGTAGGAGAAATGCGCTGTTATTTCAACCTGCAGGATTATAATCCGGCCATAGATGCAGCCAATAAAGTACTGGCTACTGAAAAAATATCAGCCGAAACGGAGCGGGAGGCCCGATTCGATCTGGCTAAATCGTTGTATGCTTTAGACAGGTTAGTACTGGCACGTGAAGAATTCAGCAAGGTAGCTACCGAGGTTAACAGTGATGAAGGGGCCGAATCGAAATTCAGGGTGGCAGAAATTTATTATAAACTGGGAGATATCGACAAAGCTGAAAAAGAGATCTATGATTTCAGTAATAAAACCACGCCCCATCAGTATTGGATGGCAAAGGCCTTTTTGCTATGGTCCGACATTTTCTTGAAAAAAGGAGATAACTTTCAGGCTATTCAGACCTTGCAGAGTCTGATAGATTATTATGAAAATAATACCGACGGGATATTAGCCCTGGCGAAGGAAAAGAAACAGAAAATAGTGGATGCCCAGGAAGCCAATGAAAAAGTTAAAAAATCACAGGACCTGGAAATAAACATTGATAAAAAATAACAAACTGATAGTTACGAAAATAACTGAATATGAAAAATCACAAATATATACTTCCGGTTGTTTTACTACTTTGTTTTCTTACAGGAAACAGGATAAACGCGCAGGAAATAAAAAAAGAAATAATAGTGGTGAATCCTTATAAACCAACTATTTCAAGTGCCAATAAAATTAATATGCTTCCCAGGATTGAAGATACGGTGAAAACTGTTCCATCTTTTAACTTTACCATATTTCCACAACGGATGGAAACACAGTTTGAATTGAAGCCCATAAACGCTGCCAAAATGGTTGGTATCCCCATTGATAAATTATATAAAAGTTATATTAAAATGGGCATCGGAAATTATGTTACACCTCTTCTTGAATTCAGCATCAGTAACCTGCGATCGAAAGATTACCTGGTGGGGGCTGATCTGAGTCATAAATCTTCACATACCAATTTAAAACTCGACAATAACGATAAAGTACCTGCTGGTTACAGCAAAACCCGGATAAACCTGTATGGAACTAAATTTTATAAAAATGCTGAGCTTTCCGGGGGCCTGGGATTGAAAAGTGATGGAATTCGATATTACGGGTATAATACGGAAAAATTTGGTGACAGCATTCCAGATATTAAAAAAAGTGGCATTACACAAGGTTATACCTTATTCAGCAGCCGAATCGGCGTTAATTCTACCCAACCTGATTCAAGTAAGTTCCATTACAATCTGAAACTGAATTACGACTACTTCGGAGATAAATTTAAGCATTCAGAACAGGCTGTATTGTTGAATACCTCTCTTTCACAAATGGTCAGCACTTTTGTGGCAGGTATCGATTTCAATTTTCATTACTATCAGCCTTCCACATCAATCGACTCATTCAGTAATAAAGTCTTGACTGTTAATCCCTCTGTCAGCAAACAAAGCGACTTGTGGAAATTTACACTCGGACTGAATACCAGCACGGAAGTTTCCGGCCAGTCAACCTTATATGTTTATCCCAAAGCAATGCTTGAATTTCAGGTAGTGAAAAATGTGGTTATTCCGTTTTTTGGTATTGAAGGGCATCTCGAAGAAAATCCTTATCAGAAAATTGCCGCTGAGAACCCGTTTGTTACCCCGGGGATTAATGTTAAAAACAGCAACCATAAATTCATCGGATATGGCGGATTAAAAGGGAAATTAGGCCCCAATGCCACTTTCCGATTAGATGTGAATTATTCTCAGACAGATAATATGTACCTGTTTGTAAACGATACAAACACCTTGTACGAAAATACATTTGATGTGGTATATGATAATGTCGACCTGATAAAATATCACGGCGAAGTATCTATCGATGCTTTGTCGAACCTTAGTTTTATGTTGCAGGGAAATTATTATAAATACAGTACATCGAATGAGTTAAAGGCCTGGCATAAGCCACAGTATGATTTCACCTTTTCGACAGCCTATAACTTTCATGAAAAAATATATGTGAACCTCGATCTGATAGGGATAGGGAAAAGATATGCAAAAGATGCCCGCCAGGCTTCGGGTTATAAAGAGCTGAAAAGTTTCCTCGATGCCAACCTTGGAGTAGAATACCGTTATTCAGGCATATTATCCGGATTTATTCACTTTTATAACTTCACTTCCACAAAATACTATATTTGGAACCAATACCCTTCACAACGCTTTAATGTGATGCTTGGATTTACCTATAAATTATAACCAATAGCCGGGTAATAGTTACAGGCAGATTGAATAAATTTGACTACCTTTGTAAAACCTTTATTCTTAGCCCTTTAATATGTTGATTATTTGTTGACAAAACCCTGATTTTAAGTGTGTTTTTAGCTCATTTTTCGGTTGATTTTTACTACATTTGTATTTATTCCGAAAAGGCTAAAATTGTTGCTGATCGGAGGTTTTACAGGATATCAAAGTGCATGAACGGAGAGCGTAAGCAGATGGGGAATAAACTTCCGGTGAAATGGCCGTCAAAATTTCTCTGATATATTTTCGGGGCCAGGTGATAATGTTGTGCTTTACACTATAGGATGTAAGGTGTAGCATATTTTTGTATGTGAATATTTTGAAAATAATATAGTGTATAATATATTAAAATGGAAGAGAAAGAAAAGTTGAGTGAAAAAATGATTGATGATGGAATTTATTCTGCTGACAGTATTCAGGTGCTTGAAGGATTGGAAGCAGTGCGTAAACGTCCGGCGATGTACATTGGTGATATTAGTACAAAGGGTTTACATCACCTGGTGTATGAAGTAGTGGATAACTCTATAGATGAGGCACTGGGAGGTTACTGTTCGGAAATTAATGTCACAATTAATGAGGATGGATCAGTTACTGTTGTTGATAACGGACGTGGAATTCCTACAGGTTATCATGAAAAAGAGAAGAAATCCGCTCTCGAGGTGGTTATGACCGTGTTACATGCCGGTGGTAAATTTAACAAGAATTCTTATAAAGTATCGGGAGGATTGCACGGGGTAGGTGTTTCCTGTGTGAATGCATTGTCAAGTCATTTAACGGCAGTAGTTTACACGGAAGGTAAAATCTTCACCCAGGAATATGAACGGGGGAAACCACTTTTCGATATAAAAGAAATTGGAGAAACTGATAGAACTGGTACGGAGATCACTTTCAAACCCGACAATACAATTTTTCAAGATACCAATTATAATTTTGAAATATTGTCTTCAAGGCTTCGTGAGCTGTCTTTTCTGAACAAAGGCGTAAAGCTGAATATAAAAGATCTTCGTGAACTGGAAGAAAACGGCAACGGCGGGCACTACAGGGAAGAGACTTTTTATTCGGACGAAGGATTAAAAGAATTTGTGGAATTACTCGATGCCACCCGTGAAAAGCTTACGGAAAATATTATTTATATCGAAACGGAAAAGAATGAAGTTCCGGTAGAGATTGCTCTTCAGTATAATACCTCATTTCTCGGAAAATATCCATTCATATGTAAATAATATCAATACGATTGAAGGGGGTACCCACCTGGCAGGTTTTCGCAGGGGTCTTACTCGTACCCTGAAAGCTTATGCCGAAAAATCTGGAATGCTTACGAAATTGAAATTCGATATTAATGGAGACGATTTCAGGGAAGGATTAACAGCAATTATATCTGTTAAAGTGGCCGAACCACAATTTGAAGGACAAACCAAAACCAAACTGGGTAATACCGAGGTGATGGGAGCTGTTGACCAATCGGTGAGCACATTACTGGGAAATTACCTGGAAGAGAATCCTAAGGATGCCCGCATAATCGTTCAAAAGGTAATTCTTGCTGCAACGGCACGTCATGCTGCCCGTAAAGCCAGGGAACTGGTACAACGGAAAAATGTTCTTTCCGGTTCGGGATTACCGGGTAAACTGGCAGACTGTGCCGATCGTGATCCCATGAATTCAGAAATTTACCTGGTGGAGGGTGATTCTGCCGGAGGAACTGCCAAGCAGGGACGTGACCGGCAATTTCAGGCTATTTTACCTCTAAGGGGTAAGATATTGAACGTGGAGAAGGCTATGCCGCATAGAATTTTTGATAACGAAGAAATAAAAAATATTTTCACGGCACTTGGAGTATCCATAGGTACGGATGATGACAGCAAAGCACTTAATTTGGAAAAGCTTCGTTACCATAAGGTTATAATAATGACCGATGCTGATGTTGATGGAAGCCACATAACCACATTGATCATGACCTTCTTTTACAGGCATATGGAAGATCTGATCAAAAATGGCCATTTATACATTGCAACACCTCCTCTTTATCTGATAAAGAAAGGAAAACAGGAGAAGTATTGCTGGACAGAAGAAGACAGACAGCAGGCAGTCGAAGAATTGGGAAAAGGGAAAGAAGGTAGTGTACATATACAGCGTTATAAAGGTTTGGGTGAGATGAATGCCGAGCAGTTGTGGGATACTACGATGAACCCTGAAAACAGGACCTTACGGCAGGTGACCATTGATAGTGCAGCAGAAGCCGATCGTATTTTTTCTATGTTGATGGGTGACGACGTTCCCCCACGGCGGGATTTTATCGAGAAGCATGCTAAATACGCCAAGATTGATGTGTAAAAAATAAGCCGCCAGATGGGCGGCTTTTCCATTTTTTATTTTATGTAAGTTGTTAGTCTATGAAAAAAATCTACATTTTTTTGCTGCTGAGTTCCTTGATTGCAATTTCCCTTGATGCACAGAACACCGATTTTAATAATATCTCTAAAATGAGCTGGGGGCTTGATTATAAGATTTATCTGCAGATGGCCAACGATTCTACCTATTCGTACGATATACGTCAACTTTTTCATGTCAGCGATCCTCAGAACTTCACAACAGATTATGTATATTACCCGGTAAATCTGGGGAAAAATTATCTGCAGGATATCTCGGATATAGACACAGTTTCCAACGTGGATAAGACTTATAAAACGCTCTGGAGTGCCCTGCATGCGAACCTTGGGGGTGGATGGATAAATTTCACCAACTGCCTGATGTATGCCCTTGAAACAAACTCCCTGGACCTTAAAGCGCCTTTGATGAAGAGGCCGGAAACAAAGTGGAAACCGCATCCGGTAACGAAAACCTATAAGCGCACCCACAAGTGGAAGTACTACATACCTGTATCACAGAAACTGGCTAAGAAGGAATATAATATCAGGAAAAGTAACAATGAATTAGGTGATATTAAAAGCATACCTGAAGAATATGTAAATCTTTTCCTGGATACTAAAGAAAAAAATTATGATGCACTGAAGGAAAAAGGCCAGTCAAAAACCACTGCAAAAATTGACCTCGTTAAATTGCTGCTTGGAACCAAATACCTGGGTGAAGCACAAATCACCTATATCAGCAGTACTGTACTTAAAGCCGTAAAGAACTATAATATTAATCAGTTGCCTTCGGTAATTGTATTCGATAAATTCGATGCTGCTGCCATCATGACGCTTGATCAGGATGGATATAAAGTAGGAAATATTGTTTTCAATTCATCAGCCAACCTTGATGAAGAAACCAGACAAGAGAGAAGAAAAGAGATTGTACAGATCATTGATAATATAAATAACTACAACAAGAATTCTTTCCAGAAACGGCTTGGTAATTATTATAAACAATGACCCCGGCATATCTCGATCCGTTGATACAGGTATCCAGACAAACGGCAAACAATGTGTATGCCGATGATATGGCCCGGTATATGAGGAATCAGTTTTCGTTTCTTGGACTGAAAGCTCCATCCAGGGATAAGTTGATGAAAGATCATATAGTAAAATATGGTCTGCCGGAATATAGCGAACTAAGGAGCTGTATCGAATATTTATGGGAATTACCCGAACGTGAATTTCAGTATTTTGCACAAGGTTTTCTTGTGAGGTTTAAAAAACATTTTCGGGAAGAGGATATTCATTGGTTTGAAAAGCTGATAATTACCAAATCATGGTGGGATACGGTCGATGGATTAGCAGCATGGGTCATGGGTAATTATTTCATAAAATATCCATACCAGGTTGAAAGCATTACCCGCAATTGGATGGATTCCGGGAATATTGTGGTTACAGCGTACTTCTTTGCTTTTCCAGTTACGGTATAAGGAAAAAACCAATAAAAATTTGCTTTATAATTATATTAATGAACTGTCCGGATCAAAGGAATTTTTTATTCAGAAAGCGATCGGATGGGCATTACGTGAATATTCTAAAACATATCCTGAAAAGGTGAATGAATTTGTAAAATTACATACGCTTGCTCCGTTGAGTACACGGGAAGCATTAAAAATTATCAACAAAAAAAAGTAGTATCAGATACATTGTGATTACGACAGGTCGATCTCTCCCTTAAATACCAGTGTGGCAGGACCTTCAAGCCAGATATCAGTAAAGTGTTCAGCTGTTTTTCTGTTAAAACTTACTTTCAGACTACCTCCCAGTGCTCTCACAACATATGTTTTTATTGAAGCATTGTTTTTATAGGCGGCAGAAATGGCAGAAGCCACTATTCCGGTTCCGCAGGCCAGCGTTTCATTTTCCACACCCCTTTCATAGGTCCGTATGAACAGATGATCTTCATTTTCCTCAACAAAATTTACATTCGTGCCTTCTGCTTTAAACCTCGGACTGTTTCTGATTTTACGACCTTCGGTAAATACATCTTTTTTGGCTATGTCGCTGTCGAAAATGATATAATGAGGCGATCCTGTATTTAAAAAGTATTTCCCATCGGTATTATCGATTTTGATAACATCCTGCATTTGAAGCTTAATGTAATCCGGAGCAATTACTTCTGCCTTATGTTCCCCATCGGTTGCAAGAAAACGGGTTTTGTCATTTATCAGGCCGAGAAAACTTGCAAAGGCTACAATACATCGGCCTCCGTTTCCACACATGGAACCTTCTTGTCCATCGGAATTGTAATAGATCATTTTGAAATCGTACCCCTGCTGGTTTTGTAAGAGCATTAATCCGTCCGCTCCTATTCCGAATCTCCGGTCGCAAAGGAAAGCTACCAGCTTCTGATTTTTCGAATCGAAGGTATTATTCCGGTCGTCAATCAGGATAAAATCGTTTCCGGCCCCTTCATATTTATAGAAAACCAATGACATTCGATTATATAAGTTAAATATTGTTAATCAGTTAGATATTAAGATACATTTATAATAAATTTGTAATCAAAAGAAACAAAGTTATAAAATATTATTAAGGCATTTTTTTGAAAACAGAAATCATTTTAAGTTAATTATAATAATAAATATAATGTAAGTTATGAAAACAAAACAGATTATTAGTTCGATACTTATTGCTATTGGCGGAGGACTTATAGCAGTCTTTGCGTATTCGTATTTCAATCGCAACAATATAAAAACCGTTACTGAAAGGGTAGTTCAACCGGTTGGATTTGCAAAATATACAGAGGGCGGCCACGATCTGAATGGCTTTGATTTCACCTATGCAGCTGCAAAAACTGTACATGCTGTGGTAAATGTACGTACAGAAACTGTGGAAGAAGCTCCTAAGAATCCACTGTATGAGTTTTTTTATGGTCAGCGTTCCAATGAACCCCAACAGATAACAGGAATAGGCTCGGGAGTTATCATTTCAAAAGACGGTTACATTGTAACCAATAATCACGTAGTGGAAAACTCTGATAAAATTACAGTTACATTAAATGATAAGCGCGAATTTCAGGCGAAAGTAATAGGGACAGATCCCAGTACAGATTTGGCAGTATTAAAAATTAATGCGGATAATTTACACTATCTTACTTATGGTAATTCAGATAGTCTGAAAGTTGGTCAGTGGGTACTGGCTGTCGGAAATCCTTTTAATCTGACTTCAACGGTTACTGCAGGTATTGTAAGTGCAAAAGGTAAGGACCTTGGTATTATCAAGGATCAGTATCATATGGAGGCATTTATTCAGACCGACGCTGCTGTAAACCGCGGGAATAGTGGCGGTGCACTTGTTGATCTTAATGGTCGGTTGGTTGGTATTAATACAGCTATTCTTTCTCCTTCCGGCGGATATGCAGGTATCTCCTTTGCTATCCCGGTAAGTATTGTACAGAAAGTTGTATCTGACATAATAAAATACGGTGTAGTACAGCGTGCTTTCCTTGGTGTCAGCATTACCGATGTTACTGCCCAACTGGTTAAAGATAAAGGATTGGATAAGATTGAAGGTGTATACATTATGGAGGTTAATGATGACGGTGCAGCTAAAGCGGCAGGCATTGAAAAAGGTGATGTAATCCTTGCTATCAACGGAGAGAAGGTGAACAGTCCGGCACAACTACAGGAACAAATCAACCAGTTTAGTCCAAATGATAAGGTAGAAGTACTGATAAAAAGGAAAAATAAAACGAAACAATTTGAGGTGACATTACGTAATTTGCAAGGAAACACTAGTTATGTAAAGTCAGGAGAATTTAATTCGGTCCTAGGAGCAAAGTTTGCCAGTGTAGACAAAAAGACGAAAGAGAATTTGGGTATTAGTAATGGCGTAGAGGTAACAGAACTTAGTGACGGGAAGTTGAGCGCTGAAGGAGTAAAAGAAGGGTTTATTATTACCAAGATCAATAGCAAACCTGTTAACTCTGCTGCTGATGTAGAAAAAATAATTAGTGGAATAAAAGGAGGAGTTTATATTGAAGGAATATATCCAAATGGGGTGATCGCATATTACGCATTCGGACTGTAGAAAAACAAGCAACTAAGAATTTTAAAAGGCTTGCAATTCTGCAAGCCTTTTTTCGTATGATAGATAATTCATATTGAATATAAACAGAAAATAATTTAAATTCGCAAATATTTAAAAGGGACAATGAGACAATTAAAGATTACCAAATCTATCACTAACAGGGAGAGTGCTTCACTTGACAAGTATTTACAGGAAATTGGCAGGGAAGAATTAATTACCGTCGAGGAAGAAGTGGAACTTGCACAACGTATTCGCAAAGGGGACAGGGCTGCACTTGAAAAACTTACCCGGGCTAACTTGCGATTTGTGGTTTCGGTGGCAAAGCAATACCAGAATCAGGGTCTGAGTCTCCCTGACCTTATAAATGAAGGAAATCTGGGTTTGATAAAAGCCGCTGAGAAATTCGATGAAACACGCGGATTTAAATTTATTTCTTACGCTGTATGGTGGATCAGACAATCTATTTTACAAGCCTTAGCTGAACAGTCAAGGATAGTGCGATTGCCACTGAACCAGGTAGGATCATTAAATAAAATCAACAAAGCTTTTTCGAAATTTGAACAGGAATATGAAAGAACGCCCTCTACAGATGAATTAGCGGATACTCTCGAAATTCCCAGGGAAAAAGTGAATGATACTCTTCGTGTTTCAGGCAGGCATGTGTCGGTAGATGCGCCTTTTGTGGATGGAGAAGATAACAGCTTGCTGGATGTGTTGGTTAACAACGATTCTCCCAAAGCTGATAAAATTTTGATTAACGAATCACTGAATAAGGAGATTGACAGGGCACTGGCAACACTAACCGAACGTGAAAGAGATATCATAAAATTTTTCTTCGGTATTGGTATTCAGGAGATGACACTGGAAGAGATTGGTGAACGTTTTGGACTCACACGTGAACGTGTTCGCCAGATAAAAGAAAAAGCAATAAGAAGATTGCGTCACACTTCCCGCAGTAAACTTTTAAAAACTTATCTCGGCTAATAGTCAGGAAAGAGTTAAAAAAATAAAAAAAGCCCCGCATTTGCAGGGCTTTTTTTATGATTTTGTCTTGTGTGATTGCGATTGCATTTTTATTAATTCTTTATAAGTAAGCATCTCATCCCTCAGTCTGGCAGCTTCGCCAAAATTTAAATCTCCCGCTGCCTTTTCCATTGCTTTTTTAGCCTTTTCCATTGCTTTCTCCAGCGCTTCCCTGCTCATATATTTCACAACAGGATCAGCTGCAAAATCAATTTTTTCGGGTTCGGTATAAGCCTGTGGTTCACCTGTTTTCATGCGGATGTCTTTCATGATAGACGAAGCAGCCTTAATAATTTGCTGTGGAGTAATATGATGTTCCTCATTGTAGATCAGTTGTTTTTCTCTTCTCCTGTTGGTTTCATCAATGGTTTTCTGCATCGAGTTAGTAATTTTGTCCGCATACATAATCACCTTTCCGTTCAGGTTTCTGGCGGCTCTCCCCGCTGTTTGCGTCAGGGAACGTTCCGAGCGCAAAAATCCTTCCTTATCTGCATCCAGAATCGCCACTAAGGATACTTCCGGTAAATCAAGTCCTTCCCTTAGCAGGTTTACTCCCACCAGATACGTCGAAAGTTCCGCTGCGAAGGCCTTCCATTATTTCAATACGGTCGAGCGTATCTATATCCGAATGAATATACCGGCATTTAATGTTAAATCGTACCAGGTAATTGGTAAGTTCTTCAGCCATTCGTTTGGTAAGAGTGGTTACCAGAACACGTTCCTTCTTTTTTATTCTTTCCCTGATCTCGCTTATGAGATCATCAATCTGGTTGAGACTTGGTTTTACTTCAATTACAGGATCCAGTAAACCAGTAGGACGAATAAGCTGTTCTACAATCACTCCTTCACTTTTTTCGAGTTCGAAATCAGTGGGAGTGGCACTCACAAAGATGGTTTGTGTTATAATCTGTTCAAATTCCTCGAACTTCAGGGGACGATTATCAATAGCGGCCGGTAAGCGGAATCCGTTTTCCACAAGCGTAATTTTCCGCGAATGATCACCACCATACATGGCTCTTACCTGCGGTATAGTTACATGGCTTTCGTCTATTATTGTAATAAAATCAGGTGGAAAATAATCCAACAGGCAGAAGGGTCGTTTACCTGCCTTCCTGCCGTCAAAATACCGGGAGTAGTTTTCAATGCCTGAACAATACCCCAGTTCTTTTATCATTTCCACATCATAAGTAACCCGGTCTTCCAGCCTTTTTGCTTCAATATTTTTACCGATACTTTTATAGTATTTCACCTGATCGGCAAGATCAAATTGTATATTATCGATGGCCTGCTGTAAACGGTTTTTGCCAGTGACAAATATATTTGCAGGAAATATAGTTGCTGTATCATGCGCTTCAATAATATGGCCATTCAACGGATCTACCGATTCAATTCCTTCAATTTCATCGCCCCAGAAAGTAATACGGTAGGCATAATCATTATAAGCCAGGAAAATATCTACCGTATCTCCTCTTACCCTGAAATTTCCCCGGTGAAATGTAGTTTCGTTTCGTGAATACATGCTATCTACTAATTTTCTTAAAAATGCATTCCTGGAAACTACCTGTCCCTTTTTGATAGATATGGTGTTTTCGTGAAAATCATCCGGATTTCCAATTCCATAAATGCAGGATACTGATGAAACCACTATGACATCTTTTCTTCCCGATAGCAAGGAAGAAGTGGTACTTAATCGTAATTTTTCAATTTCTTCATTGATGGAAAGGTCCTTTTCTATATAGGTATCGGTAACTGGAAGATATGCTTCCGGTTGGTAATAATCATAATACGAAACGAAATATTCCACGGCATTCTCCGGAAAAAATTGCTTGAATTCACCAAATAACTGGGCCGCAAGGGTTTTATTATGACTTAATACCAGTGCAGGCCGCTGAATTTTATCTATTACATTAGCTATAGTGAATGTTTTTCCCGATCCGGTTACACCTAACAAAGTCTGAAAAGGAACATTGCTGTTGATTCCTTCCACCAGTTGTCGTATTGCATCGGGCTGATCCCCTGTTGGTTTATAATCACTTGTAATTTTAAATTTCATAAAATAGGAATAGCAATTTTCAGGGTCTGTTTCTTTTAAATGTTACAAAAACAGGTAAATGGTCACTGATCCCTCCGTAATAGTTTTTACCGCCATAAGTACGGTTTGGTACATCTACATTGGTTTTCTTATCGTGAAAAAGCATCCAGTCCCGTTTAAATATTCGTCCGCCATTGTACCCGGTGCTAAATCCTTTTTCCTGGTTTAACAGTGAATAGGAAACAATGAGATTGTCAAGCATATTCCAGTTGCCTTTGTAATAATAAGTTCCCTCATTGCCGATATTATGCATGTCGTACATGAGGTTAAACAGGTCATCATTGTAAATGTTTTTTCGTTTATCCGAAGCAATCAATACCCTGTTTATGCTTTTATTTGTAGGTTCATCATTAAAATCACCCATGATGATTATATTGGCAGTTGGTGAAATGTTTCGGATGGAATCTACAGCATGCCGGAGAATAACAGCCGATAGCAGTCGTTTGGGTTCTGTTTTTGCATCTCCCCCTATTCTCGAACTCCAGTGATTTACAAAAATATTCAGGGTGTCGGTAGATTCTGCAATTCCTTTCACGTAAAGAATGTCCCTTGTTTTGAACTTTTTATCGGAACTATCAAGTACCGGAAATGTCTTATGTGATATTTCTCTGAAAGCTTTTCTCCTGTAAAGCAATGCAACATCAATCCCCCGTGATATCGGGACTTTCCTCATGAACGACTGAATATTTTCCTTTTTTCAGCCCCTTCGTGGAGATCAGGTCCTGCAATACAGCGTCATTCTCGATTTCCGCCAGGCCGACAATTTCCGGAAGTTCAACGGAATCTACAGCAGCGATAACTTTCGACAAATCGTCGATTTTCTTATTGTATCTTTCAGAATTCCATTTTTTGGAACCGTTTGGTGTAAATTCATCATCCAGTTTATGAGGATCGTTTATCGTATCAAAGAGATTTTCCACATTGTAAAACATAATGGTAAACCGATCCTTTTTTTGACTGTTTTGTGATAAGCCCTTCAAATTATTTGATAAAAGTAAGGCTGCAAGAAGTAGATAACTCGCTGAATTCATAACTATGTTTTGGAATAAGCGTATAAAATTAGTACTTTTTAATCGCAAATACCCATTCGGAATTAATGGAAAAAAAGAAAACAAGCTTTTTAAAGCATTTAGCTGATCTGATTGGTCAGAATAAATCACTGATAGAGGAAAACGAAAAACTACATGAACAGATAGAACACCTATCGAACGAAGTTGGTAAATTTGAAAAATTATTAGTACAAAGCAAAAATTCGAATAAGGATATACAAGCTTCGCATACTAAAATCACAAAAAACATAAAATACAAGACTTCTACTGTTTTATTTGCCGAAACTCAGGGATTTAATAAAATATCTTCTGATATGGACAGCAAGATGCTGGTAGATAATCTGGATGAAATCTTTATTTTATTACAATCGATCATTGAAAAACATGAAATAAAGAATGCACGTTCCATAGGTGATTCTTTCATGTGTGTAGGTGGTATTCCCCAGAAAAATATTACCAACCCGATAAAAGTGATACTAGCTGCTATCGAGATGCAGTTTTACATACGGGATTTACAACGCGTATATTATGATAAAAAGATATGGGAACTCAAGATCGGCATACATACAGGCCCGATTGTAGCTTCTATTAACGGAGGACGAAAACAGAACAGTTATGATATCAAAGGAGATACCGTAAATATGGCTACCCGTATCCGGTCGTATTGCAAGGGAGGAGAGATTTTAATCTCCGAGACTACCTATGAGTTGGTAAAGGATTTGATTAATTGTGAATATTACGGGAAAATGCCGGTTAAGTACAAAGGCGATCTTTTGATGTATACGGTAAAAGGAATCAAATCCAATTTTTCCCTGCAGGGGAAAGGACTTATTCCCAATAAAAAATTCAGTATACGTTTCAGTTTAATTCAGTTTACCGATTTACAGGAGTTGATTTTGGATAAACTTGAAAAGGAATTACCCAGAAATCTGTATTATCATAATGTTAAACATACTGTTGATGTTGTTACGCAGGTTGAATTGATTGGAATAGGGGAAGGAGTGACCGACGAAGAATTGGTATTGCTAAAAACTGCTGCCTTGTTTCACGATAGCGGACATATCGTTGATTATAATAATCACGAGTACTTCAGTATAAAAATTGCGAAGGAGATGCTGCCAGACTATTATTATACCCAAAGCCAGATAGCAATAATTTCTGATCTTATATTGGCGACGAAAATGCCTCCGGAACCAAGAAATAAACTGGAAGAGATAATGTGTGATGCTGATCTGGATTACCTGGGCAGGAGCGATATGATTCCTATTTCCAGTTCACTGTACAATGAATTGAAAGAACGGGGAAATATTGAATCGCTTACTGAATGGAATAAATTGCAGATCCGCTTTATTTCCAGTCATCAGTATTTTACCAATACGGCACGAAGCCTGCGTGAAGTGAATAAACAAAAACAGATAGATCGTATCATGACCCTGGTAACAGCCGATGTCTGAAAAGGAAAATTTCTTCTAGTGTAAAATCATCTCTCCATTTCCTGCTATTTGTTAAATAATCATCTAAAATAAAAGAGACCATCTTTCGTTCGAGTAGCATAATATTGATTCTATTTGGAAGGAAGATCAATTATATTCTTAATTTTGATATGTTTTTTAAACTGATATATGTTTTTAAGAGACCATAATAAGGTGGCAATAATTGCCGGAGGGATAGAGATCACCTACAAAGAACTACTGGAAAGGATCACATTTTTTGCCAGCCTTTTAAAAGTCAGGAAAGGCAGCCATGTAGTTATTTTTTCAGAAAACCGACTGGAGTGGATCTATGCCTTTTATGCTATCTGGAAGAATAATGCAGTTCCTGTACCGGTAGACTTTATGTCGGGAACAGAAGATCTTGCCTATATATTACAGGATTGTAAACCGGAAATAGTTTGTTGTTCGAAAGAGCGTTTACCCGCACTGAATAAAGCCCTGGAGGGTATAAGTCATAAACCGGATGTTATTGTACTGGATGAAATAGTTATGCAACAAAAGGCATTAGCTACAGCTTTTCTTTTTGAGCCGGACATGCAGAATACAGCCGTAATAATATATACTTCGGGTACTACAGGGAGTCCAAAAGGGGTAATGCTTACATATGAAAACCTGCTTTCCAACATCCATTCGGTATCCAGAGACGTTCGTATATTCACCTCTGATGACCGGGTTATGGTCATGCTCCCAATGCATCATATTTTTCCGCTACAGGGAACTTTAGTTATCCCGCTTTTCATGGGATCGGCCATAGTTATTTGCCCTTCACTCAATTCGGAAGATGTACGCAATACGCTGCAAAACAATAAAGTTACAATAGTAATTGGTGTTCCCAAGTTTTATAAAGTATTGAAACGGGGGATAAAGGAAAAAATAGATGCCAGCAAAATTGCAGGATTTTTATTCAGGATAGCAGAACTTACACATTCACTTAAGTTCTCCAGGGTTATCTTTAAAAAGATACATAATGCTTTTGGCGGCAGTATAAAATATCTTGTTTGCGGTGGAGCAGCACTTGATGCTGAGATTTCAACCTTTTTTATGGCATTGGGTTTTGAAATTCTGGAAGGATATGGTATGACAGAGGCGGCGCCTATGATTACTTTTACCCGGCCGGGAGACTTTAAAAAAGGTTCTGCGGGACAACCGATACCCAGTGAGGAAGTTGAAATACGTGATGGGGAAATTGTAGCCCGCGGATTGAATATTATGAAAGGTTATCTCAACCGCCCTGAAGAGACAGGAGATATACTGAAAAACGGATGGTTGCACACTGGTGACCTGGGTTACCTGGATGAACAGGGACATATATTTATTACCGGCAGGAAAAAAGAGATCATTGTTCTTTCCAACGGTAAAAATATTAACCCGGTGGAGGCTGAGAACAAGCTGGAAGCTGTTTCCAATTATGTTAAAGAAGCGGGAGTTTTTGTAAAAAATGACATACTTCAGGTATTAATCTTTCCTGATACAGCAAAGATGAAATACGACGGAATTGATAATTTGGAGGAATATATCCGCTGGAACATCATTGACAAATACAACCAGGAAGTGTCGCCCTATAAAAAAATTATGAAATTTGTTTTGGTAGATGAAGAGTTGCCGAAGACACGCCTTGAAAAGTTACAGCGATATAAATTCGCGGAAATAGCCGAAAAGGGTAAAAGGGAAAAACAAATTGAACTTAAACAACCCGAGTTTCAAGAATACCTGACCATAAAGGATTTTCTGGAGAATGAAACAGAAACGGCCGTTTACCCGGGAGATCACCTTGAAATGGACATTGCCCTCGATTCGCTGGGTAAAATAGCATTTCTGGTTTTTATTGAAAACACATTCGGAGTTAAGCTACCTGAAGAAAGATTAGCCGGATTTAAGTCTGTACTGGAATTGAGTGAGTATATCCGTGAGAATAAGACACGAATTAATCCGGAAACAATTAACTGGGCTGAAATTCTGAAAGAAAAAGTACATATTACTTTACCGCAGACCTGGTTTACACATAATTTATTTAACCAGTTATCCAAAGCCTTTCTGAAATTGTATTTTCGCGTGAAAGGGGAGGGGCAGACAAATATTCCCGATGGACCATGTATTATTGCACCCAATCATCAGAGTTTTTTCGACGGCTTTTTTGTTGCTTCCTTTTTAAAACGCAAACTGATGCGCAAGACTTATTTTTATGCTAAGGAGAAACACTGGAGAAAACGCTGGCTGCAATTCCTGGCTAATCGTAACAACATTATCATCATGGACATTAATAAGGACCTGAAGTTATCGATCCAGAAAATGGCGGCTTTGCTGGAGAAGGGCAAAAATGTGATCATCTTTCCCGAAGGTACCAGAACAAATGACGGATCGCTGGGGAGGTTTAAGAAAACTTTTGCCATTCTGAGTCATGAGCTGAATGTTCCCGTGATACCAGTGGTAATTAATGGCGCTTTTGAAGCACTTCCAAAAGGGGCTCGATTTCCCCGTCCTTTCAGAAAAATATCAGTAAAATTCCTGCAACCCGTATACCCGGTTAACCATACCTATGAATCACTGAAAGAGCATGTTTATAACTTAGTAGCCGGGCAGATGGTTAAGGTTTGATATTAATTAATTATTATAAAAGGATACGAAGTATTCCAAAAGCCTTTGCGATCCTTTGTGTTTGATTTCTTCGTGAAACTCTGCATAACAGCTACTTATAATTATTACGCAAAGTTCCGACAAAATGTCAGAACGCAGAGAAACCGCAAAGGTTCGCAAAGGAAATAATTGCATATTTTTTGTCGACTTTTTTTTGGACAGTTTCGTGTAAATAACTATAATGGAGCAAGTCTTGCGCCATAGTAAGTTTAAAAGAAAGGCTCCTTAAGCTGCGAAACTTTCGAAAGTACGATCGGAAATTGGATCAGGTCGAACGGATCGTCATACACCAGGAATTTATCTACCCACAAAGGTTCAAACTTATCTTTATAATGATACAATCCTTTGAACCGTGACATTTGTTTCAGCCGGTCGCGTACAAATGTGATCGTTTGTTCCGTCAGGTTTTTCGGTTTTGTTATTCCGGCCAATGGTGCCAGTCCCAGGTTAACAGTTCTGTACCCCTCGCTTTTAAGATACTCGAACATTTTTATCATCAGGTAATCCAGTGCCCCATTCGGTCCTTTTGTCGATTTCCTGATCAGGTCGTAAGTGGCTTCTCCGGGAACATAATCCTTGACAAGGTTTGCAAAGGCCACTACCTTTTCTTCTTCATTTTCCACTGTTAGCAGGGTGCAATTTTTGAGTATCTCGGGCTCGAAATATCCCTGTGTAAATACAACTTCTTCTTTTATGTTATCCTCCAGCCATTCATCCGAAACCTGTCTCAGTTTTTGAAGCAGTCCTTCTTTTACCGGCTGTTTATATATTTTAAGGGTGTATCCGGCTTTTTCCACTTTGTTCATCGCGTTACGCAGCGACTGTTTGCTGGTGCCCGATGTAGTAAAAGTTGAGAGATCAACTACCGCTTCCTGTCCGATTTTCAACGATTTCTTGTTCAGTTTCTCAAACAGGGGAAGGGATTCTTCACCCACTCTGTAATAAAAACTTTTAAGTCCATTGTCCTGGCAGAAGTCATCAAATTCACGTATGATGTTTTCGATTTCATCGGGAGACCCTACGGGTGATTCCAATACCACGGCGTATTTGGAAGCGGTGCGGTAAGCCAGGAAACAGTTTCCGGATTCGCTGAAAAACAATAATTTATCAGAATACGTTTTGAAATAATCCAGCGGTGATTTTCCATATTTGTCAAGTATATCGAGTGCCTTTTGTTTTTCTACTTTCAGTTCTTCTGTTTTATTTTTCAAAGGCCTGAATACAGTGTACAATGCATATAATATTACCAGGGAGCCGGAAAGATAAATGGAATTAATGAAACCTTTTGCAAACAGGGTCCTGGGAGTTAATACATTCGGTTCGAAAAGGAAAAAGATCTTCACGAAACTCTCCACCGATTCCTTCAGGCTGAAATCGATACCAAAATGGCGTTTGTGCAAAAAGTAAAAGCCGATGGTTGAATACACGAAAATACTTATAATCGCTATCAGAATATTGGCAATATTTTTTCGCTGGTATTGAATATCGTTCCTTACATAATACGATTTTCGTGTTATGATTAGGGAGACAAAAGCTATCAGGGCAAAAGTTGCTTCTTCGTAATCGATGGCTTTAATAAGATGGCCTATCAAAGAGCCAAATGTTAGTATAACGGCCAGTTTCCAGGCATTCCGGGTACCAATAAACAGGTATATGGAAAGCCCGATGAGGATAACGCCGAAGATCATAACGGCGTAATTGGATATCAGTGCCACATCCTGTGAGACCCAGGTTTCGATAAGCCTTAACCGGGCCGGAATTGCAGGTGTCATTGCCGATATGACATTTACCAGTCCCAGGAAAAATATAATAATGGCCGGTAAAACCCTCACTACCAATCCCCCTTTTCTTAGCACAAATGCAAATATGCCCGCGAATAAGGGTAACCAGAATTCAAAAAACCGGAACAACAGGGTGGTCGATGCTGCTTCTATTGTGGAAAAACCATAACGGGTAAGCATGTAGGTCATCGAAATTTCAATGGCCCCCAACCCTTTTAATACAGGCGATACGCTTAGCAGCAACACCATAATAACGTATCCCATAAGGGCAGCTGCCCACGATGGTTCAATTCCCAGCGCAGCCATGGCTATGTAAAGGTGAATAATCCCCGTGACTTCTATCCCAACAGAAACAAGGCTGGCTTTAACAAACCATCCCCGGTTGAAATGCTGTGCCTGCAACTCTTCCAAAATAACAGTCCAGTCGGGCCGGAACCGGGCGATCATCCGGTACAACAATCCTTTTTTGATCATTGAATTAATGGCCCAAACCAGTAACAGGATAAAAAACAACAGGGCTGCAAATGCATAAATTTCTACCGACCGGATCCCTTTACTGGCAAAAAGCACAATGAGGGCCGGAACGGCTACCACTGCAACGGATATTAGTGAACTGACGACAAATAAATAAGATCCGTAGTATCCCTGTGTAGGGCTTATTTTCTGGTTCTCCAATTCTTTATTGAAAAAGGTAAGCGAGGAAAATGTTCCTGCCGGTAAAAATACACCAATGAAATTGCGTTTCAGAAAAATGAGAATGGCAGAAGATATACTGAGTTGCTGGTTGATGGCCCTGAAACTGTATACATAAAGAAGCCCCTGCATCCATACATACAGAATTGTTATCAATATACCGGCAATTAAGAGTAAGGGCCTTGCCCGTTCCAGTTCATCGCGGATGCTGAAGAGTTCTAAGTGTTCGTTTTTTACAAAATAGATCAGGAATGCAATAAATAAGAAGGCCAGTGAAATTCTCCAAAAATATGGATTGCGGACAAATACGAAAAATCTGAATCGTCTTTTCATAGATAATTATTTGTGTTCTTTGGTATTTAAAATTTCTTCCATGATCTCCGTCTGGAACTGTTGTATTTCCAATAAGCGTTGCCACTGTTTCACCAGCAGGTAATCGAGCTTTTCGTTCAGGTGCCGTATTTCCAGTTCTGCTTTCAGGTTCACCTTGTAATCATGCTCGGCACGTAACCGGTCCTTCGATTCCTGCCGGTTCTGGCTCATCATGATCACAGGCGCCTGGATGGCGGCAATACACGATAAAATAAGGTTTAAAAGTATAAAAGGGTACGGGTCGAAGGGTTTTTTTAACAGGACTATGGTATTAATGGCTATCCATACAACCAGCACTACCGCAAAGAAGATGATAAATTTCCAACTGCCCCCGAACATTGCTATTTTATCAGCCAGCCGTTCGCCGTAGGTCAGGTCCTTTATAAATTCCGTATTAATATTCGTCGAAAGTGTTTCGTGTTCGTTAAGGCTTTCGATAACTTCCTTCTCGAGTTTTTTTGTTTCCTTTTTACCGGTTTTCATTACATGTTCCATGTATCTGGTCCGGTAAAGGTTCAGGTCTGTCATGCAGATATACCCTGCCGGATCTAAATCCGGTTCTTTTGATTTGATGAATTTAAGTAACGCCGGTCTTACCAGTTCCAGCGGAAAAAGCGATTCTGTATCTTTTTGCTGATGGCAGATCTCACAGGCAGGAGCATCGGAGGAAGTCTTTTGCATAGTGAAGTATGTATATTTTTTATTTTCCCGGTTAATATCGTATTAAAATTATAAAATAGAAGGTAAACAAACAAAGATTTCAATTGATCATTATTACTGAAATTTTCATTTGAAAAACGGGAATAAGACAGATTTGTTTAAAAAGAATGTATTAATTTTCTGTTAATCTGTAAGAATGTAACACATACTCACCATTTTTTCATAATTGTGTCAATTTAGTAATTTTCCCTTTTAGTATAGTTTATTTTATACCCCACTCTGGATCATTGACAGGTAAAATTACCTGTGCCGGTTGAAATTAAAGGCCGGAATGCTCAGTTGTACTTTGGGTTTGTTGTATGTTTTGTTACTGAAATGCCTCAATGCTAACAAACTTATGCTGGTGTAGGGTGCAAGCGGTGACGCTTGCGCAAGGTGCGGTCTGGCTCGATTATGTAGCGGTTTTAATCTTTCTTAGCCCACTTGCTTTTATTTGTCAAGTATGCTTTTAATTGCTCAAAAGTCATTTTTTCTGTTTCCTGAGCGATTCGTTCTTTCTCTTGACGGAAAAATTTCACCGTATCAAAAGTTTTCTTCTTAATTTTCGTTTCCATGGTCAATAATGTCTTTAGGTGAACGTATGTCAAGTTGTTGGTATCCTTCTCGAATGTTTATTGAATTATAACCACGTATCCGAAATACGTTCACAATATGTTTAAAATTCCAACTTATCAGATAGTCTACTTTGTTCAAAGTTGCAGTTGCAATATGAAGACAATCGTCAAAACTTGTTCTTCCTACTACTTTCTCAGCAAGGTATTTTTCTGCAAGATTGTTGCCTTCTTCCGTAACTTCAGTTTTTTCAATCACTTCCTTTGGCAAATTTGTAAAATAATCCTTTATAGTCTGAGGTGCATTTTCTAATTCACTAATAGTCAAATCTGAATAAACGCACACAATCTGACCGTCAAAAGCCATATCGAACAATTTTTGTGTATCAGATTGGAATTCTTCATCGAAGACTCCGCCAAAAACTGAAGTATCAAAATATAATCTTGGTTTCATGTCTTAAAGTTACAAAATATAATACAATTCCCTACAAATCCACCCTAAACTGCCACGTAACGTTTAATGGTAACTCGTTGGCGGTATCCTTTACGCGCAGGAGCAAAGCCCTATACTGGGAACTACAATAACGCTTGAAAGATTACGCAAAAGAGGGTATGAATCTTTACTTTCATACTACGAAAAAGTTGCTTCATCCCGATGTATACCTGCCTTTGCCGGCAGGTAGGCGAGACCTCCCGAAAGCTTTCGGGATACAGTGGTGTGCGAGGTGTACTGGCGGACTTAGTCCGTCAGCCATCTCGATTATGGCCAGTAATTATTTGTTCTCAATCAGTTTTTTAACCTTATCAACTAAACTATAGTTTAGCCCTTGCAGTATATCATCACCTGGAATAGGAGCATCTTTATCAATAATATCTCCTTGTTTGTTTATCAGTACATATCTTGGAATCCCTTGTATATTTAGCAAAGTCCGAAACTCATTGTATTGATTATCACTTAGCAGATAATGTATCCCCGAAATATTATACTCCTTAATTACAGCTTTCCATTTATCTTTAGGATAGGATACGCATAAATTAACAACTAAAAAATCATCAGGATTAAACTCCTTTTCAATCTGTTTTACATAAGGTAGTTGTGCCATACACGGTCCACACCATGGTGCCCAAAATTTTAAATATAAGACTTTACCAGGGTATGTGCTTGTAATTTCTTTCAATATTCCAGTACTATCTTTACTAGCCAATGATTTTAGCTTTGCTGTTGAATATGAGGGATTTTTGTAAATATTATAAGATACGAGGTATCTATGCATAGTTTCATCCTTCAATGCTTGATTTGAAATTGAAGGAAATTCTAAATCAATAAGTTCTTTTGCTTTATTAAAATCTTTATTAGTTATAGCTTGGTTTATAGCTTTAAGAAGAAAAATATCATGTATTAATGATGATTTGAGTTTTAATATGTTATTGATATTATCAATGGAATATCTGAATTGCATTGCATTGAAAAATCTAAAAGCATTAGAGGTCAATATTAGTTCATTGTAATGAGAAACCAGTGAGTCTGATAGGTAATAATAAGAATCTGGAATATCACGTTTAATTTTAAATACTGAATTATTAAAAATATCATAATCTGCAATTGATGAAGTAATAGCATAATCTATTTCATTTTGAGCAATGCTAATGAAATAGTTAGATAAGTTATTTTTAGCTGAAATCAATTTTAGGCCTTGATTCAACTCTTCTGTGACAGAATCAATTCTTCTTTTAAGTTCAATTTCCGATATTTTTTGATATTCTATTGGATTCAGCACGGGTGTAGCAATTTCTGCCAACATATTTTCAACCAAATTTAAATTATGGTCAAATTCTTGAGAATTTCGGTTTGAGTATGTGATAATTAAAGTGTCTGAGTATTCCACAGAGATACTATCTCCGGGATACACAAAAACAGGTGTATTCCTATTTGTTTGAAGTTGCAAGAAAATAACTTGAGGATAATCAATGGACAGGTTATATTCAAATCTACCTGTTTTGTCAATATCAATCAAGTGTGTTTCAGAATCATCCGTTAATATATTCCTTGTAAACAGTGTAAAGGATTTTTTATAATCACTGTGTATTGTTCCTTTAATATTGATAATACTATAATTTAATTCTTCAGGTTTCTCCGATTTGCAACCAATTAAAAATAAAAAGAAGCAGATAATCTTAAACGTTTTAATCATATTATATCTTTTTGGTAGTTTATTGGCCATAAACGGTCGCGATATGGCCTGAAAGAGAATGCGGAGAACGACATTATCAGCCGAAAATAAACTTGATGCGGGTGATGAGTTTCGCATACCCCTAAAACCCTATTTGGCTATATTGCATGTTATGCGCCGAATGTTTTTTGTAAAATAAAGTCTAATTCTTTATCATTCAATCCATTACTTGAATAAATTATTTGTCCATCCTTATTGATTAGGTATATTGTTGGAGCAGAATGTACTTTATATTTCTTTGCTATTTCATCATTTCCTTTTAGGTATTCATAGTTTATATGATTCTTTAATTTATATTGAGATACTTTATCTATATTATCACAGTATAGATTAATTCCAATTACTTTAAGTTTGTCTTCTGAATATCTTTCAGATATCTGATTCATTTTGGGAATTGAAGCTTTGCAAGGTCCACAACCAATAAAACCAAACTCTAATAGAACATGTTTACCCCTAAAAGCCATTAAATCTTTAATTTCATTTTTTGTATTTGGCAATTTAAAATCTGGAGCCAACATACTTTTTTCTAACTTTTGTTTTGTAATTCCCCAATGGAAATATTCAGGTACGTTTTCTACAGTTAATTGCTCCTTTGGATATTTAACTTCGCTAAAATCGCTAAAATACACATGAGAAAGATAATAATCGTCCGCAGGTTTATTAGAATCATCAATTAAGTGTTCTTTACTGTATAGATAAACTGGAATGCCTGATTTAGAATCAAAAGCAATTTTTATATTATGAATATTATTCCCTTTTTCCCTATCATTCCACCAATTATAGTTTATTTCAGAAAAGTTAAATGAAAATAGTTTGCATTTTACATTCTGTACGACAGTATCTTTTGAAGTTAAATCTTTTATACTGTTTTCAATAGAATCATTTGAAATCCACTTAAGAATTGAGAGAATTGATTCACAGAATAATGGTTGATTTATCCGTTTATATATAGGGAGCTTTTTTATGTCCCTAAAATATGCAGTACTGTCATTTAATCGCATATTAATTTCTTTGTCTCCTGAATAAAAGGATACGAAGTGATATGGTTCTCTCATAATATCAAAGTAATAGTTATAACCAACTACAGAATCATTTTGATTTTTTTCGAAATAAGCAGTCCCTTTTCTTATCGTAGATTTATCTAAATAACTTCTGTATATTTCATGACTTACAGAATATTCATAAGAATCAAGTTTCATAAGTTTGATACAAAAATCATTAAGCAATTCTAAATCAGTTTTTTGACAACAAGAGGATAAAAGAAAAGGAATTAATAATAAAATTAGTTTTTTCATAAATTATGATATTAGTTGATTTTTTGAGTTTATTTGGCGCATAACATTATATAAGCGTATTGTGTTTATTTTTCATATAGCTTTTTAAAGGTGTGCTTTTCAATTTACAATTTGAAATATGCGTGTACATGACGTCGGTAGTTATATTTTCTTGCCCTGTCCTTTCTTTCCTCAATTTCCAACTGCGGTACAGGAAATAAATGTACATGATAATCAGCTAAAAAGCAAATCATTTTTATAAACATGCCTGTTAATAATTAGGTGACAAGGTGACGGGTGAGAGCGAGGGAAAGAATGGGCGAGTGAGCGAGGGGGCGAAAGAGAGGTGGGTGAATGTTGTCAGAATACGACTTGACGAATTTTTTGCTGGATGGTATAAACCGGTTTTTATTGTTCCTGGGGTAATTCCTTAAACGTTTCATTCTGTCTTTCCCTTTTCTGGTGAATTTCACCATTGGAATGTTATCGTTTCCGGCGATTGTAGAGACACGATTAATCGTGTCTCTACAATTATGCACAAATTATTTCCGGTTCAGGTGGGTTCCTGTTGGTTTGATTGTTATTCGTCAATGAATTTGTTTAATACCCAAATCTACAGCAGGAAAAAAGTTAATATACCAATATTTTTAATTGAAAAGACTCAAATATACATTAAAACAAGCCCGCGCAAATTTGCTCAACTCATTTCAAACCTGAAATTGATCGCGCAAATTTGCGCTGCTTACTTTAAACCTGAAAAATGGTTTTGCATGTCTGCACAGGTGTTTTTTAATTCCGAAATTACCTGGGCAATTTTGCTCAACCCATTTTAAACGCGAAATTAGCTCGCGCAAATTTGCTCAACGATTTTTAAATCTGAGATTGCCGGAGCAAATTCGCTCAACTCATTTAAAACCTGAAGTAAGGTGTTGCAAGTCTTCACGGGATTTCCGCAAAACATGTTTCGTGTCAGCTGGCCAGATCAACAAGTTATACCAGTTCGGCGTATGCCTTTATAAGGCTTTTGTTTTACGATATCCAAATATGAGGTATTGTTATGAAACACAAATTACCGGGAAGACTGATATAGCCCAAAAACAAAAAAGGTCCAAGCTACACTACATTGAGCTTGAACCGGTTTTTTGTTTTTTACTTTAATTCGGGAACAGATGCCGGGTAATTATTTTGATTTATTATAATCATCAATAATCTCTTGTGCTCTCTGTAAATTCGAATCAGAAATCATCACTTTTACACTTTCTGATCTTATTGGTTCAAAAGCATATGAGCTCAGAACTGAATTTCTAAGGTATGAATCAATCTCGGCTGATTCCAACAAACTTTTGATCATTTCAGCTTCCCATAAGGTACCCGAATATATTTCAATCATTCGTTCCTTATTCATATTTTGAAATCCATTAATTATTCTTTCTCGTCATCAGCCTTATATCCCATGAGAGACAACATTTCGTCTGCGTATCGTTTGCCGAATATTCTGTATCCTTCGGAGTTGAAATGAGCATGGTCCTTTTTCCCGGGTAAACCCAGAGATGAAATAACATGTGCTGTGGTAATAGAGTCCGGAAGCCGATCGATTATAGGATTCATACTTGCACAGCAACTGCTGTCCGCCTGCAAAACTTCTCCGGCCAAAAGCGGTACCGAAGCGGCGTTTAACGAAAGGTCGGTCAGCATATCATTATAAATTTTCTTCACATACGATAACCATTCTACCTGTCCCGTATTTGTTTCACCCTGGTGCAGGAGGATCCCTTTTATAACACCGTCTTTCTGTGCCTCTTTGGCAAGGTCAATCAGGTACTTGTAAGGATCTCCTTTATAAGCGGCTACTTTGTCGGTAAACCATTTTTGTTTATAGGTTGAATCGTAATCCTGGTATATATCCTTATCGAATATCCGTATATCGCAACCGCCAATTGCCACATTGATAATACCTACTGTAATACTGTCGGGCAGGTTTTCAACCAGGGTCCTTCCAAAATAATCGGCAGGTGAGAGTTTTGAATTACATTGGCATGTGGGAGGAACTGCCGTGTACCATTTTCCTTTCACCCTGCCCAGGTTCGGACAATCAAGTGCCTGGAATACCTTGAAGCGGCTGTTTACCGTTGTGTCCTGTGCTTCTATTGTTCCCTGTCCCTCCATGTTCGACTGTCCGAAACAGAGAAAAATATAAAAATTCGGATTTTGTGCACTGATATTCGTGCTCAGCAGGAGCGATCCGGTAACTACCAGCAGTCCCGCTAATGATTTAAGTATTTTCATGCTATTTCAGTTTTTTAGTAGGTAAATAATTCCTTCATTATTCTGGTTCTGATATTATCTTCTGCAAGATAAAGTTTATAAAAATAATTCAATAGATTTTATCTGCAAATTAAAATTGGAATTTACAAACTCACAACATATTCATGCTCGCCAGGAGACGGAGATGAAGGGGTAATCTTATATTTTCATTTAAACTTTTCCCGAATATCAGTTTATCTTTCACATTGGAGATGTTCAGTGCTTTGAATTCATTTTCAGGTTTTACATTCAACTCGCTATTTATCGGATTTGGATAAACAGCAACAGTATTGTTAAGTTTTCCATCTTCGTTATCAATTGATAAAGGTTTCTGGGTTGCAATAAATTTCAACCATTTTATTTTGAAAAGCCTGTTAGTTCCGGTTCCGGTAAATTTCAGATAAACATCGTGCCTGCCGGTTATCTGACTTACCCTTGCTGAAAAAGTATTAAAAGTATTCCAACTTCCAGTGTTGCTTATATTACAGCTTCCTATTTTATTTCCTGTATCTATTGAATCGAGCCATACTTCTACAATACCTCCGCTGGTAGCACTTGATGCAATAATTTGAATTGAGTCAGATGCCTTATTATATTCCACATTTCCAAACTCAACGCCGGCATATAATGCCCAGTCATTATTATGAATACTGTCGAGAGGATAAATACTATCAGTCCTGGTAATTGCACTGGTGCCATACTGGTTTGCAGGACAAACAGCCATTATTGGCGAATAGGCATCGCGATATATATATAGATCAAAATATGCAGCACTGCCCTGAACATATAAACCTTGTCTGGTTCCTTCCCAAACCCGAAAGCCCGGATCTGTATACGAATCGATCGCACTTATATCTATGTTTTGACCAACTTGTACCCAATCATTGCCATTGCTGCTATAATACCCGCTTATTTTATGGTTCACCCTTATCATTTTAAGCCATACTAATTTTCCCACAGTGTTTTCGGTCTCATATTTAGTATTGTCAAAACTGAAAATTATTACTTTATGTCCATTCTCATTTATTGAACTGTATAATTTCACATATTTTGTTTCATCACCTCTTATAATTCTAAGTCCGGCTTCATCATTTGTTGACCTTGCATTGAATTCGAGACGAGTTATTAGTGAGTAATTATGTTCCCCATCAATTTTAATAACAGTATTTGCTTTTAAACTACTTTTCGGAGACAAGCGTAACCACCCTGGGCGATCGGCAAGTGAGTGAGTATCTTCCGGTGTATATCCCAAAAAAGACCATTCAGGATTTAATTTTTCAGAAGTAAAAAAATCGGATTTCGGTACCATCCATGGTATACCGCTACTTGGCAATTTTGGAGCAATGAAGGGTCGATTAATAGGGTAATCAGCTACAGGTCTTAAATTAGAATCATAATGAACCTCATTTAAAAGTCCTTGTCGTCCTTGTCCTTTCCACTGGCCCTTAGCATAAATCGGATGTGCTACCCAGGAGGTACCATCATAGATAGTAACTACAGCTGAACTGTGGTTAGGATCTATAAAAAGTGAGCTTGCTTTCCGAGGATCATTCTCGTTAAACAAATCGCCCAGTATTTCCCAGGAAGCCTTATCGTCAGTAAGTTTTTTGCTTCTCATAACCTTTTGCCCTCCGCCCACATTGATGGCAAACGAATAGTAATAATAACCTTTATATTTCCACATTACAGGTCCTTCAGCCCAACTGTATGGATAAGAAGGGGCAGGATTTAACCAGGTCAAATTATAAATTGAACCTGAAGGTTGTCCGTCATTTCCCAATTCTACAATCCAATTATTAACCTGTAGATTTTTTACCACTAAGTACCATTTGCCATCATTATCAATAAAAATTGAGTTATCGTAGCCTAAGCCAGGCACACTTGGTGGGCATTTCACTGCTGTTGGCAGAGACCACGGCCCTTCCGGTTTATCAGCAGTAACAAAAAACATATTGCTCCTGTTAAAGAAAAAATCCCAGTATTTATTATTATAATAAACCAGAGAACCCTCCACACAACCTGCACCAGGTTCATCCCCATATCCGGTCCATGCCGCGCTCACCGGCTGGGCAATTGCTTCCCAATGAACTAAGTCGGTTGAATGATAAATAACCGGTGTTGGATTATAGGAAGAACCGGAAGTGTAGAAGTCATTTCCAATTTTTGTTAATGAGGCGTCCGCATGATCACCAGGAATTACAGGGTTCATGTAGGTTTTAAATGATGGAGATTGTCCGAAACCCGGTTGAACTAGTGTTAAACAACTAATTATTACAAAGCATTGTATTTTTAACCTTTTCATATATAAATTTTAAAATACAATATTAAGAATATTCAAAGAGCTATATGTAGAGAATTTCATTAAGTAGGTATTTTTTGCCATTTAAATTGTTGTTAATGGTTGAAGCTTGGCGATAGTTGACATTGCGGTAGAGTCCTCTTTGATAAAAAACTGACGTAAGAAGAGGCGAATGCAATGCTCTGCATCTCGTTTATCCCGTATGGTGAGTTATCTAATATATTTTATTCCTATTGTCATGCGTTGTATTTCTCACTATTAGTGTCAAACATATCCATAAACAAACCTGTCTTTATGGCTATTATAGTCTATGTGTTTATGTCTGTATCTACCTAATGTTCCGGGCACCTCATTTTCCTAACTACCAACTACCGTTTAGAGCCTAATGTACAATATATTCAGGTTAAAACAAATTTAGAAAGGTAAACAGTGTGAACAGGATGGCAGTGTGACAATGTATGCAGGTTTCCAACAATTTGTCCTTGCGGAGTTAATTATCTTATTAAATGAATTACCGGCATTGTGAGTTGTAAAACCGGACTATAGATCTTAAATCATACTGACGGAACTCTTTATTTTCTATTTTCTCAGCCAGTTTCGGACAATCACTGAAATATTCCTGCATATCCTTCTTGAAGTTTAATCCTTTGGTTCTTTTTAATACATCATCACCTTTTTGCAGAACATATCTCTCAGAGCTATATGATGTCCCGGAGTTCATTGCGCCGGTAGGCCCGTTAAAGGTCCCGGCTGTAGTTCGGGTGAAATAATAATTAAAAAGTTTAAGATAACCATCTACTTGCAATCGAAGAAAAATATTGTTGCCGGTTGAAAACAGTCTTCCTGATTCGAGCGTGTTTTTTCTCGAAATCATCCGTATTTCTCTGTGATAACTTTTAAAACGATATTCTTTTGCATCATCCGGACGGAGTATATGTTTTTTCCCTTCCGAATCATAATATTTAACTCTTTGTTGTAAGCTTTCAAAATTTGGTTCCTCTGTTATTAAATCGACCGGAATATTAAAGATCACGTCCATTGTATCATGCTCAAAAAAAATTTTTCCTTCTATTTTTTTAGCTTCAAGTTTGAATGTAAAAATTACCCCGATCGTAATTAAAAGAACAATCTTTCTCATATCTGAATATTTTATTGTTAATTTTTCAGGATTTGCATATCTGTTTTAATGGCGGTTGCATAATACATAACCTCTGCAATGTCTTTATTCTTAATTTACAATAATGTGTTATATATGTACCTCTTAAAGCGGTAACTCATAGTAATTAGTTATACAATTTTTATGCGTTACACTTTTATTAATTGTTTGGAGAACATCTGTATAATAAGTTTGTCAATTGCTTTTTATAATTAAATCTGTCTGCAACTGATATCAATTATTCCCTGCATCCAGATACCGTTTAAGGTCTAAATGTAAAAGATAATCCGGTAAAAAACAAATCGGAAGCGACACAGAGCTGGACCTTTTTACTATATAAGAGGTAGGGACATCACATCTTCACTTCAAAGGATCGGTAAATAATGATCAGGAAAACGCAAAAGCATTTGTTTTTTGAGTTTGCAGTCGGTATAAGATCAGTGCCTGCAGTAGTAAACAGGGAACTGATAAAACAACTACAATAAACTGAATGAAATCGATCGGGATCATTACAATTGCCGATATGCATATCATCATAATTCCTGTGAACAGCGCCAGATCGTGTAAATAACGTTTAAGAAACAGCAGGCCCACTCCGTAAAATATTCCGTTCAATCCGACTAATACTATTGATACTTTGGCAAGCATAATAATATACGGGTTAGGATCATAAAGTCGTGCAATTTGAAATATATTAACAAATACGGTTAATATAATACCGGCAATACCTGTTACTGCTATCAGAGAATTATTCAGTATTTTTCCGATATGGATCAGTCCCCTGTTAAAGAAAAATATCAAAACAATACTCAGCATATAAATCAATGCATTCATGTGTATTACCTGCCGAAAACCGAAAATGTCCCGAAGTATGACCAGAACAATATTAATACTAACGGCTGTAGCCAATATTATTCCAGCAGTCCATGCCGTTTTTACAATTCCTTGTTTCTCAATAACAAGCGGTTCGTTTTCATCTTTTAAGTCCTCAGGAACTTTCCCGAGAATTTCCAGAATGATATTAAGTGTATAGGTTCTGGGTGTTACTTCTCCCGATTCGATACGTTGTATGGTACGGATGTTTATTCCGGTCATATCCGCAAGTTGTTCTTGCGTAAGTCCTTTTTCATTTCTGTACTCCGGCTAGTTTTCTTCCTAATTCAGGTTGTTTCATCTGTTTATATTTTAGTTTTTTAATGGTCAGATGGACGTTTCATTTTTTATAAATTTCAGGCCTAAATTATTATTCAAAACCGTTCCCTCCAAAATTTCAAATTGAATTTTATACGGCATTCTTACGGCATTTGTATGGATAGTGACAAAGTGTACTTTGTGAGCAGGAGAGAAATGGCGTTATTCATCTCCTTTTAAATTTTTCCGGTATTCCTCCACAATTAATCCGGCAGCATCATAATCCAGTTCGGAAACAAACACTTTTACCGCGCCTGCTCCGCCCGGTGCCGTCCACCACGGATTTAAAGTGCCGATAATCTCATCTTTCAGAAAAGATATGATTCCTTCGTTTTCTAACAGGCTTTTTACCAAGCCTGCCTGCCAGGTCGTTCCTGCAAAAACTTCAACGGGTTCATTTTTTATGTTTGTTTTCATGTGGTTCAGCTCGTATTTAATTTCAATACCGGAAATAAATGTAATGGGAATTTTGGAAAGAAACAAATTTGATTGGGTAATGCTGCTGAGGTGTGATATTGTTACAAAGCGTTTTCCTACGAGGCCGTTATAGCTCTTTATCTTACCAGACAAAACATTCTTTGCGGATAAAGTGATTTTCCAACGGGCATCCAATCTTTTCAAATCTTAATATTTGGAATAAATTTACCAGATTCTCATGGTTGAAATATTCTTTCAAGAATTTTAGTTCGGTATTCAAATATTTCGTTCAATTTATTTTGAATTATGAGTTTGTTGGCAATATTACCCAGCAAGCCCAATGGCGGTTTATAGCTAACAATGTCTTTCATAAATACATTTTTTCCTTTCTGCTCAATGATATGTTGATGGTGCCATAAAGAATAAGGCCCAACTCTTTGTTCATCTACAAAATATTCCTTATCTCTAATATGTGTTATTTCGGTTACCCAGTTTGTTTTTATTCCAAATGCAGGCCTTACAATGTAACTAATCATCATTCCTTCATATATTTTATCCGGTAGGTTTTTAGAACGAATATCAAAGCCCATGTAATCTGGTGTGATTTTTTTTAAGTTTTGAGGAGAAGAAATAAAATCCCATAATACGTCAACGGAAGTATTTATAATTTGCTCTCGATTGAACTGATAAAAGGCCATAACTTTATAAATTTTTAAGGTCGGTATTCTTATTTTCCAGCTTATTATGCATTCATTTTATTTCATTTAAGATACGCAATGCCTCTTCAACATGTTTTTCAGCTTCTATTTGTGAGTTAAACATAAAAACCACTTCCCCATCCTTGTTAACAACATAGGTGACCCTTCCCGAAATCAGGCCAAATAAATTAGACGGCACGCCAAATAACTTACGGACCTTGTTTCCTGCATCACTTAATAAAGTATAGTTTAAGTTGTGCTTTTTTGCAAAATTAAAATGGCTTTCAACCGACTGCGCACTTATGCCAATAATCAAAGCATCCGCATCCTCAAACACTTTAAATTGATCGCGAAATGCACAGGCTTCTTTGGTGCATCCCGGGCTGTCGTCTTTAGGATAAAAATAGATAACAAGATTTTTCCTGCCCAAAACAGAATCTGTCTGAAACAAATTACCGTTTTGGTCTTTTAATTCAAATGAAGGAATGTTATTTCCTACTGATATTTTTCCCATACTTTTGGATTTGTCGTTAAAATTTAAGTAACATATAAAAAGAATAAAATAGATAATGAGGTAAAACAAATAAAAGTTTCTGAACCTTTTGTATTTCACATTATCGGGGTAAATATTTCCAAACAAACCTTTGATTTCCTTCCAAAATACTGGTTTGATGTTTATAATCCAACTATCGGTTTGGTAAATGATTTTTCGAAATTTACTTCGGTAATAGCTAAGCGGCAGACCCCAAAATACAAAAAGGATTAACCATATGTTTTTTAAAATGTAATCCATAATCTTTATTTTTTAGGGAACCAGGGGAAAAAGGAATTTGTTTTTTGAATATAATCGCGGTATTGAGGTTTGGTGTCATTGAGACTCTTTTCGAGTAATGCCACTCCCGAAACTTTAATAATGAGCAGGGTCATTCCAACGGAACCAATTATTGTCCAGTAACTTCCTGCAGCCATACTAAAAATAGCAAAGGACCACCACACTGTCGAATCGCCAAAATAATTGGGGTGCCGGGTGTATTTCCAAAAGCCGGTGTTTAAAACTTTGCCTTTGTTGTTTGGATTCTTCTTGAATCTTGCCAGTTGAAAATCGCCCCCGGCTTCGAATACAAAACCAATAATAAAGATAACAATGCCCAGATAATCTAACCAGTTTAACTCATTAGAATCGGTTTGTGAATTTGCACCCAATAATGGCAACGAAACAAATAGAATTAAGGCTCCCTGTAGCAGAAAAGTCTGAAAATAACTAACCCACCAATAGCGTTCAGTACCATATTTTCGCCTGAATTCACGGTAGCGGAAGTCTTCTCCTTTGCCGAGGTTTCGCCATGCCAGATAAATCGAAAGTCGAAGCCCCCACAAAGTAACTAAGAATAACAAGAGAATCTTACGTAGAGAAAACTCACCCGAAACATAAAAGTAAACAGCATTTACAATTACAAATCCCATTCCCCAAAACAAATCGACAATACTCACATTTTTAATAATTACACTTACGACCCATAAAAGGGTAACAAGTATAAAAATGATAAACGAGGCTTCTAAGAATATGGTTAACATAGCTTGAATTTTAATTAGTGTACAACAATGAAACAGCAATGGTACCGTTACCTGCATGCATACCAATAACCGGTGAAATATCAACAACAGATACTGGTTTTTTTCCGGTGATTTCCATCATTTTTAGTTCAGCCTTGTGGGCTCCCTCCGGGTTATGAGCATGTAAAACAATATAATTCCAAATCGATTTTCCGTGACTAATTTTTTCGATATGTTTAAATATTTTATTCAAACTGGCTTTTTGGCTAAAGGTTTTTCCAAACAAAATAGATTTACCTTCTTCATTCATAGAAATTACCGGGTTTATACCCAAAACATTGGCAATAAATCCAGCTGGTTTAGAGACCCTTCCTCCTTTTATCATGTACTTTAAGTTTTTGACACTCACAAATATTTTAGCATTGGTAACATCGGTTTCCAACGATTTAACAATCGATTCAGGCGTTTTGCCCGCTTCAATATTTTGGGCGGCTTTGAGCACCAATAAACCAAGCGCACCGGATAAATTTTTTGAGTCTATTGCATAAACCGGTTTTTTAAATTCTTTCTCGATTCGTTGCCCTGCTTTAATGCTGTTTGCATAAGTTCCGCTAAACTGCGAGGTGAGGTGTACCGAAATTATTGCGTCGTAATGCGAGGCCAGGTGAGCATATAAATTAGTGAAAGTGCGTTCATTAATCTGGGATGTTTTAGGGAATTCGGGGCTACTCTCTAGTAAATCGTAAAACTGCTCGGGTTGGATGGTTATTTTATCGAGGTAATGGTTGTCTCCAAAGTTTAAATTGATAGGCACGATATTAATTTGATAAAAATCAATCAATTCCTGTGTCAGGTCGCAAGTGGAATCGGTAACTAAAGCAATGTTCCATTTTCTTTTGGTTATCATTTCCTGTTGGCGTTGCATGTCATCAACTTTCTGAAAAGTAATGGTTCCGGCATCTTTAAGTTTATAAAAAAGTTCAGCCGGATGATTGGTGTGGACATGAATCCGGCATGTATTTTCGGAACCTGCCACAACAACTGAATCGCCGTGCCCGGATAAAAACTGTTTTAATGATACATTACTGATTTTCAGGTTTTTTAGAATAGCTTCTGTGCAATACCTAAAACTAAGATCATCATCCACCATGTCTTCTGCATGAACCAGCGAAATATTTGCACTTCTTTCCAAAGTGAGACTCCTGATATTCCTGTTGTTTATAAATTCAATTACGCCTTTAATAAAAACCACAAATCCTTTGGCACCTGCATCAACAAAACCATATTTTTTTAAGGCTTTTAGCTTTGAAGTTGTTTCGGTCAACGATTTTTCCAACACCGTAATAGAATCGATAAACACTTTTTTAAAATCGTGTAATGCTTCTTTTTTACTGCTTAAAAAATCGGACCAATCACGGATAACACTTAACATTGTACCTTCAACGGGGTTGGCTACGGCTTCGTACATGTACGGGATTGAATTTCTTACGCTATCGGCAAATTCATGAAAAGTAATTACACGTTTGTTTTTTGTTTCATTGCTTAAACCATATAAAAACTGTGCGAAAATTACTCCCGAATTGCCTCTTGCCCCAATCAATGACGCTTCTGCTATATTCCCGATCGTTTTTTTATAGGACTTATCAGGTTTTATGGTATCGATTACTGCACGAATTGTGGATGCCAGGTTTGTTCCGGTATCTTTATCCCTTACAGGAAATACATTTATTCGGTTGATTTCTTCCTGATTCTGCAATAATTGCCTGCTTCCCGCAATAAATGCGTAATAAAGATATTTACCGTTGATTAATCTATCAGATAAGGCGTTCATAGATTTGCGCTTTTGAAAATTAATGAACATATTTAACAATGTAAAAGCCGGATAAACTTACGGCTGCCGATAAAATAATTCCCCAGGCTATATCGATAAAAACAATAGGAAGTGGCCAGTCTTTCAGTGTAGCCAAATTTGTTAAGTCGTAAGTGGCATAAGTAAATAAACCAAACAAGGCCCCCAATATAATAGCACTTAAAGCAGAATTTTTATTCACCGAAGGGTAGATGGCAAAAATGGATATTCCTACAACATAAATGAGGTAGAATACAAAGGCAGCAGTCCAGTTAACAGTGTCAGTTAAAAAGCTGCCTAAATATTTTTGGTATATGTTTTTAGCGATAAGCCCTAACCAGACCAAATCAATAATAAGGAAAACAATAGTTGTTAATACGTAATTTATTAATATGCTTTTAACACTCATAATAAGTTGAATTGTAAATTATTAGTTCACTGATTTTTTCTGTTCTACTTTAATAAGTTTTGATACATCGTATCCTCGGGCATCAAGTTTTTCCAGGAGCTCATTGTACAGACTTTCTTCTATCTGAGGAGTGCGACTTAATATCCATAAATAATTATCAGAGCTACTACCGATTATTGCCCATTGGTAATTTTTGTCGAGTTCCATTATATAGTAATCACCATAAAAGAACCAAAAGAAAGAGACTTTTAATTTGGCAGGTTCATTTTTTGGATCCGGAATTTTAGCTTTTCCGATAGCTTCTGAATATTTACCAGAAAGACTTTCCTTGTAACCACTGTTTAGCACCTTTATTTTACCATCGTCTCGCATAGAGTAGTTGGCAGTAACACCTGCAAGCCCTCGCTCAAAACGATGATCGTAACGGGCAATTTCATACCAGGTACCCAGGTATTTTTCAAGGTCTAATTCTTTAACTGTCGATTTATCAATCATCGAATTTGAATTATTGAAACTATTAAAAACAAAGCCAATAAAGAGTAAGGATATTGTTATTACCAAGTTACTTAATTTTTTATCCATTTCTGCTTCTTTATTGGATTTTCATAATACAAACCAAAATGTTTAATTAATTAATTAATACGTTAAACACTTTAAACGCCTTATTGTTTATCATAAGTTTTATTACAAGTGAGATATTATTAAGTTAAAAAGCTTGCGTAAAATCGTTCCCATAATATGAAAAGTAGCGGCTTTTGTAGCGTTTTCACATCAAGATTCAAACGCTTTGAGTAAATGTGCTAGTGCTTCAAAAACGTCTCATTATCTATGCTTTATTGCATGTTTCAGGTTGCTTGCAATTAATTATCTTTTGTCTATTTGATCTTAAATAAAATGACACATATCCTTACTTTATTTTGCCTATAGCACAATTTATAATACACGGCACTTGAGTAGTTAAATTTATTGCCGGATATACAATTTCAGACTATTCACTATTTAGAATGAAACAAATAATGTTTAATAAAATCATATAAAAGTTAAACAAAATAATTTTTCTACTGTTTACCTCTTGTTATCTAAATGAAATTATTAATTAAAATTAAAGTCATGAAAACAATCGGAAAAATTTTTTTAAGCCTTTTTGCAGTTTTTGCATTAACATCATGTGAAGATGATAAAAAAGACCAGGATTTAAAGACGACGGACAATATCGTTGCTCTTGCTCAGGGAACTTCAAATTTAAGTACTTTGGTTACTGCTATTACAACTGCTGATTTGGCAGGTACTCTTCAAGGGACAGGTCCCTTTACTGTTTTTGCTCCAACAAACGATGCATTTAATAAATTAGATGATGGTGTTTTGGATATTTTATTAAATAATCCATCCGTTTTAGCTGATGTATTGAAATACCATGTTGTTAGTGGAAAAGTTATGTCGACTGATTTAACTGCTGGTCAGGTACAGACACTTCTTACAGGAAAAACTATTGCTGTTACGCTTGGAAATACTGTTAAGTTAAATGAAACTGCCAGTGTTGTAGGTGCTGATATCGAAGCTTCTAATGGTATAGTGCACCTTATTGATGAAGTATTGCTACCGGAAGGTTTTGAATTACCAAAGTCAAGTATTGTAAGTATTGCTTCACAAACACCTTCATTAAGTGTCCTGGCAGAAGCTTTAACTATGTTTCCGGACTTGGTAGACGCGTTAAGCATGGATGGTAGTTATACCGTATTTGCTCCAACAAATGATGCTTTTGCTGCTTTATTGGGTGTTATTGGACAATCGGATTTGGAGGATATTCCTGAAAATGTAATTGAAAGACTTTTAAAATACCACGTTATTTCAGGTTCAGCTTTAATGTCTACAGACTTAACCGATGGACAAATGGCGGCTACACTTTTAAGTGCCAATGATAAGGTTATGGTAAAAATTGATGGCAGCACAGTGAAAATTAATGATGCTACTGTTACAACAGCAAATATAGAGGCATCAAACGGAGTTATTCATATTATTGACGCTGTTTTGGTTCCAGAACAAGAAATGAATATTGTAAATACAATTGTAGAACCAGCTTATTTTAATAAAGATTTTTCGATCTTAACCGCTGCAGTTATTAAAGCTGATTTATTAAGTACATTAATTAATAAGGAAGCTAACTTTACTTTATTTGCACCTAATAACGATGCATTTGAAAAAGCTGGTATTACCAGTCTGGATGGATTATCAGCAGAAGATTTAGCTCCGATTTTAACTTATCACGTAATAAATGCTGAAGTATTTGGCGATGGTTTGCCGGCAACCGGATCAGCAGTTACTACGTTAGGTGGAGATTTTTATCTAAGTATTAACAGTGATGGAGCTTACATTAATGGATTAACAAAAATTACTGAAGCAACTCTGTCGGGTGGAGCTTTAGATTACGATAATGGTGTTGTTCACTTAATCGACAGGACCCTGGTTCCTTCAACGAAAAATATAGTTAGTATTGCTGTGGCAGCGTCACAAGCTACAGAAGGAGCAGAATTCGGACAATTAGTAGCTGCACTTACAGCAGTAGAAAACGATGTAACTACAGATGCACTTGTAACAATCTTAAGCGGAGCCGGACCTTATACGGTATTTGCACCAACAGATGCAGCTTTCCAATCGCTTTATACGCTTGCTCAGGTAGCTGATTTTGATGCTCTTGTTGCGGCTGTAGGAATTGGAACAATTGAAACTGTATTAAAATATCACGTATTAGGATCACGAGTGTTTTCAAGTGATATACCAAATGCATTGGATGGAAACTCAAGTGTTACATTGGGGCCGCTTGGTGGAGGATCATTTACTTTAAATAGCGATTTAACAATTACGGATACAGATGGGGCCTTAAGTTTAGGAACTGCCGATGCATCAATTGTTAGTACCGATATTTTAGGAACAAATGGTGTAATACATGTTATTGATGAAGTATTATTACCGTAATGCTGTAATTCTGCTTTGTTCGAATCATAATAATTAATTCGTATCCGATTGATTGTTTTTTAGGAACAGAGTTTTGAGGAAGCGGCCACTCGAAAAGAGTGTGCCGCTTTTTATATTGTGCAGACTTTCGTGTTGCTAACACTAAAATTGAGAATATAATTACTTCAAAATTTGCCTTAATTGAATTTCCGTGAGCTTCTGAATAAGTTAAAAAATATCAAAAGAGGATAAGTAATATTAAAATCTTAGCAAGGCTAAGGCTATTACACAAAACAGGACATGAACCTATTTCTGTCTTTAATCCAATCCCGGACCCGATGGGGATTAGATTAAATGACAAAATATTGGATTTCACCGGTCAGCTTTTCATTTTTATTCTTCAGAAGCATATCTGAGAGTATCCAAAGAATTAAGGAAAGCAGATAAATTGAAATTCCATAGATCATAGGGATCATTGAAATCTTTAAAGAAGATATTACCAATCCGGGTGTAATGTCACCGGCTTCCTCTATTGCGGAAATGATGGAATAAATACTGATCAGTTGAAACAATACCCCTGTAATAAGGCCGAATAATCCGATTGATTTCAGGTGTTTTAATTTACCTTTCAGGTTACTGAACTTTTCTATGGCGTTTTTTAAAACGGGAATTATATAGTATATAAACCATACAAAAAGTATAATTAAAACTAATGTAAGTATTCCCGTAAATACCGGACTGTTGGAAATTAGTGCTTTCATATGAATAAATTTAGTGAATAAATTAATTTCAAATTAACTATGAAAACAGTTTATTGGCAAGGTCATATCCCTGTCTAAAACTGTCAAATACAGACTAAATTTTAATATTTCATAATTTCTGGTAATATTTGGAAAAGTAAGTTGCATTTTTGGAACGAATAGTTAATTTTTGACACAATGAAAATAAACAAGGTATACTTACATATTCTTTACTGGGTTATTGTCATCTTGTTTTTAAGCATTGTGTTCGGCAGGTCGTGGGGCAATACCGTTGAGGCTTTTTATTTTATTTGTTTGTTACTGCCGGTAATAATGGCAACATCCTACTTTTTCATTTACTTTCTGGTTCCAAAATTCCTTTTGCAACGGAGATATTTTCTATTTGCATTGTATTTTAGTTATACAATAATTGTCTCGCTTTTTCTTGAGATGATCGTTCTTGTTTTTACCTTTATTCTTCTGGTTCAGTATAATTTCGGTGAAATGGGCAGAAATGCGCACGATACATTACTTTTGGCCATTGTAATGTACCTGATTGTGTTTTTCACTGCTTTCCTGATAATGACCAGGCAGTTAATTGTCAGTCATAACAGGATCACTAACCTGAAAGAGAACAGGGATAAGTTGAAGCACCCTTTTTTACAGATCGTATCACAACGAAGATCGGTAAGAATTCCCTTTGACGAAATACAGTACATTGAGAGTTATTCCGATTTTATTAAAATTATCACCGAAACTCAGCCGAAGAAGTGATCAGTAAAGAAAGGATCTCGAACTATTGAAAAAACATTGCCCGATACCTTCCTGCGCATTCATCGTTCTTTTATTGTGAATCTTGAAAAGATTACCCGCTTTGATTATAATGGAGTAGAGATTAACGGAATCACGATAACCATTGGCAGAACCTATAAAAAGCATGTTCTGGGGATATTAAAAGAAAGCGGTAAGGCTTTCTCATAGCAGAAGCAGTAATGACTCAAGTTACAGATATGCCCGGGTATGGATATCGAAAGAATTTCAGCGCCAGCTGTGTAACTTTTGATATTATAAAAATGAAAACATCACTCAAACAATTTCAGATCAATGGCTCCCCCCATCATTTCGTATCCTTTCTCATTCGGGTGCAGAAAATCACCTGATTGGGCTTCCGGCAGCATGGATAAAGGATTCCTGCGGATTCTCCATTACCTTATCGAAATCGATGACTGCATCAAAACGGCCACTGTTTCGTATCCATTTATTGACCGTTTCTCGGGCTGCTTCATGATAGTCCGTGTAGTAAAATGATTTTTTTATGGGTGTAAGGGTAGCTCCGTAAACCCGGATTCCATGGGCATGAGCTTTATCGATCATCTGCTCATAGGCAGCAATCAGATCATCGGCAACCCGGGAGGCAGAAGCGCTGTCAGGGGTTCCACCTATATCATTTATACCTTCCATTATAATTAGCCAACGTACTCCGTGTTGTTTGATAATGTCACGATCAAAGCGGTCGAGTCCGGAGGGCCCCAGGCAGGGTTTGAGTACACAATTACCGCCAATACCCATATTGAGAACTGCTATATGTTCAGTGCTGGCATTTTTTAAAAGTCGCTCTGCTAATATATCCGGCCACCTGTCTTGTTTGTTTGTACCCGAGCCCCGGCCATCGGTAATGGAGTTTCCCAGAATTGCTACAGCAGCGGCAGTATTCGGAGCTTTCACATCGATCCCGTTGATGATATACCAGTGATCTGTCTTAACGGCATCAGCAAAGTTAACGGCTGAGATATTGTCACCGGCAAGCAGATATGAAGTAGTACGGGAACCTGGATGACCTGTCACATCCGGAGATGTTTGTCCAAAATAAATGGTGATGGCTACCTGCATTCTCGGTTTCAGATGAAATAAAACAGGGTCTGAAGTAATCGCAATACCCGGATCCATGGTGACCTCTGGTTTACCTTGAAATTTAAGTTCTTTAGTTGTAGAAGCATCAATTGTACTACCGCCCTTTGAAATGGCGATTTGTACTGCCTTCATTGTAACAGGGCTTGTGCTGAATTCATTTGAGAACCTTACCTGCAGACTGTCTCCACCGATGGATACGCAGACTACTTGTCGCAGTGTATTGTTACTCAATCCAGGAGCAGGAGGCATGTTTCGTGGTTCCACAAGCTGTGGTGCCGTACTCCAGGTTCCCACCCAAACCTTTGAAAGGGCGGGTACGAACCTGGAATTAGCAGGATTGGATATATCCTTTGAACCGGAGTTTGTAAATCCGAAAAGAATGAATGTGAAAAGGATTATAATAAATAAAGGTATCTTGGTGAATAACAGACGGAATGACCGGCGACTTTTAGAAATAGTATGGTTGGATGGACATGGTTTGTAAGACATTGTCGTGATTATTAATTGATTATAAAGGTAATGTTTTTTTGTATCAAAGATCGTATTTTTATTTTAGGTTTGCTACATTGAAAATTCCAATAACATGCCAACATTATGAAAATGTTATAATTTCCTGTTTACTTATTTTCACAATTAGGTTTTTATTATCAGTAATGATAACTGTAATAATTTCAATTCAAATTTTTTTGTAGTTTTAACTGATCATTACATTAAACACTAAAACCAATATTAATAAATATGAAAACAGTATTCTTTAAGAACACACAAAAGGAATTACAACGATGCGGTTTTATTGCAATCGTATTACTGGTGGCAGGTTTGTCTATGGCAAATGCGCAGCCATCCGGCGGTCCTTATGGACCCGTACAGCAAAAGTATGAGTTGCCTAAGGTAACCGGGAAAATATTTTATGTAGCACCCGATGGTAATCCCGAATCACAGGGAACCCAATTATTACAACCAACTACAATTGAGACGGCTATTGAAAAGGCAAAAACCGGCGATGCCATTATTCTTCGCGGCGGGACTTACCGTACAGGTGACCTGGAATTTAACCAGGGAATAACCATCCAACCCTATGCAGATGAAGAGCCTGTTTTTAAGGGTACATTTGTAGCTTCTGACTGGAAAAAGATAAGTGGGGGATTGTGGAAAACTTCGTGGACACATTTTTTCCCTGCTAAACCTGATGACTGGTGGTCACCCGACAGGTTTGGTATGGCAACCCCTTTGCACATTTTTAATAATGATATGGTTTTTGTAGACGGAAAAATCCTAAAATCGGCCGGTTGGGCAGGTGAGGTGGATGAAAATTCGTTTTATATAGACTATAAAAACGGATTTGTATATATTGCAAATGATCCTTCAGATCACTTAATTGAGATTACCGCTCACAATTATGGACTGCACAGGGTAATAAAGGATGTGAACGGAAGTCCGAACGATCATAAAGGACTTATATTAAAAGGAGTAACACTTACACAATATGCTTATTGTGCCCTCGAAATCGATGGTTACGAACCACAGGGGCTTGCTGATCCGTCAACTTTTGGTAAAGATGTTGTAGGTTCAGACATTGAAAATTGTACATTCTCCTATTGTGGGCGTGTCGGAACATATCTCAGGGGTGATAATCTTATTTTCAGGAATTGTAGTGTTCATCATACTACTACAGAAGGAGTTTATCTACTTTCTTCTTCAGACTGCCTGCTTGAGAAAAATATGTTTTCCCAGAACAATATTGAAAATATTATTGGCTATTACCCGGCTGCCGTGAAGATTTTCAACCAGACCCGCCGTGTAACCTGTAAGGATAATTTAATATATGACCTGCCCATATCCAATGGAATCTGGTACGATGTAGGAAATGTGGACGGTCGTTTTATTGACAACATAGTTATGAACGTAGGAAATAACGAAGGTCCGGGGAGCAAAAACCAGATGTGGCCAAGTAGTAACGGTTTCTTTTTCGAAATTTCCAAAGGCGCCATTTGTGCCGGTAATGTATTTATCAATTGTGATCATGGTATTATGGTGCTCAACAGTTCGAACGTTCAGATATATCAAAACACTTTTTTCAACAGTACTGCTTGCATTGGACGGGATAAGCGTAGCGCTGTAGGTGATCATTTCGGATGGCATCCCAGTACCGGCCCCGGAGTTACCGAGCGGCATGGTCATGTTTTTGTAAATAACCTGCTTACGGGAGATCAGAATTTCAAAAGACCCCTGATGCTTGTCTGGCAACACCCTGATCTTTGTAAAACACTTGATAAATCACCTTTAAAACAGTATGATTATAATGTATATGTAAAAGATGTTAATAGTGGATTTCCGACATTGGTATACTGGAGCCCTGCTCCCGATTCCGGATGTCAACATGCTGTTAATTCACTTGCCGATTTGCAAAAAGTTTTTGACGGTTCATCGGTTCACAGTAAGGTTTATGAAAGTTATCAGATGCCCTTATTCAAATGTAGTGAGATTGATAACTTTGAGTTAAATAAAGCTTTTCCGGGCGCAAATGCGGCCACTGCATTACCCGCGGATATCCAAAAGCTATTGGGCTTGCCGGCAAAATATAAACCATATATTGGCGCATATCCTTTGAAATAGTGATAGAATAATATATATAAAACCGCAAAGACATGCTTAGCAAGATCTTTGCGGTTTTGTTTTTTCTGGAGTATAAACTGTCCCGGAAGAATCGTGCTCCCTCATAGCAAATATCGGTGCTATGAGGGGGTACCATTTTATTACAGATAGTTACTTCGGAATTTAACCTTTTTTAAGATTTCATTTTAGTTATTTGAAAAACATATACAGAAATTACCTGTTACTGTAGCATCTAACCTTAACTTTCTATCACCTGCATTTTTCTCTTTTGAGTATAGTATTTTATTATCTACCTAATAATGGAATTTATTCTTCTGAAAAAAAAGTATTTGATTATGTACATATATATAATTATAAAAAGCAGATTAACAGAGTCTTATTTTTCATGATGTGGTATTGTGAAAGTAAATTGACTTATGAATCTGAAAGTGAGAAACTGAAATATCAGAGCAAATTATCTTTTTATATATATCGCACTTAACTTTAAATAAAAATCCTAATGTTCATGAAAAAAACTTTATTCGTAGCACTTACCCTCCTGGTTGGAATTCTCTTGCCCCTAAATGCTCAGAATACAATCAAAGGAAAGGTAGTGGATAATAAAAACCAGCCTTTGCCTGGTGTAAACATCCTTATTAGAGGTACTATGAAAGGGACAATTACCGATTTAGACGGAAATTATTCCCTTACTGCGCTTCCCACCGATACACTTGAATTTTCCATGGTAAGTATGAAAACTCAGGAAATTCCGGTTGACGGAAAAACCGTAATTGATGTTCAACTTAAGCCCTACATTGAGCAGTTGGATGAAGCAGTAGTGATCGGATATGGTTCGAGCAAAGCAAAGGACCTTACTGCACCGATTACCACCATTAAATCGGATGCAATTTCGCGACAAACGACATCCAATCCGGCACAAGCGCTCCAGGGACAAGTGGCCGGTGTTACGATTACCAATGGTGGAGAGCCAGGTAGTGAACCTCAAATCAGGATCCGTGGTATAAGCACGGTTTATGGAGAGGGGAACGGGCCACTATATGTTGTCGACGGGGTAATTGTCAAAAATATCAATTTCCTGAGTAATAATGATATTGAATCGATGACAGTTCTGAAAGATGCTTCAGCTGGTGCTATATATGGTGTACAGGCTGCAAACGGGGTAATTCTGGTAACAACAAAAAAGGGGATCAGCAATAAACCGCAGGTCTCTTTTTCCATTTATTCGGGTTTACAGCATCCGACCAATATTATGAAAATGGCAAATACCAGCCAATACCTTGAACTGCTTAACCAACGTATCGGCCTTACCGGGGCCGGAACAACATTTAATCCTGCCAATTATCCTGTCAGCACGGACTGGTATAAGGAGTTACTGAGAAATCCGTTGATAACCAGTTCAGATTTAAGTATTTCAGGCGGCACGGAAAAATATACCTATAGTTATGGCGTCAACTATTTATACCAGGACGGGCTTATTAATTCAAGTTATACCAATAATAATTACAACAGGATTAATTTTCGTGCAAGAAATGATTACAATTTCAGTAAAATTGTATCGGCAGGTTTCAATTTACTTTTTTCAAGAAGCCAGAATATACCGGGGTATAATTATGCTTTTTACCAGGCATATGTTTCCCCCCCTGCTTTCAGTCCGAAAAACAGCGATGGTACCTGGGGAGATCCTACAGGTCTGGGTTTTTCCGGATCTTTTGCTAACCCGGTAGCAAGTATAAATACTTATAACAGCCGCATAGACCAATACAGCCTGGTCCCAAGTACATATCTAAAGATTAATTTTTTAAAGAATTTTACTTTTAAAACTGTTCTCAGTTCCGATCTGGAATTTTCTTTTACAAGGAATTATGTCCCTGAATTTTATGTATCTGGTCTTCAAAACAATTCCACTACCTCATTAACCAAGAATTATTCCTTCAGCCGTAATGTTGAAATGGATAATACTTTGCAATACAGCTATAGTTTAAACAAACATCAGATCAAGTGGATGGTTGGAAATTCTATTCAGAACTATTTTGATAATTATTTAGAGGGGAAAACCTATAATGTTCCCGATCTTTCAAATGCAACTCTTTATCTGAATATTGGAAGTGAAAGTTTGTCATCTGCAACGGATGGAGGTAACAGAAGTAATGTACTTTCTTATTTTTCACGTTTTAATTATTCCTACGCATCTAAATACTTGCTGAACCTCACTGTACGTGCTGATGGTTCTTCAAAATATAACAGCCACTGGGGATACTTTCCTTCCATTGGCGCCGGTTGGGTGATCAGCCAGGAAGATTTTATGCAAAATCAGAATCTGATCAACTTTTTAAAAGTAAGAGCCAGCTGGGGGAGACTTGGGAATAATAATGTTCCCGCAAATTCCTCAATAATTGTAGGAATAACTGGTCCCTCAACAACAGGCATATTTGGCGGAAATAACGCTGTACCCGGACTTACATTTAGTACAGTATACAATAACTTTCTTATATGGGAAAATCTTGAGGAATACGATGCGGGTGTTGAGTTATATACACTTGCCAGCAGGTTACATTTTGAATTGGATTATTATAACCGGACTACACACAATGCTGTGTTTTATGGTAAATTACCCGGAAATGCCGGTGCCCCTGAATTATTGGGAAATTACGGTAAAATCCGGAACCAGGGAGTCGAACTGTCGTTGGGTTGGTCGGATAAACCGCTGACGGGAAGCTGGGCTATTCAGTTAACGGTAATATCTCGACCAATGCCAATAAAGTACTTGCTATTAACGATGCATCGGGTATAGTTTACGGACCAACATTGAACGGGGCGTTTATTACGAAAACGGTTAAAGGAGCGCCGGTAGGATCGTTTTATGGATATAAAGTTATCGGAATATTCCAGTCTAATGCTGATATTCAAGCCTATAAAAGCTCTGATAATGTGGTTTTACAGCCAGGGGCTTTACCCGGAGATTTTAAATATGCAAATACAAACGGGGACAATACGATCGATGCCAATGATCGGCAGTTAATTGGGAGCCCTATCCCAAAGGTAACTTATGGATTAAACGGAACCGTAAATTACGGTAAATGGGATATTGCTATGTCATTACAGGGAGTGGCCGGGAACAAGCTTTTCAATGCAAAACGGGCTAACCGCCAGCCGTTCCCCGATGCCAACTATGATCTTAATTTCTATAAGAATCATTGGACCGGAAGCGGAACAAGCAACACATATCCTTCTGCCGCGCTGAATCGTCAGAATCTCCAGCCGAATTCGTTCTTTGTGGAATCTGGAGCGTATGTACGGATCAGAAATATTCAACTGGGATATACACTTTCTCCTTTGCTGACAACTAAAATGCATATCAAAAAGTTCAGGGTTTATTTATCGGCCCAGAACCCACTCACGCTGTTTGCCTATAATGGATTTACTCCTGAAATTGGAGGAACGGCCATAGCAACCGGGATTGATTATGATACTTATCCCCTTTCGGCAACTTATACAGGTGGTATTGAAGTTAATTTTTGAAAAAACTTATGATCATGAAAAAAATATATAAAAATATTATTGTATTAACCTTCATAGGCTTAGGATTTATAATTCTGATAAATTCCTGCCAAAAGGAACTGAATATCCCTGTAGAAAATAAATTACCGATCAACTATACGAAGGTACTTACATCTGACGAAGCCTTTCAATATGTCAGCGCCTGTTATGCCGGGTTAAGATTATGGGGTGTAAGTGCATTTCCTTATGTAGGAATGTTTGAGATTGTGAGTGACGATGCTGATAAGGGAAGTACGGAAGAAGATTCACCTACTATGAAAGAAATAGACAAATTTACGGTTGAACCCAGTAATGATTTAATATCCGGCTTCTGGAGTGATCATTATACAGTTATCAGCAATACTAATTATGCCATAAACACCATGAGTACGTTGCCATTCAAGGATACTACTGCTCGTAACGAGTTAATTGGCGAAGCAAAGTTTATAAGGGCATTTCTTTATCTGCAAATGAATCTTGCTTTTGGAGGTGTTCCGATAGCTGATACCACACTTACAGCCGAAGGATTTGCTAAAACCCCCCGGTCGACAAAAGAAGAAGTATACAAATTTATTGAAAACGATCTGAAAGATGCCATAAAGGTACTTCCTTTATCCTATCCGCCGAATGAAACCGGAAGGGCAACCATCGGCGCTGCTGAAGCGCTGCTGGCAAGAGTTTATATGTATGAAGGAAATTGGGATGGCGTAAAAACATTAACTGATAATATAATTAATTCGAAACAGTATTTATTGTACCCTGATTTCTACGGGCTGTTCCGTGTAAGGGGTGAGAATTCACCGGAGTCGATTTTTGAATTGCAGTTGACCTCAATGGATCAGGGGAAGTACCGATGTGATTACGGATTTGTACAGGGACCCAGAAATAATTTCGCACATCTTCAGGGATGGGGTTTCTGCGTTCCTTCCAATAGACTGATTTCCTTTTTCAACAGCCGTCATGATTCAATACGCGCTGCAGCCACCCTGCTTTACCGGGGAACCAGAACGCCTGAAGGGGATTCCATCAACGTAATCTGCACAAATCCGGTATACAACAACAAGGTTTATACACAATTAAAATACAATACGGTAGATTATGCTGTCGATCATAATATTCGGTTTATACGGTATGCTGAAGTATTATTGATGAATGCCGAGGCAGCACTTCATGTGGGGGGCGATGCCGCCACTCCTCTGAACATGGTTCGTGAGCGTGCAGGTTTGCCCGATATTGCTTCTCCCACACTTCAGGATGTATGGGATGAACGGAGAGCCGAACTGGCGCTGGAAGAGTTCCGGTTTTACGACCTTGTACGTACCGGACAGGCAGCAACTGTACTTGGACCACTGGGTTTTGTAAGTGGGAAAAACGAAGTATTTCCTATTCCGCAAACAGAAATTGATCTGAGTAATGGTGTTTTGGTTCAAAATCCGGGGTATTAATAATGATCTTAGATAAAATAACATATTTATTAATTTACCTGATGGTTATAGGCTGTTCGGATAAAAGTGATGTCAACAATCAGCCTGGAGGTTCAACGGACACAATTCCTTCAAAATGTATGACGCTTTCGCGTGAGGTGAATGACACATTGAGTGAAAACGAATTGCTGAACCTGGTAGAAAAACAAACCATCCGGTATTTCTGGGATTACGCCGAACCGAATTCAGGTATGGCACGTGAGCGGTTGAATTCCGGCACTACAGTAACCACAGGAGGAAGCGGATTTGGTATTATGGCGCTTATAGCCGGTGCTGACCGCGGATTTTTGGGCCGGGATACAGTTGCAGGAAGAATATTACATATTGCCCGTTTTCTCCGGTCAGCCGACCGGTATCACGGAGCCTGGTCGCACTGGTACAATGGTGAAACAGGAAAAACCCAGCCGTTCAGCACAAAAGATGACGGGGGAGATCTTGTCGAAACTGCTTTTATGGTCCAGGGTTTATTAACAGCCCGCGAGTATTTTAATCAGAATACTCCCGACGAAGATTCTATCAGGAGTATTGTTGATACTTTATGGCACCAGGTGGAATGGACATGGTACGAGAACGGTCAGAATGTTCTGTTCTGGCACTGGTCTCCCAATTATGATTTCCAGATGAATCATCATATCGTCGGTTGGAATGAAGCGCTCATCGTTTACGTGCTGGCAGCTTCATCACCCACTTATCCCATAACAAAGGCAGTATATGATGAAGGATGGGCAAACAACGGAAGTATTAAGAACGGCAGGGTTTTCTATGATCTGAAGTTGCCGCTTGGTCCTGATTTCGGCGGACCTTTGTTTTTTGCACATTATTCATTCCTGGGATTGGATCCACGGAACCTTAGTGATCAGTATGCCGATTATTTTGAGCAGAATAAAAATCAATCATTGATTAATTATCATTATTGCATAGTTAACCCTTATAATTTCTGCTATTATTCCGATTCCTGCTGGGGACTTACTGCCAGCGACGATCCGCTGGTGGGCTACCAGGCACATGCACCCTTTAACATAGGCGGAGGTGATAACGGTACAATTACTCCAAGTGCAGCTTTGTCGTCTTTCCCTTATACCCCTGATGAAAGCATGCAGGCTTTAAAATTCTTTTATTATTACCTGCATGACCAGTTGTGGGGAGAATACGGATTCAAAGATGCATTTAATATAGATCATTCATGGTTTGCAACCAGTTACCTGGCTATTGACCAGGGTCCCATTGTTGTGATGATTGAAAATTACCGGACACAATTGCTCTGGAATACTTTCATGAAAAACACGGATGTTCAACATGGATTAACAACTTTAGGCTTTACTTATTAAGTATATGAATATGAATTACAAACAATTTAAAATGCAAAAATTATGAAAAAAATTAATTTGTTTTCTGTTTTAATGATGTTGGCTGCGATAGTGTTTTTTTCGGCCTGCAGTAAGAAGGATAATTCCACCAACAATGGTGGTACGACAACAGGTAACCCGGCCGATACGGTTGCGGTCAATAACCTGGTTGGCTATTTTAAATTCAATAATTCGGTTAATGATGAGAAAATGCATACTGCCATGGGCACTAATGTAACTTACACAACCGACAGGTTCGGAAATGTAAATTCTGCATATAAAGGTGATACCAATGCATTTATTGAAGTTACTCCTGCAACCGATTTTAAAACAAGCAGTATAACTATGAGCATGTGGCTAAGGGCTCAGCCTTTTACAGGCGGTACCAGTTTTATTCTTACCTTAATCGATCCCAACATAGATTGGAATGCAGGGTATGGCATTTGGCAGGAAGGAAGAACAGGTGACACATTGCGTTACAAGGCGTTTACACGTCATCTGGATGGCTCTGCATTTATATGGACAGATACACAGTATGGTCAAACTAGTGATGTGTTATTTCCACCATCAAAATGGTATCAGTTGGTTTATACCTACGATGCATCCACTAGTATCAGAGACCTGTACATGAACGGGGAAAAGGTATTAGCTGATACGTTGATGTTCAATGGTGCACCGATGGGTCCAATAACTGTTCCTTCCACTGCTCAGGGCTTATTTATCGGTAAGGATCCAAATACGGCTCAGTCATGGATAGGAAACTATGTGGGTGACCTGGATGATTTGAGAATATACAACACCGCATTGAATGCCGATCAGGTGAAAGCCTTGTTCGACGGTGAAAATATGGCTGAAGGTAAGTAGTAGTTTATATAAATTCATGAGACTGTCTCAAAGGAAAATTATATTAAAAATAAGCGTTGTGTTCCTTTGAGCTTACTTCGTATTCCTTTGTGGTTATATTAATGTAAACTAACCACGAAGTCACACTGAGGTGTCAAGGGAATTTCGGGACAGTCTCATGGATTATTTTCTTTCCTGTTTTTAAACAGGTAATCCGGTAAACAGGTGAATAAAATAAGTTGGTATGAAAAAGTTTTATACGGCTATAGTAGTGGTATTGGTTACTGTTTGTGGGTGTGGAAGTCATGTTGATCAAAGCCGGTTGACAGGTAATCAGTTACTGGATACCGTTCAGAAACAAACATTAAAATATTTTACTGAATTTGCTCATCCCGGTTGCGGGATGGCTGTAGAGCGCAGTGATGAACGAAGTTATTCAAACGATGTTGTTACTACCGGGGGAACCGGATTTGGAATTATGGCTATTATTGCCGGAACCAACAGGGGATTTATAACCCGGCAGAATGCTTTGGCACACCTTACCAGGATCGTAAATTTTCTGGATACGTGCGATCGTTATCATGGAGCCTGGTCGCACTGGTACTATGGGTCAACCGGTAAAACCAAACCTTTCAGTAAGAAAGATGATGGCGGGGATATTGTGGAAACAGCCTATCTTATACAAGGATTGTTAACTGCACGTCAGTATTTTAATAAAGCAACTCCCGCTGAAGAACAATTGAGAAAAACGATAGACCAACTTTGGAAAGGAGTGGATTGGAACTGGTATACACATGGTGAAAATACACTTTACTGGCATTGGTCACCTGATTATCATTGGGCAATGAATATGCCTATCAGAGGGTGGAATGAATGTTTGATCGCTTATGTTCTTGCGGCTTCTTCTCCTACCCATCCAATCGACCCAAAGGTATATCATCAGGGATGGACTGACTCTGATCATTTTACCAATGGTAAAAAGTACTATGGCATTCAATTGCCATTAGGATTTAATTATGGAGGACCACTTTTCTTTACTCAATATTCATTTCTGGGTCTGGATCCCAGGGGGCTGCAGGATCAGTATGCCGATTACTGGAAGCAAAATGTAGCACAAACTATGATAAATTATACCTATTGTATTGAAAATCCCAAGCATTTTAAAGGATATGGTCCCGATTGCTGGGGTCTGACATCCAGTGACGATCCGGATGGCTACTCAGGCCATTCACCAACCAATGATAATGGTGTAATTACACCCACTGCGGCTTTATCTTCTTTTCCTTATACACCGAAGCAATCCATGGATGCATTGAATGGTTTTTTTACTATATTTGGGAACAGAATATGGGGAAAATACGGCTTTACAGATGCTTTTTCCTTACAAAAAAACTGGTATGCAGATAATTATCTTGCCATTGACCAGGGACCGATTGTTGTGATGATAGAGAATTACAGGTCTCAATTGCTTTGGAACCTGTTTATGTCAAGCCCCGAGGTCAATAACGGGCTTCTGCGGCTTGGTTTTTTTGTCGATACAAATGAGAAAATGGAGATCGAAAAAAATATGTCCCAGTCTCAAACCAGTTTGAACCTGACAATAAAAAAGGCTGTAAGTGTAACCTCCATAGTATATCGATGAAAAGAGATTCGGAATTAATTCGGCTTTTCATGCTCGAAACAGACTAATTATGTTTAACTAATATCTATACAAGTGAATAAATCAGCCATTCAACTCATTTTATTATTGTTTCTTTTGTCGGGTATATCCTGCACGAGATACGAGAGTGTCGGAAAAAATGACAAAGATGCTAGCTTTCGTGTGAAAGCCGACTCGTTGTTAAAACTAATGACCCTTGATGAAAAAATAGGCCAGCTGGCATTGTATACCAGCGGTTGGGATGTTACGGGCCCGGTTATATCACAGGATTATAAAAATCTTATAAAACAGGGTAAGGTAGGTGGTGTATTTAATGCATATACGGTAGGATATGCGAAAGAATTACAAGAATTAGCCGTGGAAGAAACTCGTCTGGGCATTCCCCTTATTTTTGGCTATGACGTGATCCATGGTCATCGTACGATTTTTCCCATTCCTCTTGGACAAGCGGCAAGCTGGGATACTGTTTCAATCGAAAGAAGCGAACGTATTGCAGCAACAGAAGCAACTGCCGAAGGTATAAACTGGGTTTATGCACCAATGGTCGATATTGCAAGGGATCCACGATGGGGAAGGGTAATGGAAGGTGCAGGAGAAGATACCTGGCTGGGATGCCAGGTAGCCAAAGCCCGTGTAAAAGGATTTCAGGGCAACGATCTCAGCTCTCCCAATACGGCCATGGCATGTGTCAAGCATTTTGCCGCTTATGGTGCTCCACAGGCCGGTCGCGATTACAATACGGTTGATATGTCGAAACGTACACTTTTCGAATGGTACCTTCCCCCTTACAAAGCTGCTATTGACGAAGGAGCAGGTTCTGTTATGACTTCTTTCAATGAAATTGCAGGAGTTCCCTCTACATCCAATAAATGGCTGCTGACAGATCTGTTACGCGATCAGTGGGGATTTACAGGTTTTGTAGTAAGTGATTATACTGCCATTAATGAACTTATTAATCATGGTGTGGCAAAAGATGATGCCCAGGCGGGAGAACTTGCTATCAATGCCGGTGTGGACATGGATATGCAGGGAGGGATATATGCTAATGATTTGAAAGCTTTGATCAAATCAGGAAAAGTGAAAGAATCAACCGTCGAAAAGGCTGCCGAAAACATTTTAGTTGCTAAATACAAACTGGGACTTTTCGACGATCCTTACCGTTATTGTAATCCGGAAAGGGAAAAAAGTGATATCATGCGGCCTGAATTCAAAGCTTTTGCAAGGGAATTTGTTGCCAAATCGTGTGTATTACTGAAAAACTGGAATAAAACCCTGCCGATAGCAAAGAATGTTTCATCTATAGCTGTCATTGGTCCTTTAGCCGATTCCAAAAAAGATATGCTCGGAAGCTGGTCGGCAGCAGGCCAGGCTGATTCCTGTGTTACATTGCTGGAAGGATTAAAAAATAAATTGGGTCCGAATGTTAAGATCAATTATTTTAAGGGATGTGACGTTGACAGCTCGAAACATACAGATATTGCCGGAGCTGTTAAGCTGGCAAAAAAGTCGGCCTATATTATTTTGGCACTTGGCGAAAGTGCTGACATGACTGGTGAAGCAGCCAGCAGGGCTTTTATTGGCCTTCCGGGAGATCAGCTGGAGCTTGCAAAGGAAATAATAAAGTTAGACAAACCAACCGTTGTTGTTCTTTTCAATGGCCGGCCACTGGCAATACCTGAACTGGATAAAATAGCCCCTGCTATTCTGGAGACATGGTTTGGCGGAACAGAAGCAGGAAATGGAATTGCTGATGTGCTTTTCGGGGATTATAATCCCTCCGGTAAAATAACCATGACATTTCCCAGAAGCGTAGGGCAGGTCCCCATATTTTACAACCACAAAAATACAGGCCGCCCCATTGATCCGAAACATCCGGGAGAAAAGTATAAATCCCGTTACCTTGATAGTCCTAATACTCCCTTATATCCTTTCGGTTATGGCTTGAGCTATACTACTTTTTCTTATTCGGATATAAAACTGAATAAGACAACTTTTGCAGCAGGTGATACCATTAAAGCTTCAGTAGATGTTTCCAATACAGGAGATTATGACGGAGAAGAAGTGGTACAGTTGTATATCCATGATCTGATAGGTAATGTTACACGCCCCGTGAAAGAACTGAAGGGATATTCTAAAGTGATGATCAAGAGCGGAGAAACTAAGACTGTGAATTTCAGACTTACTCCTGATGACTTACGGTATTATCATCAGGATATGTCATTTACCTGGGATCCGGGTGAGTTTACTTTGTTCATCGGAACAAATTCTACTACAAAAAATAGTGTGAATTTCAGTATTGAATGAAAATCGTCAGAGTAAAATTATCTTCATATGAACCGGAGTTTCCATCTCCGGTTTTTTTATGAAAATCTTGAACGGTCTGATGGTCAACAGGTATTTAATTTATTTGTAAAAATGAACGAATTTTAAACATAAGATGTTAAATTTATGTTGAAATTCTTCGGTTTATGCAAAAACAATTGCGTCTGTTTTTATCATATTTTCTTACCTGGTCGATTCTTCTCATTTTCGGTGCTTTTTTTCAATTAAAAGGGCAGGGACATTCCTATGAGATCAGAAGGTATATTTCAAATTCGATTGATATCAGGAACCAAAACTGGAGCATCTCTCAGAATCCGATAAACGGGCTGGTGTATTTTGCCAATTCGGAGGGACTTGTTGAATACAATGGGATTTCACAGAAGATATATCATTTGCCATATAATAAAAGTCTTCGTTCTGTATGTGTTGATAAGAACGGAATAATTTATACCGGGGCGTTTGAAGATATCGGATACTGGAAAATAAATAAGGACAGTGGCCTTGTTTACCATTCTCTTGATAAACTGGTGAATATTGAGAAAAACGATGAGATATGGAAAATATATGCGGTTGACAGGAAGATATATTTTCAGTCCTTTACCACGATCTATATTTATGACGGCAAGACAATCACAACTGTAAAATCTCCCTTCAGCATGTTGTTTATGTTCCCGGCAGGTAAGCGCTTTATCGTCCAGATTATTGATAACGGATTATACTGGTTCGATGGAAAGCAATTTGATCCTATTCCCGGCAGTAATGTATTACGGTATATGAAGATCCATTCGGTGATCAGGAGACCTGACGGAAATTATTTCATCTGTACCGCGGCTCATGGTATTTATGATTTCGACGGAAAAGAATTCCGGTACTTTGACAGCCCGGTTTCACATTTTCTGGAATACCAGACCTGTAATGCCGGTTTGTGTTTAAACGATTCCCTCTATGTGTATGGAAGTATACTTGATGGAATTGTATTCAGTGACAAACAGGGGGATATTTTGAAAAATTTCAATTACGCCAACGGATTAAATAATAATACTGTGCTGGCTCTTTATGCGGATCACAGGAATGGACTCTGGATTGGTCTGGATGAAGGAGTGAGTTATATAGATGTAAATGCTCCGGCTACTTATTACTCAAATACCACAGGTACTCTCGGGACTATTTATGCCATTGAAAAAGAAAATAACGAATTGTATCTGGGAACCAATCATGGACTATTTGTAGCCAATATATCGGGTACACATAATAATCTTGCTTTCAACAATGTTCGTATGATCCCAAACAGCCAGGGGCAGGTATGGACACTGAATGATATTGACGGACAACTGCTCTGTGGTCATAACGATGGCACTTTCCTGGTAGAAAATAACAAACTAAAAAAAATATCTGACATAACGGGTGGGTGGAGCATCAAACCATTTGATGATGAACTGATAGAAGGTACTTATACGGGACTGGTTACTTATGTGAAAGGTAAGAACGGAAAGTGGAAAGAAAAAAATAAGATAAAAGCATTCGGGGAACCTATCCGGCATGTGGAGGTAGATTACCTGGGTTATGTGTGGGCATCTCACCTGAAGAAGGGTTTGTATAAAATTGAATTAAATGAAAAGCGCGATTCGGTGGTAAACCTGAAATATTTCAGTGCCATTTCACATAAACCCTATAAAATTGATGTATTTAAAATTAACAACCGCATTGTATTTACCACATCAAATAATATTTATACCTACGATCATGTTGCCGACTCTATTATTCCGTTTACTGCATTAACAGAAGGGATTGGCGATTATAAACATTCAACACAGGTGATCCCGTTTCAGAAGAATGAATACTTTTTTGTTAACGGGAATAAGATAGGACTATTTTATATTGCTATTGATTTTTCGACCAGGAAGATACTTGAAATCAACCAGGAAAACGGCAATATTCCCGAAAGAGACTTACAGGTTGCCTCATTAAATAAAAACACTATTATCATACCTAACCGGCAAGGGTTTACTACTTATGATCTCTCTTCAAAGGATTTTATGCCTGATACTTCGGCACTATTCATTTCCCGACTTGTATTTCAGGGGAAGGGTAAATCTCAGGAATTCAATTTTGAAAAATCTGGTTCTATTCATGTACCTTATAATCAAAATAATCTGACAGTCTATTTTGCTGATCCTTCCCATTTTAGTCTGGCAAAAAGAATCTTTCAATACCGGATTCCCGAAATTGAAGAAACGTGGCACAACACGCTGTTAGACAATTTTTCTTATCTGAACCTAAAATATGGTGATTATCATTTACAAATTAAATCGGAAACCAATAATAAAATATCCGGCTTGGCTTTTACCCTAAATACTCCATGGTATCTTTCTAAAATAGCTATCATCATTTATATCATACTTTTTGTGATACTGGTTTATCTGGGGTTTTCCATCTTCAGGCTGGAGCTTCGAAAGCAAAAACATCTGATCGAGATCGAAATGAAAAAAGATAAACTGGAGAGCGAACTCGATCGTAAAAGTCAGGAACTGATATTCACCATGCGTTATTTAATAAAGAAAAATGATATCCTTACCAGATTGCAGGAACAAATAGGATCGATGAAACATGATTCTTCAAGATATCCTGTACGGTTTATCCGGAATATGGAACTGGTTATTAAAGAAGGACTTGAATCACAGACCAGGGAGTGGAAAAATGCTATAAAAAACCTCGAGCTTACTGGTCAGGGTTTCTTTAAAAAACTGTTGGATGCATATCCTGACCTTACACCCAATGACCTCAGATTGTGTTCCTACCTGCGCATGAATTTTAATACGAAAGAAATGGCAAAACTCCTGAATGTCTCTCCACGGGGAGTAGAAATAAGCCGTTATCGCCTGCGGAAAAAAATGGATCTCGATCATGATGTTAATCTTACCGAATTCCTTATGAGCGGGGCTTTTAATGATGATAAAGGGAAATAAAACGGAGTTTGGCAGTGTCAAAACCCTGACAATGGTCAACGACCATATCAACGGTTTGGCTAAGAAGTTATGAGTTATGAGTGAGGTGTCCTGAAAAATGTTTGTTAGACATTATGGATAAAATAATATCTCCTCCGGAAATTTTCCGGAGGAGAAAGAAGAAGTTATACCGTCTGGAAATATTATTGATTGGCTTGCTGAATCATCCCGTCGAGCATTTCTTCAGTGAACATGCCCTGACTGAAATCGATTAATTTCGATATGGGCATTCCCCCGAACATTGTTCCCCAATCAATATTCATTACATTGCCGCTCGCTTCGTTACTTTTATTGTATTCTTTCAGCATTTGCTGAAAAACAGGGATTATCAGACTCTTTCCTTTGGGATGTGCCAGCCATTCACTTATAAGGGAATTTCGGGTCAGCTTTGTTATGAATGTTTTAGTAGCAATTACATCAACGGTTTTTTTCAGTTTTATATCGGTCGAGGATGCACCCACAAGAATATCAAAATCGCCGCTTTCCACCATCCAGTCTTTAACAGCAGGATTGTAAAATGCAAAGTCGCGAAATTCCAAAGTGAAAGTAACCACTTTTTCTTGCCCTGGATCAAGCGACACCTTTTTAAATGCTTTTAGCTCTTTGACTGGACGCTGAAGGCTACATTCCTTTTCACTGACATAAAGTTGCACAACTTCTTTTCCGGCTACGTTTCCAGTATTTTTTACTTTCAGTGACACTTCCAGCGGAATGGTATCTTTTATTTGTTTTGCCGATACTTTTAAGTCACTATACGAAAAAGTGGTATAGGATAAACCATAACCGAAAGGAAATAATGGAACTATTTTTTTGGCATCGTAATACCGGTAGCCTATGAAAAGACCTTCTCCGTAACGCACCTTTTTGTTTTCGCCGGGAAAATTAATGAAGGAAGGATTATCTTCCAGTCTTTTCGGATAGGTTTCTGCCAGCTTGCCTGAAGGATTGACAACGCCAAACAGAACATCGGCAATGGCGCCACCTGTAGCCTGACCGTTTAGCCCTCCTTCAACCACTGCCTTAACGTTGGAGAGCCAGGGCATGGTAACCGGTGAGCCGTTGAATAAAACAACAACTACATTTTTCTGTGCAGCCGCCACTGCTTCGATAAGCTTATTGTGATTCGGCGGAAGATCAAGATTTTTTCGGTCATAACCTTCCGATTCGTAATTCGATGGCAGTCCGGCAAAAATTACTGCTACATCTGCATCTTTTGCATTCTTAACGGCATCATTAATAATCTGATCATCAATGGAATCATTCTTTGAATATCCGTCAGCAAAGGTCAGTTGCATTCCATTACCAGCCAGTTTGACCATTTCGTCGTAAGGAATATCTATTTTAGTCGGACGTAACGAAGAGCTGCCTCCTCCCAGGAACCGTGGCTCTTTTGCAAATAAACCTATGACCGCCACTTTTTTTAGCGTCTGGTTATTGAGTGGTAAGATTTTTTCGTCATTTTTCAACAGTACAATACATTCCGAACCAATTCGGCGTGCAAGCAAGTGATGCTGTTCCTTATCGTATGTTACGCCTTGTTTTTCATTTGCTTTTGCTTTCAGGATTATCCGAAGCAGATCACTCACTACCAGGTTGAGTTCTGATTCGGAAAGTTTTCCCTGTTTAACGGCTTCAACGATTTTTTTATCGGATAGTCCGCCATCACCCGGCATCTGAAGATCCATTCGTGCCCGAATACCTTCCACACGGTTGTTCACTGCACCCCAGTCGGACACAACCATTCCTTTGAATCCCCAGTCGTTGCGCAAAATATCGTTTAGCAGGTAAGGATTTTCGCTGGAATAAACGCCGTTTATTTTATTGTAGGAGGCCATTACCGTCCAGGGATGTGCTTCGGTTACGGCTATTTCGAAACCACGCAGGTAGATTTCCCTCAATGGCCGTTCATCCACTTCGGCACTTATTACCATCCGTTCGAATTCCTGGTTGTTAACGGCAAAATGTTTCAGGGATGTTCCTACTCCCATGCTTTGCACACCGTTAATAAATGCTGCACCCATTTCTCCTGCCAGTACTGGATCTTCGGAATAATATTCAAAATTTCTTCCGTTGAGCGGTGAACGTTTCATATTAATACCGGGTCCAAGTATAATCTGTACCTGGTTTGCCTGGCATTCCTTACCAATTGCCCTGCCCATTTCTTCAATCAATGGAGTATCCCAGGAAGCCGCTAGTGATGAAGCGCTGGGAAAGCTTGTGGCAGGGACAATCTCACCTTCAAATCCGGAAGAAGAGACTGATTTCCGAAGTCCGTGCGGTCCGTCGGTCATCCAGATGGATGGGATTATTTAAACGATCGATTGGTTTAGTGGTCCATGTATCCTTTCCGGAACATAATGCTGCTTTTTCTTCCAGGGTCATCCTGCTTATAAGGCTTTGTATCAGTGAATCTGTGTTTTGTGCTTTCACATCCTGTATTTTAAAATCAAACAATATCATTAACGTTATTAATACAAAAAAATGTCTTTTCATGGTTTTGTAGTTTAATGGTTAAAGCTTTCATTTATTGCAATTCTTTTATGCGTATTAACTAATGGATATGCAAGATAAATAAAATTTGAGTGTTTAAGGTTGATTATAATACAAGCAGATACAAAATTTGTAAATCCTGTATTATTTGTTTAAGGATGCGTATATTTAGCAGGATGGAATAAGCCCTGTTTTAGAGATAGTCTTTAATGTATTCCATACAAAGGTCCCATAGCTTTTCTGCAGCTTCCATATCAGATGATTCGGGAGAACTTTTTTCCACTTTTCTTTCATAGAAATATTCACCGGTAACACTTTCCATATCCGGTGAACTTGCAAGGAAAACACTGGTTTCAGCTCCTTTTTCCGGACTACGGCCCAGTGTCCTGAATATAAGATTTGATAACCATCCGGCATCTCTGCCTAACTGCGTGGATACCATTCCGGGATGAACACAATTAACGGATACCCCGGTACAATAAAGTTTTCTTGACAATATGCGGGTGAACAGGATCAGCGCCAGTTTTGATTGCCGGTAAGCTTTGAATCCTGAAAAGCCTTTTTTAAATTCGATATCATCGAAATTTATTGTTCCCGAATGCAGACCAGAAGTAACATTGATAATTCTTGAAGGCTTGCTTTCTTTTAACGTATCAAGTAATTGCTGTGTCATTAAAAAGGGGGCCAGGACATTTACAGCAAAGGTATGTTCAATACCATCTGTGGATTCTTTTCGTTTGAAATCCCACACGCCTGCATTGTTTATAAGCACGTGCAGTTTTTTGAATTTGCGTAAATATTCCCGCGAGCATTCTTTTACCGATTTTAAGGAAGCCAGGTCACAGATAAGCATGTGGATATCCTTGTTTTCCGTTAGGGAAATGATCTCGTCTTTGGTTTTATTCCCTTTATCGGTATCCCTGCTTGTAAAAATAATTGTTGCTCCTTCCCGGGCCAGTTGAATGGCGGTTTGTTTTCCTATTCCTGAAGTTGCACCGGTGATCAATATATTTTTACCTTTCATAATTTTAAGTATTCATTTTCAATTCCCTATCGGATATGTCTAACAAACTATTGAAAGTAATAGTTCATTACGAAATATCCTTCTGTTTGGAAGATGTATATTTTAACAGGATGGATAATTTTTTTGATAATTTTGTAAGAACTAAAACATTTCATTATGTCTGTATTATTGGAATTTGCCATGTTCCCTACTGATAAGGGAGAAAGTGTCAGCTCGTATGTAAGCCGGATTATCAGGATGGTAGATGAAAGCGGTTATCCCTACAAATTAACACCCATGGGTACTGTGATAGAAACCACTACCATGCCGGAAGCACTTGATATCCTGAATAAGGCGTATGAACAACTGGAAAAAGACTGCAGCCGGGTGTACGCTTCGATAAATTTCGATATCAGGAAGGGCATGGAAAATCGCATGGAAGGTAAGATTCAATCGATCGAACAGAAAATAGGGAAGGTGAAGAAATAATTTACATTCCAAACGGTCAGGCGGTTATATTTTACCACTCAGCAACTATTTTCCCGGATAATTTTTGGGAGTTATTTGTTGACTTTATGAAACAATAGAACCGTCAGGCCGCATTAAATGCTGAAAGGAAACTATAGTTAAGCAAATCCCTTTTTCCGTCTGGTAGGTCTAATTATTTAACAAGTTTCACCTGCATGGCTGTAGGTCCTTTTTGACCTTTAACTTTCTCGAAACTAACAAGATTACCCTCTTTTATATCTTCCAATGTATTGTTCACATGAAAAAACACGTTATCACGCGTTTCTAAGTCTCTTATGAATCCAAAACCTTTCGATTCGTTGTAAAAAGTTACTGTTCCTTTTCGTTCTGTATTTGGATCTTCAGTAGTATCACGTTTGGGTATACTCACTTCAATATCTTCCAGCTCAACATCTTCTTTTTTACCGGGATCGGGAGGAGTTGCGGTTATATTTCCATTTTCGTCGACGTATGCGATCATGTCATCGAGGCCACTTCGTTTTCCATCTTCTTTTTTGGCCAATCGCTTCTTTTCTTTATCTTTTCTTTTTTTTTCCTTTTTGTTTCTAACTTCTTTTTTGTTGAATGTTTCCTGTGATCTACCCATACTATAATTTTATTTTTAGTTTTTAAAAATTTAAAGTTACTAATAAAGATTCATTTTTAATATTTCAGGAAAGCTTGTTTTCCTATCAGCAGGTTTTTTAACTTGAGTAGTCCCTTGCTTCTGATTTGCCTTACACGTTCGGCAGACATATTATATTCTTGGGCTATATCATGCAAAGGATACACCGGTGTGCTTCCCAGTCCGAAAGACATGGTAAGTACTTCGGCTTCTCTTTTGGAAAGCTTGTTTAAGGCCCTGCTTATATTTGTAACGGTTGATTCATGCATTAAATTATTATCAGGTGAAGGTATATTACCGGTTTGTACTAAGTCGTACAAACTGAATTCATTGTCACCATCATGCGTCAACGGTTTATCAAAAGATATCTGTCGTTTTTTTATATTGTTTGCCAGTTCTACTTCATCGCTTGATACATCGAGATATCCGGCTATTTCTTCATCGGAAGGTTCTCGTTCAAATTCCTGTTCCAGTTGCGGAATAGCATTTGCAATTTTTTTGATTGAAGAAAGCCTGTTTAAAGGTAAACGCACAATTCGGGTCTGATCGGAAATGGCCTGGAGAATTGATTGCCTGATCCACCAAACGGCGTAAGAAATAAATTTAAACCCGCGTGTTTCATCAAATCTTTTGGCCGCCTTGATCAATCCGAGGTTCCCTTCGTTAATAAGATCGGAGAATGATAATCCCTGATTTTGAAACTGTTTGGCAACTGATATTACAAAACGCAAATTGGAAACCACCAGCTTTTGAAGGGCATCTTCATCGCCGTTTCTGATGCGTACCGATAATTCGACTTCCTCTTCAACGGTAATCATTTGAAACTTGTTTATCTCCTGAAAATACCGACTAATAGATCCCTCGTTACGCTGGGTTATTTGTTTTGTGATTTTAAGTTGTCTCATTAAAATCCGTTTTAATTGTCAATCATTGCCTGCTGGTATTCCTTAATTAGTTCGTTAAAAACATTTCCAACTGTTGAAATCTTATGTACCTGGTCTGCATTGGATCCCGTAAAAACAAAACCGTCTGAAAGGTGGCCATGATAAGCTGCCAGCAAGGCATCGGCAATGCAATAGGGTGTGGTTTTAGGATTACATGATTTTATACAATGAAATCTGCAAAACTTAGGTTTTCTTTTACCTTCATACGCTTCTTGCAGGAACTGATTAAATATTGCTCTTCCGGGCATACCTACCGGACTGTTAATTATTTGGATATCTTCCTCCCTGGCTGTCATGATGGCATGTTTAAATTCATCGGAAGCATCGCATTCTTCTGTGGTGACAAAACGGGTGCCCAATTGTACTGCTGACACGCCTTTTTTCATTATCTGAAACATATCATCTCCGGTATAAATACCACCGGCAGCAATTACCGGTATGTCTTTATGGTAACTACTCTTTATTTCAGTCGTTACTTTTAACACGTCAGAAACCAGGTTTTCAAGTTTATTGCTGTTATCCTGCAGTTCGTCGGGTTTAAATCCCAAATGACCACCGGCCTTTGGTCCCTCAACTACAAATGCATCTGGTAAATAATCAAAATTTTGTTTCCACTTATTACACAGAATAGAAGCAGCACGTGCCGATGAAACAATAGGTACGAGCTTTGTTTTTATTCCTTTGCTTAAATATTTGGGCAGATCGAGGGGCAGACCTGCCCCTGAGAATATTATATCGATACCTTCCTCAATAGAAGTTCTAACCATGTCCGAGAAGTTGGTTATCACCGACATGATATTTACCCCAAGTACACCATGAGTAAGTTCACGGGCCTTTCTTATTTCATTACGAATGGCTTCGATATGCCAGTTTTTGTAATTAGTGCCTGTATTATTATTAATAAATCCTATTCCAACCGTTGAAATAACACCAATACCTCCCATATTCGCTACTGCCGAGGCTAATCCTGATAGAGATATGCCAATACCCATTCCTCCCTGAATGATTGGAACGGGTATTTTCAAATCTCCTATATAAAATGAGTTCAAATCAAATAAATTAATTTGCAGATTTTACGTTAAAAGCAACCAGCCCTTTTTCTCCCTGTTTGGTTTCGAATTCTACAGCTTGTTCGGGCTGAAGTCCGCCATATAATTCTGTTATTCCTGTCCGGTGAACAAAAATGTCTTCGCCACCATCCGATTCAATAAAGCCAAAACCTTTAACTTCATTGTACCATTTTACTTTTCCTTTTGTCATAATATTTATTACTTAATTGTTAAAATTGTCTTTTCTTGGTTGAGCTTCGTTTACAACCATTTTTCTGTTTTCAAGTACGGAACCGTTCAATTCGCGTATAGCTTTGCTTGCATCTGCCTGGTCTTCCATAATAACAAAACCAAAACCTTTGCTTCTGCCATTATATTTGTCAGTAATAATTTTCGATGAACTTACCGTCCCATACTCTTCAAATATTTCTGAAAGGTCTGTTTCATTTACCTCAAAATCGAGGTTTCCTACATAAATGTTCATTATAATTTTATTTAAAATGTTTGATTTAATAACAAGGTAGTTTTACTCTTATTTAAGATTTCAACTTAACCGGCATTTCAATGGGAAGATGCTATATAAGGTATTTTCTTTGAAAAGTATAAACTTTCATAAATACCTGTTATTAAAAAATTAAAAATCTGGATTTAAAAAAGAGAGCAGTGATGAACTAATAGAGGGAAGGAAATTAGTAAATAAAAGCACAAGTTTTCAAATCTGTTATCGCGGTAAAGGTACGCTATTAATTTAAGGTTAACACTATTAATCTGTTTTATTTCAAAATTATAAGAGGTATGGGAATTAAACAGATTGTATCCTGCCAACATTTATTGGACTTATCCAGCTAACTACCTGGAAAGAGTAACCCCTGAAATTTCGTTCAATAAGTTTGTTTTCTGATATGGATTTGATAAACGTTGCTGACCCAGGATTTTCAGCATTCTGAAATGACTTCGGATAGCCTGGAAAAAGTTAACCTGTACATAATATGGCTGATTATATTTTTGTGTTGTATATTTCACAATTTCAGATATTTTCCTGTAGTGAACATGACTGATATTCGGGAATAAATGATGTTCAACCTGGTAATTCAGCCCGCCGACAAGCCAGGAGAATATTCTGCTTTTAGGAGCGTAATCCGTAGTCGTTAACAATTGGTGTACCACCCAGTTGTTTTCCACATTCCCGTTTTCATCCGGTAACGGAAATTCCAATGTGGGCATGACATGTGCTGTTTGAAAGATAGTGCTAAGTATCAGCCCGCTAACAAAAAGCATTACAAAAAAGAACACAACGGTCCAGTACCACGCGATGGGCAGTACAATTAAAGGGATAACCAAAACTACCAGGTAATAGATTGCTTTTGAAAGAATTAAATCCATCATTAATTGATTGTAATTTTTAGTACTGCTTAAAGGAGCATTCCTTTTTTTGTACGACAAAAGCTGTTTGAAATCTTTCATAGTTACCCAGGAGAATGTCATAAGTCCATAAAAGAACCAGGCATAATATTGCTGTAATCTATGGATCTTATGAAGTGGTTGATGTGGTGAAAACCGGAGCAGTCCCATCGGGTTTATATCTTCATCCTGACCATCGATATTTGTAAATCCATGGTGCAACGTGTTGTGCTGATACCGCCATGTTGGAGGATACCCACCCAGAAAATACAGCGATTTGCTAAGCCATTTATTTAATCCGGGCCTTTTCGAAAAGGTACCGTGATTGGCATCATGCATGAGCACTAATCCAATGCCGGCTGCACCAACTCCCATAAATATCCAGCATGCAAGTATTCCCGGGAGTGTATTAACAATACCGGATACCATCAGCAAATAAGCAACGAAATATATTGAAATCATTAATGCTGATTTTACTACTATATTCGCATTACCATATTTTGAAATATTGTTCTTTTCAAAATAATCCTTTACTTTTTCTCTTAATTCCTTAACGAATTCCGATTTATTTTGTGGCGAGAATTTTATTTTATTATTTGTCTTCATCATTCAATTTTAATTTTTTTGACATATAGTAAAACAGCAAATTTGATAATTATTATTTAGAATAGCTATTTTACATGCATTCCTATTAGTACATTAATAAATTTTTGTACTATTTATTCCAAATACTGTCCTGAAATGATAGCCATAGACAGTTAAGGTAACAGCATCTTCGAACAAACCAGGCCGTTTGAACAGTGTCCATATAAGAAATTTCCAATATTCACCCCGCCCTTTGTTAACAATTCCAATAATAAAAATAGATTTAAAAAAGGCGATCAGATGGGAAAATTCCAGTTTCTTTTTCCGTGCATATAGCCTTTTATAATTCAATAAAAACTGGCGTATTCTTTTATAGTAGGGTCCTGCTGTGTAAATATTATTGATTATTTTTTTATAGCCATCTATAAGATCCTGATAATTCATTTTAGGAACAAAATTCATGGACATATCCGTATTATCACCAGTTGCTTCAACTGTAAGCCTGTTTTCTGCATCGAGCCGCTCGTACAGTTTTGTGTTTTTAGGAGCATTTAACAACCCAACCATAGCAGATACAATACCACTTTGCTGGATGAAATCAATTTGCCGTTGAAACACAGAAGGGGAATCGCTGTCGAAGCCCACAATAAAACCACCGGATACCTGTATGCCGGCATTTTGTATTTTTTTCACACTATCGAGCAGATCCCTGTTATTGTTCTGGACTTTTTTACATTCCTTCAGAGACATTTCATCAGGAGTTTCTATCCCGATAAAAGTTGAGCTAAAACCCGATTCTGTCATCAGAGTCATTAGTTCTTCATTGTCAGCAAGGTCAACAGAGGTTTGGGTATTGAATGTAAACGGGTATTTATGTGCCTGCATCCATTTTTGCATAGCAGGGAGCAGGTTGTTCTTCACTTCTTTTTTATTACCGATAAAGTTATCGTCGACAATGGAAACCGATCCGCGCCAGTTTAGTGCATAAAGTGTTTCCAGTTCTTCTATTATCTGATGGGTTTTCTTCATTCTGACTTTGTGGCCCAGAAGTGAAGTGATTTCGCAAAAATCACAAGCAAACGGGCACCCACGAGTTACCTGTAAGTTCATGAATACGTAATCTTTCATCGATAACAGGTGATAATCGGGGACGGGGGTTTTTGTAAGATCAGCATATTCATCCGTATTGTAAATTCTTTTAAGAGGATGATGTGCTTCCATATCTTTCAGAAACGGTGGTAGTGTAATCTCTGCTTCATTTAATATAAAATGGTCAATTTTGGGGTAGTTATTATACTCCTGTGTAAAGAGGGGGCCTCCTGCAACAATTTTCACATTGTGTTCTATGCATTCACTGATAACATGGTTTACCGATTCTTTTTGTATGTACATGGCGCTGATAAAAACATAATCGGCCCAGAGGATATCTTTTGTTGTCAACGAAGTGACATTCATATCAACCAGTTTTTTCTGCCAGGTTTTTGGAAGCATTGCCGATACGGTTATCAGGCCAAGAGGCGGAACAGCAGCCTTTTTGGAGATAAAACGTAATGCATGTTTGAAGCTCCAGTAAGTATCGGGATATTTCGGATAAACAAGTAAAATATTCATTGTTTTGTAATTATAAACTGCACAAAGTTATATCACAGATTTACCTCTGTCGAAAAAAAGGGTTTAACAGGGGATATTCCGTGGCAAAACAATTGCTTTTGTGGTAGATATCAGAATGCCGGGGTGAATGGTATTTACCCCTGCAACCTAAAGTGCTTCTTTTAACTTTAATAAATACTGACGGGAAACAGGGATTTGTTCATCATAACCTTTTATGGCCAACCAGTGATTATTATAGTTCTTGTTAAGCTTTTCGACGTAGTGCGTGTTTACAATACATATCCTGTGGCAACGAATTAAATTGGAATAGGATTTAATTTGTTGTTCGATATTCTTCAAAGTATTCCGGATAAGTTTTTTCTTAAAATTTTCACCTTCCTTATATATAATTTCTACATAGTTATCGGCCGATTTAATCAAAACCAGATCAGCAATAAGAAGGGTCAAGTCACCGGTATTATTTTCAGATACAAAACTGACGGATTTGTTAAGATAATTTTCCTCGTATTTTTCAACTTGTTTTTGTATGGATTTTTTTTCCTGTATGAGTGATTCATTTTGCTGTCTTAATTCTTTTAAAGTATCATGTAACTGTAATATCACAGGTACAGCAAGACAAATGGAGACTACTCTGAACATAATATAAAAGGTGATACTTACAAATCCTACGTAATGCAAATAAAAGGCAAATGCAACCGAGTTTAGTGCAAGCATAATGAAACTGTTCATGTAAGCAGGAAAGATTGATTCATAGTTACCAGGGCCAAAGTTTTGGATCAGCCAGGGGGAAACAATTCGTACCAGGAATATGAACAGAAAAACGATACCTGCCAGTCCGGCTACGAATAATAACCTGTCGTTGAAATCAAAATTTGAAATTGGGAATGGTTGAAAAAAAAGAACGAATAAAAACACACCAAAACAAATACTTAAAAGAAGACCAATATCTTCTTTCAGCATATAAAATAATTCATTTAGTTTTTTATTCATTCTTGAAATCCGGCTCGGTTTACCATATTTTAACTACTCAAAGTTACAAGTTTTTTTCATTATGATTCTACTTAGGCTTATGAACGATAACTGATAAATTGATATATACTTATAATTCAGGGTGAATCTTCACTGCGTTTATATTAAATATACAAATAATTAAATATTGCTACTTATTAGTTTTTTTATTTTATAGGGGATTATCCTTTCCGGAAGTTAATAATAATTTTCGAAATTCCATTTGCAATACGCACATAATTAGCATTATACGAAAAATAACTGTTAAAAACGTTAAATAACTGTATAAATAGTTGTTAAACTGCAATTGTAGTTGTATATTTGTTTAGTTTAATTTACAAACAAAAATGGTATTATGAAAAAACTTACCAATGCAGAAGAAGAGATAATGCAGATTCTCTGGGATATTGAAAAGGGCTTTGTTAAAGATGTAATTGACAGGATGCCCGAACCTCATCCTCCATATAATACTGTTTCAACGGTAATAAGGGTACTTGAAAAAAAAGAATTTGTTTCGCATACGCAGTATGGTAATACCTATGAGTATTTTCCGGTTGTGTCACGAGAAGAATATGCTAAAATTCATTTTAATGGATTTCTGACAGATTATTTTAATAATTCATTTCCTAAAATGGCAGCATTCTTTGCGCGGGAGAATAATCTTTCGCTGAAAGATCTGGAGGAAATTATGCGACTTACGGAGGAGGAATTACGAAAATCAAAAACCGATAGTCATGAATAGTTTTATTGAATATAGTATTAAGTCGGGAATTTCGCTGAGTGTTCTTTATCTGTTTTATTGGCTATTGATGCGAAATGACACTCATTTCAGGCTGAACCGGGCGTATTTGTTATTTTCCATTGCTATATCTCTTGTATTACCTTTCATTCATTCTGATAAACTGCCGGCAACACCTATTAAAAATTTTTTACCACCATTAATGATTTATTTCAATGATCCGGTTACGCCTTCAGAACTAAACTCAACCAGTCCATCGATTCCTGCAATAAATACATTGAAAATCCTTTTCATAATTTATATCTCGGGTATGTTTGTAGTATTTGCCAGACTGATTTACCAGGCTATTTACCTTCAGGCTGTTTCACGGTTATCGGACAAACAAAGAAAAAAAGGGTTTACCATCATTTCCATGAGTACAGATATGATGCCCTTTTCCTATTTCAGGAAGATATACCTGCCCATCCGGAAAATTGATAACGATTCTATGGATAGCATCATTGCACATGAGAAATCACACCTAATGCAGCACCATTACGCAGACCTGTTTATTATTGAAATGTTAGCCATATTTCAGTGGTTTAATCCAGTCGTATGGTTGTATGAAAAATCATTAAAAGAAATTCATGAATACCTTGCTGATGAGGCTGTGTTGAGTACAGGTGAAAATCAGGGAAAATACCAGGCCATCCTTGTTAATCAGGTATTGGGTGGACCTGTTTTTGTTTTTACAAATCAATTTAATCAATCTTTAATTAAAAAACGAATTGTCATGATGAACAGATTAAAAACTTCAAAATTGGCGCAACTCAAAGCTTTGTTTGTTGTGCCTGTAATTGCCACACTATTAGTGGCATTTGCAAACCCGCGAACCATTGCGCAAGTTACGCCCGTTGGGAAACAAATAACTGTAACCGGCCATGTAACAGAAAAAGCAACCGGTGAAGATATACCTGGCAGTGCAGTTATTGTTAAAGGGACGACTTTAGGTACCCTTACCGATATTCATGGTAATTATACCATAAATGTACCTGATAAAGATGCGGTTCTTGTATATTCCTTTGTAGGATTTAAAACACAGGAAATTCCGGTTGGGACCAATACAAAAATTAATGTTGAATTCGAGGGTGATGCTCTTGCATTGGATTTTTCAGGAGGGAATAAATTAAACGTTCGTAAGGATGATGACTTAAAAACGGTACAGAAAAACGATCATGCCGGAGGTAAAGAGGAAATGTATACCATTGTGGAGGATAATCCCAGTTATCCCGGTGGTACCGAGGCATTACACAAGTTTCTCATGACAAACCTGAAATATCCTGAAACAGCAAAAAAGGATGGGATAGAAGGTACGGTACTGGTTCAATATGTTATCGACCATGATGGAAAAGTAAAGCAGGCAAAAGTTTTGCGCGGTGTATCACCTGAACTTGATCAGGAAGCTTTACGGCTTACCAACATGATCAAAGGATGGAAACCGGGCAGGCAGAATGGTAAACCGATTAGGAGAGTGGTTACTATGCCAATAAAGTTTTCATTAAATTAATACCAAATCTTTACTGATCTTTAAAAAGTTAATGTATATTTTTACATTTTTGGGCTGCTTCTTCCAGACTTTCTTAAACCTGATCCCCATCTTACATTCTGAGACGGGGATTTGGGCGTAATTCACCAATATTACTTAATCACTATTTTCTGTTTGGTTTCATTTGCCAGAATTATATAAAGATTTGCAGCAATATTGTTACTAATGGTTTCCTATATGTCTCGTCACCATGTACATTAAGTTTAAAATATTTTATCTTTAAATAGATGCTTCAGTTTCTGCAAAATTATCCTATTGAACAGCCGCTTCAGGAACTCCGGATACATCCACAACTATAACTGCATCTGTTGTATCCGGTGTATTTTCCGGTACAGATATTTCAATGTTCCCATTGGTAATGGTATAATCCAATAAGTTGGTTGCATCACCCATCAGGTAAATTTTATTAACTGTATTCTTCAAAGACGGGATATTTAACTTTCCGTTAGCAGGCCATTTAAATACATGCGCATACAGTTTACCCTGTTTTTTCGTATAAAAACCCCAGTCAGGTTCGGTTTTGTAGGGACTTCTGGTTGTTCCGTATATACTGTTTCCGTAAACATTCATCCAGTTTCCAAAACTGTTTAATATGGCTATTGTCTGTTCCGGAACAGTTCCGTCTCCTTTAGGCCCTATGTTCAACAGGTAATTACCGTCACGTGATACGGTTTTCACCATTTCCTGTATAAGGCTGTCGGCTGATTTATAATTTGTATCGGCAGCATTGTATCCCCATGAGTTGTTCATGGTACGACAGGTTTCCCATTGCCTGTCAAGCGGCGATTTGGGCACTTCATTTTCGGGACATTCGAAATCTCCCAATCCAAATCCGCGGGCTACCCTTTCGTTAACGATGATAGTAGAATCGAGTCCGGTAACATAATTATACAAATCGCTGCCATCTGCTTTTGTCCACCAGCGGGTTGGGGTAGGAGGACCCGCGTTATATGTCCAGTCACCATCGAACCATAACACTGCCGGATGGTATCTAGTGACGAGTTCTTTCAGCTGTGCTTTCATATCTCTTATATAAGCTGTCCTGGCAGAATCGGAAGCCATTGTCGAATAGGTATACCAGTCTTTGCCATGGTAAATCTGTTGGGAAGGATGATTCCAGTCGAGAATGGAATAATACAGGCAAAATTTAATCCCTTCTGCTTCACATGAATCCTTAAGTTCCATGTAAAATATCCCGTGTTTTGAATTGTGTAAAATCAGGCAGATCGTACATTTTGGTTCCGGTAGTATCTTTGAAACTCTGCACATTTGTTTTCCACATAGAGAAGCCTTCGTGATGTTTGGCTGTAATGACCAGGTATTTCATCCCGGCTTTTTTTGCCAGTCGTGCTATTTCTCCCGCGTCGAAATTAACCGGATTGAAGTGGGATGAGACTTTTGTCTGATAATCGGATTTTGTCCAGTTTTCGATACTAAAGGCCCATTCTCCATGGCCTAAATAGGAATAAGAGCCGAAGTGGATGAACATACCAAACCGGTCGTTATACCACCAATTCAATTTTTGAGGTATTTTGTATTGAGCATTCACCTTTATCGATATCGTAATTAATAGAAATATAGCTAAGATGAATTGAATCGTGTATTTTTTCATTGTAAGATGATTAATAGTTCTGGTTCTTGTATTTATCATGAATTCTCAGGTTGTAAATTAAATAACTTTTCTTCTGGTTATGCGGTTGAAATGTTAAATATTAAGAGGGTATTTGTATATTATCATTTTGTGATGAAGTAAAGCCGCAATAACAATGATGTTTTATCGGTTAATCTTTTGCATTCATTTCATTTTTGAAAATTATTTCGATCCGTTTATCTGGGACAAGCCAGATGAAAGCCACGAGTACATAGATTCCTCCGGATATCCAGGGAGTGAAACAGGTAGAAATAATAGCTATAAGATATAAAACAGGAGATAGTTTTCCTTTGATATCTTTTCCTATTGCACGGGCAAGCAATGATTGCGGGCCTTGACTTTTTAAAATGCGGAACTGGAGAATCCAGTAAGCAACGGCTGCCATCATCAGAACAACACCGTAAAGGGCCATGGGAACGGGAGCAAAATGATTTTCTCCTATCCAGCCTGTAACAAAAGGTACTAACGACAGCCAGAAAAGCAGATGAAGATTTGCCCATAAAATATCACCGGTTACGTATTTTACCGTGTGCATCATGTGATGGTGGTTGTTCCAGTAAATAGCCAGGTAGATAAAACTGATTATATAACTTATAATAATTGGAATTAATGGTTTTAAATCATTAAAATTGCTGCCATGTGGGACCCTTATTTCCAGGACCATAATGGTGATAATGATGGCCAGTACGCCATCGCTGAATGCTTCCAACCGATTTTTGTTCATGATAATAATATAGTTAAATATAAAATTTATTAAAGGTCATTATTGCCCTGGTAATTATCAAGCAAAAAGCGCCTTATCATCATAGGGCCAAGATACTTAAAACCGGAAAGCATTGCAACTTTGATCATCTGTTAGTGAGGGATCAAATTGATATTAAATAGTCATTCTGTCTTTCCGGTGATTGAAGATAGTAATCTGCAAAAAATAAGGCAACAGGAATAAAAATCCGTTTATCAAACGATTATCTTTAGTAAAGAATCCCTATTTTTTAATTACAAATCATATACTATTCCAAATGTTAACCCATAACTGATTAAATGTTCCCTGGTAGTTTTATCCTTATTGTTAAACATATTAATATAATACAAATTATCCCTGATATCCGTATTTTCATTGCCAATTAAATCGTAATATATCCTGGGAAGAAAAGTAATATTCAATTTTTCTGCAAATCTGTATCCAACGCCTAAACCAATATCGAACATCAAACCGATTTTACCGGTATGCGATTCACTATTTCTACGGTATATCATTTGTTCGTCTGTCATTCCAAATTCCTTTCTCAGGATCCATTCCACTTTGTTAGAAACCGGAAACACAACCGATGGGCCTGCACTTACCTGAAAATTTAATTTTCTGGTCGTCTCATAGATTAAATGGAAAGGGATGTAATAGTTTCTGTTTGTGTAATGATATAATTCAGATTTGAATCCTGCAGTTAATGGTGAAAACCCAGGGTCGATTATTATTTTTTCCTTAGTCGAATAACCGTTTTCAGAATAACCTATACCTGTTTCGATCTTAAATCTGTCATTGTATTTTTTACCGATCAGCAATTCAATATTAAATCCCGGCAGGTAAGTTTCATTCGAATTTCTGTAATTGCGATACAGATCTGATCCGGATTTGGTTATTAACCGGTAATTATATAAATATCCTGAACTTATCCCAAATGAAAGTTTTGATTGTGCCTGAATACTAGTCATACAAAATGTCATCAAAAGCAGGATTATAAATTTCATTGACTGTGTTCTTTTATAATTGCGATTAATAGAAAATTACTCATAGTCAGAATTTCATAGACTGATTTAATTGAAATTAAGGATTAGTTATTATCAGTTTTTGATCTTTCTTCAACACTTCAATAATCCGTTTGTCATTTCTATTATCGATTAATTGGTTATCGGTTCTGAAAAAGCCATATTCAATTTTTACTGTTAATTTATTCCCGGTTGTATAAGGGTCAATTATTATCCCGTAAGGAGTGACCTGGGAATAGGCAGGGAAAAATTTCCCGGTATAAACGGTCTCTCCATATACATTTAATGTGAAAGGCAGTCCTCCTGAAGGAAAGTAATACTTTTTTATCTTTTTTGCTGCATTGTCATCAATCAGAAAAGTATAGTTAGACGAGTCGTAACCGATGATTTCGGAATAATGGATTATATCAGAGATCACATCCGTATTGTTGACATTTACATAAGCCTGGTAAGAAATATTCAAAGGTTCTTCAGGTTTTTCTTTTGAACAATTATACAGATTTACTAATAGGAAAGTCAATAACAGCTGTTTGATGATTGTCATGGATTCGTTTTTTACTAAAGATTCAATGCCAGGGTAAATGGTTGCGTCGTGTCACCAGATTTTATTGTAAATCGAAGACAAAAAAGCTTACATTCCTTTTCTGAAAATAAATCGACATTTATACCTTAATTGCAATAAAATATGTTTTATCGTTATGGTATGTAGAATGCAAGACTGGTGTATGTTAAATTTATACTTTACTGCTAATTTTTAAGTCAGATTTTCGACAAAACAATTTTCTCATTCCCCTTTTTAACAATATCGTTAAAATAACTTTTTATTATTGAATACTGATCAGTCGTATAAACAGATTTTTTAAAATAATAACTAAAAGAAACATTGATTTTATTTTTGTCGGATGTAACAAAATAACTCATCTGGAATAGTTCGTTATCAATCATAGAATTCTCTGGCAGGTAAACTGTTTTATAATCAACAGGAATAGTTATAATCGAGTTATAAGTCCTTATTTTCGGATAAGTCATATCAATCGGATAGGTGCGTGTTTTTTGTTTCAAAGGATTATCTGAGAAACATTCGTTCAGGAAAGGTGAAATGTATATTTTGTTATTTACCATTTCATTTTTATCAGAAATTCTGAATTTCATCAAATAGGGTTCACTATTATTTTCCGGATTATTAATGTTAAGCGAAGAATCTATCAGCATATATCCTTCATCACGTATCTTCTCAATGAGCTTGTCTTTATCATCACCATAAGTATTCCTGAAATATAAGGCGCTATACTCTGTTGCATTTCGTGAAATTGTTGATAGCCAACCTGTATCGGACACGTTCATTTGTAATATTGTATTTAATCGTGATGGGGTTTTACACTCCAGACTAACCCATTCCACTTTTTCTTTATTTATAATAAGTCCTTGGTCGTTTATACAATATGGCGGAATTCTATTGTTGGAACAATGACTATCCGTTGCATCGGAGAGAATGGTATTACTGTCAATTTTGGCAGCTATTAAAACATAATTGAAAAAATGGCTGAAAGGATAATTATATTTTATTTTCCCGTTTTCACGGGTACTGATTAATACCGGATAAGCTTCTATTCCGCAGGCATTAAGCAGACCCACTGTAAATAAATTAATATCCGCAGAATTTCCATATCCATCCTTTATAAATTCATCCGCGGATTTTGAACAGAATTTACTAACGATATTATTCCAGTTGTAATTACTTTTTACATAGTTCAGGATATAATCAAATTTTTCATCGGGCGATTTATCTTGTAACGTTTGCAAATTAATAAGCTTCGATCCTGTTTTCTCACTTTTGTTTTCATATTTTCCAAAATGCGAGTTTTTCAGCATACTTTTAATCATATCGGGCCAGGTAGTAATAATACTTACATTTGCTCCGTCAGGGTGAATAATTTTAGATAACTGAAAATCTATTTTAATAATATAATCATTAATTGAAGTAATATATTCTTCATCCTTAAATGCAGGAAGATTTTTCATTGTATATTTAGAAATCATATCCTGAAATTTTATCGGTCCGAACTGGCGGATAAATCCGTCATCTTTATATGTTGTCTGTTCGTCGAATTTGTTGGCTCCCTGCAACAACCAGGAGTATTCATAGAAAGGTATCATGTCTACTTCATATTCACTATAGATAACAGGTATTCTCCATTGAAAATTCCAGTCCCGAAGGTTAAATACATACTGTGAACTGATCTTGTATTTGTATTCAATTATAGAACCGGCTTTGACATCCGGCATGGCAAATTTTTTATTATTCCAGTAGTCATTAATTTTCTCATCATGGCAAACGGCAGTGTTCAAGGCAGTTTTTCTTAACTGGCCATTTTCATAATTATAAGTATAAGCTTTTATATCATATACTTTTTCGTAGATACCACCTTCCTGGTAAAATGGAATTTCTACTTCAGCCCATTTTAGCCCGGCTTCTGTAAATATTTTTATTCGGGTTGTACGCTCAAAAATTACATCAAAAGAATTTTGATTTTCTGAGAAATATGATTTTCCAATATCAAACAGAACTACAGCATCGGCGGACTTGTCTCCCGGATATAAATTCAAATCTGCTTCCTCCTGACTGATCCGTCCAAACTCTTTGGGATAATCCTGTCCTTCCAAAGAAATAAACGAACTAAAAACTGATATTAAGATAAGTAAATAATATTTCATTTTTCATCTTTATTTGTAGTTATCATATAAGTATTGTTTTCAATACCTTCCACATTTTTCAAAAATGCATAAAAGCTCCTGTATTTTTCATCAGAAAAATTTCCGGAGTTGAGTAAAAACTTTTTGATAATCTTTACTTTATTTTTTTCCGGAATAAACTCAATTGAGTAATGACCGAATTCATTTTGTATTGATTGATTTTCAGGCAAGGATGAAATAGTATAATTTTCAGGAGTAATATATTCCAACGTGTCGATTTTATAAATCGGATAATCCAACTGAACTGGAAGTTTTCTTTTACCTGGCATTTCAAAATCAGGAAAAGTAAAAGGCATCAGTGCAATAAGAATTTCATTGCCATATTGTTTATATATTTTATTCGTTCTGGCAGAATAGGATAAATATATTATAGATGAATCCCGCCCGGGATGCATTAATTTATAATCAACTATATTGAATCCTTTTTCAATAAAGTTGTTCCTGATAATTTGTGATTTCACGGATTCGCTGTAATTGCGGGATATGTAAAACAGATCATCAAAATTTTTCCCTCTGTATGAATTTTTAAAATTTACAATTGCTTCATTTTGATTGTCTGGTTTCAATGTAACTGTTCTGGTTTCAAGAACTTCTTCTTTTGTCATAGAAGGAGTTCTGGTAAAATAGCTGGAGTCTTTTTTAATAATGAATGCATTCCTGTTCTGTGTGAAGGTCCCCAGGTAGTTAAAGGGTCCGTTGCTGGTACAATCGAGCCAGAGTGTATCCTTTTGCAGAGGAACACATAATATTACATGGTTGAATTGCAGAGAGGGAAACCCTTTGTTTATTTTTTTTATCGGAGATCCGGCATATACTATTGTATAGTAAGATCGGATACCTGCTATGTTTAATACCGATTTAAAATAGTTTGTTAATGCTTTACAATCGCCATATTTATTTTCTGCTACATAAGATGCCGGATAGGGTTTAAGCCCTCCTGTTTCAATAGATATGTTAATATACCGTGTTGCATCCTGTAAATAGTGATATAATTTTCTTATTTTTTCTTTTTTAGAGGTCGCATTTCTTGTAACCTCTGATATTTTGTTTTTTTCACTCAGTGGTAAGTAGGAGAGCTCCTGAATCAGGTTATATTGCCAGTTGCCAAAAGTTTGCCAGCTATCGAAAGAACCTGTTATATCATAGTTGAATTCCCTGGCGACTATTTCAACTGTTGGTAAGAAATTTCCGGCAGAAGGAGAAAATACTTCAGGAGTGATAATATTCTTGTAAGATGTTTCCCAGGTGTACTTTTTAATTCCTTCCGCAGGGTCCATCCTAAAGCTGTCTATATATTGGGATTTATATGAGATCTCATAGTCTTTAGGTATTTCCACATTTAATACAGCTTTTAGAGTTGGGACTTTTATGTCGATTATAGGCAACCAATAATCGAGATAAATGAATTCCCGTTGTTGAACCTGATAAGAGTAGATAATACTATAGGGGTAAATATTATGCTTCAGGGTAAATTTTTTCACATAATTATCCTGGTAAAATGCACCTTCCGAGATGAAGCTTTTTTCAGAAATATTACTCTTTTTTAATTTTTTTATAATATTTCCTTTGTCATCCTTAATATATGCTTCTATTTTCGAAACTTTATTTAGCCTGGAATAGGGTATTTCTACCTTTGTGAATTTTTCTCCCGCCCTGTTGTTGATTTTTATTTCATAATATAACGACTTATGCATTGTGCCATTTACGACTGATATATCCGTTTCCTGAAAAACCAGTTCAGCATCAGGATTTTGAGCAGATAATGAACTTCCCTGACACATTAGAAGTACTGTAGTTAAAGTACTCAATAAATCGATCAATAAAATACGCTTCATAGGTAATTAAACCTGAACGGCCTGATATATGTGATATGCCTGTTTTAAAGAATAATTAGTTTCAATTTGTTCCCAACATAATGAAAAAAAACTGCATTTCCAAATCGTAACAATAAGAAATTATATATACAGGATTGGGGTAAATACTTTTTGTATTACGGCTGGTAAATATGGTGCAGGGAAGTGGCGGAAAAATTGAGAAGAGAAATTATTTTTGAGAAAACAGAAATAAAGTGGCCCGATAATTTAATCAGGCCACTTTCTTATTTTCAACTAATTTTTGAAATAATCTTCAGGGTTCACCGGCTTGTTGTTTTTCCACACTTCATAATGTAAGTGGGGGCCGGTAGAAATTCCTGATTGTCCGACATAACCTATTACATCGCCCTTTTTTACTTTTTGTTCCACTTTCGCATTAAAAGCGGATAACTGGGTATACATAGTTGTATAGGTTTCATTATGCCTGATGAGAATCATCCGGCCGTACCCTTTACCTTTCTCTTTGTACTCTTCCTGCACAACAATACCGTCAGCTGTAGCAACCACAGGGGTTCCCTCTTTTGCGGCAATATCAATCCCGTTGTGCATTTTCAGTTCTCCAGTTATCGGATGTGTTCTCATACCATAACCGGAAGTTATCTTAACCGGATCTTTTTGTTTTACTGGTACGATATCGGGAACATTCCCAACACTAGCGGAGTTTCCGGAAAATGCCTGAAGCAAAAATGCCATTACAGGAATCAGTAATAGGTAACTGAATTTTCTAAAGCGTGAAGTTTTATTTTTTGTTATCATTTCAATTCGATTTTTAATGGTTATACTTTTAAATTGATTTGTGATCCCTGACAGACAACTTTGTTCAGTACTTGTAAGCAATAGTTTCAGATAATCCGTAGGAGAACTTTTCCTCCGGATTACTTCACTGTCAGCTAAGTACTCATGAATTGTCCTGAGGGATCTTTTTAAAAGAAAGACAAAAGGATTGAACCAAAAAGCAATGCAGTATAATTCCGTTAAAATCAAATCGACAGAATGAAGCTGTTTATAATGCACTATTTCATGTTCCACAATTGAATCGTCCCTGTTTTGGTTTTGATACCAGTCAGGCAGAAATATCCAATTAAAAAATGAAAAAGGGGCATTGTAATAATCGGTCAGGTAAAAAGAAAATTTTTTCTGTTGTACCCGAACCGATTTTTTCTTCAGTCTGTAAAGAAAAATAAATTGATTTACAAAACGGGAAAGAAAAAATAACAATCCAAGAATATACACCAGCAACATGATGTTACTGAATGAAAAATCCAGGGACATCGGTTTTTTCAATGCCGTTTCGGGCTCAATTAATGGAAATTCCTGAAAACCTTCTATCCATAGGCGATAATTTGTTAATTCGTAATTTATAGTTTTACCAAATTCAAGAACCGGACAAAGCAGCGAAAAGAGCATGATGAAAACCAGCAGATACCTGTTAAGTGAGTAAAACGTGGTTTTATGAAAAAATAACCGGTATATTCCATAAAGAATTCCAGAGATAGCGCTCACCTTAAAAAGATAAATCAGCAGATTATTCATCGGTTTCTTTTTTCTGTTGAATCTTAGTTTCTACAGCTTTTTTGATCTTTTCCAGTTCCGAAATGCTTATGTCTTCATTCTCTGTAAAGAATGAAGCAAAGCTGGAAACGGACCCATTAAAAAAAGTTTTTACCATACTCTTAAAATGGAGCCGGAAATATTCGCTTTTCGAGATTAACGGAAAATACTCATGAACCTTACTGTAGGTATTGTAATCAATAAATCCCTTTTTTACCAGTACTCTTATCACTGTTGAAATAGTAGTATAAGCCGGCCGTGGCTCGGGGAATTGCTCTACAATATCTTTCAGAAAAGCTTTTTGAAGCTTCCAGAGGTACTGCATTACTTGTTCTTCTGCTTTTGTCAGTTCTTTCATGCCACAAATATAATTGTTTTTTTAAAGTATAACTATAAAAATAGTAATAAAATTACAAAAATAGTTTAATGAGGGTTAAAGAGCAGTATTGGCAAAGGGTTTGGTTGGTTTTGGAAGTCGTATTGGTGTTTGAAACGACAAAATTTTATGGATTGATGCCAGTGAAACCGGAATTTAAGTTCAGGTTGTTAATAGCTGTTGGCGGGATGTGAAAAAATATTTTTTTGAAATTGCTGTAATTATAAGGTTGTTTCCAAAATCCTTTTCAGGTGCTATTTCTTGAATACTTAATTAGTGTTTATTTCACTTTCCACAATGGCATAATGATAATTATCTTTCCATTCGCCTCTTATCGGAAGTATTTTTCTTCGCAATCCTTCCCGGGTCATTCCAGCTTTTTCCAGCACCCTAACAGACCGGATATTTTCAGTAGCCACTCCTGCTTCCACTTTATGTAGTTTAAGTCTTTCGAATCCAAATCCGATTAGTGCTTTGGCTATTTCTGTTCCAAATCCTTTACCCCAATGCATTGGCATAAGTTTATAATAAATCTCGCCGAGTTTAAATTTGTCTGCAGACAGGCTTATTCCTGCTTCTCCGATGAATGTATCCGTCGTTTTTTCAAAAATGGCCCATGCTATTTTTTTGCGTACTTCGTTTGCCTTATCTTCTATTACAGGACGAATAATTTCTTTTGTAACGGTTATGTCTTTTGGTATTCCCAGGGTATTGAACTCATCAACTTCCTGGAATTGGTGGAGCCGGTGTATATTTTCAAGATCATCCCACATAAGTTCTTTTAATAGTAATCGTTCGGAAGTAATTTCGTATTCGTTTTTATTCTGAATTTTAGCCCAGTTACCTGATTGTTTTCCTGAAATTTGTTCAATATTCAGTTTTAGAATAACGATATTCTCTATTTGCTTTTTTTCGAAACTGATATTATCAGGCGCTCCGTTATGAGCCATTATAATTTCAAGTCCCTTTTCCTTTTCATTGTAATCCGAAATTATTTCAACAGTACCATATCCTACAACCGACCTATACACAGTTGCCCAATTGCATGCTTGATCCTGTTTTACAATAACGGCTTTTTGCTCTGTTTCAAAACAAACATAATTATTCTTCTTTAACAGGTCAATCTTCTTACCTTCGGGCGCTGAATGAATGTAAATGCAATTATCCCGGTATCCGTAATTAAAGGGGAGGAGGTAAGGCCTGCCATTATCGGTCATTGCAATTCTGCAGATCTGTGATTCCGATATTATTTCTTCTACTATTTTTTTATCTGTAATTTCCTGATTCTTTTTTCGCATATTTCTGCCGGATTAAATAAAATAATTAATGAACCAATTTATTATTTTCATTTCTGTAATCCTGTCTGTTTATTTAACTGTATTTCAGAAAACATTATTTTATAATCCAGTTTAAACATTCATCAAGTTGAGCCGGAAATTTCCCGGTAAATTCGTGACCTTTGTCTGGATTAACTATAAATCTACATTCGGAACCGACAGCGTCAATTTGTGTAATTAAATTCTTCTGATCCTCGAATGCCCAGTCCTTGTCACCTGTAATCATGGCTAGTCTTTTTCCCTGTGATATAAAACTACTGATTTTCTCATTATCAATGCCACCCGGTATCACCGGACAATTTAAAATCAAACCGTTCATAGGAACAATACTATTAAAAGCAAATTCAAGGACAGTCCTACCTCCGGCTGACATTCCTGCAAACAGGATATGGTTTCTGTCAATAGGATAGGAGACAGTTATACTGTCATAAATATTTTTGAATTCATCGATTGTCTTTATATCGTTTGATTTCCATTTGAAATCGTAAATAGAAACATGGGAATAAGACTGGACAAAAACAGCAATATAATTTTTCCCCAATACAGGTGAATCCCAATTCTTCTTTGATTTGGAAATGTTTCTTGAATTGCCGTGAAATATAAAAAGTACAGGATATGTGAGATTAGCATTGTAATCAGAGGGCAATACCACTTCATATTTAAGGTGAGATAATCTATCGAGACTATCACCATTCAGGTTGTCTTTTTCAGTTAGTTCCCCAAACACCGGATTTTCTTTGTATTCATTTTGATAATACCAGTTATAATTCAATCCATAAAAATATCCCTTATTGGTACCATATTTCCAACAGGCAAGCGCTTTATCATATTTTTTTGCTTTTGTGTACAAATAACCCAGAATAGCTGTTGTATTTTCCTCATGCTCAGGATACCTTTCTTTTGCATATTCAATTATCATGATAGCAGAATCAACCTGATTACGTTTGTGATATTCAATCGAAGCGGAATCGATTTCTTTGTAGGATGAAAATCTCATTTCCTGCCCCAATCCGCAAGACATACTAAAAACAAGGATTGATAATGAAAGAAGGTTTTTGATATTCATATTGTTTTGATTTAGGTTTTTACTTAATTTTCTGAAATCCGGGCAGAATAAGCGCAACACTTTATCTGTTCTTACGCTCATATTTCTGCCCGTATTATATGTTAAATTTATTGATAATTCATGTTATTCCGATATAAGATATTTGAATAGTTTTCCCGAAGCAATTGTAATAGTAAATATTGCCCCGCCCACTCCCATGTTTATGAATATAAATGTAAGTATATCAATTTGAAATACAAAACCGATACCTGCCAGTACACATGAAATTCCATTGAAAATAAAAGCATACCGGATGACGGTATTTAACCGATCTCCTTTAAAAACCGGGGAAATAAAAAAAGAAGACAAACCCAGGAACAATGTCCAGCCAAGCATATCGATCGAAGTCATGATTGAATTCGGATTTGCCTGTATAAAATATTCCAGTCCGATTGTTTGTCCGTGCATAATATTTAACCTTACAGCACTCAATTGCACAAAATAATGCAGACTTGATAATATGGCAAATGCCGTGGCGAATAACAGGCTTATCCGTACCAGGACTTTTTTATTATCTGTTGCATACTCATAAAAGCTGTTGATGAACAACACGTACAACGGACCAAATAACAGCATGAAAAATTTCGCTGTATTCTGAAAAAACTGGCTGTGCGTATGTTCATAAACCAGGTAGTCCTGAAGGTTTGTCCAGTAAAATAATGGAGATGTTAATGCAATTCCGGCAAAACAAATTATCCAGACTACAAATGCCAGGATTAATGATACGGCCGACCAGTATCCTATTTTATATGATAAAGTATTCATAATTAAAAAGATTAAAATGTTTATAAAATGAATTAATGTGCTTTACAATGAAAGCTGGGAAATTGATCAGGAAATGAGTACAGGATTCATTAAATCATCAAATCATCTTCTTTATCATTGTGATACTTATTGGGAGGTAATAATCTTTTTTCCGGCATCCGGCAGTATCTTATTTTCTGCAGTACCAGTTTTTTATTTATGTTGTTTGTAAAATGAATAAGAGAATATTTATAAGCGATAACATTCTTACCTGCGTTTTTTGTTTTCTGATACGAAATCTTTTTATAAGTATATCGGTAACAGGTTTTATTGTTTTTCGAAGCAGGCCGGAATACCCATTCTATCCTTATTGGCACGAAATATTTCAGGGAACTGTTTATGTATATACCAACCGGAACGGATAAAAAGAAAGCGAAAACAAAATAAAATACTTTGCCTGAAAATCCTGATTGTATATTTTCTTTACTTTTCATAAGTAATATCTATACAAATTTATGAATTTCAGGGAATCCAAAAATGTAGATGCCGAAAATGTAATCTCTGTATTTTATTATTTATACCCGGGTTATTTCATTTTTGTCATTCCCCCTTACCCTGTCGCTGGAAAAACACAACCATGGCCAATAATGTCAGACACAGTTTTAGTATCTTGATTATTTATAATTATTTGGTATAAACAGATAAATCAGAATCTGTATCCAAGTAAAACATAATATCTACTGGTTACGCAGCTCAGTGCTGCAATTTTTGACATGCCACTTCCTTTTTCATGCCAGGTTTCAAGAGACAGCTTATTATATTTTATCCCAAGGCCCAATAAAAGTCCCTGCTCATATTTTCTGATTGATGTTGGTTTTAAAGCATTTCCTTCATCAATACTCACGGTTGAATAAAATTGTGACACCGTCTTTTTGTAATTTTTCTCATGTATAACATTTCCGTTTGACATGCCCGCATAAACAAATACATTAAATTTTCCAATCGGATATTTGAACCGGATGGTAGTGTTTATTTTTAAATAGGAAAAGGCTAATTCCGTTGATATTTTAGAATAGTAACTTTCATTTTTAATATCCTCATAATATCCTTTCACATTGTAAGAAGTATATATAAGTTCATTACTTATTGACAATTTACGTAGATTTCTTGCCGGAAAAATTTCAAAAAACAAACCATAGGTGGGATTTATTGAATGGCCAAAATCGACACCTATCAGATATGGAAAGTCATAACCTCCAAATTCTATTGAACTTCTTGACAATCCGGCTAACATGCCAAATTCAGTTACTATTTTTTCTTTCTTCTTTTGGAACGAGACTTCCGATTCTGTTGCCTCATTATAATATTGAAATAGTTTTTCAAGGCTTTTCAAATTATATGTAGTGTTCTTTAATTTTGTTCTGATATTGGGACAATCACTAAGATAAACCGACAATTGTCCGATATATTTCTTATTCTCGGTTATTGAAATTTTATCATTCTGATTTTTCAGATACCTTTTAAATATTAACAATTCGAAAACGGAATCGAGCTTTATATAAAAATTATCCTTTCCGTTAGCAGTTCTATAATAATAGAGGCTTTTGGCCCCATCAAAAAGTGTCTGTAAGAATATTGTATCTGTTTTTAAATTCAAGGCCGGGTTTTGATTAAGTTGGTTAATTTTGATCGGGCTGGTCTCCTTTTCTACAATTGCGCTAATGTACATCTCATCCTGGACATAGAACCCTTTTATATCAAGTGTCGTGTATCTGTTTACTTTACCATCTGCTTTTTCTTTAAAATGAATTACAGTCGGATTTTCTCCCCAATTTCTATAATCAATGTATCCGTGTAAAGTATCATTCCTGGAATTAATGATATATCCAGGTAAATAATTTTCCTGGGAATACGAAATGTGAAAAAAGGTGATTCCAAGAAGTAAAAACAAGAGTTTTCTAAGATAACTTGTAAAATGCATATTGATTTATTTTAATGGTTCATAACTTAATAAGTTCAAGCAGTAAAGGGTTTTTTAATAATATTCCTGTTATCATAAGCAGACTTAAATATGCAAAGTTGTGCTTGCTAACGTCTATATCCTATATCATTTGTCAGTAAATATAAATATTAAGATTTAATATGCAAATAATTACAAGGATAAATAATCAGGATGGCAGATGAAGGTGTGTGTTGGTTGTGAGGTGGGTAAATGTTGTCTGAACACGATTTAACGGAATTTTTGATGGACAGGATGACTGTGTAAATATAGTATCTATATTATAGTGATGTGAGTTGCAAACCAAAAGCAGAGGATAACGGGTAATAGGATTCTGGTGAAGTAAAATAATACTGCTACTGCAACTGTCGGTTTATGAAGTGATATATTGCTAAATAAATTAAGTGGTTAATGTAAAAAAGATAACACTGTTACGATTGACAGGTTAGCAAGGCAGTTTACCGGCACAACGTTATATGGTGGATTTGTTTATAGTATTGGTATTAACATTTGACATTTAATTATTTAACTTTCATCAAAAAATAAAATCACTGATTCCCTTTTTTATTATATTCAACCCGATAAATGATAAAACCATGATTGCCAACCTATCCTATCCCCGTATTTTAGTAAAGACTTTTCTGAAAGTGTTTTTTTTATGCGTTTCGATAAATGCATTCTCAGGTGAATTTGTAGTCATTAACCAGACAATTTCCTGGACCATGAGTTCAGCCAGTGGTTTTTACTTTTTTCAGAAACCTAGTAGTGCGCCCGCCAATTGGGTATCACCTGATGATTATTTTCACGGGCAGTTCTATACCCGGTATGAAGTTTTGGGTATAGCCACAGGGGAACCTTTTGGCATTCAGTTTGGTATCTGGCAAAACCAACCCGGAGAAACCTATCTATCGGAGACTATGGAGAATCTTCGCAGTATAACAACAGGAACAGGTACGATTGTTACCTATAATAGCAGTCCGGTTTCATGGTGGCACAATTATGACGGCGTTGATTTTAGTCGTGTTTACGATTTCAACCGGTTAGGGATCGTTTTATGGTGTCTCAGCCCTCGTATATTTATTGCTCCGGCCGCTAATTGGGGCGGTGATGCAGAAGTATGGAATACCCGCGACAGATGGTTCCCGTGCAGCATTAAAGTTACCGTTGTCGCCGTCTCTGCTGGTAGTACATTCTCAGGCTGGCAAAACTATATTCCTACCAAACCGCCGGCTCCAACTTATACTATAAATTATCCAACTGAAAAAACAAATCAGACGGTTCCTTCGACTGATGAGTATTCCTATTCAGCTACCATGTCACCGGCATATTCCGGCACAGGCGTTGCCCTGACTTTGCTGCCGGGTCAAAATGTTTATTTTAGGACAAAAGCTCAGGGAGATAATCCTGCTTCCGACGTTACCTGTTTAATTGTTCCTGCAAAACCTTCTACGCCATCATTTACTATTAATTTTACAACTGAAAAAACGGTTCAAAATATTACATCCGATATAGAATATGCCACCAATGTTTCCTTTACAAGTGCTATAAACGGAACAGGAACCCAGGTTATGATAACCCCCGGCCAGAATTTATACTTTCGAAAGAAGGCGACCTCCTCAACTTTTGCTTCGGGTATTTTTCAGATGGAATGTGCTTCAAGGCCGGGAAGGCCTACTGTAACTGTTGATTTTATTAATGAAAAGACAAATGAAGTGCTTTCTTCGTCAATTGAATATTCGGCTAATATTTCGATGTCAGACGTCATCAATTGTTCAAACACGAAAATTAATCTGAATCCGGGTACAGATCTGTATTTCAGGTTGAAAGCGACTGAAAATTCCTTTGCTTCATTGATAACCACACTCGACGTACCTGCAAAACCTTCAACGCCATCTTATACTTTTAATTATATATCTGAAAAAACGGTTCAAAATGTCACATCCGATATAGAATATGCCACCAATGTTTCCTTTACAAGTGCCATAAACGGAACAGGAACGCAGGTTACGGTAACCCCTGGCCAGAATTTATACTTTCGAAAAAAGGCAACTTCCTCATCTTTTGCTTCGGGCATTTTTCAGCTGGAGTGTGCTTCAAGGCCGGAAAGTCCTGCAGTAACGGTTGATTTTATTAATGAAAAGACAAATGAAATACTTTCTTCGGCAAATGAATATTCGTCTAATATCGCAATGTCAGATGTTATCAACTGCTCCAATGCAAAAATTAATCTGAATCCGGGTACAAATTTGTATTTCAGATTGAAAGCAACTGAAAATTCCTTTGCCTCATTGATAACCACGCTCAATGTACCGGCAAGGCCATCGACGCCTGCCATTACTATTAATTATACAACTGAAAAAACGGTTCAAAATGTCACATCCGATATAGAATACGCCACCAATGTTTCCTTTACAAGTGCCATAAACGGAACAGGAACGCAGGTTACGGTAACCCCCGGCCAGAATTTATACTTTCGAAAAAAGGCAACTTTCTCATCTTTTGTTTCGGGTATTTTTCAGCTGGAGAGCACATCGAGGCCGGGAAGTCCTGCAGTAACTGTTGATTTTATTAATGAAAAGACAAATGAAGTGCTTTCTTCGGCAATTGAATATTCTGCTAATATTGCGATGTCAGACGTCATCAACTGCTCAAACGCGAAAATTAATCTGAATCCGGGTACAAATCTGTATTTCAGGTTGAAAGCGACTGAAAATTCCTTTGCTTCATTGATAACCACACTCGACGTACCTGCAAAACCTACTACGCCATCATATACTTTTAATTTTACAACTGAAAAAACGGTTCAAAATATTACATCTGATATAGAATATGCCACCAATGTTTCCTTTACAAGTGCCATAAACGGAACAGGAACGCAGGTTACGGTAACCCCCGGCCAGAATTTATACTTTCGAAAAAAGGCAACCTCCTCATCTTTTGCTTCGGGTATTTTTCAGATGGAATGTGCTTCAAGGCCGGGAAGTCCTGCAGTAACTGTTGATTTTATTAATGAAAAGACAAATGAAGTGCTTTCTTCAGCAATTGAATATTCTGCTAATATCGCGATGTCAGATGTCATTAACTGCTCAAACGCGAAAATTAAACTGAATCCGGGTACAGATCTGTATTTCAGGATGAAAGCGACTGATAATTCCTTTGCTTCATTGATAACCACACTCATTGTTCCGGAAAGACCACCGACGCCAGCCATAACTTTAAATTTTTCTGATGCAACAACCTCAGTTGTTGCGCCGGCTTTGGAATGGTCAGAAAATTCATCACTTTCACCGGCAACACAAGGAGATGGGAATAGCATTTCCGTAATACCGGGTGTCGATTTGTACTTTAGGGTGAGGGTTACCTCAAGCTCTTTCAGGTCATTGCCACAACATCTGGAAATCCCCGGGAAACCTTTGCCCCCGGAATATACCATTAATTATATAACTGAAACAACTGCTGAATCTATTGCTGAGAATATTGAATATTCAACCTTTTCTGATTTATCCAATGCGTCACTTGGTGAAGGTGATGTAATTACACTCAATGCCGGACAAAATTTATATTTCAGACAGGTGGCCGGAAGTTCATCCTTTAAAAGTGATATATTTGAATTACAGGTTCCTGAAAGGGTTAGTCTTATCTATACTGGCCTGGACACTATTTATGATGACAGCTTCGAAATGCAGGCTGATTACGTCAATTCCAGTGTGGAATTTAGTCTGGATCATTTGCAGGTGATTAATGGAACTGCCCGGAATTTGCGTGAGGGTAATTTCTTTGATATTTACCCGACATCAGAAGGTCCGGTTAATATTAATATTAACGCTAATACGATTACCGGTGGCAGCTTTGCATCTAATGAAGTAGTTGTTTATTACCATGCTCCAACATTGGTTCCTAACCTTAAATCGAGTGAATATTTTAAAGTGTATCCGAACCCCAGTAATGGGTTTTTACATATTCTTACGGAACCTGAAAAATCGTTCACCGTTGAATTAATTTCATGTGAGGGAAAAATACTAAAAAATCGTTTCCGGGGAACTGGATTTCTGGATTTAAATCTGAGTGATTTAGAAAAAGGAATATACTTTTTAAAGATGTATACTGATAAAAATGTAAGTATTCAGAAACTGATTCTTGAATAAATATTTTCCCAAAGTAAAGCTGGCAAAAAATTCTAAATAGATAACACAAAATAACAATATAACAATTTTAAGTGCTTACCCTCAAATGTCACTATTATGTGCGTTTGAAATTTTTGTCCACTTTCATTGCTCATGAACCTTCCCCTTGTTTTCTCCAACTTCCCATTATCATATATAATCTAAATATAAAAGATATTCAGGGGAAAAGCATTTTTTTGCCGGAAGCTTTAAGGCTGGATACAATTTCAGTTAATACTGTGTGAAATCGTAACTAGACCTGCTTTAGTTGGCAGACAGGAATTTATTTTTTCGGTATCTGCCGGCTCATATAGGAACTCACGGAATTATTCCACATATCGTAATTATTGTTCCTTTTAGTATTCAGTGATTTATTTATTGTGTTGAATTTATTTACACCCTTATTGTAATTGGTAACAGCCTGATTATATTTATTTACTTCCTCTTTGGTGAGTAGCATCCTGTCTTTCGATTGATACATGGCGACCATTTTGTTATATTCATCGGTTGTCTGAAGAAAGTCAGTAATAATGGGGATTTTGTTCTCTGCTTCATCTTTGTAAAACATCAGCATTCTTTTGCAGGAAGAATTTATCGAATTGTCTCCTTTGAAATGGCCGATGTCCGCCAGTTTTTTAATTCCTTCATCCGAAACACCTGATAAGGCGTTCCTGTTTTGTTCTATTGAATTGATGTCATTCTTTTTTAAAGCGTCCATTAAGTAAAATTCTTGTTTATATGCTTTGAAAAAGACAAGGTATACCTGATTATAATATTTCAGTGCAGCGGATGATATTTCGAGCTTTTTACTGATATCATCCGTGTTCTCAATCAATGTAACACCGTTTTTTTTGGCGAAAGCTCTATACATCGTATCCATTCTGTCAGAAGCAAAATCCAGTTTATCGTTCGCCAGTTCCTGAGCCGTTAAATAGGCTTCCATTAAGTCATAGGATTGTTCTGCAACTTCTTCCATATCTATTATTTTATCGAAATCGTTATTCAGAACATTGAAGTTCAATGTCAGAAAAGTGACAACAGAATCCCTCAAGCTGTAATCTTTATTAAAAGCGGGCATTCTTTTCACGTCATGCATCGCTTTATCAATGGTTTTTAATAGAACTATTCTGTTCTTTTCGACTTTTCTCGCGCTTCTGCTGTGAGCCATTGAGGAAGTATAATCCCACATTTCTTTCCGGATATTTTCATACTGGTTGCCGATCAGTCGCATGTACGATGAAGCGTCACTTGCATTTTGTGCCGTTGAAAATATTGAAATACCTGTCAGGAAAAGTACGGATAGCAAAAACATTTTTGTATTCATTGGTCATTTATTTTAAGGGTTTTATAATCATTCAGGATATTATAAACTTCTTCTATATATGGATCGGTTATTACTGATTCCGAAATCTGATTAAGTATATCGGAATAGTATTTATACAATTGCATCATTTCCTTATCATTTTCCAGATAGTTGATAGTATAGTTGGGTGAAGGATTTTTTTTCAACGAACCGATTTCATCATATATAGTTTCATAGATCTTCATAAATGAATAATATGGTTTCAGATTCAGGGGTACAAAGTTTGTTGTTTTGCCGGAGGAATTTATAATACTGTCAATTCTGCAGATTTCTCTGAATTTATCATTTTTCGCAATCCGTTCTTCCGATAGAGTTTTTAATTTTTCTATTGGTATCGGGTTTAATGGAGTGTAATAGGTTTTCTTACTTACCGATTCTGCTGCAACCGATATTCCTTTTTCTGAAGGATATCCTAATGCCGAATAACTTATAGCCGGTAATATGATATCAGGAACCACACCTTTATGACCGTATGACTTACCTGTAACCCTGTAATAATTGGTGGTGGTAACTTTTAAGACGTCTTTGTTTTCCGAATCTACAGGTATTAGCGATTGCCCCGTGGCTTTACCGTAACTGGTATCTCCTATCACGATAGCCCTGTTGTAGTCCTGCAATACAGCGGCTACCATTTCAGATGCAGAAGCACTATTTTTATTTATTAGTATTGCTAACGGTCCCGTATACATGGTTCCTCTGTTGAAATCTTTGATGGAATAAATTTCTTTTTTGGAATTCTGGCCTATTGATAAGGTACCAAAATCGATAAAAATTCCTGCCAGATCAATAGCTTCAGTGATTGCACCTCCACCATTGTTTCTCAGATCGATGATCAGGGATTCAATATTTTCCTTTTTGAGTTTGTAGATGGCTTTTCCAACATCCTGCGCACATCCTGAGGAATTGCCAGAGTCCCATGTGGTATAAAACGCAGGTAGAAGAATATAACCGGTTTTATGTTTCCCGTTTAAAACCAGTGCCTGAACCGAATTTTCAATTTGTTCCGTATTCTCCCGTTGCAGGGTAATTTCTTTTTGTGTTCCGGAATTATCCGATAAGGTTACAATTAGTTTGCCGGATGTTTCATTTGCCAGGTAATCAACTATATCTTCTAACTGAACATCTTTTATTATAAGGGGATCCGCACTTCCGGCTTGTAATTTCAGAACTTCATCTCCTGTATTGATCCTGCCGGTCCTCCATGCATAACTTCCCGGAATGACCGATGAGATGATTAATTTACCGGTTTTATTTTGTTCCAATTCAATACCAAATGACTGTGCAAAGGTCGACAATTGTTCCCTGAATTCACGAAATGTTTCTTCAGAGAAAGAATAGCTGTAAGGATCGAACTGGATCAGCAGGCTGTTGACGTATGCGTCATATACATTCTGTTCAATACCGGGTTGAGTATTGAGAATGTATTGTATCTGTTTTTCTTCCCTTTCGATAATATTCTGTTTTATGGAACCGGTCAGACTATCCAATTTGTTTTGCAATTGTTTAAATGAACCGGGTACTGAATTAAAATCAGTAATTTCCTGCAGCATGTAAAACTTAATTAAAGATTCCCACCGGCTTTCTTTGGATCTCAGGTATATATTCTTATCAAAGGATTGTCCGATATAAAAGGAGTCTTTTTTACTGAAATCAAAAGGAACGTTTTTTAACTTTTCCAGTATTGGTAATGAGTTTTTAAGATTGTCCGTATACCGTTTAAGTAGTATATCATTATTCTCACAATATGAATTATTCATATTATTCTTCAATGATTCACCTAGCCGTTCAAATGTTTTAATATCATCATAATTAAACAATACATACTTCGGATCAAGCGTGCTGATCAACTTATTAATAAAATCTTCCTCATTGATTTTTTCTGCAACTATGGGTGAAATGCTGTTGTCATTGAAGATCTGAATAGTTTTTGTAAACTTTTTACAATAATTATTCGTCCCTTGTGAATAGCAGCACAAAACTGAGCAAACGAGAGCTATTATGAGACTATATTTTTTCATGCATTATTTTTAACCAAATGAACAGTATCCGGAGTTAATCTTTAGACTTATTATTACTCCGGCAAATCATCGTTCCGGTGTTAGTATATAAAATTTTAAATTTACCCGGTTCAACTTTTATATTCACTTGTATACAACGTTTATTGATACGTATTATACTTTACCTTTACTCCAAATTTGGGAGTATAGATGCACATATTACTTAAATAGTGTATTTGTTTTTAGTTTAATATTCATTTAGTGGCATTTCATAAGAAATGGTTACTATTTTCCACAATTCCATCTACTTAGCCAAATTGCTACTATCTGCCATTGTGCTGAGTAACAACTGACAAAAACTTTAACAAAATAAAGGATTCTTTTGAAATATCAAAATTTCAGAACCACTTATTTCCGGTTATATTTTATTTAATCTCATAGCATTAAAAAATAGTCTTTCTGAATAATGTGATTTTAAAAATGATGGGCACAGGTATTAAAATCTCAAATTATTTTTCTGGAATTTAACAGGTTATTATTTGAATTTGAGAAATAGATGACCATTGGAATGATCCTCTGTAATAATTAAGGGCTGGTAATCACGAATTAGATCATAATATTTAAAAATGTAAATTGTGTAGCAGTTAATTTTTATTTCGGATCAATTTTCTTACATTTATTTACAACCTAAAAAATCTAATCTGATGGAAAGTGATGACATAACTCTTGAGGCAGATTCCTTTAGTTTGGTTAAATCGAAGATCTTAAATGAAATCTATCTGGTATTTGGAATTTTGAGTGTGCCTCTTTTGGGAATTTCTCTTAGCCGAATTGCTATAACAGGATGGGAGTGGATCTATTTTTACCAAATAATTGTTTTTATGTTGATTTTAGGCACTACTTTATTCCGTTGGCAGATATCTTATAATATAAAAATTGCACTGTTGAACTTTGTCTTAATCACAATTGCATGTGTAGGTTTATATATATTCGGATACCTGGGACATGGCAAATATTTTTTTATTGTTGCAATTATATTAAGCGGTTTATTTGTAGGACGAAAGCAGGCATATTATTTAATTGGGTTATCATCCGTATTCATTCTTATATTTGCTTTGCTGTATTCAGGTGGTTATCTACATTACGATTTTAATATAGATAATTATATTAGCCGTATGTCGGTGTGGATAGAGTTTATAATTCTTTTAATTGCGATTTCACTTGGTTTATTAATTATAATTAACAAATTTATCGATCATTTTATCCATTCTGAAAAACAGCTCAGGGAAAAGCAAAAATTAATTGAAGAACGTGAGTTGAATTACCGTTCCATATTTAATGCAACCAATGAAGCCATATTCATTCATTCGGCAGAAAACGGGAAAGTAGTGGATGTTAATGAACAAGCTCTGAGAATGTTTAATTGTAATCGGGAGGACTTAATAGGAAAAAATATCGAAAAATTCAGTTCTGATATTCCCCCTTACACCGGAAAGCATGCATCTGAGAAAATTAACAAAGCATACAGGGAAGGTGTGCAGACATTCGAATGGCATTCCAGAAAGGCAACAGGGGAACTTTTCTGGACGGAAGTTTCTTTGCGGTTTTCCAATATTGGAGGAAAAGAAGAAATTATAGCTGTTATTCGCGATATTTCTGACAGAAAACAAGCTGAAAAAGCTTTAAAAGAAAGTGAGGAACGATTCCGTTTGTTAATTGAAAACATCCCCGCAGTAACATGGATTACCAGTGAAGATGAAAAAACCATATATATTAGTCCCAATGTAGAGAAAGTGTATGGATTTACTCCGGAAGAGATATCAAAAGAGGGACCTGATTTGTGGTTTAACAGGATTCATAAAGAGGATGTGGAAAGGGTGAGAAATGTATATCGTAAACTTTTTACAAAAGACAATGATTATAATCTTGAATACAGAATTCAAAGAAAGGACGGGAATTGGATATGGTTACGTGACCGTGCCAATGTTTTTCATGAGCATGAGGGTGTTCTTTATGCCTATGGAGTTTTTTCAGATATTACGGCTAATAAGGAAGCTGAGATTGAACTGATACAAAAACATCAGGAATTAAAGGCAGCCGAAGAAGAAATTAGGGCATCGCTCGAAAATCAGGAAGATATAAACTCTCAGTTAGAAGAAAAAAATGAATCATTAATGCTGGCATTTGAAAAAATAGAGGAGAGTGAAATAAAATACCATACCCTTTTTGATAATGCCAACGATGCTATTTTTATCATGAAAGAAAACAGATTTATAGAGTTCAATGAGAAAACACTGGAGATATATAATGTAAAACCTTCCAATATTATTCATCATACACCCCTGGATTTCAGTCCTGATTTTCAGCCAGATGGTGACAAATCCGAGACTATTGCTTTCGAAAAAATTCAAAATGCCCTTGAGGGCAAACCACAGTTTTTCGAATGGAAACATAAAAAAGGAACAGGTGAATTATTCGATGCGGAAGTGAGTCTGAATGCCATTGAAATTAATAACGAAAAATTTTTACAGGCAATTGTAAGGGATATTACAGAACGAAAACAGTTACAGCAGAAAATTATGCAAACCATCATTCAGACGGAAGAAAAGGAAAGATCAAGATTTGCAAAAGAAATTCATGATGGCCTTGGCCCTATACTTTCCACTGTAAAACTATATTATCAATGGCTATCAGAAGCCACCGACAATAAAAAAAAGAAAATAATAACTGAAAAGGGAATAAATAATATCGAAGAAGCGATAACAACAATACGTGAAATATCAAATAACCTGAGTCCTCATATTTTAATTAACTTCGGGTTGAGCGATGCAGTTGAACAATTTATCACCAAACTTTCCGAATCGGGTATTATGCAATTCCGGTTTCTTACAAATACAAAAGAAAGATTTAATCCGGATATAGAAGTTACTTTTTACAGGGTTATAACCGAACTGGTTAACAATACCATTAAACATGCCCATGCAACTGAGGTGAAAATTAATATTGAAAATAATCCAAAGAAAAAAATACTAGCTTTATATTATTCCGATAACGGGCAGGGATTTGATCCGGAAAAGATAAAAACCAGAAAATCAGGTCTGGGTATAATAAATATGGAAAACAGGATTAAAACTATTGGTGGTAAATTTTATCTTTACAGTAGGCCAGAAAAAGGAATTATTGTTGAGATAAGTATAAAAACCGGTAATTAGAAGTTCAATGAAACAAAAAAAGGTACCTAAAATAATCATTGTTGATGATCATGATATTTTCCGGGACGGTATTAAATCTTTATTGATAATGGAAAATCTGGCCGACGTAATTGCAGAGGCTTCAAACGGTAAAATTTTTGTTGATTTACTGGAATCCTATAAACCAGATCTGGTACTTATGGATATAGATATGCCGGTAATGAATGGCGTGGAAGCAACGAAAAAAGCGATTGAAAAATTTCCTGATTTGAATATACTGGTTCTTACAATGTTTGGAGACGAGAAATATTATTACCAGATGATCGAAGCCGGTGCCAAAGGATTTCTGTTAAAATCCTCCAATAAGTCGGAACTCGAGAAAGCCATTTTTGAAGTATATTCCGGCCGTAGTTATTTTTCAAATGAATTGCTAAGGCAGATAATCGTAAAAATCGGCAGTCATAAACCAACCCGTTCCAATGGAAAAATTTTTATAACCTTTACGGAAAGGGAAACGGAAATTATTCAATTAATTTGTAAAGGATTATCAACAATTGAAATCGGGCAACAAATACATCTGAGTCCAAAAACAGTGGAAAATTACCGGACTAAGATCCTTCAGAAAACAAAATGTAAAAATTCAGTTCAACTGGTTGTATATGCTTTGAAAAATGGGATTGTAGAATTTTAAAGCATTCTTTATAGTTATTTTTCACTGCCTGTTTTTGGTTGTCGTATTTTACCAGGGGGATTCCCCTCTTTAATATACATGTTTTCTTCTATAGTTAATACGGTTAACACTTTGTTGGAACAGGGTGATATCCCTGCTGATTTAGCATACTTTACCTGTAACCCGTTCTAATAACCCGGTGTAATTTTACATATTGTTTTTTGAAAGAGTATAAATAAATGAGGAAGAACATGAAAATTATATTAGTAGACGACAATCCATCCTTCTCATATTGTCTTAAGTCCTATATGGAAACAAAGCTTGGGTATGAAGTTATCGCCGTTTTTTGTAATGGTGAAGAATTTTTAAATACTACTGATTATCTGTATTGTGATATCGTACTTATGGATGTAAGAATGCCTAAAATAGACGGGATACTTACATCTAAACTGATCAAATGTCAGAACAGAGATTTGAAAATCATTGCAATGTCTGAAAGCATTGATGATGCCGATTTAATGGAGATTATGGGTGCTGGTTGTATGGGCTGTGTATTTAAAAATGCCATTTTTACTGAACTGAAAAAAACCATAGAATTTGTAAATAATGGGAGATATCACTATCCTGAAAGCATGTTGCATTAATAACATAGTCCATCTCATTTATCAATCTAAAAATTAAATAATATCCTGAGTAATGATATGTCCCATTAATCTTTAATTAATATTCATTTGCCGCATGAAATAGAAACAGGAAAAAAAGTGCCGTATTTCGGCACTATTCTTCTATAACTTTAGCTTCTTTTTCAGTAAGCACTGCATCGTACAAACTGGCAAAAGAACTTCCCACCCACATTCTGGCTGGTAATATACCGACAAATAACAAAATGAAGCCCGCCAAAAAGATAAACAGGGAAACAATTCCCATAAAGAAAATGGTCCAGCCATGTCCTTTGGTCATTCTCCAGCTTTCTTCCACGGCAACAATCGGGTCCAGCTTCTTGTCCATCACCAGGTAAGATACAAATGCCAGCCGGCAGGCAACTATTATACCCGGGATAATCAGAAACATCATCGCCATCATTATCAGAGCCGTTGTCAGCAGGTTGGCAAGAATAATGTACAGGTAATTTTCTTTGAATCCTTTAACAAGCGTTTCAAATTCAGGCCTTGTATTTCGAACTGCCTGAACAAACATCATTCTGGCACCATATCTGAAAACAGGAACTACCATCAGGCTGTAGATCAGTGCAGTTAATCCAAGGAGAAGAGCCAGTGCCCCCAAGGCGACAAGACTGCCGGTACGAAATGCATTAAAGGGACCGTGTCCCCAATCCCAAAAATGCAGATTGGGGTGATATTCAATTCTGAATAGCTGTGTGGGTGACATTATTATTCCCAGTATGATTGCTACCAGTAAAAGCACCAGAAAATAGTTAAACATTACTTTCCATCCATTATCAAAACTGTTTCCTAAAGTAGGAGTCATTTTGTTTTGTGTTTTTGTTTCCATAATATTTTGTTTTTGATTCAAATTTAGGAATAAGCTTAACTTTCAGATTCATACCTTAGTAGTGTTTTTAAAAAATCCTACTTTAGTATGTATGCCAATACTTTGGTAGTAGTTACTTTTGGTTCGGGTAATTTCTATCTTTACTTTATGATTGACTATTTAATAGCTGCCATTTTTGTTATATCGCTTGCCATCACTGCCGGTGGCATTCTCATCTCATCTCATCTGAGAAAAACTTATGCGACCGGCTTTTTGAACAGCTTGTTATTCTTCCAGGTGTTCTGGTTTACTTTCGGTTTTTATGCTATCTGGGGCCAGATAATCGTAGTTTCATTTGTCAGGAATTTGGTCGAACAGGAACTACTCATGAAAATTACCAATATTACCATTATTCTCGGATATCCGTTCCTTGTATTTGCAGGACTGATGCTTTTAAGAATAGCAAATGAAATTTCCGGAAGGAAAACCAGCAATTTATTTCTTGTTTTGTTTTTAATGGTAAATATTTTTATCATCCCCGGAACAGGGTACTTACTGACTATAATTTCGGGTATTGAAGTTCGTACGGTAGTCGAATCCGGTTTTATTCTGTTAAACCTGATTTACACCATCACATTTTCTTTCCTTTTATTGATGTTAAAAGGAAAAACAAATAGTATAAAGTACACCGACAAAAGAAATATCTCAGTTGGTCTTTTATTACTTATGATTGTTCAAGATATTGCGCTTTTCATTTATAATACTAATTTATATATAGCCCTGGTATTTATTTTTCTTTTTTATTTATATGGCGGATTTATTCCGGTGTACCTGAGATATAAAACAGACCTGTCGAAGCTTCTCATGCCGGGAGAGATCAATGTATCTTTCGATGAATTCTGTGAAAAGCTGGAAATATCGAAAAGAGAAAAAGAAATCATCCATGAGATATGCAAAGGACTGAGCAACCAGCAAATTGCCGACAGGCTTTTTATCAGCCTGCAGACTGTTAAAGACCATACCCACAGGATCTATGGTAAAACAAATTGTATCAGTCGTGCCCAACTTATAAGGTTGGTGAATGACAATGTCCAGGAAATATTACCGGATACACATGCCTGATAATAGTATACCGGATTTAAAAAAACAAGAAATCCTTTTGTTTTACATTCTAAAATAATTACGGAATATTTTTGTTAACCGTGAAAGTATATTTACCGGAACCTGCTTCCAGAATAACATTCCCATCTTCTTCTTTTGCATTTTTAAAGGTTTGTGTTATAGGTTTGCCGCTTTCCTTTACATTGGCAAGAGTTGTTTTGATTAGTGTAATCTCTGCGGTGGTATTTGGTGGGATTGTCACATTCACTTTTAATCTCCCATCCTCAAATTTCCATCCCGACTCGATTTCTCCATACTCGCTTTCATAAGTGGCTTTTGCGTAATTAAGCCGGGGATCCGGCTGAGGACAAATAAGAATACGTTTGTATCCCGGCGCACCGATCCTGATACCGGCAACAACCTGGTACATCCAGTCTCCAATAGCACCGTAAGCATAATGATTGAATGAATTCATCTCATCGTTCTGAAAAGTACTGTCGGGTTTAATACCGTCCCATCTTTCCCAGATGGTGGTGGCCCCCATCTTCACCGGGTATAGCCAGGAAGGATATGTTTGCTGTAGCAATAAATTGTAAGCTAAATCGGTATATCCGTTATCTGATAACACATGACAAATATAGGGAGTCCCCAGGAATCCGGTAGATAAATGATTATTACGGTCCTGAATAAGCTGCACAAGATATTTTATTGCCCTTGTTTTCTGACTGTCGGGCAGCAGGTCGAATTGAAGCGCCAGAACATAGGAGGTCTGACTGTTGGATAAAATTCGTCCTGCAGGCGTTACAAAGTTTTCATTAAACGCTTTTTTGATGTTGTCAAATACCTGTGAATATTCTTTCACATCATTCTCTTTTTCCAGTTCTTTTGCTGCCATAATAAGGATCCTGGTTGAATAACCGAAAAATGCCGTGGCAATAAGATCTTTATCCGTGTAACCATCCGGTTCGGTCCAGTTGGTAGCAGCCGGTTTATAGAAGAGCCAGTCGCCAAAAATACTTCCCCCTTTCCAGATATAACTTGTCCCTGCAACTTTGCGAATATAATCCACATATTTTTTCATTACAGGATATTGCTGTTCCAGCAACCTTTTATCACCAAATACCTGGTAAATGGTCCAGGGGGCGATGGTAGTTACATCCGACCAGCCGGCGGAGGGACTTACATCTCCCAGTATATTCGGAATAGTAAACGGAACTGCTCCGCGGTTGTCCTGCTCGGCATCCAGATCTTTCAACCATTTTGTAAAGAATGATGCCACATTCATATTAAACGAAGCAGTGCGCATAAAAACCTGTGCATCTCCTGTCCATCCCAGCCGTTCATCACGTTGCGGGCAATCGGTAGGAATATCCAGAAAATTTCCTTTTTGACCCCATTGTATATTATGTTGTAACTGGTTGATCAGCGAATCGGAACATTCAAAGGTCCCGGTAAGTTTCATATCTGAATGAATTACAATACCGGTAAGGTTTTCAGGCTTAAGTTCTCCGGGAAATCCTTCAACAGCTACATACCTGAATCCCATAAATGTAAACCGGGGTTCGTAGGTTTCAATTCCATCACCTTTAAGAGTATATCGTATGGTTGCTTTGGCCGATGCGTAGGTTATCCGTATATACTTCACCGTATTTATCCAGTACTTCGGCATGTCGCAACGTAATAGTAGTGCCGGCAGGCCCCTGTACCCTGAGCCTGACCCAACCCACCATGTTCTGTCCCATATCGGCAACCAGGGTTCCTTTAGGGGTTGTCCATATTTTTACTGGTTTAAGTTCCTGTATTTCTCTTACCGGAACCGATTCGGAAGCTACCAGATTCTTCAGGCTATAATCAGCTATATTGACTGGTTCCCATCTGGCATCATAATATCCGGGCTGGTCCCATCCGGAAAGCTCTTTCATGGCATTGTAAATTTCTCCGTTGTAAATACTATTCATGGTTATGGGGCCATCCTGAGTTGCTTTCCATGAACCGTCAGTAGCAATAGTTTCTTTAGTCCCGTCTGCGTATTCAATTTCAAACTGACACAATAACCCAACTTTTTTGCCATAATGTCCCCATTTATTTTCATATCCAAAAATTCCCTTGTACCATCCTTCTCCAAGCATGGCACCGACAGTATTTTGTCCTTTGCGGATCATTCCGGTAATATCGTATACCTGGTATTGCAGCCTTTTCGGGTAAACGGTCCATCCGGGGGTAAATAAGTCCTTTCCGACCTTTTGACCATTCAGGTGAAGCTCATATAATCCGTGCGCAGTAACGTAAGCTCTTGCACTGATAATGTCTTTGTTTAATGAAAAATCTTTGCGTAGGGTTAAAACCGGACCGTTTGGTTGAAGTGTATCCTGTACCGGTTCTATCCATTTTGCTTTCCACTCCTGATTGTTCAGGATGCCCATTTCCCAGAAAGCTGTGGGGCTCCAATCTGATTGATTTCCATTATTATCCCATATTTTCACCTGCCAGTAATATCGCTGGGTGGCTTTTAGGTCAGGACCTTGATAAGGTACTAAATTCGACTCGGAAGAATTGATTTTTCCCGACTTCCAGACAAGGTTTCCGGTAAAGGAAGGTGATTCTGAAACCCTTATCGAATAAGCTTTTTGCATAATATTCCTTTCAGATGTTTTTATTTTCCAGCTTAAACGTGGTTTATTGCAATCAATGCCAACCGGGTTGGTGAGATACTCACAAGTCAAATCATATAACTCCAAATTCTGGCTGAATAGGGCAGGGGTCAGGAAAAGGAGTGAAAGCAATACAGTTGTTTTCATCAAAGACAGGTTTAGCAGATTAATAAATGAAAAAATCTTTGATAAAGTTAACAGTTTTTGCTTTTTTAATGACATTCAGTTTTTAAATAATGCAGAATGCTTATTCATTTTTCAGTTTGTATCGAACTTGCATAAAAATTATTATTTTGTACATCACTAACTTGCATAATACTGTAAAATCTTTTATATTTATTAATTGATAACCAATTCAACCAAACCGACATGAGAGAAAATTTGGATTCTTTTACGGCCGGTTTGATATTACTTTTCCTCCTGTTTTCCACCATTATTATTTATTTCATCATACAGGATAAAGTAAGATACTGCTTTTCAACTAAAAAAAGTACGATTTTTATGTGTACTTGTGAAAGATATAAAAGCTGAAAGTCAGGTCTTATTTAATCTCATAACATTTCAAGTACTGTTAAAAGCATTATTATCGTCAAGAATCTTTAAATAAACGAGATCAGTCGGATGATTTGTGTTTACATTATTGAAACCTAACAAAGAATTATAATTTAACCTTAAATCTGAAAACCATGAAAAAACAACTACTTATTACAATTATCTTAACCTTTACCTGCGGGATGATATATTGTCAGAACCTGATAAGGGTAAACAATAATCCCGGTGTGGATGCAGATTTCACCACTTTACAGGATGCTAATGACAATGCCAGTGGCGGAGATACTATTTATGTGGAAGGTTCTGTAACAGATTATGCTGGAGCTGATATAAACAAAAGTGTTACGATCATCGGTCCCGGTTATTTTTTAACCGAAAATCCCAACACACAGGCAAATGGATTGGATGCCGGTTTCAACAGTTCTGTCACATTCAGCTCCGGTTCAGAGGGAAGTGTCATTACAGGTTGTAATTTAAACAATAATAATATTTTTATAAATGTAAATAATATTACTGTTAAGAGATGTTATGCCGGTTATATTCAATTTACGGGTACTGTTGAAAACGTTCTTGTTGTTCAAAACTATGTGTATTATACTATACAGACATATTCAGCAGGTATAATCACCAATTCTGTAATTTCGAATAATATCGTTGAATGGTTTCAAATTTATCTGGGAAGTTACAGTGGATCGGTTCAGGTTGCCAATAATATTTTAATAAATCAGGGAGCGTACACTCATCCTGTTGATTGTTATAATTCAACTATTCAAAACAATATAATTACGGATAACGTGGGTGATATTGCAGTAAATTCGGGTAATACTATCAATAATAATATATTAGCTATAGATGGTACCGATGCAAACGGTAATCAGTACAGTGTTGATATGGATATGGTTTTTGCAGATTTCGACGGTTCCCTGGAATACAGCACAGATGCAAAATGGCAGTTAAAAGCCGGTTCTCCTGCTATTGGTGCTGGTACCGGTGGTGAAGATTGTGGCGCTTTCGGCGGAGTAACTCCTTATATTTTATCAGGAATACCTGAATTACCCCACATTTATGATGCTACAATACCTTCTACAGCCAGTTCACAGGAAGGATTGTCGGTTACCATAAAAGTAAAATCAGGAGAATGATTCATCTAATCCAAACTAAAATGAAAAAGATTAATATTATTTTATTCCTGTTGTTTGGTCCGCTCCTGTGTATGGGGCAACAGATAAATAAAGCGGAGTACTTTATTGATTATGATCCTGGTTTTGGGCTGGCAAACCCGGTTACAATTTCTTCCCCGGGAAATGACCTTACCGCTGGTTTTACAGCTTCTGTGCAATCACTTACAGAAGGATTTCATTATTTGGGAATCAGAGCCCGTGATGACCTGGGCAGGTGGGGCCATATCAGCCAGCGTATTTTTTATATATTTAAGATGCAGGCTGCTGGTGATATGGAAATAAATAAAGCTGAATACTTTATAGACAGTGATCCCGGATTCGGACTGGCAAGCCCGGTTAATATTAATTCGCCGGGTAGTGATCTGAGTATTGATTTTACAGCTTCTTTACAATCGCTTGCAGAAGGATTCCACTATCTGGGTATCAGAGCTCAGGATAAATCTGGCCGGTGGGGACAACTTAGCCAGCGGGTTTTTTATGTGTTTAATGTCCAGTCTGCTACTGCCAGGGAAATTATAGGTGTTGAATATTTTATCGACAACGATCCAGGTTTTGGTAACGGTACAGCTATAAGTCCTACTTCATCCGATACTGATCTCACAGTGGATTTTGATATTGATTTAAGTGGTTTAAACAGTGGCGATCATGTGTTATATATTCGCTGCAAAGATGCTTTGGGCCGTTGGGGACTGACTTATGCCCAAGGCTTTGCGTATACGGCTACCGGACTTGGTGAAAATGCAATAGAACCCTGGTTAAAAATTTACCCAAATCCGAATGCAGGAACTTTTTGTATTGAATTTGCTGATATTCAGAAAGGTCCGTTGAAATTTAACATCAGTAATCTGGATGGGAAAAAAGTATATGAAAATGAATCATTCAACGGGAATAATCCGCTTGTAGTGGATCTGCCGGCAGGGATATATATACTGAAAATAGAGTCTGACAATAAACAATTTATACAACGTTTAATAATTAGAAAGTAAAATAAATAAACAAGAAGACTGAACTTTTAAATTCAAATCTAACATTTATTCAATACACCCGGACAGAATACCTGTCCGGGTAATGATGTTTCGAATCATCAGTATCATTTTCAAGATTTATAATTGCCTTGATTGTCAGTAGATTTCTGTGAGTAGGAAAAAGAAACAATTAAAAATAGAAATACTGAAAAAGTGATATTTTTTTTCATTTTTGTGTGGATTTAATTTTTGACAAATGAGTAAAAATAATTCTTTACTTCTTTCTACATTCATTTACTTGTAAGGGAACCCCGTTATTCCAGATATTTAAATGTCAATTGATCATAAGTATCATGTTTCAGGCATATTATCCCGGTAATTTTTTCATTTGGTTCAATGGTTTTGTTGAATATATTTAATTCCTCAATATTTTCACTATGTTTCTTATTAGCACCGCTTGCTATAATGGCATTTATAATTCCAATTGCCAATCCAACGGGAAGATAGGTTACTTTTCCTCCGGAATGTCCATTTGAGTCACTCCAGGTTTGAATGGACCAGGGACCCCATAATCCATGTAATAAATAAGTGCCGGATAATTGTTTTACATTCATTAAATAAGTATTCAGGTCAACAGTAGGGACTTCTTTTTCTCCGGTATAAACTCTAAAATTATCTGCAGTAATTAAAACAGGAATGGAAGATATATTCTTAATTTCTATTGCTATGGTTTTATAGCCATATAGTTTTTCTTTCTTAAAGTATTTTTTATTATCGGAACTGGAGTACAGATCATATTTATATCCTATTTCCATATATCCTTCAATCACCTGTTTGTTGACATAATTTTGCTGTGAAGTATTTATTGCATTATAGGACGATGCACAACTAGTGAATAATACTAATAATAGGAAATACGTAATTGGAACTCTTTTTTTCATTGTTTAAACGTTTAGTAGTTAATTATTTTATTTTATATGGTTTAATGTACGATGATTCATTATCCTATTTATTTCAGGATTATAATTTCAGCTATTTGTAATTACAAATCTTCATTAAAATCGGTCCAAACATTATATCAGAAAAAAAATACTATGTTAATAATACCTTAATTAAGTAATTTATCTTAAGCATGATTACAGGTAATTAAACTATTTTTTAGTTAGCATTCATTATTACATTTCATTTCTAATTATTATCACCTTTTAAAAACTATAATGTGGTGTTGGAAGTGGATGGTTTTTTATATAATTGTTAAATTGTTGTTGTTGCCACATTTGTTGTTGTTGCCACATCCAGTTTGAGTTGTTAAACATTGGATTGTAATAGAAAAAATTATAATTGTTTTTATCGGCGTCAAAACCAGTTATCAGGAAATTTACCGGAATTATTAATTCCTGTGTAACTTTTTCCGTACCGACATATGCGGGTTTGAACAGTTTATCTGTTTTTATAGAAGTAAAAAAATTTGATACTGCACTATCACAAACTGAATCGATACTTTTAAGTATGTGAAATTCCGACATTTGTCCTGTAGGTTCAATGATACATCTAATAAGCATTGTACCATGAACAATGTTTTCTATTGCTTTAACTGGATAATTTATTTTGTTTCCAATTTTTAATAGGGAAGATTTGGATCTAATTTTCGCATTCTGCTCACAAAGTTGATATAATTTCCTTCCATTGGAATCTGTGGAATATGATTTAACAATTCGTTTATTAATGAATTGATTTGTAATTTGCCTGTTTGTTAATGAATCATAAAATATCTCAATTCCATTACCGGCTTTATTTAATATTTCTTTATGACTATTAAATACGTTATTATAAACCGGTTTTGAATTAACGTATTTATATTCATAATGTACGCTTCCATCCTGGTAATATAAAATTGTTTTTTGTGCGATATTATTTACAAATGAAATTTTTTTTCTTGTTTCTCCATTTGGATAATACCAGGTGAATTCTCCTGTTTTTATATTAGGATAAAATGATGTAAAGGACCCTTCAAAAATCGGCAAATCATTAATAAAGTAAAATTTTAAGTGAAATTCTGTATTTTTCAGTGAATCTACAATTGCGTAGTAGGAGGCTTTTTTTCTATCATCAATTTCATCCCACGAGGAATTATAAAAGATTCTTTCATGCTTATCATATTTAAGCTTATATTTAAGCATTTTAATCAACGATGGAATATCCGTATAATTATAATTTCCTTTTAAAATTGCAGATCTAAGTGCATTATATTCACCAAACACAGATTCTGCAGTTTTTATGAATTTATTTTTAGTTTTTGGAAAACTTATATAATCATTCGAACTGTCTGCTTTGACGAGATAAGTATAAATATGATTACTAAAACCTACCCTGGTATTTTTGTAAAAAGTAAGATTCGCAACTTTGTCAATTATTTCAGCGAATTCTTTTTTATTTGAATGAGAACTGGAAGAATTACGTTGGACATCAAAATTACTGATAACAGCAAAAGAATCTGTCCCGATAACATATCCAGAACACTCATTTGGTTTAATCTTGATTCCGACAGAATCTTTACTTTTTTTATATCTAAAAAAATATGAACTATCCTGTGTGAATTTTAATAACCCTGTGAATTTTTTTTTATTTAAATCATAATAATATCCATGAGTATAATTATCACCTGCAGTGTATGATACTACCAGTGATCTTTCAGGTTCATAACTAATATCATAATACCCTTCAATCATCTTTTGATTAATATCAAAATAATACCCCAACGTATAATTATCGGTGATACTTTGGGAGATACCTTGTAAGGAAATTATAAGAAAAGCAGCTACTGTTAAAAATGTTTTCATGTTGAGAGGTTTTGAATAAATTATCTAACTCGTTTCAGATTTGCATGTATGTATTAATAATGTTTTAGCAATGAATTAAATAACGGCATTCTGATATTTCTGATTTTTCAAATTTAAATTTTTGCTTATCATTTGTTTATTACTATTGTTCATCTGGCTGGTAATTTTCTTCGATTTAAATCAGTTATATCCTTTCTGTTTTTACTAAAATTGAATTTAAATTTTGGGCTGTTTATCCTTTTAATCTTTTGTGAAATATTTTCTTCTTTTTTTATAATTTTTTTAACTGTTTATATTCAACTTTATTAATAGATCATATTCAAGATAAATAGCAATAAATCGTTCATTCAGGTATCTGTTTTTTGGAATGGCCGGATAATACTTTAGGGCTAGTTTATTGTAAGCTTTATGTATTTTCTTTTTTGATGAAGAACGCTTTACATTCAATAATTTACAATAATCGTTTAAGGTTGTCATAATTAATGAAGATCAACTTATTTGTATATAAAAAAGATCATAAGTTCAATTCATTTTGTACTAAAATGATAACAATTATATTGTTAGCTCTTACATTAACAAATATTTTTCGTCGCATTTCTGATATTTTCGATATTGCCTAAATATCACTAAATATCGTCCCAATATAATTATTTCTTTCAATAATTCAAAATTTTATTATAACGTAAAAGCCTTTAAATATCTGAATTGTATAATGGTATCAGTTTTCCTGGAAATAGGTAATATTTACTACCAATTCATCTATTGCAGGTCCAGAGCTATATCTTTATTATTGTAGCCGATATATTTACCTGTACTTAATTCGACATGAACGTGGCCATCGCAATTTTCGTGAAAACGGAGCAGGGAATTGCCCAGATCAATATATGGCGCACCGCCCGCTTTGAAATTTTGTGAAAGAGCGTATCCGCTTACGGGATTTCTCGGACAAAGAGAATAATTAACTTTTGTGTTGATTAAAGCATGATAAATAATACCGCCGGAAGCACCCTGTACTTCTGCAATTTGTCCGCCACCGTTTATTATTATATCATCATCATATATATCGGATGGTGTATTATTCTGGTCTATATGAATAAACCAGACGTTTTGTTTTACAGCAATAAAAACGTCTGACGGTTCTCCAGTATTCAAACGGTCCATTTCAGCATTGAAAACAGGCAGTGTAATATTGCTCAGATTGAGTATCGTATCAGAACCATTTCCTAAAATAATGTCCTGTCTGGCAAACAGGGCCTGTATACCGTTATCTCCCTGACGCTCTATAAAGGGCACCAGGTAAAGTCCGTAAAGTTTGACAGTTCCGCCGAGTATATCTACATTTCCAAACAATACCGACATAACACCTCCGTTATTGTTCCAATGGCATGCGATAACTATATCACCCACTTTGTTGTTAAAAGGCAATGGATGATTAGCATCAATTTTAATATAAATTAATCCGGTATTAATATCAAAAAGTACGTTATCCGGTAATTCCTGGCCTTTAAAGGCGGCAGAGGCAACTGATACGCAATATCCTACAGCAACCGATGTTTTAAGTCCCTGTTGCAGGGATTCTAGTTCCGGTTCCTGGTTATAATCCTTAAGTTTTTTGCAGGAGCCTGATAAAACAATGGCAACCAATATGAATAATTTATATATATGGGAAATGAAACGTGTTTTCATGTTCCGTTCATTTAAATGTGATACGGTTTCTACGTGCCAACTAAGCTAACAGTTTCACAATGCGAACCATTTCGGAAACCGGAAGGATTGACATTGGAATTTGCAATTATAGCTTTTGTACGGCTGATATCAATGCCGGTAATTTATATTTTAAAATTATCCCTTTTAGTTGCCGGTATCCGTTTTAGTATATGCAATTCTTCGGGATGCTTTTCTCATAAGTTTATTTACCAGATCGTCTGTTGAACTTCCGATTGACCCTGCAACAGCTTTATTATAATTAACTAGTAATTCACCATCTTTAGCATTGTAAATAAAAAGATTCAGTACTGCTTTATTGGTGCTTCCATAAAAACCTACCAGTAAGCCCAGGGCAACAGATGCTCCCTCCGACATGGGTTTGGTTGTTTCAAATGTTCCCATAATAATAGCATCCACTTCTAATAACTTAGCTAATTCGCTCGGAGTATATTCCTGGTAGTTATCAATTGTAATACCGGCTTTTTTAAGTTTGGCATTTGTTATTGAGATATCCTGAACCTTTACTGTAAGAGTCCCTCTTTTTTCTCTTCTCAAAAACCAGGAATATAATGCTGATTGAATTCCTTCACCTTCAGATATTTCCATTTTATTTAATTGCTCCGTTGTCATCTCTTTCATTTGTTTTGGTCTTAATGTAACAGACGCCTTAAATGGAATTATGCCGATAATTTTATGGTCCTTTGCTATTTCATCAAATTTCGGATTTTCATAAAGCTGAGTTTGGGAAAACACAATCACTCCTGTAAGGACAATAATTGTCGTAAGTAAAATTCTTTTCATTTTATTTTCTTTTTTTGATTTAAAAATATATTAAATGTTTATATATCTAAAATATCGATATATCAGATTCAAAGATAGTTGTACGCATACACTAGTTATTTACTTTATAGTACTAACGCCGAATTTTTTAATAAAATACATGGCAGTTTAAACATGAGAATTATTTTTAATATCCCGGATTAAATACACCATTGCATTGGGATTATTAATAAAAATCTTTCCAAAGTAAACACTTATGCCGAATATTCAAAATGAATAAACTGCACGAATTAATAAAGATTTCAACGAAATCCAATCAAAACTGTTTCAACTATTTTGTCCAAAAAAGCAAAAGGAATTAAAAAATAAACCTGTTTCACTTATGCTGCCTGAACAGCCACTCATACATCAACGGTTCGCTGTAAGCGCCCAACCAAGAGAAGTGACCTGTTTCGGGGTAGAGTGTAAATCCCGGATGAGCACCGGCTTTAAAAAGTGCGTTAACCATATCCACCGAATTCAATGGATCAACAGCAGCATCTTCAGCGCCATGAAAGATCCAGATGGGGATATGCGCAATTGTTGCAACCTTAGAAGTATCTCCACCTCCACATACTGGCACTGCGGCAGCAAACAAATCAGGGTACCGTTCAATAGCATCAAAGGTTCCATAACCTCCCATGGAAAGGCCGGTAATATAAATCCGACTGGTATCTACCGGCATTGTTTTTATTAGTTCATGAATAAGTCCGATTACAAGTCTCAATGGTTCAGAAGGAGCAGGCAGCAGTTGCATTTCCCTGCTTCTGGGTTTTCTTAAAAAATTTGACCATTGCTTACCTTCAGGACATTGCGGAGCTATTACCAATGCAGGATGTGCCGACATCTCCCTGTCTGTGGCAAATTCTTTCACACCCCATTTAAGCTGTGCTTCGTTATCATTTCCACGTTCTCCTGATCCATGTAAAAAAATAACCAGCGGATATTTCCGCAGTGTATCGTAATCCGGATAAAGCAAGCGGTAATTCAGGGTATCACCTTTTCCATCGGTGAACTTGTTAAAACTGAAACGATCCGATTGGGACCATGCTTGGCCATTACCTGCAAAAAAGGTTAATGCAGTAAGTAATAAAATCGATTTTAATGTTTTCATGTTATGCTTTTTTATGGTTATCAGTGTTTATACCGATAAATAGTGTTTATCGGTTATATAGCCGTTATTTTATCAAATTAATCAGTATGCCTGAAAATATGGCAATGCCAAAACTAAGCAATGTACCAACCAATATGTATTCACTTTTCTGAATCCCATTGATGCGAAGAATAGATTTTGCCGCAATGATCAGTCCAACTGCTCCGTATTGTCCCATAATAATTAATGCCAGTGCTAAGAAACGTTCCACAATCCCGATTAATTTACCTGCATTTGGCAGACTTACTTCATCCGGGTTGCTTGAAGATTCAACGGGAGTTTCAATAGCAAAAGCCCTGAACAAATATTTTATTATAATATTGGATGGCTTGGCACAGAAAACAAATCCTGCAACAATGGCAATTGTTTTAAATATCGAAATCAATTAGGAAATTTATGCCGCAAAATCAGGGAATAGGCATAAACAATTCCGATAATTGAGAGTAAATGAATAAACTGATCCGTGAAAAAATAATTCTTTTTTGTTTTACTTTTTATAATTAGCCAACTCTTTAATATATCTGTTAAAAAATGGATAACTGTTAGTAACAGGGCAGCACTCCAGAATCCGGGATCGAATGACAAAATATAACTTACGATTCCGACAATTATTACGTGGTAAACATGTGTTAAGCTAACTATCCTGCTTTCTTTAGTATCACTCCATTTCTGAGACTGAAAAACGAAATCTGATAAAAGATGCGCAATGAATTGCAATAGAATTAATTTATATACCATCACTTTATTGTGTTTTCAAAATAGTTAAGGGCTTTCTCAATTGATAACCAACCTGCAGCAGTTGAATGCTGACTGATTGTAGATTGATATTTACCTAATTTTCCGGCAATATCTTTTTCACTAAAATTAAGCAGCTTGTAGAAAATCACTTCACTTTGCTTTGCCGAGCATTTTGAAATGATGGTATCCAGTAAAGAGAAAAGCGTATCAAATTGATCCTGTAACTGACTATCCGGACTACAAAAAAACAGGGTGTATTTAATTACAATCTTCTGCTTGTCGGAAGTTGTATAGTTTTTAATCGTTCTTCCGGACAGATAGATAGCTTCGCCGTCGATAATACCATTCTCCGGATCGAGTTTTACCAGGGGTGCGACAGCAACAGCCAGTCTGATGCCATGTTCAAGAAAGTATTTCAGCTTTGATTTGTTGCTTTTTGTTATCTGAATAGCTATAGATTTTATATATGTCTTTAGCAACAGGGCAATACGCAGGGAATATTCCGGAGCATTTACAGCACATTCAATATAATCGCCCTGTATCAGTCTTCCGTAAAAGCTTTGTTTTCTGTATCTTTCTGATAAGTCACCTAACAGTTTTTTAATGCTGGTTTCAAGCTTTCTCTTCTCTGTCTCGGATAGGGAAGTATATGAAATAACATCTGCAGATATGGTGGCATAATTCATATTACAAAGATATTATATCGGTAAATATACCGATAAATATTTCTTATCGGCAATAAAACCGTTAAATTTTTTTAGAACATCTAAAAAATCTTTCATTAAATGCAGGCAAATACTGCATGGAATAGACAAAGGTAGTTATTAGCAAGATCAAAGGTAGACAAAGTATGATGTCTGAAAATGACAATAAACTGTCATTATCTGTCAGAAAAAAGAGCATTTCCGATACTCAATAAAAACGATATCTCCTGGTTTCAAAAATCCCGGATTATCTCAGCAACGGTAAATGCAAATACCTCAGAAGGTTTTCCAAGGGTTTCAGGAAGAATCAAAGGTGAATTTAAGTTATTCAAATTCCACATCTCTTTAAAATATGTCTGTGGGTAAACCCGGCAATAAACAGTACCGGTATAATCATTCATAAAATTGTAATAACCTGCCCACCAGACCCAATTAATGGTGTAAGTATTAGTTTGTGAATAATCTGTAGGGAAGAAGATAAAGCTATAATCGAAATTCTCATAGGAGACATCGGGTGACCCACTGAAAAAACAATGTACATATTTCAATGTATTTACCATGGGTTTATTTACCTCAAATGCCTGTAAATAAATATTAAGCTTGAAAAATCCGTCATAAGCAAGGCTGTCAATGGCAAACCAGTATCCAGGAATTTGGTTCATTTTCTGGTCAGTGATGGTAGGGGCATCACCACCAACATGGCTAAGACGGAAATCCAAAACACTTTCGATATAATTTTCCCTGATCAGGTTTATATGGTAATTTCCAAAGGGTATATTTTCAAACGAATAATGCCCATCCACATTAGTCATTTCTATTTCAGAAACTGTTTCGCTGCTAAGCTGAACCTGTACGCCGGAATTATCCTGTAAAGAATTACCATATTCATCTATTAGCGATACCTTGCCTATAATATCTCCTTTTAAGATAGGTACATCATTTTTTTTACAAGCAAAAAGGCCATATATAACTAAGAACAAAAAGATATGTAAAAGTTTAATTTTCATTTATCAAGGTGCTTTAAGTTCTATAACCTGGGAATGCTGTTGTTCATCTGCAGTAGAAAATATGGGAACTCCGTAATATTCATTAAATTCCCCGAGGTTTTCGTCAATACTGCAAACGTAAGCAATTAAATAAATGGTCTGCCCTTCATTAAACAAATGATCGCTATCACTGTTAACGATTTGTGGATTAACACATACCATCATGAGACTGGTATTATTTTCTCTTTTAACTTCACGGGCCTGTTCGCTGTACATATAGTTTGTTGGACTAACATCCTTTTCATCACTTATAAAAACTCTTATTTGCATTTCATTGCCATTATTATCCCAAAGTTTGTTTGTTACAATGGCCACTGAATATTCATCCATGTAAGTATATGAATTAGAATACAATACGGTGCTTAATTCAGGCATTTGATAATCAGCTTTTTTAATCAGTCTTTTATTTTCTTTGATAGTATCTTTTCCAAAAATCCGCACTCCCCGTGCAAATTTCTTTCCGTATCCTTCTTTGTCGAATTCAATTTCATAGGTACCATTGCCTAAACCCGACAGGGTGTAATCTCCATTAGTGTCAGACAATGTTGAGGGGCTGCCGTACGGTCCATGTGCTATGACTTTTGTATTTGTTGCCTTAGATCCGTCATTCGTATATATGTAACCGGTAATCATGCCTTGGGAAAAAAGAGGTTCGGGATTTTTTTTACAGCTACAACAAAAAACAACTGCAACAAGCATTATATATATTAATCTCCAATTCATGCTAGGGCATAATAAATGAAAACTCCTCTGATTCATTGCTTAGGTTCGGATATATAGTTTGGTTCTTCTCAAAGTCAAAGTAAGTATCTGTTCCGGTAATATAAACATTGTCGAATAGTAATAAAGCAAACACCCTTTTTGTAAAAAGGCATGCTCTGTAATACACTATATTGCCAGGTTCAAACGATAGGCCTTCAGTTACCGATTCATAGGATACGTATACATTATAGTATTCATATAAGGTTAAATTTTTAGAGGCTTGTGCAGATTCAATTGCAAAGTTTTTTTCAGTAGAAAAGAAAAGACGCATCTGAAGGAGAGAAGGTTTGTACAGGCTGGAAATAGATACACTGGCATTTATCGAATCATTGACAAATTCAAAGTTTGTTATTTGCGTGGTGATGTTTTGATATATGAAAGGGGCTTTGTTACCATAATAATAATCCATAACAGTCGGATACCCGCCCAAATGTTTCACAGAAAACAATTTCATCGTACCAAAACCTTCTTTTTCGAAACTCAAATTATAAGTTCCGTTAATTACATCTTTAATTACATATTTTCCGTTTTTGTCGGTAGTTGCATGGTATTTTCTGCCTGGTTCAGTGTAAACATTAATATCGCTGAAGTCTTCAAGTTGATTTCCATATTCATCGAAACAATAGGCATAACCAATAATATCACCTTTAAGGTATGGGTTGAATTCATTTTTTTTGGAACAGGACGAAAAAATAAACGCCACAGTGATATAAACGATGGGTAGGATTCTTAATGGATTCATGTAATATCTTTATAGCAAAACAAATATATACAATTTAAAATCAGAAACTTTCTTGGCTTATATGAGTTAATTCTTGGTCTTACCAGCTATTTCCGCTTCTGATTCTTTTGGCGTAATACTGCTTTATTTTGCTGAGTAACTAAAGAAAATAAATATAAGAAATATGCGGATTAAAAGCAAATTTTTTTCAAAGGTGACAAGGCAACAAATGACAGAGCGACAAAACGAAGAAAACCTTTTCTTTGTCATTTAGCCTGGATCAGACTTCAAAGAGATCCGTTCTCAGTGTTTAGTGATGACAAGTAATATACTAACATTTAAAACTACTTACTCATTAAGGTCATTTTCCGGGTAGCCGTAAAACTACCGGCTTTCATCACATAAAAGTAGTGGCCGTTAGAAAGTTTACCTGGAGTGAATTCAACTGTATGTTTACCAGCACTGAATACGTTGCCTGCCAGTTCTGTGATCTCTTCTCCAAGCATGTTATAAACTTTCAGAGAGACATAAGTTCTGTCGGGGATCTCGAATGAGATGGTTGTTTTTCCGTTAAACGGGTTCGGATAGTTCTGTCCCAGTGTGTATTTATCCGTTGTAGTTATTCTGTTCAGTGCACTTATAGTTGTAGCTGTATCAGGGATACATATATTTTCTGCTTCTTCTCCTGTTCCTGTCGGGGCATCAGGATAATTTGTAATATTTATTTTATCCAGTTTCGCCCCGTCTTCGCTATAGGCAAGAACCAGGGTGTGTGTGCCTGCCGTAAGCTCATCACTTGTAAGCAGCTTCCATTGCCAGCCGTTGGTGGTTAGCGCATCAACCTTTCCAAAAGTTCCGTTATCCATTTTTACCCAGTAGGAATCGTGATCTGTACCGGGACAATCCAGGCGGGCAAAAACCGAATAATTACCTGCGATATCCAGTGTAAACGGGATATAAACAGCATCTGCACTGTCGGAGGGAGCCTGGCCGGTACTGTTCATTCCGGATCGTGCTGTAATATAGCTTCCGTTTGATGCATCGGTATCTGCTGCTATTTCCCAGTTTTCGCCAATTGTTGCGCATTCCGGCTCCAGGTAAACCGATATGGTATCCGGAGCAGGAGGAGGGGGTGTTGCCGTGTCAGGTATACAAATGTTTACAGCTTCTTCTCCCAGTCCCGATGGAGCATAGGGAGAATTGGAAATATTTATTTTATCCAGTTTCGCCCCGTCTTCACAATAGGCAATAGCAAGGCTGTGTTCGCCTGCCGTAAGTGTTGCACTGGTTAATTGTTTCCATTGCCATCCGCTTGTTGTCAATCTGTTGTGCAGTTGAAATGATTCAGTATCAATTTTTACCCAGTATGAATCGTCATTGGTATTGGGACAATTCAGTCGGGCAAAAACCGAAAAGTTTCCGGTAGTATCCACTGTAAAGGGAAAATAAATAATCCCGGCACTGTCGGCAGGCGCCTGACTGGTACTGTTCAATCCTGCTTTTATTGTTACATAGGTTCCGTTTGATGCATCGTTATCCGGTACCATTTTCCAGTTTTCGCCAACAGTTGCACATTCCGCTTCCATGTAAAAAGATATGATGTCCGGAATATCGGGTATGCAGATGTTCACAGCTTCGTTCCCTAATCCCGACGGAGCATAGGGATAATTGGAAATATTTATTTTATCCAGTTTCGCCCCGTCCTCGCTATAGGCAATAGCAAGGGTATGTTCTCCCGCATTGAGTGCTGCATCGGTTAGTTTTCTCCATTGCCAACTGCTTGTGACCAATCCATTGACCATCTGAAATGACGCGGTGTCCACTTTTACCCAGTATGAGTCGTCATTGGTGTTGGGACAATTCAGTCGGGCAAAAACCGAAAAGTTTCCGGCAGAATCTACGGTAAAGGGAAAATAAATAATCCCCGCACTGTCGGCAGGCGCCTGACTTGTACTGTTCAGTCCTGCTTTTATAGTTACATAAGTTCCGTTTGATGCCCCTGAATAAGGCACTATATCCCAGTCATTGCCAATGGCAGCACATTCCGGTTCGAGGTAAATTGATTCGGTTCCTCGGCCATAGGTTACCGTATCACCCATTAAGGAAAGCATTTTCAAAGCATACCGTCTTCCAATCTCTCTGTATCCTGCCGAATTGAAATGCACATGGTCCGATGCGGCTGTACAACCGCTCGAAGAAATAACATACGAATTGGGTAGCGTATCAGGCAGGGTTGCTATGATTTCATTCATGCTGGCACAAATACCTCCCTGGTCGGCATTCACAACTTCACCGGCAAGCAATGGTACTGAGTCTGCATTAAGGCTTAGGTCGGTTATCATGTCATTATATATCTTTTTAACTTTTGAAGGCCACTCCTTATCATTGGTGTTCGATTCTCCCTGGTGTAATAATATTCCTTTGATAACACCATCCTGTTGCGCCTGTTGCGCCAGATCAATCAGGTATTGGTATGGATTTCCGTCATACTCATTTATTATATTTATCAGCCAGTCTTCTTTAACCGTAGAAACATAATCCTGGTAAGTGTCTTTGTCGAAAAGTTCAATTTTACAACCGGCAACCGAGACATTGATAACTCCTACCCGGATACTGTCGGGCAGGTTTGCCGCCATCATTCTGCCAAAATAATCGGCAGGGGAAAGTCCGTTCCAGCAGCGGCATAAAGGAGGAACAGCATTGTACCACGATCCCTTATTCCTTCCCAGGTTTGAACAATCAACACCTTCCATCACCCGGAAACGGTTATTTACAGTCTCATCCTGATATTCAATTGCTCCCTGCCCTTCCATGTTCGACTGTCCGAAACACAGGTAAATGTAGAAATTCGGATCCTGTGAAAAAACGGTTGTATTTACTGTGAGCAATCCTGTCAATAAGAATAATCCTGCAAGTATATTTTGTCTCCTCATAAGGTTTATTGTGAAATCAATTTGTATTATAATTCCATTTTAGTTAATAACGGAGTAATTATGAATGTATTTGTTTACGTTTGGGTTTGATGACAATCTTTCCTTTTTGTTTGTATTTATGGATGTACAAAATAGTAAAAATTTCTATTATTCTTTATGAGATGACTGAAGAATGTAGCTAATGAAAGTTACAAGTCTATTTATATGCATTTTGAAGTGATGGATCGTGCCTGCAATATATCTTCCCGGAATGCTTTGCACAATACAATAAGGTTAGCAAATGAAAGCTTGCAACAGTGTGAGAGGGAAGATAAGCAGATGATTGATATTGACAAAAAAACTGTTAGGGTCCACGTGATACCTCGAAATGATTTTTAGTATTTTAATTCCCGACTCGAAGGGAGACAATTAATGGTAGTTCATCAGATAGCTTTGAGGGGGAAATTATTTTAAAAAACAAACTAATTTCATTTCATAATCTTCTCATACTTGCTTTTATTGGAAGGATCGATCTCAATGAGTAACTGTAATACTCTTGATTTTTCATCCTGTGGCGACTGGGAAAAGACATTTACAAATTCATCTGATTTGGCATCGAATATTACCTGCAAAAATTGCATGTATGGATCCGGCTTTTCCCGTTTTATTTTTTGCAAAAGTTTCAGGTCTTCAACCATATCCGCCCTGGCGATAGCTGTCTGCGCATCCATCCTGTCAAGACCCAGGCGGTGGTATTTATAAATAAATTCCCTTACCGGGGCATAATCTTCATTCAGTATATTTTCCACCAGCCAGTAACGGTTACGGCGGGTACGGCTGTCGGATGCACGCCATCCGCTTTCGGAAGCATTTTGTGCATTGGTAACAATTTTTTCAGCCTTATGAAAATACTCTGTGCCACCTTCCAGCGAATAAGAATCATAATCGAGTCCCAGGATGATATAAGCATAATATGCCAGAATGGAGGTAAGACCCGATTGATACGAATTTTCATTAAAATCAAGGGGCTGGAATTCCTGGTACCTTATGTCAAGGTCGTTGTCGATATAATTGAATAAAACTGAATTGTAGGATGAATTAAATACCGGTCTTCTTGATTGTATTTGGAGTGTGCCCTTGTATTCATCGGTGCCGATCTTTTCCTTGAGGTTGAAAAGCATATTGCATTCGATCCGCTCCTCATTCTCGAACACATTGCTGGTCCATGGGCGGTTGTTCATAAACTCGTAAATAGCCTTTTGCAGGGTTTGGAAAACCTGTTTATTGGTTCCGGGGATCTGGTTGGAAACAATGGATACATTACAGATCAGTTCCTGGGAGTTTCCAGCAAATGTTAAAAAAAGAAATGTTGTAATAATGAAAATTTTCTTCATAATGATCGGTTATAAAATACCTGCAAGTTCCCTGATGATATCCAGTGCAACAAGTTTTTTAGACTTTAACTCAAAATTAGATAATTTATTGTTTTTATCCAGAATGGAAATCCTGTTAGTATCATAACCAAAACCAGCTCCCTTATCGTTCAGGGAATTGAGTACAATGAGATCAAAATTTTTATTCCGAAGCTTTTGCTGTGCATTTTCTTTTTCATTCTCTGTTTCGAGCGCAAACCCGATCAGGAACTGGCCTTTTTGTTTCATTTTGCCCAGTTCCATTGCTATGTCAGGCGTTGTCTCCAACTCCAGTATAAATTCTTTCTTTGAACTTTTTATTTTCTGCGGATTATAATTTTTAGGACGGTAGTCGGCAACAGCCGCTGATAATATTGCGCCGTCAGCTTTGGGGAATTCTTTCAGACAGCACTCATACATCTCATTAGCCGAGGAAACCTTTATTACAGTTACATTCTTATTCTCTATTACCTGGGATGTGGGTCCTGAAACCAGTGTTATCAGCGCACCAAGATCGGCCAATGCCTCAGTAAGGGCGTATCCCATTTTCCCGGATGAATGATTCCCAATAAACCTGACCGGATCGATAGCTTCATATGTAGGTCCGGCGGTGAGTAAAACCCTTTTACCTTTTAGTTTTTTTTTTAGATCAGAATTAAAAGATTCTTTTGAGAAGAAGGCAGAAAGTACGTCAATAATATTTTCAGGTTCCTCCATTCGTCCTTGTCCATATAATCCGCTTGCCAGTTCACCGGTGGAAGCTTTTATAACCGTCGCACCTCTTTTTTCAAGGATAGAAATATTTTCAAGTGTAGAGGGATGTTTATACATATCCATATCCATTGCAGGAGCAATAAATATGGGGCAACGAGCCGATAAATAAGTAGTAAGTAACAGGTTGTCGGCTACTCCGTGTGCCATTTTTGCCATGGTATTGGCGGTAGCTGGTGCAACGACAAATGCATCGGCCCATATTCCCAGGTCAACATGACTGTTCCAATTGCCGTTCTCGGGATCAAAAAAATCAGTAAAAACAGGATTATTCGAAAGGGTTGCCAGGGTAAGCGGGGTAATAAATTCTTTTGCCAGGGTTGTCATCAATATTCGCACTTCGGCTCCTTCTTTCACAAGTAACCTGACAAGTATAGCAGCCTTGTAAGCTGCTATACTTCCTGTAATCCCCAGTATTATTTTTTTGCCTTTCAGCATGAACAGGCATTAATTGTTATTGTTCTGCTTTTCTCACATAAATCTTATCTTCATCGAATTCCTCGAGTGCAATAAGAGTAGGTTTGGGAAGACGTTCGTAGAATTTTGATATTTCAATTTGTTCCCGGTTTTCAAAAACCTCTTCGAGGTTGTCGGTATAATTCGCAAATTCTTCGAGTTTACGGTTCAGCTCTTCTTTTAATTCCATGCTTATCTGATTTGCACGTTTCGAACAGATAAGTACCGATTCATAAATATTCCCGGTTTTATCTTCCAGCAAGTCCAGGTTTCTTGTAACTGTCGTTGAGGGAGCTTTTGATTTTTTATAATCCATAATTTATTATTGTTTAATAGACAAATTCGAATTCTGATTTGTATCGATATGAAGAACCTTTGCTGATTGTTCATATATTTTATCCACTTCTTTTTTGTATTTACTTTTTGGAAATTCGGCGATAAAAGAATAATATTCATCTACAGCGGACTGATACCTGTCTTTTAGTTTACTTTGCACGCTTTTACTGGCTAACAAATAACTGGCTTTCACCAGCATATACATGATATCCTCCCTGTGCTTACTGTCAGGAAAATCACTCAGACTGTTATTCAGCGAAACAATGGCTGCTTTATAATCTTCCAGTTTATAATAAAGCCTTGAACTCATAAATGATTTTTCAACCAGTTTTTCGCGCATTTCGGTTATTAATTTTTTACAATCCTCATTTTTTTTGCTTTCGGGATATTTTATCATAAACAATTGAAACGCCTGTATGGCAAGCATGGTATTTGTCTGATCGAGGCTCGGTCGTGGCGAAGTTAGGTAATAACAATATCCGACATAATAGTCGGCTTCTTCCGCAAAATGGCTACCGCCATATGTTTGAGCAAATACCTTAAAATAATGACCGGAAAGAATATAATCTCCCTGGTGATAATAACTCATGGCCTGAAAAAAGTAAACCGAATCGGCGCTTTTTGTACCACGAAATATCGGAGCAATCTGATCGAATATGGTGCCTGCTTTTACATAATCCTTCGTGTTGTAAAACTCAAAGGCCTTTTTATATTTAAGGTGATAATCAGTGCTTTTGAGTAATTTTTCGTAACCGCTACACGAAGAAGCCACAAGCACAACAAGTAATAACCACTTAATTTTCTTCATATACTTAAAAATCATGCAAAGATACAATTAATTCATAAAATAAAAAGATTGTAACAAGTAAACTTTCCCTAAAAACGGACATAAGTAAAAAATATTTCTTTTGGCAACAATATAAAAAGAATTACATTTGCACCCATTATTTAACTAAATTAAATTCAAGAATCGTGGATTTATTTGATAAGATTAAAAAAGATAAGGGACCATTGGGGAAATATCAGAAAGATGCCCATGGTTATTTCATGTTTCCAAAGCTGGAAGGTGAAATTATGCCGCGAATGAAGTTTCGGGGAAAAGAAGTACTGACCTGGAGTTTAAATAATTATATTGGCCTGGCCAATCACCCTGAAGTCAGAAGAGTTGACGGTGAAGCTGCAAAAGAATGGGGACTGGCTTATCCGATGGGGGCACGTATGATGTCGGGACAAACCAGCAAGCATGAAGAACTGGAAAGAAAACTGGCTGATTTTGTAAAAAAAGAAGATGCCTTTTTGTTAAATTATGGTTACCAGGGAATGGTTTCCATTGTACAATCAATGTGCGGGCGTAATGACGTTATTGTTTATGATTCGGAAGCGCATGCCTGTATTATGGACGGTATTTTTCTTCACAAGGCAACCGGTGGTAAAAGTTTTGTATTTCCACACAATAACATTGAAAAATGTGAAAAAATGTTGGGTTTTGCCCAGAAGATCGTTGAGGAGACCGAAGGCGGTATCCTTGTAATTACCGAAGGTGTTTTCGGAATGGCCGGAGATCTCGGTAAACTGGATGAGATTGCTGCACTGAAGGACAAATACAATTTCAGGATACTGGTTGATGATGCTCACGGATTCGGAACGATGGGAAAAACCGGTTCGGGTACAGGTGAACATTTTGGCGTTCAGGACAAGATCGATTTATACTTTTCTACATTTGCAAAAGCGATGGCTGGAATCGGAGCTTTTATAGCTGCCGATGAAGAAGTGGTTGATTTCCTGAGATACAATATGCGCTCGCAGACCTTTGCAAAATCACTTCCTATGCCAATGGTTGTGGGTGCCCTGAAAAGGCTGGAATTACTTCAGAATGAACATTCGCTTCGAGAAAATCTGTGGAAAGTTGTCCATAAACTTCAATCGGGATTACGTGAACGCGGATTTAACCTTGGACACACAGAATCTCCGGTGACACCGGTATTCCTGAAGGGTACTGTTGCTGAAGCAACAAATGTGGTAATGGACCTCAGGGAAAATTACAGTATTTTCTGTTCCATGGTTGTATATCCTGTTGTTCCCAAAGATGTGATAATGCTGAGGATAATACCAACGGCAGCGCACACCGTAGAAGATGCAGAATACACCATTAAGGCATTTACCGAGGTACAGGAAAAATTATCTGCCGGTAAATACTCTAAAGAAAAGATGGCTTCTATTTAAAGTATTCTATACAATAAAAAAACCCATCCGGTGATTCCAGATGGGTTTTTCTTTTTTGTTTACTTATTTTATCCTTTCAGTTCCGATAAATATCTTTCGGCATCGATAGCTGCACGGCATCCTGTTCCGGCTGCTGTTACAGCCTGCCGGTAATGTGAATCCATCACATCTCCACATGCAAAAACCCCCGTAACATTTGTTTTGGAAGTATCCGGCACTGTTTTGATATATCCCACTTCGTCAGTTTCAATATAAGGTTTGAATACTTCCGAATTGGGAGTATGACCGATAGCCAGGAAAAATCCGTCGATCTTAATAATTTCTTCCTTTTCATCCGGTTTTCCCATATTACGGATCAGTACGGCTTCCTGTACTACGTTTTCACCGCGTAACTCTTTGGTATTTCTTTCAAAAAGCACTTCGATATTCGGTGTGTTAAAAACCCGTTGCTGCATTACTTTTGAGGCCCGAAGGAAATCTTTACGTACTATCAGATAAACTTTGTTGCACAAACCCGACAAGTAAAGCGCCTCCTCACAGGCAGTATCGCCACCTCCAACTACTGCTACATCTTTCCCTTTGTAAAAAAAGCCATCGCAGGTTGCACATGCCGACACACCGCCTCCCCTGTACTTTTCTTCCGATTCTAACCCCAGGTATTTTGCCGTTGCTCCAGTTGCTATAATCACCGCATCCGCTTCAATTATTTTTTTATCGTCGATAGTGACTTTGTGCGGCTGAGAGGAAAAATCCACTTCTGTTGCGATTCCCCAGCGGCAATCTGTTCCGAAACGTTCAGCCTGTTTTTTAAAATCTTCCATCATTTTCGGGCCATCGATTCCATCGGGATAACCCGGATAATTTTCTACTTCGGTAGTGGTGGTAAGCTGTCCCCCCGGTTGTAAACCTTCATACATTACCGGATTAAGATTTGCCCTGGCTGCATAAATGGCGGCTGTATATCCTGCAGGTCCCGATCCTATAATCAGGCACTTCACCTTTTCAACTTCTTTTTCGGTGTTTTGATCTTTTTTTTTATCCTCCAGGTTGTCGAGTGTTTTAAATAAGCTCATGTTATGAATAATTTTATATGATTATCGAATGTTGCTTTACTTGTCAATCTTTATGCCATCCATTAAAAAACTGAAATTTTGGTACAATATGACATTCCATCTAAATTTTTGCCTAATTTTCTAATATGAATCCTGCCAGTGTGACATTTAAAAATGTAATTATAAAAATTAAATCGGTTATTTCCACAAGAAATATTCTATAAAAGTACTACTTTACATAAATTCAAAATGTTATATTTGAGAGAATTTATATCCCTGACTAATTTTAAGTATTTCAAAAATAAACAACTAAGCCATGAAAATGAATCTACAACATTTAAAAATCTTATTATTGCTGTTTATGTTTTTGAACGGATTAGCAGCTTTAGCCGGAGATGTAAAAACGCTGGCCATTGGAAGTAAAGCTCCGGATTTTAATTTGCCGGGAGTTGATGGTAAAAACTATTCACTGGCTGATTTTAAAGATGCGACGATTTTAACGATAATTTTCACCTGTAATCATTGTCCAACAGCCCAGGCATATGAGGACCGGATTATACAACTGGTAAAGGATTACAAAGACAAAGGAGTGGCATTTATTGCCATATCACCTAATAGCCCCGCCGCATTGTGTCTTGAAGAAGAAGCCTATACCAACCTGGACGATACGTATGAGTCAATGAAGATACGGGCAAAGAACAAAAATTTTAATTTTCCCTATCTGTACGATGGAGATACACAAGAAACAAGTTTAAAATACGGGCCGGTGGCTACCCCCCATGTTTTTATCTTTGATAAGAACCGTATTTTACAGTACACCGGCCGGATTGACAATATGGAAAATCCGTATAAATCACCAACAGAACAAGATACCCGGAATGCCTTGGATGCCATGCTTAACAATCAGCCGGTTAAGGTACAGCAGACTAAAACATTTGGATGTTCCATTAAATGGGCGGAAAAATCAGCATGGCGGGAAAAGCTGGATAAAGATTGGGCGGCTAAGCCTGTTGATTTGAATGACATCGATGCCGAGGGAGTGAGGAAGTTAATAGCCAACCAGGGTGATAAACTCAGACTTATAAATGTATGGGCTACCTGGTGTGGTCCGTGTGTAATTGAATTTCCCGAATTTGTAAAATTTGAAAGAATATACAAAGAAAGAAATTTCGAATTTGTATCGGTCAGTGCAGATTCACCTGGCAAGAAAGATAAAGTGATGAGCTTTTTAAAAGAAAAACAGGCTGCTACTACTAATTATTTATTCAATACCGACGATAAGTATCAATTGATCGAAGCTGTAGATCCCGGCTGGGGAGGTGCCCTTCCTTACACCCTCCTTGTAGCGCCGGGAGGAAAAGTCCTTTATAAAAACCAGGGTGCCGTTGATCCTCTCGAGGTCAGAACTGCGATTATCAATTATCTCGGACGATTTTATGCTGATAATAAATAATAACTTTTCGCTATATTATGAACATTAAAAACCTATTTAAAAAAAACAGAAGTTACCGGCGGTTTATTCAGGATCAACCCATTTCTACCGAAACTCTTTACGAATTAGTTGAATTGGCAAGACTTTCAGCTTCAAGTGGAAATATTCAGGGGTTAAAGTTTTATCTGTCGAACACCGGTGAACAGAATAAAAAAATATTTTCCACACTCAAATGGGCCAACTACCTGAAAGACTGGGAAGGACCAGCTGAAGACGAGCAGCCTGCTGCCTATGTTATTATACTTGGTGATACCGAAATTCATAAAACCATAGAGGTGGATGTGGGTATTGCTGCCCAAAGTATAATGTTAGGGGCCACTGAAATAGGCCTCGGAGGATGCATGATCGCTTCCATCGACCGGATATTACTACGTAAACTGCTGAACCTGCCCGATCGTTTTCAGATTCCGCTGGTAATTGCCTTAGGAGTTCCTGCCGAACAGGTTATTATAGAAGATATGAAAGATGATTCTGATGTGGAATATTGGCGTGACAGTCTGGGAATTCACCATGTACCGAAAAGAAAGTTGGAAGATCTGATCATTCAGTCATGACAATTAGTGACTTTGTTATTTATGAATTACAAAACAAGAATGATATTACTTTCCCCCAATTACTTCTTTAACAAATTTAACCAGTTCATTATTTCCGGCAACAGGTTTTATATGTGGCGGAAGATTACGAATATACCATTTAACCTGCCAGTGTAAGGTGTCATTTGGCTGAAGCCTAATATACGGCCCCTGGTTTTCAAGTTCGATATACGGAAAACCACGGGTAGCATATATTTCAACTTCGCTTTCGCCCGGGGCAGTATCCTTTGCCTGCACATGCTCAAACTTTTTAATAAACATCATCCCGTTGTGAACGTGTGCCAGCCATCCGGCAGATGCTCCGGAAAATAATTTCTCTCCCCTGCCCAGAACTTCCGGATTATAGGAATACCATAGTATGCCATCCATTACAGATGTTGATTTGAGATTCGATTTCTCCAGCACTTCATTTTTCCCGATCGGAAAAAAACTTAAGTCACCCAGCACCCTTGTCACTTCCCAGGGGGCTGTCGGCCTGGCCGTATCTCTGAGATTAATAATTGAATAATCGATTACAAAAGATGAATCGCGGGTATCAAAAGAAAACTCTTTCTGAAATTTCCAGTCAAGTCTTGGGTCCTTTTCACTTAACAGAACCAGGGAATGTTTAGCTTTTAATACTTTGTAGGGTTTATTATCGAGCGCTGCCGGTGGCGGCCAGTTCCATATACTCTGGGGAGAAGTCCAGAAGGTCGATCCGTACCCTGCAGGATTTATATCTTTCCCGGTTATTAACTCTTTATTTCCCAATTTGCAGGATATAATCCTGCCGCCAGTATTTGCATCAACCAGCAACTTAAAGTCACCATAAGTCAACTCATAACGGGCGTCCGATACTTTTACAATAGTGAATTTTCCGGAATGTAATTCATGAACAGAAATATAAGACATATTAATGCCCGATAAAATCAGAACTAAAAAGACTATTTTGGAGATTGAAAAACGCATGCTATTCAGATTAAAAAATTATAATAAGATAAATATAACATGGAAATTAAGATGAACCAGGCATTACTACGCCTAAATCTTTTAAAAATTTACCTGCTCCTTTTTCTTTGATTAACAGCTCCATTTCCGCTGCTTCGTTTTGTGTTTGAAACGACTCCGAATAGGCCATTATCCATGGAATTCCCATCCGTGTATCAGGATTACGTCCACAATTCTGTTCTTTAAGAAGTATATCCAGATTCTTGGTGTATCCTGTGTGAAATTTATTTAATATTTTACTGTATAAAATAAATACATAATACATAAAAGAAAGTATCTCAATTAAGTTCATCCAATAATAACTTCTTACAAGTTACAATGAAATGCGAAAATATAAAACGTATTTACTGAAAATTATCAGGTTAAATTGAAAGTATCATAAAATATGTGAGTTAAGTAATGTCAAAAAATTGATTTTAATGTTTGAGTTTGAAAGTGAGATTAAAAAAATCAGAGTGGGGTGTTTGTTTGTATCACAAACTCACTCTGATTTTTGTCGGGGTGGCCCGACTTCATGCTGATGCATGATCAACTCCCGGGCGACCACTTGCACCCCATGCAAGTACGCTAGCCAACGGAGTTTATGACGCTGAAGGCGTTACCACACCATTGTCCTCCAGATATCTTTTAGCTCCTCGCTTTTTGATTTTATATTCCAGTTGAACCGCTTCACCTCGTGTTTGAAATTCTATCGTGAAAACTAATATCCATGGAACACCTTTCCTGGTTGTTGAATTCCGGCCGGAATTGTGCTCTTTCATTCTTCTTTTCAGATCGTTAGAATGGCCAGTGTAATAACTATTTATAATTTTGCTATATAAAATGTACGTAGTAAACATGTTGAAAAAAAGAGGTGCGTTTACACTTGAATATAAAAAGTTGCAATAATAGTATGAGATTGAAAGTGAGATTAAAAAAATCAGAGTGGGGTGTTTGTTTGTATCACAAACTCACTCTGATTTTTGTCGGGGTGGCCCGACTTCATGCTGATGCATGATCAACTCCCGAACGACCACTTGCACCCCATGCAAGTACGCTATCCAACGGAGTTTATGACGCTGAAGGCGTTACCACACCATTGTCCTCCAGATATCTTTTAGCTCCTCGCTTTTTGATTTTATATTCCAGTTGAACCGCTTCACCTCGTGTTTGAAATTCTACCGTGAAAACTACTATCCATGGAACACCTTTCCTGGTTGTTGAGTTCCGACCGGAATTGTGCTCTTTCATTCTTCTTTCCAGATCGTTAGAATGGCCAGTGTAATAACTATTTATAATTTTGCTATATAAAATGTACGTAGTAAACATGTTGAAAAAAAGAGGTGCGTTTACACTTGAATATAAAAAGTTGCAATAATAGTATGAGATTGAAAGTGAGATTAAAAAAATCAGAGTGGGGTGTTTGTTTGTATCACAAACTCACTCTGATTTTTGTCGGGGTGGCCCGACTTCATGCTGATGCATGATCAACTCCCGAACGACCACTTGCACCCCATGCAAGTACGCTAGCCAACGGAGTTTATGACGCTGAAGGCGTTACCACACCATTGTCCTCCAGATATCTTTTAGCTCCTCGCTTTTTGATTTTATATTCCAGTTGAACCGCTTCACCTCGTGTTTGAAATTCTATCGTGAAAACTAATATCCATGGAACACCTTTCCTGGTTGTTGAGTTCCGACCGGAATTGTGCTCTTTCATTCTTCTTTCCAGATCGTTAGAATGGCCAGTGTAATAACTATTTATAATTTTGCTATATAAAATGTACGTAGTAAACATGTTGAAAAAAAGAGGTGCGTTTACACTTGAATATAAAAAGTTGCAATAATAGTATGAGATTGAAAGTGAGATTAAAAAAATCAGAGTGGGGTGTTTGTTTGTATCACAAACTCACTCTGATTTTTGTCGGGGTGGCCCGACTTCATGCTGATGCATGATCAACTCCCGAACGACCACTTGCACCCCATGCAAGTACGCTATCCAACGGAGTTTATGACGCTGAAGGCGTTACCACACCATTGTCCTCCAGATATCTT
>CAVVIO010000027.1:0-59405 GCA_963748095.1 uncultured Bacteroidales bacterium
GCAAAGGAATTTTTCATCCCGAGAATTTCTATTTTTCAGAGATCATGATTATTTTCCTGGCAGTAATGATCACGGATATAATCCTGCTCGATCTGTTCAATACTTTCGGTATGCCCACTTCTACCACGGTTTCCATCGTTTTTGAATTACTGGGTGCCGCCGTGGCAATAACAGTCATTAAAATAAGCCATTCTTCCGAGAGTATTCAGGATATGGGAACATATATAAATTCGGGGCGGGCCCTGCTTATTATTTCAGGTATCCTGGTATCCGTTATTGTTGCATTCACCGTCGGGGCTGTTGTACAGTATTTTTCAAGGTTGTTATTTTCATTTAATTATGAAAAAACTATGAAATATGTAGGTGCTGTTTGGGGAGGTATCGCCATTTCATTTATCACTTATTTCATCATTGTGAAAGGAGCCAAGGGATCCTCATTTATCAGTGCCGACAAACAGGATTGGATTCAGAATAATACTGCCCTAATTTTGTTAATCAGCTTTGTAGGCTGGACCATTCTGATGCAATTATTATACTGGCTGTTTAAGATCAACATATTAAAAGTAATTGTGCTGGTCGGCACCTTTGCTCTGGCAATGGCATTTGCTGGTAACGATCTTGTTAATTTCATAGGTGTTCCGCTTGCCGGCTACGAATCATTTAAGGTGTTTTCAGCAGCACATGGCGCTTCGGCCAATTCATTTGCCATGAGCGCTTTGCAGGAACAGGTAAAAACTCCCACACTTTTTCTTCTGGTTGCCGGAATGATAATGGTCATAACTTTATGGATTTCGAAAAAAGCAAAATCTGTAGTGAAAACTACGATCAATCTGGCTGATCAGAATTCGATTGATGAAAGATTTGAATCTTCTATACTGGCCCGGGTTGTTGTAAGACAATCTATACAACTGGGACATGTAATTAACAAAATTATACCTACACAAGTCATCAAGTTTCTCGATAAACGATTTGACCCGACCTTTTATAAAAAATCAGTTAAAAAAGACAAAACCATATCTTTTGACCTGATCAGGGCATCTGTAAATTTAGTGGTAGCCAGTGTATTAATCGCATTTGCAACTTCTTTAAAATTGCCTTTATCCACTACATATGTTACTTTTATGGTTGCCATGGGAACATCTCTTGCAGATGGAGCCTGGAACCGTGAAAGCGCTGTATACCGTATCACTGGTGTAATTACGGTAATAGGCGGATGGTTTTTCACTGCGCTAAGCGCTTTTACGGTTGCTTTCCTGGTTGCCCTGCTTATCAACTGGGGAGGAATATATGCCATTTTCGCTCTAATTCTGCTGGCTATATTTTTTGTTTATAAAACACATGGCTTGCACAAGAAAAGAATTAAGAACGAAGAAGCCCTTGAAAATAATATTACTTCTGATACCCTTGTTAACGGAGATAGTGTTTATGCTTCATGCAATGCTAATATACTCACAACCATATTGGCTTTATCCGGAATTTACTTACAAACTATTAATGGTTTAATAGATGAAAAACATAAAAAACTAAGAAAAGCGTTAAAAGAAACAAAAGATTTGAATAAAAATGTGAAAGCATTAAAAAAGAATATTCAACCTACTATTTCAAGGCTGGAGGAAGAAGAATCGGTGGAAAGCGGCCATTATTATGTTCAGATCATGGATTATCTCAGGGAAACAGCACATTGTTTGACATTTATTACTCAACCTGTATTTGAGCATGTGGATAATAATCATGCCCCACTGAAGTCATTTCAATCGGATGATCTGCATCAGTTTTTGGAAAAAATGGAGCCGTTGTTTAAACAGATAACTGATATGCTTACGAAAAACAATTATAAAAATTTGGAAGATATTACAAATAAAGTTTTTTCTTTAATTGATGATATTACTAAAATGAAGAAAAAACAAATCAAAAGCATTAAAAAAGATTCCATCAGTACACGCACCACTCTTCTCTATTTGGATATCCTAACAGAAAGTAAAAATTTGCTTTTATATATTAACAATCTTTTGAAAGCTTCAAGGGACTTCTCGGAACATAACCGAAAAAACAGTCTGAAAAAAGCATTAGGCAATTAAATTAAAAACCAGGATCATCATCCTGGTTTTTTTATTCTTTAAATTTATAACCCACTCCTTTTACAGTCTTAATGTATTTATCACCTAATTTTTCGCGTAATTTCCTTATGTGAACATCTATTGTGCGATCCCCGACAACCACATCATCGCCCCAGACCATATGAAAAATTTCCTCGCGGGTATAAACCTTCCCTGGCCGGGAAGTAAGTAATAATAACAATTCAAATTCTTTTTTTGGTAAATTAAGTTTCTTATTTCCTTTGTATACTATATACTTTTCAGGATCAATGACCAATTCCCCTCTCTGAATTTTACCGTCTGATCCTTCTTCAACCAACGCCTGAATTTTTCCGGTACGTTTTAACAAAGCCTTTATCCTGCTAATCAATACCTTTGGTTTAATGGGTTTGGAAATATAATCGTCCCCTCCAGCTTCAAAACCGGCAATCTGAGAATAATCCTCGGAACGTGCAGTAAGAAAAGCTATAACAGTTTGTTCCATTTTAGGAAGTGGCCCTCAGTTTCTCACATGTTTCAATGCCATCCATTTCAGGCATCATTACATCCAATAAAATCAGATGGGGTTTTATTTTCTCTGCCAATGATATCGCCTTTGAACCATTAGACGCTTCATAAATTTCAAATCCTTCTTTTTGAAGGTTATATCGGATAAACTCAAGAATGTCAGGTTCATCGTCAACCACGAGTATCTTATATTGACTGTAATCCATAAATTTTAATTTATAAGAATTTATAAAAATAATATCTATGAGTATATTATCAGCATATTTTCAAAAAAAAGCATTGGAAATTACAATTATAATTGTACCTCAGGGAGTATATTATATAAAAATGGACTAAACTGATAGTAATATGTGTATTTACATGAATTTAAGAATAAAATAATGTTTTCCACACACCCAAAGAAATGAATAATAATTATTTCTCAACAATAGAATCTCACAGAGAAATATATTCATTTTGATAATAGTTGAATAAATATAAACCTTTTCGTTTAATTTTAGGAAGGTTGTCTCAATGAGGCAGTTTCCTTTTTTGTAAAATACTAAGATGGCCACTTATAAATAAAGGTTCTAAGTTATGATAGCGGGCGAAATTCAGTTAGTAATATTATTATTATCAAAATATAGATTAACTTCGCAAAAAACAGATTGCAATTTTGAAGTTTAGTGATTTTAATTTTGAGAAGAGTTTGCTGGAAGGATTGGAATCCATGCATTTTGAAACTCCTACTCCCGTTCAGGAACAAGCCATACCAATTATTCTGGAAAATAAAGACCTGATTGCCTGTGCCCAGACCGGAACCGGGAAAACTGCCGCCTTTTTGCTGCCCATACTGAATAAACTGGAACAACATCCAACCGAAAGTATCAATACGCTGATAATTCTTCCTACCCGTGAACTGGCTTTACAAATAAACCAGGTTCTGACAGGTATTTCATACTTTACATCGGTAAGTTTTATACCGGTTTATGGCGGAAGCGATGAAAATACTTTCGATCGTGAACAAAAAGCGCTGAAACAAAATGCCAATATTGTTATTGCCACACCCGGACGATTAATGACACATATCAATCTGGGATATGTGAATTTCGACAACCTGCAGCATCTGGTTCTGGATGAAGCAGATCGCATGCTCGATATGGGATTTATACACGACATACTGAGGATAATAAATTTATTGCCCAAAAATAGACAGACCCTTTTGTTTTCGGCTACTATGCCACAGAAAGTACGTGCCCTGACCAGCAAAATTCTGAATAATCCCGAACAGGTTAATATTGCCATGTCGAAGCCTGCTGAAGGAGTTTTGCAGGCAGCATACCTGGTTTATGATAAACAGAAGAATGAATTAATAAAGACTCTTCTGGAAGGAAAAGCAAACCTTAGCGCTATCATTTTTGCATCTACGAAACAAAAAGTCAAAACGCTTGAACGTGATTTGCAACGAACAAAATTCAGTGTATATGCAATACATTCCGATCTGGAACAATCCGAAAGGGAAAAGGTATTGCTGAGTTTCCGCAACAAGCAAACTCAGATACTGGTTGCTACCAACATCGTTTCCAGGGGTATCGATATTGAAGATATCGGTTTGATCATTAATTATGATGTACCCGACGATGCCGAGGATTATATCCACCGCGTAGGACGAACAGCAAGGGCTGAGGCAACAGGCGTAGCTCTGACTTTTATAAACGAACACGACCAGCAAAAATTTTTACAGATAGAAACACTGATCGGCGACGAAATAAAAAAACTGCCCCTGCCGCCATCTATAGGAACCGGCCCGGAATATAATCCACAATCACGTAAATATAATAAACCTTACAACAGAAGAAAAGGTAAACCTGGAAGGAAATAACCGACGTCCTCATTACCCATTGATACTTTAAATTTTTCTGGTAAAACTGTACACCCCACTAAAAAAAAGCCTGCATGCTTTAAAATTATAAAGACATGCAGGACATTTAACCATGATTTGGTGACTCCGGCGGGATTCGAACCCACGACCTACGGCTTAGAAGGCCGTTGCTCTATCCAGCTGAGCTACGGAGCCAGTTGATTCCTGTCATATTTCAAACAGGCTGCAAATTTATAAAAAAATGTATTATAAAGAAGAAATCAAAAATTTAATTCCTGATTCTACCCCATGGCACTATACGGACTTGGAATTATAAACACTTTAAAAAGTACCTGCGTGACATAAAATTTAATCAGGTTACCTAAAAGAATTTATGATTTTTTGGAATTCTTCAGTTCTTCGATTTGTTTCAATAGCTTTTTTTCCTTTTCTTCCATTTCCTCTGCTATTGTTTTTAGATTTTCTTCCTTACGTTTCATTTCTTCCTGGGTAGCCTGCATCTCCTCAAGGTTCTGCCGAAGTTCCTCTTCCTGGGCAGCAGACTGTTCGGCTTGCATCTTCGATTGATCAAGTAATTGAGCTGTTTTTGTATTAAGTCTTACGGTTACCATTGTAGCTGCTGTATTATCTGCAATGCGTTCTACAAATTCAATCTCATGAGGTTTAAATACATTAATCGATCCTATTTCGATAATACCTAAAATATCATCTTCCAGTTTCATAGGTACGATTAACAAACTACGTGGTTTGGAATGCCCCATTCCCGAACTTATCCGTACATAATCCTCGGGAATTTCTTTTAAAAAAATCGTTTGTTTTTCAAGATAACAATTTCCTATTAAACCTTCACCAATTTCAATACGTTTGTCTTCATACTTTCTTCTGTCGTAAGCAAATGCAGCAATAAGCTGAAGATATTTTTCGTTTTCATTTTCTCCTTCAAGCAAATATAATCCACCTATATTAGCCGACAAGTATTCTATCAGGTTTTTAATCAAATTATAGGATAATTTATCCATATCGTGATTATCCTGCCTCAACAGATCATTGAATTTTGCAATTCCCTGGTTGGTCCAGTTTCTTATATCGTCTTCAACTTTCCTTTTTTCCTCTTCCTTTCTGGCTACCTGCAGACTTTTTTTCATTTTGGTGAGGGCAAGACCCAATTGATCCTTTTCACTTTTGAGTTCAAATTCCGCATCAAAGTCACCCTCCCCCACTTTCAGTGTAAACCTGGATGCTTCATCAATTCTTGATATAACATTATTTAATTCCTTTACGGTCTCTCCTATTTCATCATCCAGATCGTATTGTATTAACTGGAAGGATTCCCCTTTTGAAAGCTTTCTCAAAGAAGATGTTATTTGTCCGATTTTATCAGTAATAACTCCGCTAAAACGATGACTTAAAAAGAATACAATAAGTAATATAAGTAGGGAAACAGGGATAAGTATAAGAACCTCTGTCTTTGTAAAAATAACTTCATCCCGGGGAACATCGGCAACAAGTACCCAGTTCAGTCCTTTTATATTTAAAGGGGTGTAATAATAAAATATACGTTTACCGTCGAATGATCTTCCTTTACCGAAATCGCTGAGACCGTTAAAAGCACCGGTAAGCTTGAAAGGGGACTCCATCGAAAGCACGGCACTTTTCAGTTTTTCAATACGAACTACATCAGCAGTTTCCTTTTTCTTCAATGCACGAATATTCCGGTGAAAATCACGAAATAAAGCAGGGTCATCTGTCCTCAACAGATTGTCATTACCTACTATATACAAGTCGTTATAAAGTTTTTGTTTTCTTTCAGTCTTTTCTGTAACCGTAGCAAGGATATTTTTCAACCGGTCCGACCTGACTTCAAACAGAATGATACCACTTTTTTCGGTTCCATTGATATACTGGGCAAGCCAAAAATAAAACAGGATTCATGTCCGTTGGAATATAGAAACCAAAATCGGAAATGTAGAACGCATTTTTACCCGACATACTGTTAATATGACGATATGCCTCCGCCAATAAACTCCGGTTATAAGCCCCGGAATTCAGATTAGTAGCAAAATCGGTATTTTTTGCAACCGAATATATTACATTCCCGGTTGAGTTATCCACCAGGAGTATATCATCATATCCAAACTGATTGAGAAAATTCCAGAATAATTTATGGTATTTTTCATGAACGGATGTGTATTGTGAAGCATCCGTTGCACGATTATAAAGTTGCTTTTCACCTATAGGTTTCGGATTGGTTGCAATATATAAATACTGGAGAATAATACTTTTATCATCAGAAGGAAGAATCATATCGGCTGTAAATTGCTTTTCAGCATTGTGATTCAATCCGGGTATAACATCCATGGTATAATAATCATCCAATTGCTTTTTCATCTGGTCGACACTGTTTGCATCCGTGGTGGTATAATTATCAGATGTAATATCATCAAAAGCAACCTTAAATTCGTTCATGGCACTGATCACATTTTCATTGTCTGCCATTAATTTAGCCTGGTTTTGTAGCATATTGAAATATTCTTCCATATGATTCTTCTTGGCATTGGCTAACAATTCCAACTGGTTTTTCCCATTTTCGATATTTGATTTTCGGCTGATGAAAATTCCGAAAAAAGAAATAATCAGAATGGTAATCAAAGAAGCAGACAGAAATACAAGTTGAATTTTTGTCTTTAATTTCAGATCTCTGAGAGTAAGTTTTTTAAGTAAATTTTTTACTGCTGAATTCGAACTCTCTTGATTTTCAGTGTTCATTAGGCAAATTATTTAAACCAAACTACTAGTATTCAGGGCCGGGGTTGCACCGGATAAATTTTATCAGCCTTTTCGGCGTAGTAAATATATAATTGTTTTCCCGTCAATTTAGTAAAAAAAATTGATTTTTTATTGGCTTATACTGTTCCAACAGCGAAAGGTTATGCTAAGTAACAAGTTCTTACTAACTCCTTTAATAACACTTACCACTCATATTAAGCCATAGCTTTGATTATGCAGGCTTTGCAAAATTCTGAAAATGTATTTAACTCAATAGGTACCTGTTGTTAAACCACATTTTTATTCTGTAACGACTGCATATTTAATTATAATTGCACCATACCTGATATTTATCATGGAATAGCAATTGCGATATAAAATCTTTCTTTGTAAAAACAAATTTTTTAATACTTTTAAGGGCAATAAAGTGAATTCAAACAACAAGAAATTGAAATTCACTGTTATTCAATGAATTTAACCGGTAAACGGTATTAAAAACCTAAAAAGAAAAAATATGTCAGAGAAGAAAAAGTTTATCCCTTTTGTTTCGCCCGACACCAATATGGCTGAATTCACTGCCAGGGCGTTATTTATCGGGTTGATAATGGCAGTAGTATTGGGAGCGGCCAATGCTTATCTGGGACTTAAAGCCGGGATGACAATAGCAGCAACGTACCCTGCAGCTGTTATCGGCATGGCAATCTTAAGAACCGTAAAAGGATCGGTTTTAGAAGAAAACTTTGCCCGAACCGTCGGTTCCATCGGTGAATCGATAGCAGCAGGTGCTATTTTTACGTTACCTGCTTTTTTTGTTGCCGGAATATGGGATCCCTTTTTCACACCCGGTCATTACATTACTTCCACACTTAATCCTGATTGCAGGAGGAATTTTAGGCATTATGTTCGTTGCCTTATTAAGACGCGTAATGGTTGAAGATGCAGAACTTCCCTTTCCCGAGTCGCTTGCTGCTGCCGAAATTCATAAAGCAGGCCAGAAAAGCGGAGGTAATTCGAAGTTTCTTTTCGGGGCAATGATATTCGGTGCGATGGTAAAATTATTGGGAGAACTAAAACTTTTCGCCGTTTACTGGGAAAAGTTCATCACTTTTTCAAAACAAACCATTACCGGAACTCATTTTACAGGTACAGGTGGAATGATGCTGGGATCTCCGGGCATTAGTCCTGCCTACATGGGTGTCGGTTATATTATCGGCCCCCGCCTGGCTTCCCTTAACTTTAGCGGTGGCGTTTTGGCATGGGGACTCCTCACTCCGATGATTCTTTATTTCCTCGCTCCTTCGTTCGACATTCCTTCCATGAGCTCTGCACTGATGGCCAGCGATCCGAAACTTACCCTGGACGCTGCCACTAACAAAGTATGGATCGAATCGTTTTATTCCATCTGGCGATATATTGTAAGACCCATAGCTATTGGCGGAATGCTTGTAAGTGCCATATATACTTTATGGGGAATGCGTAAAAGTCTGACTGCCGGAATAGCACGTTCTATCGGTGATGTTAAAAAAGCTGCTGCTGGTCACGAAGTCAATACCCCACGGAATGAGAAAGACATCAGTTTTAACTGGATAATAGTGGGTATAGCACTGGTAGCAGTCCTTACTTTTCTGATCACCTTTTATATTTTTGAAACCACGGCGCTTGTTGCATTTATTGCAGCTACACTTATGATCATACTAGCTTTTTTCTTTGCGGCAGTATCTGGTTACCTTGTCGGGATAATGGGTTCAAGCAACAATCCTATTTCAGGACTTACCCTGACAGCCCTGGTGGTAACTGCTCTTATCATGGTGTTACTGGGAGTAACCGGTACAAAAGGTGTTGCCTCAGTGCTTGGAGTGGCCGCCATAGTTTGCGTCTCCGCTGCAGTAGCAGGAGAAATGCTTCAGGACCTGAAAGCCGGACATATCCTTGGTGGTACCCCCTGGCGGATGCAGATCGGTGACATTATCGGTGTGATATTAGCCGGTTCGGTTATGTTTGGTGTACTTGTTTTCCTTAACGATGGAGATATAGCCAAAGGTTTACGTGAAGGATACCAGGGCGGGTTTGGAAGCCAAAATCTTTCTGCTCCCCAGGCCAGCCTGATGGCAATTCTCTCCCAGGGAATTGTTAGCGGACAAATGGCATGGCCACTGATTATTGCCGGTATGTTGATGGGTATCGGTTTTATTATGATGCAGGTAAAAAGTCCAATGCTCGTATGTGTGGGTATGTATCTTCCGTTGGAAACAACTTTTGCTATTTTTCTTGGCGGTGTTATTAAAGGTATCGTTGATAATCTTAGTGAAAAACGACAATTTACAATTGCTCAACGTGTAAATGTTGACAATGTGGGTGTGCTGCTGGCTTCCGGACTTATTGCAGGAGAAGCTTTGATGGGACTGGTCATTGCTATCTTTGCAGTAGGTGATGTATTCCTGTATGATTTTGTCTCCTTTTTCAAAAATCCGCCATTCTGGATCAGTATTCTTGTATTACTGCTGATAGGATGGGTTTTGGTACAGTTGCCACTGAAAAATGCAGGTTCTCCCGATGCCCCGGTTCCACCAAGTGCCGGCATATAATTACAGTACTTTCCTATAACATTTATAATCCCTCTCTTCGGAGAGGGACTTTTTTTTTAAAGAAATACTATATACACCTTTAATATATATTAACAGCATAAATTCGATTGACTGGATGAAACTTAAAAAACAAACGGTACAAAACTATCTTACCATGGTTCCTGTAAAGAATGTAAAGGAATTTACAGAAACAGACGGTAAAATAATACTTCTGCTACCAAAGTTTAAAAATGAAAAATTTGGCCGTTGGTTCATTCCCAGGCGTAAATCAGCCCACTTCCGAATACATCTTGACGATCTGGGAAGTAAGGTATGGATTGAAATTGATGGTAACAAATCAGTAGATGAAATCTGTCAATCACTGGAATCTCAATTTTCAAAGGATAGCGAACAAGTTAATCAGTTAGAAGAAAGAATAACAAAATTTCTTACTGAACTTTACAAAAGCAGGTTTATAACTTTCCGGTAATTCGGTGTAACCCCTTTCAATTTTAAATATTCAATCCTTAAAATTTTATAATATTGGTGGAATTGATTATATATTGCTCTTTTTTAGGCTGTTAAGCATGTGATAAGAATTAATTTTTTAATTTATTCTGCAAATACTTCCTGATAATTCATAAATCCCATTTTAGTACGAACAATCACTTTGAAAAAACGTTTAACTACAGGCAATTATAAATTCATATATATAATCATGTATGTATATATTCATAACTATTGTGAAATCAATAACATATATAATATTACATGGTCAAAACAATGTTGTTTAAAGCTAAAATGCATAAACACAATTCTATAGAATGGATTTAAATTAGCATTTATTTAACAAAATTTAGGATAAAGGTGAGCTACATCATTGCCGGGTTATGAAAAAAGAATTACTTTTATCCTACTTTTGCAATAGGATTAATAGTTTAATTAATTATGAAAAAAATTAGAAACATATTTACGATTTTAGGACTTGTTATTTTAGTTACCTCTGCGAATATATCTGCACAGGAGGTCTATAAACTTGTTCCTGCAAAAAGTTCATTAACAATAAATGGAACTTCTTCTTTGCACGATTGGTCGATGAAAGCAGAAAAATTGACCTGTAATCTGAATACAGATTTAGTGAACAAAAATGTTCAGAGTATTTCAAATGTCGATTTTTCATGTCATGTCGATCAAATTGTGAGTGATGAAAGTGGTATTATGGATTCAAAAGCCCATGATGCATTGAAAGGGGATAAATACCCGGTGATTTCATTCAAATTTTTATCAGAGAATTCTTTAAATGGCGCCAATCAACAATTCAAGGGTACCATTACCGGAAATCTTACTTTGGCCGGAAAAACAAAAACAGTATCCATCCCATTCAGCGGTTCGTTGCAACCAAACGGCAACATTCTTGTGAAAGGGACGTTACCCGTTAAGATGTCTGAATTTGACATCAAACCACCAACAGCTTTTTTCGGCACCTTAAAAACAGGCGATGTAGTAAACCTTCAATATTCTTTTGAATTTAGTAAATAATATGCCGGACAATAGCTAATCCGGTGAGTTATGGATAAATAAAAGTAATTAATACCAAAACAATTAAAATTAGTAGGAACTAAGAATTATTATTATTATGAAAAAACAATCTATTTTATTAGGGTTATTACTGTATGCAGGTGCTGTTTTCGGACAGCAGTTTGAAAAACCACAGATAGATGACAAACCCTTTGAGAAGGTTAAAGTACATGTAGGAGCAGATTTCGCGATGCAAATCCAGGCGCTGGACCAGCACGCTGATTCAGCATTGGTTCCCTTGGGTACTAGATCTCAACCTTCCATCTGCAAATTTAAACCTTGATGCATTCCTGGCGAGAGGTGTTGAGGTACATTTGAGGACCTACCTGTCATCAAAGCATCACAATGACACATGGGTTAAGGGCGGATATCTTATTATGGATCAACTTCCCTTCCTCAATTCATCAGTCTGTTAATAACATTATGAATTATCTGACATTGAAAGTTGGTGTAATGGAGCTGAACTATGGTGATGAACATTTCAGGCGTTCGGACAATGCCGAGGTTATGAACAACGCTTTTGTCGGCAATTATATTATGGATGCATTTACAACTGCCCCCGGCATTGGAGGTTATGTTCCGCAGAAATTGGATTACTTCCTATGGGAGGCTGACTATCCACGTTCAATCTGAAACCTGACCTGGTAACCTACAGGCAGGTTCCGGGTAATTCACCCCCATATAATATAGGAAAAGAACTGGCAGTTTACGGAAAATTCGGTATTGACAAACAGATCAACGATGACTTGAGGATAAGAGCAACCGTATCTGGTTACTTACTATACCAAAATCATTTTAGATCACTTTATGAAGGCGACCGTGCCGGTTCAAGATATTACATGGTAATGGATCCGAGAATCAGCAGGTGCTGCCGCCGATAGATCCTTCTGTGGGACACATGTCAGGTCGCTGGTCCCAGGTTTTACTAAATAAGGACAATTCATTGATGGTGAACCTGTTTCGCTAAGTATTATGGCTCTTGAATTCTTCGGTACTTACGAAAAGCAAAAGGAACTCCTCTTGGCGGCCCGGATTTCAAAATTCAACAAATATGCAGCCGAAGCCTTTACCGGTTTGGTGAACAAGAACAGTTTTATGGTGGATTGCAGTACAACAAGGTAAAAAATGATCAAGTATGTCTGTTGACAGGTTTCAGATAGACTGCTGGCTGGGAACTGACTAAAAACATCATTGCCAAACTGGAATATGTAAACCAGAATTACGATGGTTTCACAACAGGGAATCACAGATCAGCTTTGGGTAGTACCGCTGGTTTCAAAGGAATAATGTTTGAAGCCGGCATTTCTTTCTAACAAAACATAATTAAATGACTGCCCTGACATTTTATCAAGGGCAGTCATTCTTCATTTTATACTAAACACTTCAATTAGAATCTAAAAAATTGGTTATTGATTTAAATTTAATGAGGAAAGCTAAAACATTATAATTTAAAAACAGGAGGAAAAAAAGTGGTTGTAAGACTATCGCTTTATATTATTTGTGTACTTTTTTCCTATAGTGTATCCGCCCAGCAGGTAAGCGATGCACTTATTCCCAATACATGCTTTCTGAATTACATTTCAATCGAAGGAGAAACAAACGTAAACAGTTTTTTTTTCACTTACCAGAACAACACATCCGGAAATACCTACTCGTTAAGTCAAACTGCGTGTAACAATGACACTGATTCCGGCATCATAAATTTTAATATACCGGTAAATGCTTTCAACGGCAGCAACCCAGCCATGCTTAGTGATTTTCAAACGCTTTTAAAAGCCTCTGAATTCCCTAAAGTCGTCGTTGGAGTTCAAAAAAAAATATTACGCAAAATAGCATCCGGTTTCGGCTATTCCGACAATCTGAATCTTTTTTTAACAATGGCAGGAGTTACCCGTCCGATCGATGCTGAATACACAACACGTTATTTACCAGATGGTAACATCCTTTTAAGTGGCGTAACACATGTTAAATTAACAGACTTCTCACTTGATCCGCCTAAAAAAATGTTAGGAATTATTCGAGTAGAAGATTTGGTATTTATTAAATTTGAACTTGTATTACCTGTACATAAACCAGTAATAAACCGTTCCTGATTTGAAATTTAGTACAAAAACGAGATATGGGATACGAACAATGATTGAAATAGCTTCGGATCCTTCCCAAAATGGCGTATTCCAAAAAGATATAGCCAGTAAGCAGGGAATTTCTGTGAAATATCTCGACCACATTATCCCACCGCTAAAAGCTGCAGGATTAATAATTAATGCCAAAGGAAAAAAAAGCGGGTATTGCCTAATGCAAGATCCCTCCGAAATAACAATCTATGATATTCACAATGCCTATGAGCCAGGTATTTGTGTGGTAGAATGCCTTGCTCTTATAAGGCCATGCCCCCGAGAAAAAATTTGTAAAGTGAAAGACTTTTGGCAAGGCCTGAACAAACAGGTGGAAAATTATCTGAAGAGCGTTACCCTATATGATCTGATAAGTAAAAAAGTCATAACAGAGTTTTAAAATTCTACACTTTATAAACCATTCGGTTTTATTTACTTATAAAAAATTAATAGAACATTCTGCTTGTTTGCCGGTTATTAAATTATTGTATCCAGTAAAATACCTGTGCAGTATATTAAATTTGCAGGTTATTTATTACCTGGATCTAATTCACCGGATAAACTATATTATTTGTATAAAATATGAATACCAGAAAAGAAGATAAAGCATTAAGCGCCCTTCATCCTTCCTACAATTCAATCGATATGTTTAATTTCTTTGTTGAACAATTTGCCGATATACGAATATTACGTTACCTGGTTCCTGAATTCGACAATCTTTCCCTGAAACAGAAGAAACTGATCTACTATCTGAGCCAGGCAGCGCTGGCAGGACGCGATATACTTTTCGATCAGAATGGAAAATATAACCTGGCAATCAGACGAACACTTGAAAATATTCTGATGACTTTCAAGGGAGATCGTGATAATCAAAATTTCCGGAAGTTTATTGAATACCTCAAGCAGGTTTGGTTCTCAAACGGTATTTATCATCATTATTCCAACGACAAGATACTGCCGGCATTTGATGAGAAATATTTTAATGAACTGGTTGCTCATTCCGATAAACCGGGTTTTCCTGTTGATGAAGGCCAGGAACCGGATGAACTTTTAAATATAATCGAACCTGTAATGTTCGATCCACAGGTATTTCCCAAAAAGGTAAGCCAGGATGCAGATAGCGACCTGATTCTTCATTCAGCCGTTAATTTTTATCAGCAGGTGAATCAGAAAGAAGCCGGGCAATTTTACAATAATCTGAAAAAAGCCGGTGATGATACTCCTGTCTCTTACGGTCTGAATTCAAAACTCATAAAAGTAAATGGTATACTGAAAGAAGAAACCTGGAAATGCGGCGGATTATATGGGCCAGCAATTGAAAAAATTGTTGAATGGCTGGAAAGGGCGCTACCTTATTGCGAGACAGACTTGCAAACCAAATCACTTGAAAAACTTCTCGGTTTTTATCGTACAGGTGATTTGAAGGACTTCGATGAATATAATTTTCACTGGGTAAAAGATACCAAATCGCATGTCGATTTTATCAATGGTTTTATCGAAACTTACTCCGACCCGCTGGGATTAAAAGCCACCTGGGAATCGATAGTCAGTTTCAAAGATACGGATGCAACCAAGCGAACCGAAATCATCAGTAAAAATGCCCAGTGGTTCGAAGACCATTCGCCGGTTGATGAACGGTTTAAGAAAAAAGAAGTAACAGGAGTGTCCGCCAGTGTGATAACTGTTGCCCAGCTTGGAGGCGATTGTTATCCGCATACGCCTATTGGAATCAACCTTCCCAATGCCGATTGGATACGAAAAATTCACGGATCAAAATCAGTTACACTCGAAAATATTACCTATGCCTATCATCAGGCCGATTTGGAATCAGGTTTCCTCGAAGAATTTTCATATGACGATTATGAAACAGAACTGGTAAAGAAGTATGGGTTTATTACAGGTAATTTACATACCGACCTGCATGAATGCCTGGGACACGGTTCCGGTCAGTTACTGCCAGGCGTATCGGTAGAATCGTTGAAAAATTACCATGCTCCGCTCGAAGAAACCCGTGCCGACCTGTTTGCACTTTATTATATCATGGACCCGGTAATGGTTGAATTAGGATTACTTCCTGATACAGAAGCAGCAAAAGCGGAGTATATCAGTTACATCCGCAACGGGATGATGACACAACTTAAAAGAATAACGCCCGGTAAAAATATCGAACAGGCACACATGCGAAACCGGCAACTTATTGCCGGCTGGTGTTACGAACATGGGAAAAATGACAATGTTATTGAAAAGATTTATACTGATGGAAAAACCTTTTTCCGGATCAATGATTTTGATAAACTGAGACTGTTGTTTGGAAAATTGCTCAGTGAAATCCAGCGTATCAAATCGGAAGGAGATTACGAAGCCGGGAAATACATGGTGGAAACGTATGGCGTAAAAGTAGATCAAACACTTCACCGGGAGGTACTCGACCGTTTTGAAAAACTGAACATGGCTTCTTATTCCGGTTTTATAAATCCGGTATACCAGCCGGTTTTAAACGGAAATGAAATAACCGATATTCAAATTTCGTACATGGATGATTACACCAGCCAGATGTTAAAATATTCGAAGGAATATTCCTTTTTACCGACCTTTAACTAAAGCTGAATATAATCGATTAAGAGGAAAGGCGAAAGTTATAGAATATTGGATAATTTTAATATGAGGAATTATTTTACAAATGAATCTAAATCCTTATTGTTCAAATCTTAATCTGATTGACCGGAGTTTAATTTTCCACAGGATCGGATTCCTTTTTTCTGTTAAGAATTGGTAATATTACAAGGGCAACCACACCCAGTATCAGGTAGATGAGGTTAATAGTGGTATGTGCAATCAGAGCAAATATTTTTCCGTGATCAAGGCTTATTCCATAAAGGATAAGTGTCTCATACACCATAAAATGCCAGGGTCCTATTCCACCCTGTACAGGCATCAACATGGCGAGTCCTCCCATTAAAAATGTAAGCATTCCTGCCCATATTGTTAAATGGCTGGTGGGTTTGTATGCCAGGAAAATAACATACATCATCAACAGCCACATTAGGAAAATAAAGAGTGTATGACCGATATAGATCCATTTATGCTCCATTGAGGCAATCGATTTTATACCTTCCATAAACTGTTGTTTCAGATGCCTGATCTTACCCATGAAGGATGCATGCCGGAATAGCCGGATTAAAAATAGAAATATACCGATAAGCAGCAAAAATAGGATCAATATCCAGATGAGATTATTAAATGTCATAAAATGTTTGACGTTTCTGCCCATTGAAGGATGTTCCAGCAGGAACCTTTTAAAAACACCAAATTGCGACCCGATAATAAAAATGGCCAGAATAAACATGGTAATCATATCGGTAAGCCGCTCTATAAAAACGGTCCCTACTAGTTTTGTAAAAGGAACCTTATCGTATTTTGTCAGTATTGAACAACGTGCTACTTCGCCGGCACGGGGAATAAGAAGATTAACCATGTACATGATAATCACGGACAAAAATGTGTTGCGCAATTTCGGCTGATATCCCATGGGTTTGATCAGCATGTTCCAACGCATAGCACGACTTATTAAGGAGAGCATGCTGAAAAATATCGATACCACAATCCAGAAATAGTTGATATGACGCAGGGCTGACTCCAGCTCTTTCAGGTTCATATCTTTATATATCCACCAGAATATGAAAATGCCAACTGAGAGGAAGGATAAATATTTAACAGCGTTTAGTATTTTCTTTTTCATTCAATGCTTGTTTGAAGGCAGCCCTCCAGTGAAAGATGCAAATCTAAGTAATAATTCTCAAAAACAAACTGCTTGCAATTCTATTATTTACAAACATCAGAAAAAAGGTTTTACCGATAAAGACTTTGCTATGATAATGGATAAATAACTTTGGAAATTCTTTTATTAGAAGTCTTCATATAAAATTTGGTTTTCCACTGAATATCGTCTACATTTATCACGTTAATTTACCTTGAAATATGTCAAATTACTTTATCGAATCTTTTAAAAGAAAAATTGCCAGGCGAGTTACTAAAAAGTATCCTTACCGGATCGATTCATTCGATGCAGGAAGATATGGAAATATCAGGTTTGCCAATTGGGAAAATCCCTTGGTTAAGAACGAGGAAATTTCATTGGAAAATATGGAATTTTTCAAAAAATTCTTAAAAGAAGGTGATGTTGCAATAGATATAGGAGCCAATATTGGAAAACTTACCGTTGCAATGTCGCTGGTGACAGGCAAAAACGGATTAGTCCTGGCTTTCGATCCTAATCCTTTCGTGTATGAAATTCTGGCTGAAAATGCAGCATTAAATTCTGATAAAACCAATATCGTCACTTATAATTATGCCATTACTGACAAAGACGATGAATTTTATTATAATTCTTCAGAAGCTTCATTTAATAACGGAGGGATTTCAAGTGAGAAAAGGAGTCGTCATGGAAAATACTCGCTCAACAAGAAGATTACAGGAATAAACCTTGAAGCTTTTATGCAAAAAAATTATTCTGATAAAATAAACAGGTTGAAACTTATTAAAATAGATACAGAAGGATATGACAAAGAAATCATAAAATCTATATCGAATCTTTTGACAAAATATAAACCTGCCTTGATAACTGAATGTTTCGGAAAAAATACGGTAGAAGAAAAATTCGAACAATTTGAAATACTAAAATCAATAGGATATTCTCTTTACTATTTTTCAGACATTGTTGCCAATGCCGAAATAATTTCCATTGACAGAAAAGAAGATATGTTAAAATGGAAGCATTTCGATTTATTTGCGGTTATTGAAAACAAGTAAACTCTGCACTAAAACAAATAATTGTTTATTAATACAAACAAATCTCCGATAATTTCTTTCAGAGTAACTTTGCATATTTCGGCGAAATATCTTTCCAGTTAAATTTTTGCTGTGTGATTTTTTCACTTGGAAAAAGATTAATTCAGGATAAAAAAGAAAAAAGAACAGATTATATTTTAATGACCCATACTTTTGACTAAAATCTATTATTTTTTTGAAGCTGTATATATTATCCCGGTTATTCAAACAATTCAGGCTTATTTATCACTAATTTTCTATGTTTTCAAAAGTAATTTCACAATTATTATTATATGTTAGCTCCAATATTTTAAACCATATAAATAATGCAATTTGAATTCAAAAATAGTTTAGAATTCGAGAATAACAGTGTCAAACTCTCGCCACTTGACTGGAAACATTTTGATAGTCTATTTTCCGTTATGACTGATTATCCGGATCTACTTAAATATTCACCTCAAAAATTCGGAACAAAAGAGTTATTGAAAAAATATATACATAATGCTCTTAGCCAAAAGGAATCAGGATTAAGATACCCGTTTGTTATTTTTGATAAACTGAGAAACAGTTACGCAGGAAGTACGAGTTACGGAAATATATCGAATACAGATCTCAGACTGGAGATTGGATGGACCTGGATAGGCAGGGACTTTCAGCGAACCGGCCTTAACCGGCATTGTAAATTCCTGTTATTGAAATATGCTTTTGAAGATTTACAGTTTGAAAGGGTTGAATTCAAAACAGACAGCAGAAACCTGCAATCGCGAAAAGCAATTGAGGGTATTGGTGCAACCTACGAGGGCGCTCTAAGAAGTCACATGTTAATGCCTGACGGATACAGACGTACTACGGTTTATTACAGCATTCTGAGAAACGAATGGAAACAATTGAAAGAAACAATTTTTGCAAAACAATCAGCCAAATAACAGAATCAAATTCCAACTGAAATATGGATGAAATTATTATGAAACCGGTGGGGTTTGTAAGCAACAGCAGAAAAAATCCTATGGATGATAACTGGTCAGTCATTGAATCAACTATTGAACTGGTAGACGAATTACCGGAAGATTGCTTCAACAACATTGAACAGTTTTCACATCTGGAAATAATCTATTATTTCAATAAGTCATCTAAGACTTTTATAGGAAGTGAACACCCAAGAGAAAACAAAGATTTCCCAAAAGTTGGGATATTCGCTCAAAGAAAAAAAGACAGACCCAACCATATTGGAGTTACCATAGTGAAATTAATTCAACACAGCGGCCGCAAATTAATTGTTAGAAACCTCGATGCCATCGAAGGAACTCCGGTACTTGATATAAAACCTGTATTCAGAGAATTCCTCCCTAATGAAGAAATTACACAACCCGACTGGGTAAAAACGTTAATGAAAAATTACTGGTAGTTAAAAATTATTTTAGTCTCTTATTGAACATTTTTAATTATCATCAACTACACTTCCCAAACCTGTAATAGAAGTATGAATTTCAGGGTGTCCCTTGTAATAAACACTTCCGATGCCAGTCATTGTTGCATTTAGTAATTTATTCACATTAACTTTACACCACCCGGTTCCGGTCATTGTAATATAACAGGTATCTACCGGAAAATTATAAGCATTGATATTTCCGGTACCGGTTGCCACTACAATAAGTTTTGATTGTCCTGAACCATTTAATTCAATATTACCGGTACCAACGATATTTATACTGGTCAGATCGGGATTCGTGACTTCAGCAGAGATTTCCTTAGAAGTTGAAATATTAACATTATCATCAAAACTTAAAACCAGTTCATTTCCGCCAACAGAATATTTCATTACATCGAGTATATTCTGTTGTGCTTTAAGTACAACTTTCCTGGTGTTCCCTTGTGTGAAATAAACATTTATAACTCCCACATTCTGTATGCTGTTAAAAGCATCTACGGTAATCTCTTTTGAAACAATATCCCCTGTCCCAACGATCCTGATTTTACCAGAGTTATTACTTGTATCATTATCATCTATACAGGAAGCGGCTAGTAAGATCCCTAAGATTGACAATAGTCGTGTTGCTTTTTTCATATTTTGTTTATTAGGGTTTGATTATTCCGATTGTATTAATATCGGATCACAAGTTAAAAAATTATTGTCAAAGTTCTATCTGAATTTTAAACTATTTAGCTGAACATCAGAACAAAATGATTACAGCCATTATGAATGTTCCTGCAGCAATAAAACATACTTTTCAATGATATCTTTCCAATCGAACCGTTCGTGAGCAATCCTTTTCATATCATTCCGGTTACTCTCCAATAATTTTTTTGTAGTATTTTTAAGCAAACCAGCCAGTTCATTGCCTTTATGAAAATAAATGGCTTTATCCTCTGTTACATCCCTGTTAAAGGATACATCGAAGGCAAATACCGGTAGGCCTGCCCACATAGCTTCAACTAATGAAGGATTGGTACCTCCTGCACTATGTCCATGAATATATGCTTGTGCATGTGACCTGAATTTAAAAAGCAATTGATCATCATATACCGGATCCAGCAGGTATATATTTTCTACTGAGTAATATTTTTCATATAACTTCCGTCCGAATTTACTGTTTTTCCAGTTTCCAATGAATACCAGGTTTTTATCAGGTAATTTCATGAAAGTTTGCAGAATCAGTTTCGGATGATTTTCGGGTTCTATACGTCCGAGTGCTAAAAAGTATGATTCCGGTACAACGATTTCAGTTTTTAGTTGTAAGTTCCCTGAATCAGCATATACCGGATTTCCGCCGTATTCTATCCACGCTGGCTTTATTGCATATTGTTCCACCAGATAATCGTGAATTATATTATTATCAGCAATTACTATATCTGCATTTTTCACTGCTATACGTTCGGATAATTTTAAAAATTTCCGGACATACCATTTCCATTTTTGCCGTTTCCATTCGATACCATCCGGGTGCACAATTATTCTTCCCCTGAAGAATAAACGGATCACCGGCAAAAAGACACCGCCCGACACACCGAGGATCAGGAAAACATCTGCTCTGCGAATAGCATGTAACATAGCTGCCAGATCATATAAAATACTTTGTATTCCATTTGGTTTAAATGGAAGGTAGATACTTTTTACTGTTTCAAATTGATCAATTCTCTCTTCCTTCACATACAACCGGGAACTACAATAAACAAATAACCTGAATTTATGCCGTAAATGAACTGCCAGTTGTCCGGCCAGTGTCTCAAACCCGCCATATCGTGGTGGAATTCCTGCTGATCCTATAATGGCAATTTTCTTCATATATAGTTTTATAAATGCAAAGATGCCTTTTTTGCGAATGTTACGAAAATAAATTAAAATTTAGTTTACTTTTTTTGCTGTTAATTAAATTATTTATAATTTTATACGATATTTGTATTTTAATACTTATTTCGTATATTAAAATGTGTTTTGTAATATATCTAAAAAATGTCTCAAACAAATAATCTAAAAGAAAAACAACTATTATCCACTGCAAAGGAACTTTTCTGGAAGCATGGCTTCAGAAGAGTAACTATTGAAGAAGTTTGCAAAAAAGCAGGTGTCAGCAAAATGACATTTTATCGTTTTTTCCCTAATAAAATAGAATTAGCAAAAACAGTTTTCAATAACGTTATTGATGAAGGAATAATCAATTTTAAGAAAATAATGGAAAATGATATTCCAACCCCTGAAAAGCTGAAGAAAATTATTTTACTAAAAACCGAAGGAACAAACGACATCAGTAGGGAATTCATGGAAGATTTTTATACTGATTCAGAACCGGAATTAAAAACTTTTGTGGAAGAAAGGACCAGACTCGTGTGGAATGAAATTTTAAAGGATTTTAAAGAAGCCCAAAATAAAGGGATATTCCGAAAAGATTTCAAACCCGAATTTTTAATTCAGGTTGCATCCAAATTTGTGGAAGCTATGAATGATGAAAAGTTATTGCAGCTTTATGATACTCCACAAGATCTCATTCTTGAGTTTACAAATCTGTTAACTTACGGCATTTCCCCGCATGAATAACATGAAAGTCCTGAATTATATATTAGTATTTATAGTCCTTGAATATGCTATATTAAAGGAAGTCGATGCACAAAAACCGAAATTTAATATCCATGGTCAGTTATCAGGCTGGCTGTCCATCAAACCAGAACATCCCTTCTCTGCCCTCACCGGAAGCCGCTACATCCCGACCTTGTCCGGCAAAATAAAATTGAACGATAATTTAAAACTTGACGCCGAATTATCACCAAATATTTACGGTTCGTTATTTTTTCATTCGGGACAACCCGCAGAAAATAATGGTAACATTCAGCTTTACAGGGGCTGGTTAAGACTGTCTGCTAGTCAATTCGAGTTAAGATTAGGCCTGCAAAAACTCAATTTCGGTTCTGCCACCCTGCTGCGTCCAATGATGTGGTTCGATCAGGTGGATCCGCGTGATCCGCTGCAACTCACCACAGGAGTTTACGGATTATTGTTCAGATATTATTTTTTAAATAATGCCAATATGTGGCTATGGGGATTAATGGGCAACGACAATCCAAAAGGCTGGGAACTGATCGGTTCCGATAGAAAAAAGCCCGAATTCGGCGGAAGGTTTCAGTTCCCGCTATCTTCCGGAGAAATAGCCATCAGTTATCACCACCGTGAAGCTAATACATTAAATACAACTATTCCTTTAATTGACAGTCTTCATGAGATTGTACCTGAAGATCGCATCGGACTGGATGGTAAGTGGGATCTGGGTATCGGACTTTGGTTCGAAGCTTCATTATCACGTATGCCATTTAAATTAATACCGGACCGGTATACCCGGATGGGAGACCTGGGTATGGATTATACCTTCGGTATAGGTAACGGGTTGCATGTGCTGGGAGAACAATTTATTTACTCCTCTTCGGAAAAAGCTTTCAATAAAGGAGAAAATATTACACTCACGGCTTTACTTGCTAATTACCCGATAGGTTTAATTCATAATATTTCGGCAATCGTTTATTATGACTGGACAAATAATGGCTGGTACCGTTTCATCAACTGGCAAATGACTTATGATAAATGGAGTTTTTACCTGATGGGGTTCTGGAATCCCGATCAGTTTCAGCTATACCAGACAACCTATGATACGAATATGTTCACCGGAGCAGGATTCCAGGTAATGGTAGTATTTAATCATTAGAAAAACAAGGTGCAACACACCATTAAATATAAGGAGAAATAAATATGGAAAATTCAGAAAAGATAAAGATCGAGGGACTAAGTAAGCGATTTCCGGTGGGAGGTGGCTACTTTACTGCTCTCGAGAATATCAACATCTCTGTCGGTAAAGGAGAATTTGTCGGTCTGGTAGGTCCCAGCGGATCCGGGAAAACAACATTGCTTAATATTGTTGGTACACTGGATACACCTTCAACCGGGAAAGCATTTGTTCTGGGACAACCGGTAAGTAATCTTTCTCATAAGGCTGCAGCACAATTACGAAAGAAATACCTGGGGTTTATTTTTCAAACCTATAACCTGCTTCCGGTATATACGGCATACGAAAATGTAGAATTTCCGCTATTGTTGCTGGATATGACAGCCAATAAAAGAAAAAAAGCAGTAATGGATGCCCTGGAATGGGTAGGACTATCAAACAAAGTAAAGTCAAAACCCAACCAGATGTCGGGTGGAGAATGCCAGCGGGTAGCCATTGCAAGAGCCATGGTAAAACGTCCTGAGATTGTTCTGGCAGACGAACCCACTGCTAATCTGGATGCCGAAAACTCACACCATATTCTGCAAACAATGGTGAATCTCAATAAAGAACTGGAAACTACTTTCTTATTTGCCACGCATGATGAAAAGGTAATTCAGTACCTGAGAAGGAAAATTACTTTGAGGGATGGGAAAGTGGAGAAAGATGTAATTATGAATTATGAATGATGAGTTATGAGTTATGAATTAATCAGATAATTTTTCGAATCTTATAATTATGGAAAAGAAAAATCTTATTAAAGATAAAAGTTTTCAATTCGCTTTAACTATCATCCAACTTTATAAATATCTTATAGAAGAAAAGAAAGAGTTTGTATTGAGTAAACAATTGTTACGCTCGGGTACATCTATTGGGGCCAATATACGTGAAGCCAATAACGCCGAAAGCAAAGCTGACTTCATTCATAAAATGGCCATAGCCCAGAAAGAATGCGATGAAACTTTATATTGGATTGAATTACTAACTGATAGCGGTATCTTAAAAGATCAGGATACTGAAATTATTTATAACAAAGCAAATGAGCTTTTAAAAATAATTAGAAGTATAATACTAACTGCAAAACATAATATGAAGAGTATTGAGAAATAGCTTCTTTAACTCATCATTCATCATTCATCATTCATCATTTATAACTTATCATTAAAAATAAAACCATGTTAGCAATAAAACTAGCTTTTAGAAACCTGATAGGCGCCGGACTCCGTACCTGGCTGAATGTCATTGTCCTGTCGTTTTCTTTTGTGGTGATCATCTGGTACAGGGGATTTCTGGAAGGATGGAACCGCGAAGCACGTCTGGATACCATAAACTGGGAAATCGGCGGAGGTCAGTACTGGCAGCAGGCATATGATCCTTATGATCCGTTCACACTTACCGACGGACACGCTGTATTACCGGAAACCCTAAAAAAAGAAATCAATGATGGGAAAGCTACACCAATATTAATCACACAGGCTACCATCTATCCGGAAGGAAGAATGCAAAGCGCGCTCCTGAAAGGTATTGATCCTGACCAGCACATTCTTGAGTTACCCACCGGATTACTGAAAAATGACAGTACTCAACTTACTGCCATAATTGGTACAAGAATGGCAAAAAGCAATAAGCTTGAAAAAGGAAGTACATTAACGATCAGGTGGCGAAACATAAACGGAACTTTCGACGCTACTGAACTAAAAATTGCAGGGATTTTCAAAACAAATGTACCATCAGTTGATATGGGGCAGCTCTGGATACCACTTGACCGCTTACGCCAGATGATGCAAATGCCCGGACAGGCCTCACTGGTGGTCATTAGTCCTGAAGCTTCTTCAATAGATGTTGACGGTTGGAAATTTAAAGGTCAGGATTTTTTACTTTCCGATATCGACAAGATAATAAAAAGTAAATCTGCCGGGGCAGCGATCTTATATTCACTATTACTGTTGCTGGCTATGCTGGCAATTTTCGATACTCAAATTCTTTCGATTTTCAGGAGGCAAAGAGAAATCGGTACCATCATTGCCCTTGGAATGACACGTTTAAGAGTAATATGGCTTTTCACTGTTGAAGGGGCCATGCATTCCATACTGGCAGCTTTAGTAGCAGCAGTTTATGGAATTCCACTCCTGACTTTTATGGCAATTCATGGCATTACACTGCCAGCCACTGATAATTACGGACTGACAATGTCGGATACAATTTTTCCGGTATACGGGATCGGACTTGTTGCCGGAACAATACTGGTAATTTTTATTACAGCCACCATTGTCAGTTTTATTCCGGCACGAAAAATAGCTAAAATGAAACCAACAGATGCAATAAGGGGGAAAATACAATGATACGATTTTTTATAAAAGGTTTACTGCGCGACCGGGGTCGTAGCCTATTCCCGATAATCATAGTAACGCTGGGTGTAATGTTTACCGTATTTCTGCATTGCTGGATGACAGGAATACTGGGTGATGTCATTGATTTTAATGCAAAATTTTCCACGGGACATGTAAAGATCATGTCAAGGGCGTATGCAGAAAACCAGGACCAGATACCGAACGACCTGGCATTAATGGGTGTAAATACATTAATGGATAGTCTGAATAAGGACTATCCTGATATGGCCTGGGCAGAACGAATCCGTTTTGGCGGATTGCTGGACATTCCCGATTCATCCAGAGAAACCCGGGCACAATCTCCTGTTATGGGAATTGCTATTGACCTGCTTTCCCCAGACAGCAAAGAGATCGACCGAATGAATATACGTAAGTCTTTGGTGAGGGGACACCTGCCGGATAAACCCGATGAGATTCTGATAAGCGATGCCTTTGCCCGAAAGCTAAAAGTGAGTCCCGGCCAGACGGCCACCCTGATCAGTTCAACAATGTTCGGAAGTATGAGTCTCCAGAATTTCACTATTGCCGGAACAGTTAATTTTGGTACCGGAAGTATGGACCGTGGAACAATTATAGCCGATATCGGAGACATCAGGCAGGTACTCGATATGCAGGATGCAGCCGGAGAAATACTGGGATATTTCAATTCGGATTTTTATAATGACACAAAAGCAACAGCGCTTGCAAAATCATTTAATAAGAAATATGAAAAAAGTAAAGACAGGTTCGCTCCGGAAATGTTCAGCCTGAGTGAACAGGATGATCTCAAAACGCTCCTCGGAACCATTGATGTAATGAAAAGTATAATCGTTTTTGTTTTTGTACTGGCTATGTCCATTGTTTTGTGGAATGCCGGATTACTTGGAGGTTTGCGCCGTTACGGAGAAGTGGGCTTAAGAATCGCAATCGGTGAAGAGAAAGGGCATGTCTACCGATCAATGATATATGAATCAATTATAATCGGAATTATCGGGTCCATAACCGGCACAATTGTGGGGTTGGCAATATCATACTGGTTCCAGGCTCATGGCCTCGACTTTGGTGATATCATGAGAAACTCGTCGATAATGATGCCATCGGTTTACAGGGCACATGTTACTCCACAAGCATTTTATATCGGTTTTTTCCCGGGAGTACTTTCCACTGTTCTCGGAACTATGTTATCCGGCATTGGTATCTATAAACGTAAGACAGCACAGTTGTTTAAGGAACTGGAAGCGTAAACGGAATTATGAATGATGAATGATGAATGATGAGTTATGAATAAAAACGAAAATATTTTAAAGAAATTAAAAATTATGAAACGGACAACTTCTTTAATAACATTGATACTAATATCGGCCGCACATATTTATTCCCAGAATTTAACGGGAAAAGAACTGCTCGAGAAAGTAGACGCCAATCTGTCATCCAAAAACAGGATACTAACATCCAAAATGATAATCCACGGACAGCGAGCAAGCCGCACAATCGAATCGAAAACCTGGACGGAAGGAGATAATAAATCTTTTACAGAATACCTGTCTCCGGAACGTGAAGCTGGTACCAAAATGCTGAAACTGGAAGACAAACTCTGGATGTATTCGCCGTCAACCGACCGTACCATACAGATCTCCGGTCACATGTTGCGCCAGTCGGTAATGGGATCCGACTTATCTTACGAAGATATGATGGAAGACTCCAAACTCACAGATAAATATGATGCCAAAATCACCGGCTCCGAATCGGTTGACGATCGTCCCTGCTGGGTAGTGGAACTAACAGCCAACACTCCTGATATAGCTTATTACAAGAGAAAATTATGGATCGATAAAGATCATTTCATTCCATTAAAAGAAGAACTGTTCGCTAAATCCGGAACTCTCCTGAAAAGAATAGAAATGAAGGATGTAGTAAACATGGAAGGTCGTTGGTATCCGAAAACCATTATTTTCAAGGATGTTCTGAAAAGCGGAGAAGGAACGGAATTCATTACGGAAAAAATACAGTTCAACCAGGATATCCCGGATTATATTTTCTCAAAGGCTTCCCTGAAAAAATAGAAATACCGAATAAAGAAAAACTTTCCCACTTTAAAATTTGATATAAAAAAAGAAAATCAGACACAAAACTCTGTCAATATGACCTCTCAGACAAATTGGTTTAACATTTGATAGCCATTTTTCATCGGATTTAGTTTAAAGAACGAGAATCAAAAGGAGGTTATCATGTCAGATACATATTCAGAAATTATTATAAATGCCATTTCAAAAGTTAAAAATGCGGTTGTTAAGATTGATATTCTAAGAAAACGGAGTGACAAGTTTATACCAACAGGAAGCGGTTCCGGTTTTATTTTTTCCAGCGATGGTTTACTGTTTACCAACGATCATGTAGTTCAGAAAGCTGATAAAATAAAAGTTACTCTTCTCGATGGCAGTGAGTATGAAGCTGAATTGGTAGGCCGCGACAGCGATTCGGATATTGCCATCCTGAAAATATACGGTTCTGGTTATGCAATTGCCCACTTGGGTTCATCGGCTGATTTACAGATTGGCCAGCTTATGATTGCCATAGGAAATCCTCTCGGCTTTCAGAATTCTGTTTCTGCCGGAATATTAAGTGGAACAGGACGCACCATGCGCAGTACCAACGGAAGACTCATCGACGATGTACTTCAGTCGGATGTGTCGCTAAACCCGGGTAACTCCGGTGGACCCATGATCAATTCCGACGGAAAAGTCGTTGGGATCAACACGGCTGTAATTAACGGTGCCCAGGGCATTTCATTTGCCATAGCAATCGATACGGCAAAGGAAGTTGCCGAACATCTGGTTCAATATGGAAAAGTAAGTCGTGCCTATCTCGGACTGATGTTGCAGGATATTGAAATTCATCCGCGTTTGCGAAATTTTCATCATCTGAAAGAACCCCACGGACTGCTGATTATCGGCATGGAAGAATTATCCCCCGCTAAACGTGCCAATCTGAAAGAAGGAGATATCATTATTGAATTCGATGGAGAAACATTACATTCGTCCAATGACCTGGTAAAACGGTTACGAAAAGATAAAATATTTCTACCAACACCTGTTAAAATCCTGAGAAGGGGAAAGATTATGGAGCTGAAAGTATTCCCAGTAGAACGGCCCGCCGCTTAACTAAAATAACTTATAGTGAGTTAAAAACAATTTGGAAATTATTACTTTAACATTTGTGTAATTACAAAGATTTATTTAATTTGCTTCAGGATAAATAATTATACATCATTCCAAATTTATTTATTCCTTTAATTTATATAGGACTAAGTTATTAATAAATTGTGCATTAACTTTTATCAAATGAATTAAATTACAGCCATAAAGAGATCGTATTTTATGGCTACCTATCCTTTATAATAAATATTATTAATAATTGGAAATAGTGGAAATACGTTATATGCATAATTAAAATTTCATAAAAGAGATAGTGAGCTCAGATAAAGAAAATAAATTCAAACATATTTCAATTTGAAACTTAAGTGGGGAATGAAGAATATCGTAATTAAATTATAAAATAATTTATAATAGGCACCTTACATGAATGAAAAATCGAAATATTTAGTGGTGTTCAAAGAATTATAATGAAAATTCAGTCCTTCTAATGCGAATATCGGCCCTTAATAAATTAAAATCATGTTTTAAAAAACTTATCTATGCCTTATCCAAAACCAATTCCTGCCATCCTGGCATTTCTTATTTTGTTATCAGTTAGTATAATTTCAGGTTTTTCTCAAAATATAAAAACAGTTACAATTTCCGGTAAATTAATCGATTCTTCCAAATCAGCAGTTCCATATGCAACCGTATGCTTATATCCGTCAGATTCGGATTCATTGTTACAGGCAACTCTTTCTGATACACTTGGTAGATTTATGTTACGTTACTCGCGACCTGGTGATTATAGAATAGTAATCCGATGTTTCACATATAAGAATCTGATAAAAAGAATTTCGTTAACTATGAAAGAAAAAGAGATTGACCTGGGCAGACTGGTATTGCAAAGTGATGCTTATTCACTCGAGAGTGTGACAGTAAAAGCAGTTAATAAAAAAGCTTTCAGGGTAGATAAAATGGTATATAGCCCTGATTCTTTAAGCCTCAGCCGGTCTGTATCCGGTTACGATTTACTTAAATATGTCCCTGGTGTTCATGTTTCTCAAAAGGATAAATTAATAAATGTAAATGGCGATAAAAATGTATTGGTGCTTGTAAATGGCAGAATAAGTGACAGGGATTTAAGTACCATTCATTCTTCTGAAATAAAACAGGTTGAGGTTATAACCAATCCCTCAGCACGATATAGTTCAGAAACCCAAAATGTAGTAAACATTGTATTAAAAGATATTAAAACAAAAGGCGTTAAAATAGTTACAAGCCTTGAAAACAGTTTTAATAATTCGTTTACTTTTGGGAATATTGCAGTTGATTACGAAAATAACAAAACAAGGTTCTTTGCAAAATATGGACTTTCAAAAACTTACGAAACATACGCCGATAGTTCTCAAAGAAATGAGTTTTACCAGGATTCAGAACTTTTGTATAAATTTCATCCTATAGATAATCAAAAATACAATAATCTGAACCAAACGATAACTTATGGTTTAGACCATACCATCAATAAAAGAAATTTCATTAACATCACATGTAAACTTTCAGTTCAGAATTATGAAAGTTATACCAATGACAGCATTTCCACTTATAAAGATAAGGTACAATTGGCAAGCAAATTTTCTTCCGAGAATTCACACTTCAAGACTATCAACCAAAACTACTCTGTTTTTTACAGAAAGAGTTTTCATAATCCGAATCATAAGATTTGGTTTAGTTCTAACTTCTATATCTTAGATCGTAATAACGAAAATAAACTTTCATCGGGAGACCTGCACAATCCCGGATCAGGTAACATCTGGCAGGAAAACACAGTAAACAGACAACAATCAGATGATACCCGGCTGGAATATTTTTTTTCGAACAATACCTTGAAAGTAGAAAGTGGCGTTCATTTTTACATTAGAAATATTGATAATACGTTTACATCTGCTGAAACTTTGGAAACATTTACATATCGCGATAACAGGAATGCTGTTTTCACAAACTTGCTAATTCGTAAAAATAAATATAGTGTTCAAACCGGATTAAGGATTGAGTCTTTCACTTATTGGATTAACAGTAATCCGGAAGAAACAAAATTCCATCCATTACTTTTCTTAAGCAGTTCCTACAATATTAGTAAATCTCAAACTTTACGGCTAACCTACAACAAACGTTTATCTTATCCTAATTATAAACTACTGGTCCCTTTTGAGTTTTATTCGGCAGATTCTTTAAGTTCCAGCTCCGGAAACAGCCACTTAAAACCTGTACAAGCCAAAAAAATCGAATTGGGTTATTCGTTGAAGAAAGATGATTATACTTTGTCTGTAATCCCTTCGTATACAAATTATACCGATTACACGGGCACTCAATATACTCTGGAAAAAGGTACCCTTTCAGGGCAAACATCAAATTTTTCAGGTGTAAGTAAGTATGGAGGAATATTTTCTTTTTCTGCCTATCTGTCTATTTTTGAATTCTACCTGGACGGAAATATCTTTTACTGGAACTTTCCGGGTGAAAAATATGATGGTTTATCTCATGACCTTACTGTAGATTTGGATATCTCCCTACCAGCAAAGATTACAATTGGGTCAACTTTTTACTTGTTTACTAAATTACCGTTACCCAAATGGCTACAAAGAAATACATAATACATTTGATTATATTTATGCAAGTAAAATATTATTCGATAACAAGGCAGAATTAAGTATATTTTGGATGAATCCTTTTTTTACTGATAAGGATAAAAGTCGCATTTGGAATGATTATTTCTCTAATTTGCAGTACTCAAAGAGTATGGATTCAATAATTGGAATTGGTTTTAGTTATTTCTACTCTCACGGGAAGAAATTAAAAACCACGAAAAATGAATTACATATGGAACATAGTGAGGAATCAAGGTAAACCTTTTTTTCTCAATACTAAAAACTATAATATATCATGAGAAAAAAAACCTATCTATTCATTGCTATTGCTGTTTTTATTTCTTCATCATTTACGAATGATGCACAAAAGTACCGTGCAAATTCCAACCCTAAAATCGGAATTAGAAAGGGTAATATTGCCCCGGAGATAGAAATAACCACTATTAATGGTGAGATAATTAAGTTGTCTTCATTAAGAGGCAAAGTAGTTTTTATAGACTTTTGGGCATCCTGGTGTAAAGGATGCCGTCAGATAAGCAAAAACCTAATATCAATTTATAAAAAATACAAAGATGAGCAATTTATAAATGGAGACAAATTTGTGATTTTTTCTGTATGCCTGGACACCGATATCGAGAAATGGCACGATGCAGTTAAAAAAGATAGTTTACAGGAATTTATAAATGTCTGTGATTTAAAAGGTTTTAAATCTAAAGCAGCTATTGATTATAAAATCGGAGGGATACCATTTGGATTTCTCATTGATGGCAATGGCATAATTATCGATAATTCAGGTAAATTAGATGCCACATTGAGAAAAATAATTATTAAAGAGAAATAAATTATTAAAAGAAGTTAGTCTCTATTTTTTCTATAATACTGAAAGTAAGTATCCGAATTCACCAGTGTCCACTAATCTACAGGCCTAAAATCTTAAATGTGAATCTTTATCATTTCCTGACATTAATCCCCAAACAAAATCTTTTAACCTTCAATATTCTGATTATTATTCCGCATTCATATTTTTTAATTTTCTGGAAATTATAAGTAACAGTATCCCGAAAATCATAATAAATAAACCCATGGACGAAACTACTGTCAGGGTTCCTCTAAAGGGATGGGTCAATATCAGTAATCCCAGGAATAACGAAAGAACACCACTAAATAATAATATCCACCAGTTTTGCATGATTTCTTTCAGATTAACAGCGCTTATAATTTGAATAATGCCTATTACTACTACCCATAAGGCGAGTACAAATACAAATATTTCAGCAGTAACCAACGGATGAATTACTATCAAACCGCCAATCAGCATGTCAAAACCTCCTTCTATCAGCCACCATCTCCAGTTAGGTGTATCTTTCCGGTAACTGAAAGCCCCGATAATAAGAAAGAATCCACTGATAATTATTACAATACCAAAATAAGTAAGTACAGTCAAAACAACCGTTTTTGGCAACATCAGTGCCAGGACACCAAATATGATTGAAAATACTCCCTTTACTGTAATTAGCCACCAGTTCTTGAAAAGTTTTATTTCCATAACTTAATTCAGGTAGGTTAACAGGTTAAATTTAAACAATGTTTCAGATTAATACTGCACTTTCCCGATTTTTTGTTGACGTTAAATTAACTGTTATTCAATAATCCTGTTTTTATTTATGGCATATTCCTGCATACGGGCATTGACTGCAAACATCCGGATCATCGGTCTGTGTAAAATCAGATTCCGGGTGAAATAAAGAAGTTAATACTTCTTTCAGATACTCGTAAAATGTTTCGGCATAAGGTTCAACTGTTTGCACCGGAACATTGTTTTTCCCATTATCCTTTTCGATAATATCCCAGGAAAAACCGGATGAAAAGATTTGCTGGATTAAATACAAAGCCGGTTTCACGTGCGCCTTCTTTTCTGTATCATTGTAAATTAAACCATACAGGATTGTTTGTAATACAGCTTTATTACGATTTTTATAGGATGCTGTAAACAACGCGTCTATTCCTTTAAAATCGAGCTTGTCCCTGCCGGTTTTATAATCCAGTATTCTGGTAATTCCTTCTTTCCGGTCAATCCGGTCAATCACCCCACCTACACGAATTTGAATCTCACGATCATTTACTTTTACAGGAACTGTTATGCCATATTTTTTCTCAAGGCTGATTACTTCAAAGGGAGCATATCCTTTATCTACCAGGAGAATCTGGTGAACATAACGATTAATGATTTCGCGGATAATCCTGTTTCTGCCCGAAAAGTTCAACGGAGTCCCTGAATTTTTTAATTTGAAGTATTCCTCACTGAAAGCTTCATCGACAGCCATTTGGATATTATCCTGCTGTTGCAGGATCAAATTAAAGTCGGATTCGGTAATCATTTTCCCTTCAAAAGGTTCATAAAGCTTGTTCATGCTGATATGTAATAACCTTCCAAATACAGCGGGGTCAATTTCTTCCTTCACTTCATCCGGTTCCTTCAGTCCGGAAATATGCCGGAAATAGAATTTGAGCGGGCAATCAATATATGTATTGATCGCACTGGGTGACAAATAATGCCTGTCTGAATCCTGGTATTTCTTCAAATCAGCCAGGATAACCTCATCTTTTTTAACCCGGATAGGCTTTGTTTTTAAAGGGTTTACTTCCAGTGCAAATTCTTTTTCCTTTATAGTAAAAACAGGTTCGTAAAACAACTGGTGCAGAAACCGGCTTCTTTCTCCCGTGAACATGCCATCGGCCTTGGAATTGTAAACAAGAACGATGTTTTTTGCCCGTCCAATAAGGCGGTAAAAATAATAGGCAAATATAGCATCCTGATGTTCTACAGTGGGTAACCCAAATCCATAGCGCAGGTTATAGGGAATGAAGGAAGGCACATTCCCTGATTTCGGATAAATGCCTTCGTTCATGGAAAGGACCACCAGGTTTTCAAAATCGAGTGTACGTGTTTCGAGTATTCCCATCACCTGCATACCCGTAAGTGGTTCCCCGCTGAACGGAACACTTATCTGTTGCAATACTTTCCGGAGCAGTCGGCGGAAGGTGCTTTCGGAAAATTCGAGTTTGGTATTTTGCAGAATATCCTTCAGCCTGTTCAGGTATAACATCACCTGGAAAATAAATTCATTTTGCAACAATCCTTGTGCCCCCTCTTCCACTTTCCGATTTAATAAAGTATCCGAAAGTATAGGTAATATCCCCAGCAGATAATCCGGAAGAGCAGTTACCTTATCCGGTTTTTGAAATATTTTTTTCAATAATTCATTCCGCCCCAGTTCATTTTCTGTAATATAAAACCTGTTTTCTTTAGTGATTAAATCGGTAAGCTGGTGTAATTCCTCCGGGTAAAGACGGATAAAATACTGATGATTGATCAGGGCAAGCACATGCTTGTGATAAAATGCCGGTTCTCCTTTTATAATTTTAGATCCACGCTGCAGATCGAGTAATAATTCAATAAGGCTGTATGCCGGTGTTTGCCGGAATGGATATCCCATCGAAACATTAAAATCGGTTATATCGTCAGGTAATGAATGTAAAACAGGAACCAGTAAATTCTCATCGGCAAGAATAATGGCAGCATTTCCAAAATCAGGAGTTTTCGGAAAATCACCAATACATGCGGATACTATTTTAGCCTGTCCGATATTGGAAGGAACCGATACCAACTGAATATTTTTCTGCTTGCCTGTAAGATTGCTTTTACAATCGAAACCGGGAGGTGCAGGAAATTCCTTTACATTATCACGCAGAAAATAACCTGCTTCATGAATCCGATTATTCATATAATAATCGTCGGTATCCCAGTAAAAAGAAGCCCGGTTGTTTCTTTTCAGAAATCGGAACAATCGCTTTTCACAGGTATTCAGGGCATTGAACCCGACAAAAATATATTTTCCCTGTGAAATACGGGAATCATCTCCTGAAGCGAGCATTTCGGCAACTTTCCGGTAAGCCTGTCCTTCATATGAAATACCTTTTTCTGCTAAAAGCGCATTGAATTGCTGGTATATTTTATAGAGTACCTGCCACAGGTTCAGAAATTCCTGCTGATCGGCAGGCAGGTTAGCAGTTTCAAAAGTATTCCAGAAATGGCGGATTGCTTCTATTTGTTTTTCGGTAAGGTAATTGAAATAGTTATCTATATTTTTAAGCGAGGCAAGGTTCCGGAACAGATCCTTTGCATCGATCAGGTACTTATCGATATCATCGAAATCGGCCAGCAACATCTCGGCATAGAAATAAAAATTATCGAAGGTCTCATTCGTCCGGGTAATTTCTTTATAAACTTCATACAGACCGAAAACAAGGCTTAACGGATCACCGGGCATCATTCCCGATAAATTCTGCATCAATTCCGAAATGGAATAATACTGAGGCGCCCACACGGGTTTGTCGGTAAGTTGGGTGAGGTAACGATTGAAATACAAACGCGCCCGTTTACCCGGAAAAACAATATTTAGCTGCGGAAGTTCTTCCCGGTGATTTTCATAAACATGTTTTGCAACCTCTTGTAGAAAATAGACCATTACTTATTATTAATTAGTTTCATGAAACAGTTTACCCTGCCAGGTATCCCGTTCTTCCATTTTTTGTTCCATTTTCAATAATACCTGATCATATCGAAGATCCCACACCGTATTGACATTAAAACGCGGGGGCGATTCACTGGCAATACGCTCCACCATAATGGCAGGATTAAGCCGTTCCAGGTAATTAACGATAAAGTCGATGTACTCTTCCACATCGAACAGCCTGAATCTTTCCGGGAAATGCTTGTACTCCTCAGCCATCGCGGTATCATTAAAAATCTGTAACTGGTGAAATTTAACAGAATCCAGAGGCAGTTGGGAAATAATACCGGCTGTTGCCAGCATTTCTTCGTTTGTTTCCCCGGGTAACCCGAAAATAAAGTGCGCCCCGGTCATCAATCCCCGGTCAACCGTTTGCTGAACGGCCTCCACGGCCTTCTCGAAACTATGTCCCCGGTTTATTCTTTCAAGCGTTTTATTGTAACACGATTCGATCCCGTATTCGACAATGATATAATGATTTTCGGCCAGTTCACGGAAATAATCCAATTTGTATTCATCCACACAATCGGGACGAGTTCCGATTACCAGACCGGCAATTTTATCATTTTCCAGTGCCTGACCGTACAGATGTTTCAGTTCATCAAGACCGGCATACGTGTTGGAATATGCCTGAAAATATGCCATGTATTTTGCTGCCCGTTTATAGCGGTTTTCGTGAAATTCAATCCCTTCGTTTATCTGCTGTTCCACCGGTTTCTCAGCCACACAATACGAGGGATTGAAAGCATCGTTACTGCAAAAAGTGCACCCCCCGGTTCCCACGCTGCCATCACGGTTGGGGCAGGTAAATCCAGCATCGATGGAAACCTTTTGTATCCTGCTCCCAAAACGTTTTTTCAGATAATTGGAATAGGCATTAAATCTCCTGCTGTTTCCCCACATATATCTCATCTATTCTACCTCCTTCACTTTTCCGATGGACGGATACCAGAGGTAGCCTCTCACTTCTTCATACCCCATCAATCTTATCGCATCCATGTAGTGAAGTACTTGTTGATTATGTTGCGATAATTCCTGCTCACCGAATTTAAAATCGATCACTATTACTTCTTTATCCTTAACAAGCACGCGGTCGGGACGACGGATCTCACCTCCCGGCATAAGAATATCTGCCTCATTCACTACTTTCCAGTCTTTACCAAACCAGTTACTTATCATTCCGGAATCCAGCAATTCCTTTATATGAAGTATTATTTGCTCTTTTTCTTCCCCGCTTATCAGCCCTTCGATCACAACAGTATCAACCGCAACAGTTATATCTTCTGCAGTCTTTATGTTCTCAAAAATGCGGTGCATCAGCCTTCCATAGTTCAACGGACGAAACCTGGAATCACTGCCATCCTGCAAAAATTCATGACCCCGGTTTAGAATACGTAGTTTATGACTGGTATCGCTAACAGGATACTGCCAGTTTTTTTCTGCATGAGAAGATTCCATCTACAGCAGGCTGATTGCTTAACACTCCCAGTTCAAACTCGCTTTGCTCCGTATTATAATGACCGGACAGATCAATCAGAAACTCACTTTGTTTACTTTCTTCCGGTAAACCGGAAATAAAAACCTGCCGCATCAGATCGGCAACATTGGAAATTTTATTGTTTTTAGGATTATCGTCCTGCCCGGCCATGCAGAAAAGGGCCGTTTTTGCCCGGGTACATGCCACATACAACAGATTCAGGTTGTCGATAAAAGTCTTTAGTTTTTCCGTAAAATATTCTTCTGCAAAAAGCGAATCTTTTAGCTTTGAAGAATAGGCAACCGGCACAATATCCAATCTCATTAAATGGTTCTTTCCCGGGCTTGCACCAAATAATAGTACGATCACCTCTTATCACATCCAGCTCCCAGTCGCAATATGGAATAATTACAGCTTTAAATTCAAGTCCTTTCGATTTATGAATAGTAAGAATACGAACGGCATCTTTTACTTCGGGCAGAGAAATAGAAGTTGTTTGCCCCTTTTCTTCCCAGAAATCGAGAAATGTATATAAATCGGAAAATTTTTCCCTGGTATAATCATGTACCATATCAAGAAGTGCCTGGATATATGGCAATTCACCATTGTGCCGGTTCAGCGAAAAATACCGGATGATATTTTCCGTCAGTTCATAGAGCGGAAGGTTTTTAAATGATTCAAGGTTTTTATGAAAGTCTTCGGGAAAATACCGGCTAATAGCTTCAATATAGTTTTTGTTATTTTCATTTGCAAAACCTTTATATTCCGAACTATTCTTTCCGGAACCAACATAATTTAAATACTCCGAAACCAGGTAATATTGGTTGATATTGTTTGTGGGATGCAGCATGTAATGCATGACAGCAATAATAAACCTTACAACCGTTGAACTTCCAAGCAAAAGAGCCTCGTCGGATATTACGTCGATGGGTGGAAAAGATGAATTACCATCTGAATTATTAGTAAGTATATATTCGGCTATTTCTTTCCCGTCGCGCTTCGATCTTACCAAAATAGCTATATCATGCAGGTTGAAACCTTTTTCACGAAGTTGCAAAATGGTTTCAACTGTCTGCTTTTTGATTTCTTCCCTTTTATTATCCTTATTGAAAAAACGTACATTTATATATCCTTTATTTTTCTGATCAGTAAGTCCTGGTATTTGCTGAACAACATCATCATAAAGACCGGTAATGGTATCCTGGTACAATTCCTGAAAATGCTGCGGGGCATCCGAAAGCCCTTCATCAAACAATTGCTGCAATATCTTGGAGGCCTGAAAAAATAAACTGTTATTAAAACCAACGACCTCGTAATTACTTCTCCAGTTCTTTTCGAGGTGTTCGATATTAAGAGTAGCAGATTGAAAATCACTGCTTACCCGGTTAGCCAGGATTTCCCAGTTACTGTTCCGCCAGCGGTAGATCGATTGTTTCACATCCCCTACCACCAGGTTATCGTGATTATTTGATAAGCTGTTACTTAATAATGGCCTGAAGTTGTTCCACTGAAACAGGGAAGTATCCTGAAATTCATCGATCATGAAATGATGATAAAAATCCCCTACCCTTTCGTAAATAAACGGCGTGTCGTTCCCGTCGATAATCCGGTTAATGAACCGGGAAGCATCACTTAGAAGGAAAAGGTTATTATCGGCCAGGTAATGAACGATCTGTTTGGTGATATCCGATAAAATTCCCAGCGTATACAGGTTTTTCAATATCAGATCAGCGGTGTTATAATCTGTACCATGTGAATCATGCCATTGTACAATTTTTGAAGCGATACCGGACAGTCCATGATTGCAGGCAGCCTGAATATCCGTTTTTCTGGGCGACGATTTTGAATACCATTTATCAGGATCATCTGCTGCATCACGAAAACGTTTTCCGGGAGAAGAATAATCCTTACCGGTGAGTTTCAGAAATACGGCTGCGGCTCCCTTGTCTTTGTAAGGAAAATCATTCATCGTCAGTTGATGATCAGCCAATATCCTCAATCCTTCTTCCCCCAGTTTTACAAGTTCCGATTCAAAAGACGTTTTTATTTTATAAAGTTCACTTCTGTAATTATCCAGAAAATTTTTGTCTTCAATCTTTTTTATAATGCTTTCACTGAATTCCTTGAAATTTTCTTTAAATATTTCTCTTCCCAGTTTAAGCAGATCGTATTTGAAGTTCCAGCTTCTTCCATCTTCAATTTTCGTTTCTGCAAACTGTATCAGCCATTTACGTAATTCGTCATCCGAATCGGTCTCCAAAAAAAGGTTATCCACTGCCTGTTCCAATACCTTTGATTCATCCAGTTCGATATTATAACCGCTCTGCACGCCCAATTCGCGTGTAAACGAACGAAGAACTTTCTGAAAAAAACTATCAATGGTACCCACCGAAAATCGTGAATAATCGTGTAAAATGTTTTTAAGGATTACGGCAGCTTTTAGGCGAACATTGCGTTCAGACAAACCTGTAAACTTTATAATATCATTAAGATGTGAAGATGGTTTCTGATCAGCCAGTAACGATAATTCCTTTATAATGCGGCTCTTCATCTCCTCTGTTGCCTTGTTGGTAAAGGTAACTGCCAGAATATGTCTGTGATTGCCGGAAGCGGCAAACAACAATTTGATATATTCACCTGTAAGCCTGAAAGTTTTTCCCGAACCGGCAGAAGCTTTTACAATTGTTAATGATCCCATGAGCCGTATTAATCTGTGAATAAAAATAGGGAAAATTGAAGAATCGCGATGAGTTTTTATGATTTAAAGTTTAACGAAAAAGATTGACAGGCTGAGGCTCTGAACCTCAAAGTATTTCATTTCTATGAAAAAGAAACTTAAAGTTAACATGGAATTATTTTCGATAGGACAGGTAATTTACTTCTGATTTAGTATCTTCCCCAACTTATAAAATCGGTTTTCTCTTAAGTAATACTCTATAACTTTACTATATCATGAAAAAAGTTAACAGCCAGGTATTTTTATTACAATGTTACTTCCTGTTTCAGTTATTACTATTTCATTTCAACCCCGGGAATGCGCAGACAACATCATATCATGATTATCTGAAAGGGACTGTTTATGAAAGTCTCGGTATTGAAAGTAAATTGCTGGGAGAAGATGTGAAATATTCTGTTTATCTCCCTCCTGAATACAATAGTACAAATGAAAAATATCCGGTTCTTTATCTTTTACACGGATTATGGAGGTAATGAAACAAGCTGGGTAAGAGACAGCCATATTCAACTATTGATGGATAGCCTGATTTCAAATAAAATTATCCGGCCTTTTATCCTGGTAATGCCCAACGGACAAAATTCCTATTTTATCAATAATTACAATAACTCATTCCCTTATGAGGATTTTTTTATAAATGAACTGGTCCCTTTTATCGATTCAACATACCGAACATTGCCCGAAAGGAACTTTCGAGGAATAGCCGGCCTTTCAATGGGCGGTTACGGGGCAATTATTCTTCCGGTAAAACATCCTGATATTTTTGGTTATAGTGTAGCATTGAGTGCTGCGTTAAGAACAGATGAAACATTCATTAAAGTCTCCAAAAAAAAATACAGCATCAATTTTGCAAAGCTTTATGGTGACAGTCTGAACGGACAACAACGAATTACGCGACACTGGAAAGAAAATAGTCCTTTTTACCTGGTTAATAAACAAACAGCAAATGATTTAAAGAAAATACAATGGTACATCAATTGTGGGATGCAGGATTTTTTATTACCCGGAAATGAATCTTTTCACAGGTTATTACTGGATCTGAATATACCGCATGAATATCACATGTGTATAGGGATTCATAACCTGCATTACTGGGATATGGAAATTCCCTATGGGTTGGAATTTTTCAGTTCACATTTACCAATGCCTGATATGCATTAATTTATATGTCATTATTATTGTTGACAAAATACCTATATATTCTGATAAATACCATCTACCAGTTTCTCCCGGGCTTCAATACTTGTCCAGGCTACATGTGGAGTAACTATTAATTTTTCAGGGTTATTTACTGTCATTAAAGGATTATTACTTAACATGGGTTCATGTTCCAGAACATCCAGTCCGGCGCCAGCAATACGATCCTCATTTAAAGCCCTGACAAGGTCGCCTTCATTAACAATCCCGCCTCTTCCGGTATTCAGCAATATAGACGATGGTTTCATCATGCACAATTTGCTGTAGGTGATCAGGTTCTTTGTTACATCGTTTAGCGGACAATGTACAGAAACTACATCCGACTTCTTAAGCAGTTCGTCAAGCGATAAATGTGTATAAGGTTGATCGAGATTATTCCCCGAAGTAGAGTGATAAACTACTTCTGCTCCGAAAGCTGTGGCGATTTGTGCTACCCGCTTACCGATAGTTCCCAGACCGATAATGCCAAATTTCTTCCCGGACAGTTGCCAGAAAGTGCGCCCGATATGGGTAAATACCGGACTTTGTATATATTTCCCCGATTTAACATATTCATCAAAATACCTTGTTTTATTCAGTAAATAAAACAAAAGCGAAAAAGTACTCTGGGCAACACTTTCGGTCGAGTATCCTGCTACGTTCTTTACCAGTATTCCCTTTTTCTCAGCATAGGCCAAATCCACGTTATTGACACCTGTAGCCGAAATACAAATTAGCCGGAGCATTGGTGAGGCATCCATCACTTCGCGATCGATGATCACTTTATTTGTAATAATCACCTCGTGACCGCTTATCCGCTGAATACGTTCCTGCGGTTTTGTAAGAGGATAATAGGTTACTGTTCCGAATTCATCCAGTTTTTCAAGGTTTTCAACCTGCCCTATCGTTTCCGCATCGAGAAATACTATTTTCATGATTTAAAGGTATTGCCTTCTTCAAATCTCAATTTCAACCTGGTTTTGCAACAGGTCCTCCATGGTTTCCCGTTTTCTTATCAGAAAATCCTTCCCTTCATGTATCAACACCTCTGCCGGACGGTAACGCGAATTGTAGTTCGAGGCCATGGTAAAGCAGTAAGCGCCTGCATTCTTAAAACACAGGTAATCTCCCTCCTTAATTTCGCTGATCTTGCGGTTCCAGCCAAAAGTATCGGTTTCACAAATATAACCTACTACTGTGTACATCCTGGGTTTACCATTTGGATCCGAAACATTGATGATCTGATGATAGGCATCGTAGAACATGGGACGGATAAAATGGTTCAATCCTGTATCTACTCCTGCAAAAACAGTGGATAGCGTTTGTTTGACCACATTTACCTTTGCAAAAAAATAACCGGCTTCACTCACCAGAAACTTCCCGGGTTCAAAGATCAGTGTTAATTCTTTTCCATAATCCTTGCAGAATGCTTTGAATTTCTTGGTCAGTTCTTTTCCCAGGAGATCAATATCTGTTGAATAATCATCCGGTTTATAAGGAACCTTAAAACCACTGCCAAAATCGATGTAATCAAGATCCTTGAAATTTTTGGCCGCATCGAGCATAATTTCGGCTCCGCGAATAAAGACTTCCACATCGAGAATATCGGAGCCGGTATGCATATGTAAACCTTCCACCCTCATATCGTTTGCCTCCACTACACGGTTTACATGAGGCATCTGGTAAATGGAAATACCAAACTTGGAATCGATATGTCCGGTAGAAATCTTTGAATTTCCGCCGGCCATAATATGCGGGTTAATCCGGATACATACAGGGATTTCATTCCCGTGAAGATTACCGAACTGTTCTAGTATGGAAATATTGTCGATATTAATATGAACACCCAATTTTACAACCTTTTCAATTTCCTCGAGACTAACACAGTTAGGTGTATAAATTATATCTTTCGGAAGAAATCCGGCTTTTAACCCTAATTCCACTTCCTGTACAGATACTGCATCCAATCCCGAACCAAGGTTTTTAAATAGTTTCAGTATATTTAGGTTAGTAAGTGCTTTACAGGCATAGTTTATCCTCACGTTTGCACCTTTGAATGCATTCACCATTTTCTGATACTGCGATTTCATTTTAGCAGTTTCATATACATACAGGGGCGATCCGTATTTTTCGCACAAGCTGGTTACATCAATTCCATCAATCTTGTACCGGTTATCCGTTAAGTTCATTCGTGCTCAAATTTTCAATAAAAATAATCCAAATTCTTTTATAAATGAAAAAATCCCCGACCCATGTCAAAACTGACGAACCGGGGATTTTAATATTCTTATTTAACATTACTTCTTTTTCGGTGCATTGTAACCCCGTTGTTTGGCCATTTGTTCCAGACGCGCCTGGAAACCTGACTTTTTAACGGGTTTCGCCTTTTTCGCATGCATCTTCGCCAGTAATGCTTCCTCATCTATAAAAGCCTTAGAAAGCATATTCTGCCCGAAAGTAATCATATTGGCCAGGAAATAATAATAGGTCAGACCGGCAGACCAATTGTTTAGCATAAACATAAACATTATAGGCATAATATACATCATACCTTTCATCCCAGGCATCTGTTGAGTGCTGGTAGCCTGGTTATTAAGGCTCATGGTAAGTATGGTAGATAATGTCATAAGCAATGTGAACAGGCTTATATGATTTCCATAAATTGAACTAAGTATAGGTATAGTTGCATGCCATGATAATATGGAATCATAAGTTGAAAGATCGGTTGCCCAAAGGAAACTCTGTTGACGTAACTCGATGGATGTCGGGAAAAACCGGAACATGGCATAAAGGATAGGCATCTGGAAGATCATGGGCAAACATCCTCCTAATGGACTCACTCCTACTTTTTTATAAAGCGCCATTGTTGCCTGCTGACGTTCCATGGCTTTATCCTTCGGGATTTTTTTATTGATCTCATCAATTTGCGGTTTTAATACTCGCATTTTGGATTGCGAAAGATATGACCGGTATGTCAGCGGATATAATACCAGTTTGATAATAATGGTCATTACCAGGATGATGATCCCGTAATTACTGATATATTTACTTAAGAAGTCAAATAAAAGAATAATAACATACTGGTTGATCCACTTAATGATTCCGCGACCTACTGTAACAAGATCCTGTAACTGAAGATTTCCATATTGTTTTTTCAGTAACCGGAATTTATTGGGACCAAAATAAAACTTCATCGGAATGACTTCTTTTGCCGTCCTGTTAAAAGGCACTCCAATTTCGGCATTGAATATTTTAAGAAATTTCGGATTATCCTTCAGATTGGTGTATTTTACAAATGCATTCGTAAACGCAGGTTGACCCATCAGTACCGATGAAAAGAACTGATCTTTAAAAGCAATCCAATTTACTTTGGTGGTAATGTCCTGCTCTTTGCTGTCCTTATTGGAACGGGCATTGAAATAATCGACATCTTCACCGTCGGGTTTAAAATAGATTGTTGTATAGTAGTCCTCGTTCTTTGCTCCCCTTTCCTGTTTGGGCGTGTAATAAGACCATTCCAGATCGACTGCATTTTGTTCACGTGTACTAATGTCCTGCATTCCGGTCATGTGAACATTAAGATTTACCTGATAAGTGTTGGGTTTCAGTGAATAAGTATATTCGATGGATCTTCCGTCACCGGCATCCAGTAACATCGAAACACTGTCAGCACTATTGGTTACTACTACATTTGATCCACTGCTGACAGGCTGAAAAAATAACTGATTGGTTGATATAGATTTATTGTTCAAATAAAAATTCAATCCGAACACCACCGAATCACCTGAGAAAAGAATTAATGGCAGCGAATCATAAGTGCGGTAATTTTTAAGTTGGACCGAATAAGGACGGCCTCCTTTTGTAGATAATTTTAATTTTATAAGGTTGTTTTCCAGGGTAACAAATTTTTCTTTTCCTTGACCTGCCGAAGCAAAAACGCCCAGTTTTTCTTTTAATGCTTCAGTTGACAGAGTATCGTGTACAGGTGTTTTAACGGTTGATACCGGTGTGGCAGTTTTTGCGAGAGTGTCTCTTGATATTGGCAGCGCTGCAGAAGTTTCCCTGGCCTGCTGTTGTTGCACCATCTCCAATGAATCGTGTCGGCGCTTGGCTGCTTCAAGTTCTCCTTGTTTCGGTTTATTAAATACACCCCATACTATCAGAATGCCTGTAATAACTAATATTCCTATAATCGAATTTCTGTCCATTTTATAATTCTAAAGTAAATTACTTTCTCAAATAGTGGCTTTCACAAAATTTACAAACAAAGGATGCGGTTTTATAACCGTACTGCTATATTCAGGGTGAAATTGAACACCAACAAACCACTTATGACCAGGTATTTCCATAATTTCAACCAGGCCTGTATCCGGATTGATCCCAGAGGCAATCATCCCGTTCTTTTCAAAATCTTCCAGATAATTGTCGTTAAATTCATAGCGATGACGATGCCTCTCTACAATTTCAACCTTGTTATATGCTTTATAGGCCAGGGTACCCTGTTTAATACAACAAGGATATCCACCCAACCGCATGGTCCCTCCTTTTTCAGTCACTCCTTTTTGTTCCTCCATAAGGTCAATTACCGGATCCGGAGTTTTTGGTTCCATTTCCGTTGAATGGGCTTTTTCGAGTCCCAAAACATTGCGTGCAAATTCAATGACAGCACATTGTAATCCCAGGCATATTCCCAGGAAGGGTATATTGTTTTCACGGGCATATTTTGCTGCCAGTATTTTTCCTTCAATGCCTCTGTCGCCAAATCCAGGCGCTATCAATATCCCTTTAAAATCCTTGAATAACTCTTCGTAATTTTCCTGGGTTACTGTTTCGGAATGAACAAATTGCAGGTCCACATAACAATCATTCATTGCCCCGCCATGAATGAACGATTCGTTGATGGATTTATAAGCATCGGGTAATTCCACGTATTTCCCAACCAACGCAATTTTTGTTGAATATTTCGGATGTTTAACTTTTTTAAGAAATTTCTTCCAGGGATCCAGATCAGGAACCTCATTTTCTTTCAGGTTCAGTTTCTTTAATACGGTAATATCCAGCTTTTCCTTCTGCATCAGAATGGGTACTTCGTAAATTGTAGAAACATCTATCGACTGAATTACCGACTGAAGGTCGACATTACAGAAAAGAGCTACTTTTTTACGAATATCGATGGTAAGATCTTTTTCGGTACGAAGTACCAGAATGTTGGGTTGAATACCGTTTTCGAGCAATACTTTTACTGAATGCTGGGTTGGTTTGGTTTTTAATTCACCGGAGGCAGCCAGATAAGGAACCAGTGTTAGATGGATTACCAGAGTATTGTATTCACCCAGTTCCCATTTCAACTGCCTTACAGCTTCTATATAGGGTAACGATTCGATGTCACCGACTGTTCCGCCGATCTCTGTTATAACCACATCGAATTTGTGAAGTGTTCCCAATAATTTGATGCGACGTTTTATTTCATCGGTAATATGAGGGATGACCTGAACAGTTTTTCCCAGGTAATCGCCTTTTCGCTCCTTATTGATTACCGCCTGGTAAATACGACCTGTAGTGACGTTGTTCTCCTGCGAGGTGGGTATACTCAGAAACCGCTCATAATGCCCGAGATCCAGATCGGTTTCAGCACCATCAAGCGTAACATAACACTCACCATGCTCATAAGGATTTAAAGTTCCCGGATCGATATTGATATATGGATCGAGTTTTTGAATAGTTACTTTATAGCCCCTGGCTTGTAATAATTTAGCCAGCGATGCTGAGATAATACCTTTCCCCAATGAAGATGTAACACCGCCAGTAACAAATATATACTTAGTTGTTGTCAAAACTTGTAATGCATTTTCTGTTCAGATCGCAAAGTAAAGAATAAATTTTAAGAGATTTAAATTTTCTTTTGAGGAAAATGACAACTTGATTGTTTTTGAGAAAATCCAACAGAACATACCATCAATCTTTCTCATCAATGATCTCTATTTTTTCTTTCAGTAATTCGATATTTTTCTTTGCATTGTCGATTTTTTCCCTCACTTCCCTGATCATAGATTCTGCATTTTTCGACTTGGCAAAGAATCCTATATTATTTTCCCATAAAATTATGTCGCTTTCAAGCTGTTTCAGTTTATTAATGTATTTATCACGTTCGTGTCTTAACCGGTTATATGAGTTGGGTTTCTGATCAAGGCTCTCAATCTTGGTTTTGAATTTTAACAGGTTTTTCTGATCGTCATTAATTTTCAGATTATCGAATTGTTTATTGATGGCAGCCCGGTATTTTTCCTGTATTTCATCTTTGAATTTGTATGGCACAAAACCTATTTCGGTCCAACGCCTCTGGAATTCTTTTAGCTTTTCGAAATTACCTTCTACTTCCTTTGAACCTTTGAAATCTTCAATTTCCTTTATTAAATCCTGTTTTTTCTTCAGGTTCTGGGAATAGGAAGAATCCTGTTCGGAGAAATGCTCGGCTTTGTTCTGGAAAAATTTATCACAAGCGGCCCGGAATCTTTTCCATATCTTATCGGAATATTTATGAGGTACAGGACCAATTTCTTTCCATCTTTTCTGAAGGCTGATAAGCTCTTCGGTGGTCTTTTGCCATTCGGTACTATCCTGCAACGACTCGGCCTGCACACATAAGTCGGTTTTCAGTTGCAGGTTATCATTCTGCTCTTCCCTTGTTTGAGCATAAAACTCCCGCTTTTTGTTAAAGAAATTATCACAGGCCTCACGAAAACGCTGGTAGATCTTATTATTATCCTTTTTTGGTGCAAAGCCTATCGTTTTCCAGACTTTCTGCAACTCGATGATCTCACTGGATCTTTTCTCCCAGTCCTTATGCGTATTAATATCCAGATTACTGATCTCTTCTACTTTCTCGCACAAAGCGGTTTTAGCTTCCAGATTACTTTTTTGTTCGTGCTTCAGGTTTATAAAATATTCCTGGTGTCTTTTATTTATCCTGGAAGTAGTTTCTTTAAAACGTTCCCATATTTCAGTTCGCATTTCAGCGGGCACCGGACCTATTTCACGCCAAAGATCATGTAATTTCTGTAGGCGGTTAAAAGCATTGATTACAGATGGTTCCAATAAAAGCTCTTCTGCTTTTTCGCACAATCCGATCTTGGCCTCCATATTTTTTTTCAGATCAAGGTCCCTTAATTCCTTGTTTATGTTGATATAATCATAAAAGGTCTCGACATGATGATGGTACGTTTCCCACAGGTCTTTGAGGCTCTGCTGCGGTACCAGGCCAACCGAGCGCCATTGTTGCTGTAAATCCCTGAAATCCTGAAATGTTTTATTGATGGATTCCTTCCGGTTCACCAGATCTTTTATCTCTTCAATAATCCTGTATTTCTCTTCCAGATTTTTATGCTTTACATCTTCCAGTGTTTTGTTATACTCAGATTTCAGATCTTTGTATTTCTTCAGCAGCTCTTTCAATTCAGTCTCGAGGGGATTTTCCTCAATTTTAAAATCTTTCAGTTCTCCTCCTTCTTCCTGAAATTTTCTTTTTATCCTGTCAGTTTCTGTTTTATGCTTTTTATAAAAAATTGTTTTTATGGTTTCAACATCATTTCTTATGTCAAGAACCGACTTGTCATTCATAAGGTCCCTGAGAGTAGCCACCAGATCGGCAGGATTAAGTGCGGAATAATCAATTTTTTCTTTCTCTGGCTGTTTTTCTTTTTTTGGTTCTTCATGATCTACATCTGCACTTTTCTCATTAACGGTATCGGCCTGCTCGTCTGAACCCATTGCTTCTGCCTCTGTTTCAGTCTCCACCGTAACGGTTTCTTCGATTTGCCCCGATTCTCCGGAAATTTCTTTTTTCTTAGCCTCCTCTTCAGACACCTTCCCAGTTTCTGCTTTATTATCTGTAGTATCTGCTTCATTCTTAGTTGGGGTCAACTCTTCATTTTGTTCCGTTTTTTCAGAAACTTCTTCTTTTTTATTTTCTATTTCTGTCTTTTTCTCTTTTTCAGAATCTGTTTCCTCATCAGAAACATTTGTTTCAGATAATGATCCGGTATCTGAATTTACTGGTTTCTTTTCTTCTTTTTGTAATGGTTCTTCATGAATTGCCTCCTGGCTGATTTCAGCATCAGGTTCCTTAACTTCTTCTGTTTCTTCCTTTTTCTTTCCTTTAGTCGCCTTTATGTCGGCCTTCTTTTTATCCGGAGATGCCATAGAAACACTATCGGATTCCTGTGTCTCTTCTTTTTCGCTTTCCTTCTCCGGATCATTTTTCACAGGTTCTTCCGATACGGTTGTTTCTTTCTTCACTTCTTCCGACACGGTTTTATTTTCCTGTACTTCATTTTCAGTTAATGCTTCTTCTTCCGTACCGGATGAAGTTTCCTGAATGCTTTTTTCTTCCGTATTTTCAGCTGTACTTTTCGTATTGCCGAATTGTTCATCATGAACAGAGTCATTTTGATCTTTAGTAGCCATCATAATCGTTTTGGACAACAAATCAACTATTTGCCGATATTATTTAATTTCTACGAAAATAGATATTAAGCTTTAATAGTCAAAGCTTTTTCAATTTTAAAATAGTAAAAGCCCTTTTCATATCTAATAAAATACAAATTAATATTAAATGCAAAATTAATTGTTATAAAATTAAATTATTCATAATTAATAAATTACACGCGGCAATACAGGAATTATTATTCTATTTAAAAGATCCTTTTTAAACAAAACTTCCAAATATGTTCCTTTATTTGATAACGTTCAGTTCTATCCGGAAGTATATTTACAAGATTTCCGGTATTTTAATATAATAATACATTTCACAGGTTTAAGAAGTATAAACCGGCTGAAATCCGTTGTCGAATTCCGTATATTGAACGTAACTTCTTATTTTTGTGAAAAATTATAACCATGCGAATTGATATACTAACCATATTGCCCGAATTACTGGAAAGTCCGCTCAATCATTCTATTGTAAAGAGAGCAAAAGAAAAGGGACTGGTGGAGATCTATATTCATAATATCCGAGATTATTCTACAAACAAGTACAAACAGGTAGATGATTATGCTTTTGGAGGAGGTGCAGGAATGGTGATGAGTATTGAGCCCATCGACAGGTTGCTGGAAAAGCTGAAGCAGGAACGCCATTATGATGAGATCATTTATACCAGTCCCGATGGGGAAAAATACAATCAAAAATCAGCAAACTACCTGTCCACTCTTAAAAATATTATTATACTCTGCGGTCATTATAAAGGTGTAGACCAGCGTATAAGGGAACATCTTATCACACGTGAAATATCTATTGGTGACTATGTGTTGACAGGCGGAGAACTGGCAGCCTCTGTGATTGCAGATAGTCTAATCCGGCTGATACCGGGAGCCATTTCAGATGAAACTTCCGCACTTACCGATTCTTTTCAGGACAACCTGCTTTCTCCACCTGTATACACAAGACCGGCAGAATACAAAGGATGGAAGGTACCGGATATACTTCTTTCCGGCCATGAAGCAAAGATTGAGAAATGGCGTATGGAACAGTCCATTTCCCGTACTCGGGAGTTCCGCCCCGAAATGCTGAAAGATGAGGAAGAATAGGTAGCCTTTTATAACTGTGTTATTTTATTCTAATGAGTGTTTGTACTGTTAAAAATATTATAACTTAGCATATTACATCCGGTATCAATAAAAATTAATAAACTATTCAGTGAAAATCTATTTATTAAGGACATCTGTCATTTTATTGCTATTCCTCAATGTAACTAAAAATTGTAAAGCACAAACGTATTCGATGGAATACAAAAACATTACCAGCGCCGTTTATTATCCGGATATTATTAAACAGATACCTGACGGCCATTATTTCATTGAGTTTAAAGAAGCCTACTTTGGCAAACCCGAATTATTTCTTGAATCATCAGGACCGGATACTATTATAGTTAAAATTGGTGAAAAATCTGTAAATGCTATATACGTCGATACAAATCCCCCGGGGACTGTTCGTTTTCTGACAGATACGCTTCCCCTTTTAAATGGGAGACACTGGTATAAAATAAAAATTCAGGAATATAGTCCACCTGCCTGGGCTGTCGGTATGAATTACAATGTACCTTTACCGGACAGCATTGGAAACGTAATGCCGTTCAGATATGTTGAAATCGACGGGTACAAAGGTAAATTGAATAAGAAAGACATCCGGCAGACAGCCTACTTTTATCCCTTCAACGATTCTGCTTCATTTTGCCGAACTTCCTCCGACAAACTTAACCAGGTATGGCATTTATGCAAACATACCATAAAAGCAACCAGCTTTACCGGAATATATATTGATGGCGACAGGGAAAGGCGGCCTTATGAAGGTGACGCTTTTATAAACCAGTTGAGTCATTATGTGGTGGACAGTGAGTATGCCATGGCCCGGAAAACAATCGATTATCTTTTCAAAAGACCAACCTGGCCAACCGAATGGCATTTTCAAATGCATATGATGATATGGGAAGATTATATGTATACCGGGAATAAGGACTATCTGAAGTTATACTACGATTCCTTAAAACGTATTGTTGACGATGCACCGGTTAACAATGGAGGATTGATAATCGATGACGGTAATGACATTATCGACTGGCCTTCTTCGGAACGTGATGGATATAAGATCGGCAAAATTAACAATGTTCCCAACGCATTTTATTACAATTCGCTGCGGATAATGGCAAAAATAGCAGGGGTACTTGATAATAAACCAGATTCGGTAATATTTGCGAATAAAGCAGAAAAACTCAAACAAGTCTTTAATCAAATATTCTGGAATAACGAAACAAATCTTTATATCGATGCAGCTGACAGTGTACACAGTTCCGTTCATTCCAACATTTTCCCGGTAGTATTTGACCTGACTTCAGAATCACAAATCGATAAAATAAGACCCTTTATCAGATCAAAAGGGATGGCTGTAAGTGTTTACGGATCGCAATTTCTGTTAGAAGCACTTTTAAAAATCGGTGAAGCCTCGTATGCCGAAGATCTGATGACCTCCAATAACGACAGAAGCTGGCTGAACATGATAAAACATGGAGGCACCATTACCTGGGAGGCCTGGAATGAAAGGGTAAAAAACAATCTTGACTGGAACCATGCCTGGGGAACAGCTCCTGCCAATATCATTGCCCGTTGTATTTTTGGTATTCGGCCCCTGGAACCTGGTTTTCAGAAAGCTCTCATACAGCCACAGTTTGGTTGGTTAACCAGTGGAAAATTCGTGCAACCCACTATTAATGGACCCATTCAGATATCATTTGAAAAGAACGAAAAATCGGGACTTAATTTACAGGTAACATTGAATATGCCTGGAAAATTGGTTTTACCAATTGATATATATAATTCTTCTGGTGTAAAATTGAATAATATACTATATACCCCTGCTATTCAGGACAACCATTTTATAATTGAGATACCAGCCGGAAAAAACAATATATACTGTGATTTAAAATAATGTCATTTTTTTTAGTAAATATATTAAAATAGATTGCACGTCCCATCAGGGGCAAAATACAGGTAGAAAATATATTACAGATTCATCACGTCCCGCTAGGGACACAATATTATTTATTCATCAATATTGATCATGAATTATATTCCCCTCACCTTCTGACGAGGATGCAAAAACCGGAGTCTATAGCCCGATATCTTCCGTCAACATTCCTATTTCAACCGTATCCTCATCAAATACATATCAGCTGTAATATACAACATGCTCCCGTCCTCATTCAGCGTGCAGTTGCTGGTCGGGTGACCTGTATTGATTATCCCTGCCAGTTTACCTTCGGGAGTAATCACATAAATTCCTCCCGGGCCCGCCCCGAAAATAATCCCCTGTTTATTCACTGCCAGTCCGTCGGGAACTCCCATGTTCGGCCTTTCCTTTAAATATTCGGATGCATTGTACAATACCCTGCTTTTAACCGGCATTCCTTCCTCATTCAGTTCGTATGCCGTCCATACCGGATTTTCAGCGCCGGAATTCGAAACATACAGTATCTTTTCATCCGGACTAAGTCCTACTCCGTTAGGCCGGCTTAGTTTATCATCAACAACGTTAAGCTTGCCATCGGATGATAGTTCATATACTCCCTGAAACGATAGTTCCTTTTCAGGCCCTGCACCCTGATTGGGTAGGCCATACGGCGGATCGGTAAAATACAGGTCGCCTTTACTGTTATAAACCAGGTCATTCGGACTGTTAAGCCGTTTGCCGTCGTACCTGTCGGCCAGTGTAATAAATTTCGGCTGCGGATGATCCAGCGGTGCATCCATACGGGCTATCTGACGGTTTCCATGCTGACAGAGCACCAGGTTTCCTTTTGCATCAAGCGTCAACCCGTTTGATCCTATCTCGGCACCATCACTGCGGGGTGGTCCGGAAAACCCTGCTGAATCCATGTAAAGCGATAATCCTCCTTCCTCACTCCACTGAAAAATGCTGTTGCGTGGAATATCCGAGAAAAGCAGCTTTTTTTGTGCAGGAAGCCATACAGGCCCCTCTGACCATACAAAACCTTCGGCAATGATTTCCAGCTTGCTATCTGCCGGGATTATGGCATCAAGGTCACTGCCTAAACGTTCAATACTGCCGGTTACCCTGGGTGGATTTACTGCACTCAACGGCATCTCTGCTTCAGGCCCTTTGGCCAGAGAATCTGTTTTAGTCGGGACCGATTGCTGTTTCTTGCCCGTGTGCATACAGGCGCTTATCAGAATACCAGCCAATAATATAAAGAAATAATGCTGCTTTTTCATACTTTTTAAAATTTACTCAGTACGAAGTTATAATTTTTTCAATAACTTCAAATACAGTTGTTAAATCAGGCACTCATCAGTCGTTGATACGCTTTCCGTACTATTTTTTCCAGTCTGCAATAACGTAATACAGCCTAAAAGCAACCCACTCAAATTTGCTTTTAACCGGAATATCATCTACATTTATTTCGCAAACCGAAAGTGGGAAATGGTAATTAAAAACTTAAAATACTTGTGCTATGATAACCATAAAGACATTCCCAAGCTTCGGGATATTTTTAAGCGTATTTTGACAACAATTAAAATATAATAAGATGGTAATTGATAAAATTGAAAATTATAAACTCTATGTTTGCCTTAGTGAGAAAATAGCTAAGGCATTTGCATATATTAATGAGACTGATTTGTCCCGGACGGAACCGGGTAAATATAAAATCGACAATGATGATATTTTTGCTCTTGTACAGGAATATGATACAAAAGATAAAAATGAATGTAAACTCGAAGGACATAGCAAGTATATCGATATTCAACATGTAATTTATGGGGTTGAACTTATAGGCGTTACATCATTGATAAATCAAATACCTGTATACAAAAACGAAAAAGATGATTGTACTTTCTATGAGAGTGATTCGACTTTAATTAGGATTGAGTCCGGAATGTTCACAATATTTTTCCCTGATGACCTTCATATGCCTGGCATTAAATTAAACCAGATTTCAAAAGTAAAAAAAGTTGTAATAAAGGTGCGGATCTGATTATTAATTAACTATTGACAAACCGTTTGATAACAAGCTGATATGACACAGAGAATGTCCAGAAGAATAATATATTTCATTCTTGTATTTGTATTGATAGCTGATATAGGTTACTCTTTTAAGGAATATCTTAACCAGCCACTGGATGGCGATATGGCATGGAATCTAATACCTGCAAATGATGTAAAACCTATTTTTGACCATCCTTTTGGAATAAACGCGATTTTAAAAAACCAGACGTATGCAAATCCGAATCGTTTCTTTTGTCATTGGACCTACAGAAAATATCTTATTTCTACCCCGTTATTTTTACAAAATTTCACTAACCCGATAGATAGTGTTTACCTATCATGTGCCTTATCGAAAACAGTTATTCAGGTTATATTAATTTTCTTTCTGGCTGTAATTATTTCAAACACTAAAAACTTATTCAAACTTGATTTTATTCTGGCTGCTGTTTTAGTCACCCCTCTTTTTCAAGCCAATGGCTATCGCAGTCATATGGGAATAATTGATCCGTCTACCACATACACTTTCTTTTACGCGCTACCCTGTGCATTATTGCTTTTGTATTTTTTACCATTTATCCGACAGTTTTATTATTACAAAAAACCGGTAGTGCGATTATATATCAAGATCCTTTGGATTCCCCTTGCAATAATAGTTTCGTTAAGCGGACCATTAAATCCAGGGATTGCATTAGTGGTTTCGTTATTACTGTTTTTTGATAATTTAAAAAATAATTATGCCCATTCAAGTCAGACCGGGACAGCTAAAAAGATAATAAGTGCAATTAAGAGCATACCTAAAGATTACTGGTTCTATTTATTACCTGTAAGTATCTTTTCTTTATATTCATTATTTCTTGGCAGATACAATTCAATTACCATAGAAAACCAGATTCTGTTAAGTAAAATGTATTTAAGGCTTCCTGCCGGAATTTATTATCAATTTACTCAGGATCTGGGATTCCCGGTTTTGTTTCTGATTCTGGCAATAAACTCAATTTTTATTCATAAAAAGTTTAAAACAGCAGAAGGCATAAAAATACTGACCATCTTTAAGTGGATAGGAATATTTTCTTTGATCTATATTTTATTGTTACCCCTCGGCGGATACAGAGAATACAGGCATTATATCCTGAGATACGATACAATTATGCCGATTACATTAAGTTTAATGTTTGTTTTTGGAACATCTACTCTCTTTTTAATAAAAAATATTTCAAAAAAACAACGGATATGGTATCTACCCATGATCTTACTGGTTTTATTTATCTATGTCAACTCTGACAGAGTCGCATATACCAACAATTGCGAAAGACAAGCCTTAAAAGTAATCGCAGACTCAAAAGATTCAGTGGTAAAATTAGACCTTGATTGCAGTGTTTTAGCATGGAGTAAGATAACCAAGCCGGAAGATTCCGAATTGAATGCACAATTAATGACTATATGGAAAATTACAAAGGAAAAGAAATTATATTATAATAAATAGATCGTGATTATTACTTATGAATACAGTAATTAGCTTCGTGTTTCAATAAACCACTTCAGGAAGAATCTTTGTCTTTTCACCCGTTATCTCCACTCCTAAAACCTAACACTTACCGCTTAAACACTGAAATAATAATTTGCTTCCTACCGGAATATCCTTTACTTTTACCCGATGTACTTTCTGTAGGAAATTGGAGAAAGTAAGGTAACTGGTATATCAGGCGGTTACAAACAATAAATACATGTGCTGTATCAGGCATAAAAATAACAGGTTGATTAAACCTTTAATAGATATACATTGATTGCCAGATAGTCTCTTAATGATTAAATAAAAATATATGGGAAAATTGATAGTTAACAGTTATTCAGAATTTGAACAATATGCTGGAAAAGAATTAGGGGTGTCTGATTATCACAGGATTACCCAGGATCAAATAAATAAATTTGCAGATGCGACCTTGGACCATCAATGGATACATCTCGATGCAGAAAGAGCTAAAAAGGAGAGTCCATACGGGGTAACAATTGCACATGGATATTTAACCCTTTCCATATTGCCATACTTATGGAATCAAATAATAGAAGTTAATAATATTAAAATGTTGGTTAATTATGGAATTGAAAAGCTTAAGTTTAACCAACCTGTTTTGGTGGACAGTGAAGTAAGAGTTAAAGCAAAACTCAACTCCATAATTAATTTGAAAGGAATAACAAAAGTAGTGATTAATGTAGTTCTTGAAATAAAAGACAATAAAAAACCGGCTTTAGATGCTTCATTAATTTTCTTATATCATTTTAACTAATTGATATATTATAAAAATAACTTGCTGGCTGGCAAAGCGCCAAATATAAATGCATCGTATTATCTTTAAGAGCTTAAGGGTTTGAAAAGAAACCACTTCGAAAACCCTTTCCGTAGCAAGGCCGGTAAAGGCAGGTCTACTTATGACCTCTCTCCTATCCGGATTTGCAACCCAAATCATTTCAAGAACTAACTGATTTACTAATACAAACTCCCGGTTATTCCAGGAGTATCCTTGTCTCATTGTTACCCGTTAACTCCACCCCAAAAACCTAACATTTACATCCCAAACACTTACACAAAAATTTGCTTTTTACTGGAAGAACCTTTACATTTACTTGATTACCATCTAGTAGCTGATCGTAAAAAGTAAAGTAATGATGGTACATATAAAGAATAAATGCTGCCAGAATACACTTTATAAAACAGACCAATATGAGAACAATAGTAATAATAACTGCTATTTTTTTCACAGTCAACTTATACGGACAAAAAAAAATTAAAAGGAATTTAGAAATAGATATCGGAACAAATTTCACAATTCCACATATAGAAAAATATAGTTTTTCCGGAGGAAACCATCCTTTTACCAGGGAATATAAATCATCTCTGGGTTATAATTTAGAATTGCTGTTGAATCGTACTTTTAATAAACATTTATTTATAAGTTACGGACTTAATTATTTTCAAAACAGATATAATTATAATCAAAGAACTTTCCAGAATGAAATTGCTGGTTCTATATTGACCGAGGGCTACTATGCAAGACAATCCTATTTAAATATTTCAGCAGTTATAAAATTCAAATTCTACACAAGACTTCCCATAAATATTGGGATTGGACCTTATTTTGGTTTTCTGCTAAATCATAAAGAAAGTGATAATCGAAATACAGTGCTTTACAATCCGTTTGTCTTAGGATTTTATCCTCAGGCTGATATCGAATTTTTAAAGAAAACCCATTTTGTACTTTCTTTTTATTTTAAATCTAATATTGATTTCGGAGGTAATTGGTATTCGGATGACTATATTATGACCAGTGAAAATAAAAGAATAATAAAAATTAACTTAAAGTCGGGGATTGGATTGAAGTTTTAACTCTGAAAAAATCTGCTGACACCTTAAATTTTAATATCAATTAATTAGATATAGTATGTATGGTATTCATTTTTAAAGCAGAACTGTGCCAGGAAAGAATGATTACCGGAAAGAGTTGATGATTATTTTCAGTTGTCCAACCGGATACGAAGGATAATTTTTACCGGTAAATCCGGGAAGTCCCTGTTTTAAATTTCTAACATAACGTTGTACACCCCTCCACTCATCGTAGTTTGTATTAACGATGCAATATAAACTTAAAAACCAATCCTAAACTTTGAACACTTTCAGAAATATAAAACAATCCCGGTGTATAATATAGCCGGGATTGTTCTGTTTTTAATATTTGAAGTTATAAATCCTACACACTCATTGGAGAAAATTTCTATTCCACACCTGCCACCTTAATTATTTCGGGCCATGCATTTTCATTGTTTGCTTTAGATGCTGAAACCCAGAATGATGAACCATCATAAGCAACACCTCCAATAGAATATCCGGGTAGTTCAAAACTTGCAGTAGTCATTAATGGTGTCAAACTCAGCTTATACAATTTTCCATTGCCGGCAACATACAAAGATCCTCCTGCCATCGCTAAACCATCCCAGTAACTGTCAATTGCAACAGTTAAATCAACCGTATTGCCGGTAATATTGTATTTATAAAGTTTGTGCTCGTTGCCGCTGTAACACCATAAGAAATTGTTGTCTTTTGCTATTCCATAAATCCACGGCCCCATCGATGTACTGGTAAATATATCGCTACCAGTGCTTTTACTAATCTTAAAAATATTTTCAGAG
>CAVVIO010000028.1:0-8382 GCA_963748095.1 uncultured Bacteroidales bacterium
ATCAGTTACTGAAGAAAAAAAATACACCGATCACAATTATGCTGGCCTTGGAAGTAGAAAAGGATGAATTGGTGAAAAGGTTGCTAAACCGGGGAAAACTTTCCGGCCGGGCAGACGATCAGGATATATCCATTGTTGAAAACAGGATAAAAGTATATAATAACGAAACTTCTCCGGTAATTGATTTTTATAAATCAAAAGGTAAGTTCTCTCCCATTCAGGGTATGGGCAGTATCGACGAAATATTCGAAAGACTGTGCAAAGTAATTGACAGTGTCCGACTGAATTTGTATTCAAAGCATTCAAAAAACTAAAATCACCTGTTAAGAGCAGGAAATAACCCAATGGCCGATTCCAGTTTTGTAGATTATATCCGTATATTTTGTCGGTCGGGGAAAGGAGGCGCCGGTTCAACTCACCTCCTTCGCAGCCGGTTAACTCCCAAAGGTGGTCCTGACGGAGGAGACGGTGGCAGGGGCGGTCATGTAATACTGAAAGGGAGTAGTCAGTTATGGACATTGCTTCATCTGCGCTATAGGAAACACATCTTTGCCGGTCATGGTGTAAATGGTTCCCGGTCGATGAAAACCGGGGCCGACGGTGAGGATGTTATCATTGAGGTACCTCTGGGTACCATTGCACGTGATGTTGAAACCGGCGAAGCGCTGTTTGAGATTACCCGGCAGGACGAAACAAAAATATTGGTTTCAGGGGGTAGAGGAGGATTGGGAAATACGCATTTTAAATCGCCCACAAACCAGACCCCCCGGTATGCACAGCCAGGGGAAGATGCTGTTGAAGGCTGGTATGTACTTGAACTTAAGATACTGGCAGATGTTGGGCTGGTAGGTTTTCCGAATGCAGGTAAGTCGACTTTGCTTTCAGTAGTTTCAGCAGCCAGGCCAAAGATCGCCGATTACGCTTTTACCACACTGGTCCCAAACCTTGGAATTGTTGCCTACCGAGATGATAAGTCGTTTGTAATGGCTGATATACCTGGAATAATCGAAGGAGCCAGCGAAGGAAAGGGGCTGGGATTACGGTTTCTGCGGCATATCGAAAGAAATTCGTTGCTTTTATTTATTATTCCAGCCGACAGCAATGATATTCATTCGGAATACAAAATATTATTGAACGAATTAAAAAAATACAATCCGGAATTGCTCGATAAAAAAAGAGTGTTGGCAATTTCAAAGGCAGATCTGCTTGACGATGAACTCATGAAAGAAATGGAGAAAGATCTCCCTGCTGTGCCTTACGTTTTTATATCTGCTGTTGCCGGTTTTCATATTCCCCAGTTGAAAGACCTGCTTTGGAAATATTTAAATTCGTAATGGATTATGTTGGAATGGCTCATACATATTGACACCCGGCTTTTTTTGTTTCTCAATGGTTTGCATTCCCCGTTCTGGGATAATGTGATGTGGTGGATAAGCGGGAAAAAAGAATGGATTCCGCTTTACCTGATCTTACTGGCTGTAATGATCTTCCGGTTTCGGAGGAGAACCCTGGTCATACTGATATTTGTTGCCCTGGCTATTACCCTGAGTGATCAGCTTGCTGTAAGACTTTTTAAGGATGTGTTTCAACGACTGCGACCCTGCCACAATCCTGAAATACAGAACATGGTACATATTCTGCATGATCATTGTGGCGGATTATACGGGTTTGTCTCCAATCATGCTGCCAATACATTTAGCCTTGCTGCTTTTCTCTCCCCTCTTTTCAGGAACCGGAAATTTTCATGGTTTATTTTCACCTGGGCAGCAATAGTATCCTACAGCCGGATATACCTGGGGGTTCATTATCCCGGAGATATTCTGGGTGGAGCTTTATTTGGTATATTAGTTGGCTGGTTGGTTTACAAACTATATAATCTGACTAATAATAAACTTGTGCAAGTTAAACCGGAATGGTTTAAATAACAATCCTCATTAAAAATTCATTATTTCGCATTCAGTTCGGCAATCTTTACAATTACATCCACGGCTTTCTCCATCGAACGGATGGGAACGAATTCGTAACGACTGTGAAAATTATGGCCACCTGCAAATATATTAGGACAAGGCAATCCCATGTATGATAATCTGGAACCATCAGTACCTCCGCGGATGGGAACAATATTGGGTTTAACACCTGCTGCCTTCATGGCTTTCATTGCAAGTTCAACAATATGGTAAACAGGTTCGATCTTTTCTCGCATGTTATAGTATTGATCAACCATGGTGATTTTTACAGTTCTGGCGCCATATTTTATATTTAAATGATCCACAATTTTGATCATCAGGTCTTTTTTCTTTTCAAATTCTTCCCTGTTATGATCGCGGATAATATAATTGATAGTTGTTGAATCCACATTGCCATTAAAGTCGGTGAGATGATAAAATCCCTCATAGTTTTCTGTGTGGGAAGGTGTTTGGTGAGCAGGCAACATATTGTTGAGTTCCATAGCAATAAGCATGGAATTTTTCATCTTATCCTTGGCAGTTCCCGGGTGTACATTCATTCCCTGGATACTTATTCTGGCGCGTGCCGCATTAAAATTCTCAAATTCGAGCTCTCCTACAGGCCCACCATCGAGTGTATATGCAAAATTAGCACCGAATTTCTCCACATCGAATTTGTCTGCTCCACGGCCAATTTCTTCATCGGGAGTAAAACCTATTTTTATTACTCCATGCTTGATCTCCGGATGTTTCAAAAGATACTCCACGGCGGTCATGATTTCAGCTACTCCTGCTTTATCATCAGCTCCCAAGCAAAGTGGAGCCGTCTGTTGTAATAATTTTCTGCCCGATATAGTTATTCAGAAACGGAAAATCCCTTGATGATAAAACAATATTTTTCTTTTTATCGAGTACCAGATTATTTCCAATATATTCGGTTATTTGGGGATTTACATTTGCTCCTGATAAATCAGGTGAAGTATCAACATGGGCAATAAAACCAATAATCGGTACTGTTTTATCAGTATTCGCCGGTAAAGTGGCCATCAGATAACCGTTTTCATCGAGGACAACATCTTCCAGTCCTATTTCTTTTAACTCGGTGGCCAGCAGTCGTAACAATTCCAGTTGTTTTTCCGTGCTGGGCATTGTACTGTAACTTTCATCCGATTGGGTATCAATTTTAACATACCTGAGAAACCGTTCTACTAAATTTTCCATCATTTATCCTGCTTTTTTTAAAAGGCCAAAAATACGAATTTTTTATGTACGATCTTTTAAATTGCCAATACTTAAGATACGTTGATATAAACACCTGAAAGATTTTGATATAAGATTGTTTTTCTGAAGTTGTCTGAAAGGCATTAATTCAATATAATGTTGTCATGAGGGTGTCCAAAAAGTAAGAATCTCTTATAAGGTTGTCATGCTGAACCTGCCTGTTGCAGACAGGTTCAGAATGACAAAACAGGAACTTTTTGGACAGCCTTATGACAAAAAAGTAGCTTTTCAGGCATCCTCACCGGAATTACTTCAGAGCTTCTTTTCCGGATAAAAGGAAAATGATAAATTTACCTGTTTAAATACGACGATCGAATGTATTGTATAATTAGTGATACCACTGATCCCTTTTTTAACCTGGCTACCGAAGAATATCTGATGAAAAACTCGGGCGAGGATATTTTTATGCTGTGGCAGAGTGAATCGTGTGTAGTGGTTGGAAAACACCAGAATACCTATTCGGAAATAAATTATCCCTATATTCAGGAACATAACATAAAAGTTGCCCGGCGTTTATCGGGAGGTGGCACAGTATTTCACGACCGGGGAAACCTGAACTTCACTTTTATCAGAAATGGAGAGCCGGGAAAACTTGTTGACTTTAAAAGATTTGTCTCTCCTGTAATCGAGATGCTGCAACAATTAAATATTCATGCGCTAATAGGTGGGAAAAATGATATCCTGGTAGACAGCAAAAAAATATCAGGAAATGCAGAGCACGTATATAAGAACCGTGTTCTGCATCACGGAACATTACTTTTCTCATCAGATTTAAAAAATCTGGGTAATGCCATCCGGGTTAAACCTGGTCGCTATTTCGATAAGGCAGTACAATCGAATAGGAGCAACGTAATGAATATTTCGGAAAATCTTTCTGCTGTTTTTAACATTTCCGTTTTTAAAGAAAAACTGAATGCATTTATTCTCGATAAATATAATGATGCTGTCAGCTACAAATTGAACCATCAGGATCGGGAAGAAATAAACAAATTAGCACGTGAAAAATATGCTACCTGGGAATGGATATATGGTTATTCACCCGATTATTATTTACAGGACACACTTGAAATCCGCGATGGAAACCTGTCTTTCAGACTGTTTGTTTCCAGGGGCAAAATAACCGGATGCGAATTAACCGGGAATGTTTTATCTGTTGAAGAAAGGAAAATGTTATCGGAAAAACTAACAGGATTGTATCATAAAGAAGATGATCTTAAACAAGTTTTGAATTCACTGGCAGACAGTATATCACTATCTGCTGGTGAGATTTCTGCTTTCCTTTCTGTGTTGTTCTGATAAAAAAAGCGCTCTGGTTGGAACGCTTTGTTCATTTTATTTATTAAAACACCGTTTTCCCTTTAACAGGTGTTTTGTCTTTATCGGAAACCTGTGTAGTATCTTCAAGAGGTTCCGGTCCGTATACCACTCCCTCGATGAAATATCCCGGGTATTCGCCATAGCCGCCTGTTATTTCTTTGTGTGTCACCAATATGATCGTACCTTTCATGTTAGCAGCTTTTTTCTGTAAGCGGATAGTGGCGCTCTTCTTAGCAGCTTTCGGGCTTCGCGAACTGGGTGCAGATGCCGCTGAAACATCACCCCGTTTATACATTTCGGCTATATCTTTTTTGTCATCTGTAAGCCATACTGCTTCCCACTGGTAATCCTGAATCATTTGTACTACCGGCTTGTTGAATTCTTCAATCCTGCCATTTTTGTAGATGATTTTTTGCACCTGCTTTCTTTCAATGGTGTAAACCTCTGGTTCACCAGGGTATATAAAACTTATATAATTGGCAGTTATCTTGGTTACATTAACGGGTAATTCCTTGCCTCCCAGTTTGAAAATAGTGTCCATTGGTGCCGTATCTTTTTCGTTTGTCTGACTGTTTCCCCATAGAAATGTAAATGTCAGCAACATCAACAATACAATTTTTTTCATAACTCTTAAATTTTTCGAGTTTAAAATCAACTCAGATATATTCACTAACCAAAAAATATACCAAAAAATTAATAGTTTCAGGTTTGTGTGATATACGTTCGATTGTTTAACTAGTTTTAAAAATCCGATTTATTTAACAATTTTTAATCTTTATTCCCGGTCGTCAAAAAATAGAATCCCAGGGCTGCTATTATAAATCGGTCTATTATATAATTATCAAATGATCCCTTAAAAGAAATGATTAAAAAATATACAGAGAGTACAAAAATAAACAAACCGGAAATAACAGTCAATCCTGGACTGTTAAGTAATCCGCCGATAATGATCAAAACAGCAAATATCAGGTAGGCCAGTGAAAAATAAAATTCCGGTACTTTGTAATTAAATGTACGAACCGCGTGATAATGGATCGTTATAATAAATCCGGCAAGGGCCAGGCGCAACAACCAACCCGCAAGTGGTTTGCCTCTTTTGAATGGTCTCATGAACTCTTATTTCTGTAATTTCGGGTGCAAGTTATCGATTTTTATTCTCCTGTAAAAAAAATGAGGTTAAATTTGTCGGCAATAATTTTATGTTTTTTCTATTAAAAAACGGATTGCATTTTATTTTTTACATTGCATTTTTCAGCAGGAAAATAACTATTTTGACCGCATGTATCTAGTCATATAAAATGAAAACTTACTTCGTTACTTTTTACATTTATACTTTTGTATTATTATCTTCCCTAATGATATTCCCTTTTATGGTGCTAACCTGGTTATTAACCCTACCCTTCGATAAGCGGTTATTTCTTCTTCACCGTTTCTCCTGTTATTGGGCTTCTCTTTATATCGGGGCTAATCCATGGTGGAAGGTGAAAATTGAAGGCCTGGAAAAGATTGATAGAAACAGAACCTATATTATTGTATCCAATCATCAGTCAGTGCTCGATATATTAGTGCTGTACCGGTTAATGATCCATTTTAAATGGGTTTCGAAGATTGAAAATTTCCGTGTCCCTGTAATTGGATGGAATATGCGTATGAACCGTTATATTAAAGTAAAAAGGGGCGATAAGGAAAGTGTAGCTAAAATGATGGAAGCCTGTAAAATGAATTTGAATTCCGGCAGTTCTGTCATGATCTTCCCCGAGGGTACCCGGTCACCGAACGGAATGATCAGGAACTTTAAGGAAGGGGCATTTATTCTGGCTAAAGAAACCGGAAAAACCTTGTTGCCTGTTATACTGGACGGATCGGGTGAGGCCCTTCCTAAAAAAGGCATTTTATTAAATAAAAAACAATTGATCCGGGTAAAAATACTGGATGAAGTATCTTACGATCAGGTTCATGAAAATTCTGTCAAACAGCTTTCAGACATTACACATAACAGAATGGTAAAAGAACTGGAGAAAATGCGGGCTGATAATTAATTTTGCTGAAAAAGATGATCAACCTGCCATCGCGGAAAATATTAAAAAAAATGGAATTCCTTAAAGATCAGGAAGGCATTATGACCCGGTATATCAGCGAGGAAGGAAGTTGGGAAGATCATTTAAAACATACGAAAGAATACATTACGGATGTTGTGAAAAAAATTAAACCGGAAACGATATCGATCCTGGGAAGCGGATGGCTGCTCGATGTTCCTATCGAATTTCTGGCTGCTAATTGCAAAAAAATATACTTGTACGATATTCATCACCCGGCACAAATCCGGCACAAACTTCGCCAACATAAAAATGTTGTATTTGTCGAATGCGATCTTACGGGCGGTTTTATCTATGAGACCTTTAATGCAGTTGAATTGTTCCGGAAAACCAAAAAGAAAATTCCTGTTGAAAACCTGAAGATGAATAATTTTATTCCCGAGCCGGAAACAGATTATACAATTTCAGTAAATCTTCTGAATCAGCTGGATATTTTACTGATTGACTATTTAGAAAAATTTTCGATTTATTCCGATACGGAGATTGGAAGGATCAGAACCAATATTCAACAGGTTCACATCAACTCGCTGAAACCGGGACAGGCATTATTAATTACCGATTACCAGGAAATTTTGTATGATGAGGATAATAAACAAACGGATAAACACTCCCTGGTTTATACAGAGTTACCCGCAGGGAAAAACAAAAAATACTGGGACTGGGATTTCGATACGAACATGACATATTATGCCGGGAAAAAAACAAAGTTCAGGGTAGTGGGTATAGAACTTTAATTAAATTATTTTGAAATGGATGTATTAAAAAACACTTATAATAAAAGAATTACTTTTTTCGAAAAGGAGAAAGCGTATTATAAAAAACGACTTGGCTGGGTGTCTTTGGGCCGATTAACAGCATTTTTGTTACTGCTCGGGTTTATTTTTAGTTTTGGCAAGATTCCTGTTTTAGTTTCTGTAACAGGTCTGATATTGTTTTTAATACTTTTTGCCTTTTTGATCAGGTATCATCAGAAGCTTAGCCAAAAAATTAACCATATCTCTTTTATCATCGATATAAACCTGAATGAACTCAAAGCTCTTGAGAATGATTACAGCATATTTGAAAACGGAAAAGAATTTGTTGATCCGGCACATCCCTTTAGTTACGATATGGATATTGTCGGAGAAGGGTCCGTTTATCAATACCTGAACCGCACTGTTACATTTGTTGGAAAGCAAAAGCTGGCAAATGAACTTACTTACCCTTCAAAGGATGTGGATAGTATATTAAAACGACAAAAATCGATTGACGAGCTGGCAGAAATGATCGATTTACGCCAGGATTTTATGGCCGCCGGGAAAAGTTATTCCGACAAGCCGGGTGAAACGGATGAGTTACACCGCTGGATAAACGAACCGGTCCGTTATATTCTGAGTCCCTTATTCAGAAATCTTGTCCTTATTTTACCGGCTATTGCATTAACCATTCTTGTGCTTTCCTTTTTTATCTCCGGATTGTACAAACTGCTTATCTTTATAATACTTGCCCAGCTGACAATTGTGGGATATCAGCTGAAGTACACCAACCGCATTCATGAAAAGATAGGGAAACGAATGGAGATGCTGAAAAAGTACAGCCGGTTATTCGATTATTTTGAAAAACCTGATTTTAAATCTTCCTTCTTATCTTCTTACCAGAAAAAATTGTATGCTAATGATGAATCAGCAACAATGGCAATTCGCCACCTTGCCGGGATTATTTCAGCATTCGACAGCAGACTGAATATTTTTGTGGGAGTGCTG
>CAVVIO010000029.1:0-119266 GCA_963748095.1 uncultured Bacteroidales bacterium
TAAAGATAAATTTATTTCGGGTAAAATCAAATTCTTGTGAAGCAGAAATTTAATCATGGCCATCAATCAACCAGCATGAATAATCGTTCCGGACTTATTCTTAAAAAACAAAAAAGGTTCAGGGATAGCTATCGCTTCACCCTGAACCAATTATTATTTCTACAGATCCATTTACATTCTCCTACCAATCATCCGTCTTTGGCTTCGGAGGAGTTATCATATATTTATACAAAGACGCCAGTGATTCATTAACGGTATTTTCAAATGATTTTTCCGATTCTTTAAACCGGTCTTTCAATGTTCCGTTTTCGTTATACCAGAATTTATACCGATCTTCTTCCGTGTCAAAAGTTATTCTGCATTTGTAATCTTTAATTTCAACTGCGAAAGTATATTTCATTTCATTCCAGTAGTCGAAATTATTATCCCTTATTTTCCAGGCATCTTTTTTGAAACAGCTGAATTTTATCAGCGAATTTTCCTTATCAATTCTGGTAACCGACTCTGGAAATTTGTTATTTAATGCAATCCATTCCTTTATCTTCGTGTAAATGACATTTGCCGTGAAATTGGTGTCGAAATTGACCACAATGGGTTTCATCCCGTCTTTGGTTAATTTAAATGTTGGGGTTTTTTGAGAAAAAATCAAACCATTAAAGGATAGAATAACAGACAATATCAAATATATTTTCTTCATGGTATTTGATTTGGCTTACAATTTTTGAATCGTTTTAAATGATATAATTTCCTATTACATTATTATAAACGTATGTAAATATTATTTATTACATAAACCTATAATTTACTGATTTTGTCTGCATTAACTCCGTTAACCCGCATTTATCCAATTCGTTTCCGGCAGGATAATACCAAAACAAAATGTATCAACCAGGTTATACAATCGCACAGAAAATGCCCGGATCATTCACAGGGATTTTAATTTTAATCTAATATCTTTCACATACCTGCTTTTATTCCCCTTGCCTCCGTATTATACTTTAAAAAAGGTCTTAAAAAAATGGATACTTCCAGATTTTTCTTATGTAAATTTACTACTTTTAATGCCTGGCGATGGAGTTCGCCATTAACCGCAATATTGCTGATGACTCCTGTTAATTTTAATTGCAGGAGTTTTATGATCGACAGAAGAATTTCAACATTTTTTTATTTTTCCCTTATCATTCTCATTCTTGTTTTAATTCCCCGAGAGAAATCGCATTTTAATAAATATTATAATCTTAAAAAATTTTAATTATGGAAATACAGGAAGTTCATGCCCTTGAAATACTTGATTCAAGAGGCAACCCAACAGTCGAAGTGAATCTGGAATTAGAAGACGGAGCAACAGGACGTGCCATGGTTCCAAGCGGCGCATCAACAGGAGAACGTGAAGCTTTTGAGTTACGCGATGGAGATAAAAAGCGTTATGGCGGAAAAGGAGTTCTAAAAGCTGTTGAAAATGTGAATAAAATTATTGCCAAAGAGATTATAGGAAAAAGTTTTGTAAGCCAGCGCGAACTCGATTATTTGATGATTGAAACAGATGGAACAGCCAATAAATCCAAACTTGGCGCCAATGCCATTTTAGCTGTATCCATGGCATATGCACGCGCCGAGGCACAAAGTGCCGGCATTCCGTTATACCAGTATTTAGGTGGAAGCAATGCCTATTTGTTGCCGGTTCCCTGTATGAATATTATCAATGGTGGTAAACATGCCGACAATAATGTGGATTTCCAGGAATTTATGATTGCCCCTCATGGCGCCACTTCGTTTACAGAAGCTATCAGGATGGGAGAGGAAGTTTTTCATACATTAAAGGGAGTTTTAAAAGCTAAAGGTTACAGCACGGGGGTTGGAGATGAAGGAGGTTTTGCCCCCGACCTAAAATCTAATGATGAAGCGGTGGAAGTGATACTTGAGTCGATTACAAAGGCAGGTTATAAGCCGGGTGATGAGGTTAGTATATGTTTAGACCCTGCCGCCAGTGAACTTTGGGAAAATGGAAAATATAAATTTTTTAAAAGTACTCAGAAGCTGGTTTCCAGCGATGATATGGTGAAACTCTGGGAGAACTGGGTGAAACAATATCCCATAGTTTTACTGGAGGATGGTTTGGCTGAAAATGACTGGGAAGGTTGGAAAAATTTAACTGATTGTCTTGGCAAAAAAATTGAAATCGTTGGTGATGATTTGTTCTGCACAAATAAATCCATTTTAGCAGAAGGTATTAAGAAAGGCGTTGCCAATTCCATCCTGATTAAATTGAATCAAATAGGTACTGTTACAGAAACACTCGAAACAATTGAACTTGCCTATAAAAACTCATACAATTGTTTTGTTTCGCACAGAAGTGGTGAAACTACAGATAGTTTTATTTCCGATCTGACCGTGGGAATTAATGCCGGACATTTAAAAACCGGAAGTGGTTGCCGCGGAGAGCGTATTGAAAAATTTAATCAACTGATGCGAATTGAATATGAATTGGGAAAAGCTTCCCGTTTTGCAGGTGTAAAGGCATTTAAAAACGCTGTATAACGATCGGAAATCAATATTCCCCTGTCTGCCCGGTTTATCGGACAGGCAGGTTCTCTTGTACCCCTATCGGGAACTACAGGAAAATACCCGCAGTCTGAAAGACACCAACATACATTTGCTTTCTATTTAAATATCTTTTACATTTATGACCCGAATTCACGGATAGTAAGGAGAATTTGGAGAAAATTATTTAAATACAAAAATGAAAATAGGAATAAAATTTGGCTCACTAATGGGATATTTAATTGCTGTTTTTGGATTACTTATTCTACTTTACAAAAACTATCTTTTTTCAAAAAATCCGGTTTCAATTATTATCCAACTTAGTTCTGTAGGACTAATGATTTGGGCACGTTTAACATTTGGACTTCGAAGTTTTCATGCAACAGCAAATACTACAAAAGGAGAACTTGTAACAAAAGGACCGTATAAATGGCTCCGACATCCAATATATGCTTCAGTCATTTATTTTTCCTGGGCTTGTTTAATATCCTTCCCGCTTATTTGGACTTTTATAGCTGTCGTTCTTATTACAATGGGACTTCTATTGAGAATTATTTTAGAAGAAAAATCTTTAATGACAAATTATACAGAGTATGCATCCTACTCAAAACGGACGAAAAGACTTATCCCATATCTATTTTGATAAACTATTGCTATGCAGCTATTGTTTTTAGAGACACTATTTTCATAATTTACCCGATTGCCCCATGCCCTGGAGTAAGTTTACAACTTATGCCATCGCCACCCCATTCTGGTTATAGATTGTTCTACACCCTTTTTCTTATTTCCTCCCACAACATAATATAGCCGCATCCCTGTTGGAAACAATCAACAGGTTACAGACAAAAATTTATTTTTGTAGGATTATCCCGTAAATTTAATTTTTCATTTTGCTTATCAGAATTGAGAAACAAGCTTCGGCATGAAATTTATTTGTTATTTTAGAATTTGATTCATCTGTTCCAGACAGGTGAACCTTTTTAACTATCCTTAAGTCAACAATAATAATAATATAGCCAATATCGGAAAATCCCGGTGGAAATGCCGGGACTGAGATGGCAGAACTATTGTAAGCCTGCCGGTTTTAATGCTGTTCTATCACCCGATAGTATTACCTGATCAGGTGCATGTAAAATTTATGGAGAGAAAGCGATGCTAATATCACTCCTGCCAACAACATCAAACTTCGTATCCAGTTCATGGCACTCCACTGCCACCAGGCCTGTTTAAGAGCTTCAATACCCGCCATGGGAGTTTTGGTAAACATGATCCCGAGCCTCGGATAGAAATAAGAAAATGTAAAAACATCCACCAGCACATATAATACAAGTGATATCCCCAAGTAAATTCTGATATGTCCCGGAGATTTCCAGAATAGTATCAGTACTATCAGGGCAATCAGCTGGTTTATGGGTGATAGTATCCTGAAAAAATTGCCCGGGTTGACCGTACTGTAATAAGCCCTGGTCGTGACAATTGATTGTGGAATATCCGCCCCCCATGCTTTTGCATCGATGAGCGAATTGTAACTGTTGACAAAAAAAAGGCCGCCGGCCAGGATAATAGAAGTAAATAAAAAAAGTGTTTTCATAAGCATAATTTTAATATTTCTGCAATTATGAAAACTTTTCCGTATTAAAAATTGTATTTAACGGACATCTATTGAAATATATGGCCGGGCAGTAGACTTTTTGTTTTCCGGTATTCTCCGGGAGTAAGTTTTGTATACGACTTAAATGTTTTTATAAAATGCGACTGATCATAAAAATTGCAGGCATAAGCTATTTCAGTTAAGGATGAGTCTGTTTCATGGATCAATCTCTGTGCGCGCAAATATTTTTTGTAAAGCAGTACTTCTTCCGTGTTCATTCCCGTAAGAGCAACTATTTTTCTTGAAAGATGCCTGCCGGAGATCATAAGTTCTTTTGACAGGGATAATACCGATTTTTCTGTTTCATTTTCATTATAAAAAAAGTCTTTTAGCATTTCATCCCTGAAATCTGGTTTGATTTGCTGGTTGCAGAACCATTGGATAATTACATTTACTCTTTCGGAAAAACTGTTCAGCCCGGCAAGCCGGTACCAAAGCGATTCAATAGTTTTATTGATCAGGAACAGATCGAGTGACCGATTGATCAGTTCTCCCGTGCGTATACCAAATAACGGCTGAATGGCTACAGGATTTAAACGTATCCCGAAGAATGACTGATAACCGGGGATGTTCAACACGACCGGTACCGTATTAAATCCATTGATATAACATTTTGGAAGATCTGCTTTGTATGCATCAATCTGCGCCTTAATAGCTGTTGAACCAGAAAAATTAAATACAATATCAACAACACCCTTGGGCATTATGATTTCCTTTGAATGAGCAGGATTACCGCTTACCTGCCAGATGGTAAAAATTGAATTCCTAACGGATGCTTGCTGAGGTATAAAAAAATGATTTTTCATGTCGGTTCCTCAATCACTCACAGGTTAATTATTTATCAATTCCTGTATCGGTTATAGTATAAATCAATATGAGTTCCAAAGATCAGATGAAGTATTAACAACTATTAAAACCGTAGGTTCAAAAATTAACACAGATTCAAAAGTTTAGAAGCAGGTAAATTCATAAAATTAATTTGTTTTTTATGGTATTAACTTTTACATTTAGTTCCCAAACGTAAGGGGAGGTTTGTGAAATTGATCTTATTATTGGAAACAGGCAGAAAAAATAATGACAAAAAAACATAATAAAAGAAAAATTTACTTATTACTAATGTTTACCGTTCTGTTAATTAATGCATGCAAACAGAATACGAATACATCAAATTCTGTTAATTCAAATAAAAAAACCAATTCTCAAAAAAATAATATTCCAACAAAAGACCTTCAAATAATTAGAGGAGTAGTTCTCTTTGACACATTACCGGGAAATATGATCACCCATAAAATAATACCTGGAAATAAATACGTATTTGTTTACAAACGTTCCGGTTCAACTATGATTGATGAAAATGACTGGGATGCAGAGTATACGGAGACTCTGATATTTCAGATTGATACAGCAACAAAAGAATTTGATTATTGCGACAAAGACTTGAAAAATATTGATTGCAAATATTACTGGATTTGTCTGGCAAAAGAAATTAAAAAAGAGAGCCGTAATGTTGTTAAAGGATGTATAAAAGGAAAGACGCATAGGAGATTCATTTCAGATACAGATTGATGTAAACCCTGCATTTAAATTTGGAGGAATAATGGAAAAGGATAACGAACATAAAATCCATTATAAAAATAACAAGTCATTGACAAACATTTTAGTTAACAATAGGTAGTAAATTATTAATCAACCTGAAAAGAATGAAAAAAAATATATTAACAATAGTATCCATCATTTTTATTCTTTTATGTCCAAAATCAGCTTTCGGACAAGAAGGTGATTTGATAAAAACCATAAAGTCGCGCAAATATGTTAGTAATTATTATCAAAATAAGGATTCATCTGTTACTGTTAAAACTATATCTAAAAGAGGATTCACAGAAGTAAGAAACTATTCAGACTTAAATGAAAAAGTAGAGGATGGTAAGTGGACAAAATATTTCCCATATTCAAGCATAAATAGTATTTGTTATTTTGATAAAGGCACTCCAACAGGTATTTGGAAATATTATTTCAGAAATGGGAAAATTATAGATTCTGTTAATTATGACTTCCCATTAGATTACTTTCAGAAAGACACGTTAAATTATCAATTAAAGAAAATTGATTTACAAAAGAATGATTCCAGTAATACTCATGTTGACAGAATGCCCTTATTTAACGGGGGCGATATTAATACTTTCAGATCCTATTGCCAGTCTCGTATAAAACTAAATGAATATATGTTTGAAAAATACTCAAATGCAGGTATTCAAAAAATACTTGTACAATTTGAAATTAATACGGATGGAAGTATAATAGATCCTAAAGTTGAAAATATAAATAAAAAGTTGTTGGAAAAAGAAGCATTAAGAGTAATAAGACAATCTCCAATATGGATTCCTGCATATAAAAAAGATAAACCTGTGAAAGTGCAATTCACCTTTCCAATTGTATTTGTATTCCCAAAATAAATGGTATCCCCACTAAAAAATTGTACGAGTTATACCATGAGTACTTTCGACTTTAAGAATAAAGAACAAATTACAAGCTTAATACCCACATCTGGTGCAAGTTTTTAACTTGTGCCCTTGCACCATACATCCTGTCCATCAAAAAAATCCTGCAAATCGTGTTCAGACAATTTACCCTCTCCCCCCCACATCATTACCCGTCACTTTGTCTTTTTGTCACAAAAAATTTGCTTTTTTAAAAATCATCCTGTAAATTTATTATCGCTTATGTGTTTCTGTTTATAACAAGAGTTGATTTGTTTTTAATTCATGATAAATTTGGGTTCATCTGTTCGCTGCAGGTGAACCTTTTTTAATGCATTTCCGTCTCACTGCAACTACCACCTTTGACGATCTATCACTGTGTTTATTATATAAAACCCTGTCCAGTTTCATAAAGCCCTAATACCATTACATATAACCCTGTCGTTATTACATAAATTCCTAAGATTCTTTATAAAACACTGTGGTTGTTACATTAATCCCTGTATCTATTTCATAAAACCCTTTTGTCTTTATACAAAACCCTTCTGTCATTATATAAATCCCTGAGACTATCCGATAAAGTGCTTGCTGAAGAAGGAACGACAAGCAATCTCCCACTAAGAAAAGAAAATTATACTTTAGGAAGCAGATTGCTTCGCTTCCGCTCGCAGTAACGCTAAGTAAAGCTACTTCCTCACCCTGAAAAAGATATCACCACTTACAGATGCGAGATCCACATCTTCCCCGCCACCGTTCATATTGCCTGCAACCCGCGAACTTACATATCCCCGGCTCTTCTGTTCGAAATCATAATTCGAGTAAATGGTGCCGGTAACGGTCTTCATTTCCAGGTCGGCCTTTTTACCGGGCGGTACGGTTACGTCTACAAAACCGCTTATACTATGCGATTCGATAGCTGCCGTATTCCCGTCGATAATAATATTCCCATTAATGGTTTTCACGGAAAAGTCCGTATTCTCAGGGATATAAACATTCCAGTAGATATCACTACGCATACAGTTATTCCTCCCGGAAAAATACCCTTTCTTAAACTCAGCCGAAATATTTACCTGATCAGCGTTATTATCGAAACTTGTCAGGTAGGCATCGTTATCCGCGTTATCATTAATGTTTACGGATGCTTTGGCATACACCTCCTTTTTGTTCCAGGTATGTATAATAATCGAATCGGCGATAGAAAGATCCATCACAATGGATTTCCCGTTGGAATAATCCAGGTGTTTTTCAATGATTTTCTGTGCCTTAACAGGCAAAAGAAAAGCACATACTACTATGATTGAAGCGATAATTGTTTTCATCGGATTATTTTCCTTTTCGCAGGTAAATATTTCCACTTACAGAAACCGCCTTAAAATCGGTACCCCCGCCATTCAGCGTACTTTTAATGGTTCCCCCGCCTACCTGTTTCATACCGTTTTTCTCAGCGGCTATATCAAAGTCGGAATACACCGTACCTGTAATGGTTTTCATTTCGAGGTTCAGCGGTGTTTTCTCAGGTAATGTAACATCTATATTACCACTTACCGAACTGATCGAAACAGGTTTGTCGGTACTTACACTGCTGTATACCACATCTACATTCCCGCTGATAGTGGAAATAACAAGCGGGCCTGTTACATTCTTCAGGTTCACAGAAAAGCAATTATTTATTTCGATTTCATTCTTCATGTTCGCTATGCTGATCTCATTGCTCCGTTCACATCCGCTATTCGACTTTATAGAAAAATTATCAGGTACCTTTATCTTGTATTCCCCCCGTTTGGTAATGGGCAGCAGACACTGAACCGTAACCTGGTTGCCGTTCTTTTCCACCTACAGGCCAATTCCCGTATTATCCGTTCCCGTGGGATAAATGGGTTTCAGCCCTTTGGCCCGTTCCGGAGTAGTTTACCTCTTCGGCATCGGCAGTTGTAATAACAATTTCATTTCCGCTGTACCCTTCTATGGGCAAATCGCCCATAAAATTAACCAGGCTGAGTTTTCCGTCTGTTGTATTCTGCACGGGGATTTTATATTCCTGCGCTTTCAGCGTAGTAGCTGTCAGCAGTATCGCCAACAGGCTTATTCCTAATGTATTTGTTTTCATAATTTTTACGTGTTAATGATAATGAATCTGATTTACTGGCCGGCAAACCCGGAATTTACCAACCTTTATATATTGAATTCAATAAAAATATTTTTAATAGTTCACAGTAGCACCTGGACGCTCTTTTCTGCAATATTCTTTACTTCGGGTAGCGTGTTGCGGTTCGAAATAATCGTACGCATTGGCCCCACCGCCCTGCTGTCTTTGCTTTTTACCAGGATATTCATCAGCACCACCTGCACAACCGGATCGGTTTGTTTTGGCAGCGAAGTCAGCAACGAATCCTTCACCACGCGATTATCTGCAAACTTTTCGAGCGAATAGACCGCTGCCAGACGTACGTTCATGTTTTTATCCGTGTTCATGGTATGGATAAGCGCCATTATCACACCCGGATCGGGACCATGAATTTCATCGGCAAAGTTCACAGCTTTAATACGCTGGCTTGGTGATTCCTCCTTCAGCATGGTATGCATCATCATTTCCTTCATCGATTTTACTTCCGACTGAAGGTTTGCGATCTGCCCTGCATTGTTATCCTTTTGAAATCCTTTCTGAATAAGCATCCCGATGAATGTTCCAGCAATCAGTAACGCCAGTCCCGCAGCAACCTTCCTGAATGAGAACATGTATGTCCTCGGAATTATTCTTTTTTCCGGATCATTCTCCTTTCCCGTTTCATGCTGAAGCATGCGGTAAAAATCCGTTCGTAACGAAGGATCGGGTTCTGCCTGCGGGATTTCGGAAATAACTTGCAGCAGTTCGCGGTATTGTTTCTCTTTTTCACTGCAAACTTCACAAGTCCGCAGGTGCTTTTCAACTTCATCACGGGTATCTTTATCCAGATTCCCGTCGATATAATCCATTATGAAACTTTCAACTTCTGCACATTTCATAGCTGATCCGTTTTTATGTTTGTTTAAAATAAATTTCCCTCAGTTGTTTTATTGCCCGGTGCATTTGTACTTTTATAGCTCCCACCGAGGTATTCCTGATCGCTGAAATATCTTCGTATTTCAGCCCCTGGTAACGGCTCAGGATAATTAATTCCTGTTCATCGGGATTGAGTTTCAACAGGGCCTCATCCAGCAGTCGAAACTCTTCTGCCCCATAAGGTTCGTTTGTATCGGCAGCATATTCATCATATTGTTCAAGGTTCACAGCCCGGCTATCCATTCGTTTCCGTTCGTTGCAATGATCAATGTGGATATTACGTGCCATCCTGTATACCCAGGGTTTAAAAATACTGTCATCCCTGAAAGAATGCCGGTATTTGATAATCCGCTGAAACAGGTTCTGGGTAAGATCCTGGCTAACTGTCGTATCATGTGTAAGCTTTAAAAACAGGTTGTACATCCTTATATGATACCGTTCGAACAATACGGCCAATTCAGAGATATCCCCGTCCCTCACCCTGAGCATATATATTTCATCAGACAATTCCGCCACCTGATCTTTTTTATGTTTCTATATGGAAGACTGTGAAAGGTTAAAATGGTTACAACATCTAAGATACAAAATTGTAAGGTATACTTAATCACCTGTTTATTGACTGTTTTGAAATGAATTTTGAATGGGTGTGAGTGTGAGGTCAGAGAAAACAGAATGAGCATTCTTGCTTTTGCTCAAATACTCACACTGTTATGGTGGGCATTACAGGATTATTCGCTTTGCTCATGAGATCGCTTCGCTAAGTTCGAACCAGTGACCATAAAAATTAATGAAAAGAAAATCATTAATTTATAGATTATTAAACTTTTGGAAGAGTGTGAGTTTGAGAATTGAGAAAACAGAATGAGCATTCTTGCTCTTGCTCAAATACTCACACTGTTATGGTGGGCATTACAGGATTATTCGCTTTGCTCATGAGATCGCTTCGCTAAGTTCGAACCAGTGACCATAAAAATTAATGAAAAGAAAATCATTAATTTATAGATTATTAAACTTTTGGAAGAGTGTGAGTTTGAGAATTGAGAAAACAGAATGAGCATTCTTGCTCTTGCTCAAATACTCACACTGTTATGGTGGGCATTACAGGATTATTCGCTTTGCTCATGAGATCGCTTCGCTAAGTTCGAACCAGTGACCATAAAAATTAATGAAAAGAAAATCATTAATTTATAGATTATTAAACTTTTGGAAGAGTGTGAGTTTGAGAATTGAGAAAACAGAATGAGCATTCTTGCTCTTGCTCAAATACTCACACTGTTATGGTGGGCATTACAGGATTATTCGCTTTGCTCATGAGATCGCTTCGCTAAGTTCGAACCAGTGACCATAAAAATTAATGAAAAGAAAATCATTAATTTATAGATTATTAAACTTTTGGAAGAGTGTGAGTTTGAGAATTGAGAAAACAGAATGAGCATTCTTGCTCTTGCTCAAATACTCACACTGTTATGGTGGGCATTACAGGATTCGAACCAGTGACCTCTGCCCTGTCAAGGCAGCGCTCTAAACCAACTGAGCTAAATGCCCCTGTTTAATCTCTCAAAGATATAAAAGGTTTACTATTTACAAGAAACTTTTCCATAAAAAGCCGTCTCTTATGTTTGAGTTCTGCCTGAACAAGTTATCCTGATTTTGCAGGTAGTTCCGGTATTTTTACCTCCGGATGTTCATCGTGAAAATCGACCCAGTATTGATTAATGGTGGATTTAACTTCCCGGTGCAATACCAGCAAACCAAACAGGTTGGGTATGGCCATCAATGCCACGGTGATACCCGATAATGTCCAGATAACAGTAGTATCGGTGAAGGAAGCAATGAAAAAAGCTATCACATACAGCATATGGTAAGGCAACACGAACTTTGAGCCTAACAAAAAAGTAACCGCCCTGTCGCCGTAATACGACCAGGATATGGCCGTGGAAAAAGCAAACAAAAGCAACCCGATAGCTACTATATATTGTCCCCATTTTCCAAATAATGAACTCGTAAATGCTTTGGTAGTAAGCGGTGCGCTGTGCAGTAATGACTTACCCCAGAAGTTAAAATTCGTTAACTCCTCCAGAATTTTTCCATCCGTAACTTTTATGCTACCTGTAAATGGCTTGCCTTCATTGTTTAACACCTTCACATTTTCAGCGATCGACCGGGCATTCATAATCGTTACGTTATTCATTAGTTTTCCGTCCTGCACCTTCAGCATGCCGTTAAAAAACGGCAGTGTAGCCTTTCCCCTGATATGAAGATAAATTTTATTCCGGTCGCCCGGTATATTATCAGAATACTTACCCTGTAAAACTTCCATATCGGTAAACTGAAACTTATTTTCGAACTTTTCCTTCCATACTCCGGAAGAAAGAAGAGTGATCCCGGTAAGAAAACAAATGATAATGGTATCCACAAAAGGTTCCAGAATAGCCACCATTCCTTCCGATACCGGCTCATGTGCACGTGCTGCCGCGTGGGCAATAGGAGCTGAACCCTGACCGGCTTCGTTTGAAAACAAACCACGGTTCACCCCACGGTTAAAAGCAAATAAAAATCCTGCGCCTACAAATCCGCCAACTGCTGCAGTTCCGGTAAAAACATCACTGAATACGGATACCAGGGAAGGAAGTATATTTTGATAATTATACAATAACACAGCAAAAGCCCCGATAAAATAAATCAGCGCCATTGCCGGCACCAATCTTTCAGTTACTTTGGCAATACGTTTTATCCCGCCGATAATAACAAACCCTAGAATAATGGCAAGTACAATACCTGTAATGTACTGTTTGATCCCGAATGTGGCAAATAAGGAGTTGGAGATACTGTTGATCTGTGGAAGACTGCCTGTACCAAATGAAGAAAGAATGGTGCTCAGGGCAAATATACTTCCCAGAATATATCCTGTCTTTACTAATTTCTTATTCCCGAATTTCAGGTTCAGCCTGGTTTTCATGTAATACATGGGGCCTCCTGCTATTGATCCGTCAGTAGTCTTTTCACGATACTTATGCGATAAAGTAACTTCCACGAATTTTGTTGTCATCCCGAAAAAGGCTGTAACCAGCATCCAGAACAATGCAGCAGGTCCGCCAAGGTGAATGGCAAGGGCCACTCCAGCAATGTTTCCGGTCCCTACCGTTCCTGATAAAGCTGTTGTCAATGCCTGGAAATGTGAGGTGTCCCCTACATCACTTGCTTTATCGAATAAACCTCTTACAATTCGAATAGCATGCCTGAAATAACGAATCTGTGGAAATCTAAGATATACTGTAAAAAACAGGCCCGTACCCAGTAACAGGAAAACAAACCAGTAACTGCCCCCGATATGTTTATCGATGAGGCTGAGGAAATCGTTAATTTTTTGCATGAGCTAACTTTTTCAGGGTTTTCAGAAGTAACAAATATAACATAACCTGACAGAAATGAAAGAATTCCGGAAAAATACCTGTCTTGCAGGAAGGAATGTATAGATTTACCAACAGGAGATTAAAAATCTATACCTCTTTCCAGTTTATTCTGGCCCTGAAACCGGGAGTTTCATTGTTGATCTTTCCTTCCAGCAAATAGACATTCTCTGAAATTTTCTGGTATGATAAATTTACAGTTTCACCATATTTTACTTCATGCAGGTAATCGATCTGAAATTCTTCAACCTGGTGTTTTATATGAAATTCGAGCGGAAAAAGATCAAGCATCCATTCAAAATAGCGATTACTGTTTACGTGATGGTTAATATCCAGATCGGTGTATGTTATGGTGAGTTCTTTTGATATTTCAGACTGTACAGCAGGAAGTTTATCAAGCCGGATATCCAGCGCATGTTTGCTTTCGTTTAATTTAAAAATGTCATGCCCATGTGGATCCAGAACAGGGCGCTTTACTTTCATATTCACCAGCAGCCAGTAGGATGTTACTTGTCCGATCAGTTCTCCTGTCTGATCGAAAAGGTTGAAATCCCTCAGGTAGAAAAGCCTTTCCAATCCTTTTGGCCATGTTTCAATCCGTAAGGTATCCGTCCATTCCGGAATACGTTTCATCTTAAGCAACATGCGGGATAACATCCAGGCCAGGCCCTGTTCAGACATTTGCTCATATCCGTAATCGAGATGTTCGGCATGTTTCCAGGCAGCATCCTGGATTATAGCCGTTAACAGATTAAAACGTAATTGCGATTTATAGTCGATTCCATAAGAATCAATCGAATAATTTTCCTGCCAGATAGGTTGGTATTTTATTTCTTCCATTTTTATATTTTATAAACGAGTTGTTCGAAAATCAGCTGTATTGTCATTCTGAACGCAGTGAAGAATCTAAAACCCACTATTGATGAGATGCTTCACTGCGTTCAGCATGACAGCACTATAATAAATTATGCCTTTCGGACGATCTTATAAGATTTTTAATTTTTATTTTTCCATTTCCTTAAATTCTCCAAGTGTCCTGGTAAACCAATAAATTAATAAAATACCGATGATCAGATGGGCAGATAATGTATACCATACATATTCTACATGCCCTATTTTTTCATAATAGCCATACAAAGAGGTATAAATAATTCCACTTAAAGTGCCACCTAATCCCACGGCAAGGAAATTAGAACCCATGTAAAGTCCGGCTTTCTCTTTCGGCGCGATCCAGGTAATGTATTCCTGTATACGCGGGGAAGCTGTCATTTCACCAACTGCAAACATAAATACACCAAGTATTACAAACATTGATGCATTCAAGATGGAAAGAGCTATAACCACGTAAGCACATGCCTGAATAAATAATCCCACCATGAACGATTTCATAGGATTGAATTTTTCAGATATACGTGAAACAACCAATTGAAAAATAATGATTGCAAATCCGGTATTGGCAATAGATTCTCCCAATATTCTCCATTGCCCGTCCTCTCCCTGATGCGAAAACAACCCCTGGGTTATCCACGTTCCAAGCACACTTTTAATACCCTGATAAAGCTGAACGGTATTCAGGTGCTCGTCGATATACATTGTCAACATATTGAAAAATGACCAGAAAGGCAGCCAGAAAAACACCCCTAGCAGTATCAGGAATAATAAAAACTTCCCATCGGATAAAGCAATATAAATGTCTTTAAATTTCTTACCCAATGTCTCCCCCTGGATATCACGTTCCGGTTCCTTATAAAAAAAGACAGTAACTAATAACATAATCACGATCATTATTGCCGCAGCTATAAAAGCATGATTCCATGATATAACCTTGAGTTTTCCTGCAAGAATGGGCCCGAATGTACCCCCGATATTCACCATCTGATAGAAAATACCAAATCCCAGTGTTTTATTGGTAGAATCGGTGACTACCCGGACAGTTCCCGAAACAAGAGGTTTAAATATCCCGGCCGCCAGCCCGATACTCAGCATTGTCAGCGCAATCCCGGAGAAAGATTTTGTAATTAGTAATAAAAGTATAGATGGCAAATACGCCAGATACGAAACTATCAGCACTTTTTTAAATCCATACCTGTCGGCAAACGTACCGGAAATAACCGGAATGGTGTAGGAAAACAAGATGAAAATGCTTTGTACTATTCCTAACTGAGAATTTGAATATCCAAGGTGAACCATATAAATACCAAAGGGCATATATATGCCATAATAGGCAATCCTTTCAAGTATTTCGATGGAATTGGCTACCCAGAATACCCTTGGGAAAGAAGTTTTTTTACTCATTGATCATCCACATTTAAATTAATACTTCTTCTATTAAAGTCGGTAAATGTATAAAAAATCTGGAAAGTTACTGATGAGTTTTTATATGAATGGTTCCGATACCCATCATCCGTTCTATAAAAAAATACCCGCCTGCTTTATTTTCAGCAGGCGGGTAACAAGGTAATTTTTTCTAAAAAATTTCGAATTAATGTTCACAACATCCCGATTCATTATTATCGAGTGTGCCTTCCATATATTCTGAAACTGCCTTTTCGATAAGATGCTCGCGGGTAATAAATACTTTTATCCCGGCTGCACTAAGATCATCATAAGCTCGGCGGCCCATCCCATGGGCAATAACTACCTGGCAATCGTGTAAGGCATTCAGAATACCTGCATGTGAATGATGTCCCTGCCCCTGCCCGTGCTCATGATCATGATGGTGTTCATGCTGCTTTGCATGTCCGGTAAAGTCATTTATCCGGAATTCTTCATTTACTACATTCCGGTCTTCAATTCCAACGACTTTAAATTCTTTGGTCCGCCCAAAATGACCGGCAATGGCTGTTTTATTATCCGTGGGGATCGCTATTTTAATCATAATTATCTTTTATTTAAATTAAACTCTGAATTTCCTGTTGCAAATGTAATGAACATATGCTCGTAATTTATAGTTTTTTATAAAAATGTACACTTCAATCTAATATTTATGGAATATTACACAGGAATATTAAGCTGCCAAAATCATGTATAATTACTACATTTGCGTTTCAATAAGACAGTTAAATATCAATAATTGCCGATTAATAATAAGGGCTGAATAACAAAAATCGATGAAAGTAACCGGATTTTCCTTTATAAGGAATGCTATAAAATATGACTATCCCGTGGTGGAGTCAATTAAATCTGTTCTGCCGCTTTGTGATGATTTTGTTGTAGCTGTGGGAAATTCAGATGATGGCACCCTCGAGTTGATTAAAAATATTGCCCCTGAGAAAATACGCGTTATTGAAACCGTTTGGAACGATTCGTTAAGAGAAGGGGGTAAAGTGCTGGCACAGGAAACCGACAAAGCTTTTCATGAAATTTCCGGAGATTCCGACTGGGCTTTTTACATTCAGGGTGACGAGGTAGTACATGAAAAATACCTCGATACGGTTTATTCTGAAATGAAAAAGTGGAAGGATGTTCAAAAAGTAGACGGCCTCTTGTTCAAATACCGGCATTTCTATGGTTCATATGATTATACCGGTGAGTCGTTACGCTGGTACCGCAGGGAAATAAGAGTGATACGCAACGACAAAAATATTTATTCTTACAGGGACGCCCAGGGATTCCGTAAAGGAGAGAATGAAAAATTACGGGTTAAACTCATCGATGCATATGTGTACCACTATGGCTGGGTGAAAGAACCCGGAGCTATGCAGGGCAAACAGGAATCCTTCAATAAGCTATGGCACGATGACTTCTGGCTGGATAAGAATGTAGCAAAAGCTGAAAGGTTTGATTATTCGAACATTGATGCTTTGTCAGTTTTTGAAGGCACGCATCCCGAAGTAATGCTGGAACGAATCCAAAAGAAAAACTGGCATTTTGACTATGATCTTTCTTATAATAAATTTACTGCCAAGGAGAAGTTTAAAAGAACGGTAGAAAAATTAACCGGTCATAGGATAGGGGAATACCGGAATTACAGACTGGTTTGAAACCAGACCCTTTCTTAATTTTTATCCCAGAATGATCTTCATACTTCTTTTCACCTTTTCCTCATCAGTTAAGGCCCCATCGAGCCAGTGAATGACCGTCCCTGCCTTTTCCATTTTCCGGAACCAGGTCATCTGCCGTTTGGCAAACTGGTGAATAGCAATATTCAGTCTGCTTACCATTTCACTATATTCCAGTTCTCCAGTCAGGTACTGTGTAATGTATTTGTATTCGAGCCCGTAATAAACTAAATCCCCGGGCAATATACCTTCATCCAGCAAACGCTGTACTTCCTCTACCATTCCGCCTTTTAGCCGTTCCTGTAACCGGTGGGTAATTCTGTCTCGCTGCACTTCCCGGTCGAACTTTATGCCGATAAAAACCGGATTAATGACGGGATATTCCTTTTCGGTTCCTGGATGATCTGCATAATATGCTTCTATCTCGATAGCCCGTATGGCTCTTTCTTTTGAATCAACATCTGAAATATTATGTAATTTCTTATATCCTGACAATATCTGAGTCAGCTCATCCAGTGACTTTTCCTTCAGTTTACGATGAAATTCAATATCCGGAGGAACCGGTAGCAAGCGGTAACCCCTGATCACGGCTTCGATATACATTCCGGTCCCCCCGCAGAGCAAAGGCATTTTTCCTTTTTCAGTAATTAATTGAAATGCTTTTATAAAATCCTGTTGGTATTCGAAAACACTGTATTTATACCCGGGTTCTACAATATCTATCAGGTGAAAAGGTATCTGCCTGCCATTTACCATATAATCCCTGATATCTTTCCCTGTACCGATATCCATACGCCGGTAAACCTGTCGTGAATCGGCACTAATAATTTCCCCGTTCAGCTCCCCGGCCAGTTTTGCCGCAAAAGCGGTCTTGCCACCGGCAGTGGGGCCAATTACTGAAATCAGGTTATACTTGCTCTTTATCATATACTTAACAAATACGGGTAATCCCTGTTGCCAAATTATGGTTATTCCATAAAAATAGTATTATTTTGTAAAAACATTTATATCCCTGAAAACAGAATGACTAATATCAATATCAGAAATAAGAAAGCGTCGCACGATTACGAATTCATTGAGAAATATACAGCCGGTATTGTACTTACGGGTACAGAAATAAAGTCGATACGGATGGGAAAGGCAGGTCTGGTGGATGCTTATTGTTTCTTTGTAAACGGGGAGTTATGGGTAAAGAATATGCATGTGGCAGAATACGATTGGGGAAACTATAATAACCACCTTCCTAAACGTGACCGGAAATTATTACTGAACAAGAAGGAGCTATACAAGATTGACAGAAAAATAAAAGAAAAGGGATTCACCATGGTTGCCACCCGGTTATTTATCAACGAAAAAGGCTTTGCCAAATTAGAGATTGCCCTGGCGCGTGGCAAGAAAGAGTACGACAAGCGTGAAGACATTAAAAAACGCGATACCAAAAGAGAACTCGATCGAATGCGGAAATTATAAGTATTATTGCGAGAAGAAGAAATTATTAAGTTCGTAAATATCCTGTGTGGTAAGGTTTGAATCAAAATCGAAAAATTTATCGATAGCATTAAGCATTTCATCAAATGAAATATAACCATCATTATTTTTATCCAGCTTTTTGAATTTTGCCGGAATTGCCTTTGCAGTACCTGCCTGGTTGCTAGCATAACTGGCAGGTGTACGTAAATACAACTCAACTTCATCACGTTTTACTGCCATGGAATTATCGAGCATGCTGATAAGCTGATCATCCGATATCTGAACACCACGATCATTCACAAATGCCCCATAAGGAGTATTCAACTGATCATCCTTATAATTGGGAACGCCATCCAGATCATCATCCAGCGGGCAACCTACCGAATCGACCTTTACCCCATAAGGTGTTCCCGGACAATTGTCCCAGCCATCATATACACCATCTACATCCTCATCACCGTAAAAAAAGGAATAATCATAGTCATCTACCTCAGCAAAGAACTTTTCCACCTTCAGTGTTTTCGAGTCGGAAAACAGGTCGAAATTAAGAGAAACAGATGTATACAGGAAACTATCGTTCATCTTATTACCGATAATTCCTGATGTATTTTTATAACTTACATGGTCGATAAGATCTGAAAAAGTATAATGATACGATGCGGAAACCCGAAGCATAAACCGGTAGGTGATCCAAAAATCGAGACCTACCTCGATTGGTACGGCAAATGTATACTGTGGGTACGCACCCTGTCCCCAGTCGTAATTCCGAAGATTGGTCTCGTAAACATAGTCCCTTTGCATCAACTTGGCGGTACCGTAATTTTCAGGATTTTCAGGCAGATTCCGTATCGTACCGTCCGACCAGTAATTATATTTTACTCCGCCTGCACCGAAACTGTCAATTTTCGAGTTAAAGGTAACAGTTTCAATACCCAGTGCTATGTAGGGATGACATGTGCGGTCCTTTTTAAAAAAATTGTCGAAATCGTAATTGATGTTTACACCAAAAGTGTAAATATTAGACTGAAAATTAAAATTCCGGTTCAGGTCGGTATAAGAACGTTCATTCCCTGTTAGTTTACCCGAGATAAGATAAAAATCTCCCCGGAAATAATGTTTATTGTCAATAAAAGTAGAGACATTGACATTGAAGCCGGGGGTGCCGATCATTGGCGAGAAACCCGGACTCTTTATATCACCAAAATAATTGAATAATCCCCCACCAATGCCAATTACCGGTTTATACACAGGATTAATAACATCCACTTCCTGGATCAGCAGGTCTTCGATATCACCCTGACCGTAAGCCCCTGCAAAAACACAGGTTAAAATAACAAACAGAAAAAATTTAACGTCTTTCATGTTTTCCTTCTGTTATTCCCATTTTTAAACTAACCACAATTATTTATACCATTTCTGATTTGCAATCATCAGCGCTTCCTGCACGGTAATACGGGTACCGTTATTATATGCAGACACGAATGCATCTTTGATGTCAGTGGTATTCCACACTTGAACACGGGCATCACGGGCATCTTTATAGACCTTATACGAACCGATGGAATATTTGATCCATCCTTCGTGATATTCTGTTCTGATTTCTTTTTTAAAATCATATTTTTTGAAATACCGCCTGATGACAACCGGTTTATGACCTGCAGCCAGTTGCACCCTGTAATAAACGCCCTGTTCGGGTTCGAGCATATAGGGTAACAGACTTTTCATTTCTTTTTTATTCAATTCGCCCGTTATGGGTTCTTCAACAGGAGTTACCTTTTTTTCCTGCTGTTTAACAGGTTCTTTCTCGGGTGGTTTTACTTCTTCGGGAATGACAGTACCCGCTTTTACAGCAGCTATTAACTGCTGTACCTGTTCTTTACTTAAATCTTCCACTGCAATATCTTTTTCCACAATATCAATACTGATGGTCTTTTCTCCTTCCAGATACGAAAACTGGCCTTTTATAACAGGTTGCAGCATATTTTTCGGATCAACCGGAACGAGCTTGTATGAAACCACATAATACGGTTCCGACGGCAGATTCATCCACAGGAATTTTGCCAGATGATCCTTAAACGTAAAGATAGCATCTTTCGTATCAACCTGTACAGCTTTATAACCAACCGGTATGTTTTCTTCAATTTTTGCAAATTTTTCCTTATTTTCCTTATTTACAAGAATGTTCACCATGTATTCATTTCCAGCATCATTGAGATAGGGTTTTTGACGGACACAGATGATATTATCCGATCCTGAGGCATAAGGTGGAATATACTGAATTACTTTTTCTTCAAAATCCTTAATATCCACCACCTGACCCGGGTCGATATTTGGTGAAGGTTGTATTTCGATGCTTTGTTCCGGAACGCTTATCGATTTCCTCTCGTTATTCTGAATGTATGAAAACTTACCTTTAAGAGTGAATGTACCTTTTAACCGTTCATCTACTTTCACTTTGTAACTGAACGTAAATTCTTCCTGGCGTGGCAAACGCAACCATATCAAGCGAACGCGATGATCCTTAAATGAAAAATCGGCATTGGAAGACACATCGGAAGAGGCAGAAAGCCCCGCCGGAATGACCTGTTGAAATCGCGAAAAGCTTTCAAGGTCACCCTTATTCACGGTAATTTTGACATTAAATTCCGTGCCTGCAACTACCTGTGTAGGTACCTCCATTTTTATTGAAACGTCGGCAGGAAAAAACCGGGTGATCAGCAATGCTACCAACAGATTCAAAAAAGGAATAAAAACTCTAAACATCAGGCTAAAATTTATAACCAGCTAAAAATAAATAATTCAGTCTTTAATCGCAAAAGTAATTTATATTAAAAATGTTAATAACTTTTTGTTAAACTTTTAATTTATATAAAAGTACGGTTAATTTTCATAATCAGAAATTCGGGCTCAACAGGTACTTCGAATAGAACTTATCAATATGTTCTACTGCTTCCTCTACGGTATCTACCACTTTAAATAATTCCAGATCCTTCGGGGCAATGTTCTTTTCCTGTTCCATCATTGTTTCTTTTATCCATTTTACGAGTCCTTCCCAGTATTGTTTTCCGATCAATGCAATTGGAAACTTGCCGATTTTTTCGGTTTGAATAAGTGTCAGCGCTTCAAAGAGCTCATCGAAGGTACCGAAACCACCCGGAAGAACAATAAATCCCTGGGCATATTTCATGAACATTACTTTCCGTACAAAGAAATGATCGAAGGTGATCAGTTTGTCCGAATCGATAAAAAAGTTGGGCTCCTGTTCAAAAGGCAGGTCGATATTAATTCCCACCGAACGGCCTTTCCCCCGTTTTGCACCCAGATTACCGGCTTCCATAATGCCGGGGCCTCCGCCTGTAATCACACCGTAACCATGTTGCGTAAGCTGGTAGGCTACCTCTTCTGCCAGTTTGTAATATTTTGTTCCCGGCTCGGTTCTGGCCGATCCGAATATAGAAACACATGGCCCTATACGTGCCAATTTTTCAAATCCTTCTACAAACTCCGACATGATTTTGAAGATCTTCCAGCTATCTGCTGTTTTTATCTCGTTCCAGTTTTTTTTCTTGAAGGCATCTTTAATTTTTTCTTCGCCGCTTGTCATATTTTTTCCAATTATTTTCTAAATAAATTCTCCACTCCAAAAATGGTAAAGTTTTATACGCAAATATAATCGCTTTGTTTGATTCGACAGCATATTGCTTCTTATGAGAAATCTGATTTTTCTTTTTATGATAAAATTGATGGGGAATAATTCGATTTGCAATATACATGAGATTGTTAAATTAAAGTCCGTTTGGACAATAATAAATATGTTACAAAATTGATTAGAAGTGTGAATTGGAAATGTATTGAAAGTACCTGGCGTACTTGTAGTTAAAAATTCCAGTTATAATCAGGTAATGTAGGCGCTTTACCTTTGAAAAATCACCTGAAATGAATCGGTAAGAATGATCTTAATTTTCAACAGGTTTAACTTTACTCAGGTTGAGTTCCGGTTCGAGGAACGCGGCAGTATAGCTATTTTTATTCTTTATGAGTTCTTCGGGCGTGCCGGTTGCAATTACCTCACCTCCACCTACACCTCCTTCATATCCAAGATCAATAATATAATCGGCCATTTTTATCACATCCATGTTATGTTCGATTACGATAACTGTATTTCCCTTGTCCACCAGCTGGTTCAGTACATTCAGCAATACCCGTACATCTTCGAAATGAAGGCCGGTAGTCGGCTCATCGAGTATATACATCGTTTTTCCGGTATCACGTTTCGAAAGTTCTGCTGCCAGCTTCACCCGCTGGCTTTCGCCGCCGGATAGTGTTGTTGATGGCTGTCCCAGGGTGATATATCCAAGCCCTACCTGTTTAATTGTAATTAATTTATTCAGAATAGAAGGTATATTCTGGAAAAATTCCACTGCCTGATTAATGGTCATATCCAGCACATCACTGATCGATTTTCCTTTGTACCTTACTTCGAGTGTTTCCCGGTTATACCTTTTACCGTTGCAATCGCGGCAAACAACATATACATCGGGAAGGAAATTCATTTCGATGGTCTGAACCCCTGCGCCCTGGCATGTTTCACACCTGCCCCCTTTAACATTAAACGAAAACCTTCCGGCCTTATATCCCCTGATCTTTGCTTCACGGGTTTGTTCGAATAATTTTCGTATATCGGAAAATACATTGGTATAGGTAGCAGGGTTCGATCGTGGTGTGCGCCCCAATGGAGACTGGTTAACCTCGATGACCTTGTCGATGTTCGATATTCCGGAAATGGATTTATAAGGTAATGGTTCGGCTGATGAACGGTAAAAGTGTTTACTTAAAATAGGATAAAGTGTTTCGTTGATAAGCGTGGATTTTCCACTGCCTGAAACCCCGGTTACACAAATAAACCTTCCCAGGGGAAATTCTACACTTACATTTTTTAAATTATTCCCGTTGGCACCTTTAATTGTAATCGACTTATGCCCCCCGTTCCTTCGAATATCGGGGACAGTAATTTCTTTCTCGTGGTTCAGATAACAAGCCGTAAGGCTACAGCCTTTTTTAATATCCTCTACCGTTCCTGTAGCAACTACTCTGCCGCCATGTCGTCCGGCATAAGGTCCCATATCCACAATATAATCTGCCGAATTGATCATTTCCTTATCGTGTTCCACCACAATAATGGAATTTCCGCTATCCCGCAGTTGCTGTAAAGCCTGAATGAGTTTCCGGTTATCGCGCTGGTGCAAACCGATACTTGGTTCATCGAGGATATACAGCACATTGACCAGTTGTGAACCGATCTGTGTTGCCAGCCGGATACGCTGGCTCTCACCGCCCGAAAGACTGCCTGCACTACGGTTAAGCGACAGGTAATCGAGTCCAACATTAAGCAGAAAACTTACACGCGTTCTCAGTTCTTTCAATATTTCCGTGGCGATCTTCTGTTGTTTTTCGGATAAATGCTGTTCTACATTTTCCAACCATGTGGCAAGTTGTCCGATGTCGAGGCCAGCCAGTTCAGATATGTTCCTGTCATGAATTTTAAAATACAAAGCTTCCTTTTTCAATCGGGCTCCATTACACTCGGGACAGGTAATTTTCCGTATAAACTGGTTCGACCATTTTTTATTTTTATCTGCCACCTTACCGTTTTGAAGATTTGCCACATAATTGACGATTCCCTCGAAACTCAGAAAATAATTGGAAGAAAGCCCAAGTGGTGAATTTTCCAGCTTAAAAGTTTCTTCCGAACCATAAAGTATCACATTCATCCCGTCTTCAGGAATATCCTTTATGGGCGTATTAAGTGTAAATTTATACTTGGAGGCTATGGATTCAAGTTGCCAGAATATCAGCGAATTTTTATAGGGCCCCAGCGGTTCGATCCCTCCACGGCGGATGCTTAATTCGGAATTTGGAATAATCTTCAGAATATCAATTTCATTTACAGTTCCCAGCCCGTTGCACCGGGGGCATGCCCCGTGCGGTGAATTAAAAGAAAAACTGTGCGGGGCAGGTTCATTGTAAGACAATCCGGTGGTAGGGCACATCAGTTTACGACTAAGATAGCGGGTATTATCCGTATCTTTTTCCTGAATGAGGATAATTCCCTTACCGTGATCCATGGCTATGGAGACTGATTCTTTCAATCGTTTCCTGTCAGTTGAAGTAACCATTATTTTATCAATCACCATCTCAATATCGTGGTTTTTGTAACGGTCGACTTTCATACCGTAACGCAGTTCCTCAATCTTTCCATCGATACGTACACTTATAAATCCTTTCCGGCGGATCTGTTCAAACAATTCTTTATAATGTCCTTTACGTCCTCTGACCACCGGCGCCAGAACAATGATTTTCCGGTCTCTGAATTTTTCTTCAATCAGGTCGATAATCTGGTCATCGGTATATTTGACCATTTTTTCACCGGTATTATAAGAATAGGCTATTCCGGCCCTGGCGTATAACAATCGCAGATAATCGTATATTTCGGTAATAGTGCCTACTGTCGACCTTGGGTTTTTGTTGGTGGATTTTTGTTCGATGGATATTACGGGACTCAGACCTGTGATTTTATCCACATCAGGACGTTCCATATTTCCCAGAAACTGGCGTGCATAAGCTGATAATGTTTCTATATACCTGCGCTGGCCTTCTGCATAAATGGTATCAAACGCCAGCGATGATTTTCCGCTGCCGCTCAAACCTGTAATTACCGTCAGTTTATTGCGGGGTATGGTTACATCAATATTTCGCAGGTTATGTACCCTTGCCCCCAGTACATTGATCTCTTCTTCAGAATCGATAATATAATCTTTTTCTTTTTCCAACACAGCTCAAAATTAGAAACAACACAATTCAATTATCATGTCAATCGGAATGTCTCATCAGTTTTTCGTAATTCCTGTATCCTTTCTCCGGAATTTTAATAACATACGTTTTCCTGTTTTTGTTCGTCAGGTATTTTTCACGTAACCAGGGATTGAATATTTTCAATAATTTATAGTTAATTCCGTACGACTTTGCAAAGTCGGCAAAGTCATCAACCGATGTATCGACAATCACATCGTAGGTAGGAACCGGTGGATACAGGTCTTCTTTCCGGATGTTGAAACCATATTTCGACGGATTATTCATAATGATTTTGAATGCCAGGATGCGAAACATGTAACGCGCCGTTTCATCGTTCAGCAATAAGTCGTAATAATTGGTTTCCTTTTGTCTTTCTACCTGGAGATTTATCCCCTTCCTGCCGGCATTGTATGAAGCCGCAACCAAGGTCCAATTTTCATAAGTGTCGTAAGATTCTTTAAAATACTTACATGCCGCTTCAGTGGATTTTTCAATATTATAGCGTTCATCTATTTCATCATTAACCTCCAGACCATAATCGTTGGCTGTCCCGCTTAATAATTGCCAGAATCCGGCAGCCCCTGCCGGTGATACAACATTTGAAAGGTTACTTTCGGTAACTGCCAGGTATTTGAAATCATCGGGTATTCCGTATTTTTCAAGTACCGGTTCAATTAACCGGAAATAGCGGTTGGCTCTTTTAATGACCCACATCGTTTGTGAATGGAAATAAGTATTTACCAGCAGCTCCCTGTCAAGGCTTTCTCTTATGTCAAAATAATCGAGGGGAACATTTTCCCCGGCGAATTCGAGATTTTTCGGAATAACAGGTGATTTAACCACATAATAATCAAAATTATCTTTGTCTTCCGGATCATCACCCGGATTTCTAAAACTCTGGATCACCAGTACAGTGGTCAACAACAATGCTCCTAAAAGCATATATAATAAAGGGAAAAATACCTGCCGCTTTGTCTCTTTTATCATGTCTTTATTTTTCACCTGTCAATTATTTTATATTCTAAACTGAAAGCTGCATAAGTCATTCCGGAATATCGAATAACTTCTCTCACATATTCCTGTCGTAAAGAAATTTTAATGGATGATATACTAAAAAATCAACTATTTTTTCGACAGGTAAAATTTCACAAAATTAGTGAAATAATCTCTATTTAACCGGGAATCCAATTAATGAACTCTTATTTAAAACGCTTGTTGTGTAAGCGCCTTAAATTTTTATCATAAACATACTATCACAAACGACTATATCTTTTCGAAAGTTACATTATTAGACTTTAAATAAGATTAAAATTACTATTCAGCCTTGTCAGTGATTTATGACGATTTAAGAATTATACCTGTAAAATCCTAAAGCTTCAATTTCTTCAACAATTGACGGTTGTAATCAATTGATTCATGAGAATATTCTGCGGGCGCCCAGGGAGCAAAATTTTTATCATCAATGGGATTATACGGTCCGTCTTTCACTTCGTAAATTACTGTATCACGATCGAGTGCAATGATCGTATGCCAGGTACGTTCAGGGATTTCTACTCCAAAATTCCCGGTTGCCGGATCGAGAATAAAATAATCGGTAACATCACCGGTATTGTTGAACTCAACCGCTACGGCACGTCCCTTTAATATTATAAAGGCTTCCCGCTTATCCGGATCTTCGTGTTTGTGCGGCCGTACATAGGTACCTGGTTCCATAACATTTAACAATCGCTGTAAGGTATCGGATAATTCTTTATGGAAATTATGATTCACACGTTTACGTTCAGATTGTGCTGCTTTTACTGTAAGTCCATCTATGAGTTCACTATTAATTTTTATCATAACAAAATTATTATTTCCTACCTAGTGCTTGCCCGAAAAGTCCGGTGTTGGATAAGAAAAGTTCATTTTCAAGGCTTGCGAAGTCAGAAAATCCGCAGTTTACTATTGTAAATGAGGAATTTTCTGACAAGCGTAACGCGGAAAATGGAGTTTTCTTGCCGACACTACTTATCACTTACCAGGCAAAAAATCCGAATGATCATCGGGCATGTATTTGGTGTGGTCCTGAGTGGTTTGTTTCGACCTGGGAATTTCTTTTTTCTTTTCTTCCTGTTCTTTTTGTTGTTGTTCTTCCAAATCATTCAGTTGTTTCATTCTGTTAATAGCCGGAATACCACGCAGGATAAAAAACAATAACATCCCCTTAACAAGAAGATTACTAACCGGATTACCCATTGTGCTTCCCTCGAATGACATGATAAATGCCGAAATAATGTCGAGTGACATTAATATCACTGTAAGTATCATGGCAACTTGCGAGAAACGTTTTACCATGAAACCAAGGATCAGAAAAATACCGCCATAAACAAGCGTGTACCACCCTATTCCTGCAGCTGTCAGCCAACCAGGATGATAAAGCACACTTATAGCTCCCAGTAAGAGATTCATAAATGCTATAAACAGAATAAGACCGTAAATTCCATTTATCTGTTTTACCGGATCTGTCATGCTGCCCGGTAAAGGTCTTTCATTTACTGTCAGGTCGATTGCAGAATAAAACAACATGTTTTTTACCAATTTCACCTTGAGGATCGATTTATAATCAAGCCTACATTCCCTGCCTTCCAGAAATTCTTTCCGGCTGTTAATGCTAATCACCTCTTTCCCGTCGAACCGGACAACACAATGTCGATAGCCTCTTTTCCAGCTTACTTCGAGTTTTTCTTTCTTATTAGTATCCAGAAAATAACTTTTTACAGGCATAAACAATTTTATTTTAATTATTACTTAAGCTTTCAACCTATTTAATTTATAAATCTCTTTTATGAAACTGGTAACGATTAAGTTATACTAAGTTTTCTGCAAAAACTAAGTGTAACTAATCGGGTTAATCCCGCTAAAGCCGGGACAAGCTCTGCTTTAGCACAGATTAAACTGTGAATTTATGAATAGGGCAGGTTAAAAACATGCTAAAATAGTAAACGATAATTTTCCAATATTTAAGATGCAAATATAAATTAAAAGTTGAAAGAAGTGTCTTTGACAGACAGGTGTGATATTCAAAATAGTAAAGTGAAAACAATTGAAAAAAAAGATTGAAATATTGAAGTGTCCGGTTGTTTAGTTTTCCAATGAATCCAGGAAAGATAGTCAAGGTTCCGTCCGGTTCTTACACCGGGCGGATCCCTCAACGTGGGCATACTGAAAAAAAGGATGAGCTAATAAATATATTTCCTATTACCGGAATTGGTTTCTAAATGAAGACAATTAAAAGCATCCGGCTAAAGAAATATGTGATTAATTAATCTTTATATAAACTAAAACTTATGTAAGAAACTTAAATCTGAGACAAAGCTAAAAAACACACAACAAACGAAAAATGTTATTTAACATGTTTTTTAATTGCTACTATGTTACGCAACCTATTACAATAAAATGATTAGGTAGCAAGGTTGGAATGGAATCCATCCCGTAAGGAGTTTTACAACCAGAAAGTTCACAGAAAAATCTTTTGTTGTTCAATTCTGTTTTTTCCGGATAAAATAAACCGGAGTAGTTAAAAGGATAATTCCACTGGTAATGATCAAACTGTAGGCAATACCCCATTTATTGGCAAAAAATCCAAATATAAGAGCGAAGACGGCTCCGAACAGGTCTTTTGCCTGCGATTCAACCGACAGTACCGAAGCCAGAATTTTATCGCTGAACAGTTCGGTTATATAACCAACAGCTACGGGACGGCGTATATTTTCGAGTACATAAATAACTATATACAGAATAACCGCTGCAATGGTCCATTGAAATTTGTAAAACAATCCACTGAGCATGCCGATGATCAATCCGGAAATAAGTAAAGTATTCAGGGCAATGGAAAGATGGCTGAATTTCTTCACTATCCGGCCTGAATTTTTTGAAGCCCTGGAAGTAAGAAAATACAATATGAAATAGGTTATCCCCACTATGAGCGCTTTCCTTTTATCGTTATCAAAATATACAAATACCGGCAGTGACAGCGCCATAGTTCCCAGAAGTGGCTGCAGGTAATCCTTTACTGCATTGAAATAACCGCTGAAAGAAGAAAGATTGACAACCGATTTCAATATATTGGAATTTTTAAAAGCCCTCAGAATTTCTTTTCCTATTTCCTTAAAACTGCCGGGAACAGCACGCAAGCTTTTGCCTGTATGAATACCTTCGAGCGATTTCGGATACGAAGCCAGTAGAACCAGTCCGATTACATAAGGGATCCCGGAATACAGAAAAACAGTACTATAATTACCCGAATAGAAAACAATGGCTGCTGAAATAAGGGAAGATACTGCCGATCCGTTCTGCGACCACGACCGTGTGTGGCCGTAATAATCTACTTTTTGATTAGCCCAGCCTTTTATTTTCAGGTACTCGAAGATCATTGCCTTGTGTGTACCCGTGCGGAAAGCATCTCCCAAAGCAAATATTACAGTTGCGGTAATCAGCATTATGTAACCGGATGAAAAATAATACCACAAAAAAGAGATAAGATACATGGAATAGGAAAAGATCATGGAAGCTCTTCTGCCCAGCACATCGGCTGCCACACCGCTCGGAATCTCAAACAGCATCCGGGTAGTCATACGGATAGAGTAAATGGCACCTATCTGTAAATAGTTCAGTTTCTTTTCCAGAAGGAACAAAATAAGGAAAGGTTCAAAAAAACGCTGGTTCTTTAAAAACCCATACAAACAGAACTTATAATATTGTAAATCTTTTTTAAACATATTGTCTATAAAACAAATCCGGATCAAAAATTTATCTAAAAAAAAGAATCACTGGAAGTTAAAAAGTGATTCAGCCGAAAAAATATTTTATAAATATACGTTTTTATGTATGTATTTTTATCAATATTTTGTTTTCATAAAATTTTAAATATATATTGCATACCTAAACTAATTTTTAATTAATATGAAAAGAAAACTCGCTAGTTTTTTTATCGCCCTTGGTTTTTCGGGCGTTGTGATGGCCGGAGGTATTCTGACTAATACCAACCAAAGCGCCATGTATGTCAGAATGATGGCAAGGGATGCCACATTGGGACTGGATGCTGTTTATTTTAATCCTGCCGGACTCAGTTTGTTGAACGATGGTTTTTACCTGTCTATCAATAACCAGACACTTGGGCAAACGCGATGGATAACAAGTGACTACTCCAGCCTGAATCATTCAGATTATACCGGTAAAGTTTTTGCCCCGTTATTTCCCGATCTGTATGCAACCTATAAAAAAGGAAACCTGGCTGTTTCTTTAGGATTTATGCCTATCGGTGGCGGCGGCGGAGCAAAGTATGACAAAGGATTACCTTCATTTGAATATGGTATTGCCAATCTGGTTCCCAGCTTAAGCTCCTTTGGTGTAACAGGATATAGTGCAGATATCAACTTTGAAGGAACATCTGTATTTTTTGGATACCAGGCAAATATTTCGTACAAACTGAATGATATGTTCTCAATAGCAATAGGTGGAAGATATGTAACCGCAAAAAATACCTATAGTGGAAGCATTAAAAATATTATGGTTACTTCTGCTGCCGGAACCTATACACCGGGTAATTATTTAAGACTCGTGGCACAAACTCCGGGGTTGGATGCCGTTACTATTGCTACTCTTAATGGGACAGCTACTTATCTTGATGCAGCGACTGCAGATAGGGAAGTAGATGCAGAAGAAACAGGTACAGGCTTTACCCCTATAATCAGTTTAAATATCGCCGCATCGGAAAATCTAAACATTCGCCCTTAAATATGAGCTCAACACAAAACTCGACTTAACAACTAAAGTTAAAGACGGTAAAGATGGCGGAGGACTTTATACCGACGGTGAAAAAAACCGGTCTGACTTACCTGCACAATTGGTAGTTGGGGCAACCTATAAACCCATGGATAAATTACTTATTTCAACAGGTGTTCATTACTATTTCGACAAACAAGCCGATTGGGGAGGTCATCAGGATTCTTTAAGTGGAAATTCTTATGAATTTGCATTAGGGCTTGAATATGCACTTTCTGAAAATTTCAAGGTAAGTACTGGATATTTGTTCACTAAATCCGGTGCTGTGGCTAAATATCAATCTGATATAAGTTATAGTCTGCCTTCAAATACTATTGGGGCAGGTTTTGCATATAGAATCAGTCCTGTCTTTGAATTAAATCTTGCCGGATCGTACACGATGTATACCAAAGGAGATAAAACTATAGGTCCTGATCCAACAGGTACTTTTGGCCCTGTTGTAAAGTCAACAGAAACCTACGACAAAAATGTATGGATCGTTGCAGTCGGATTGAACTTCAATTTTGCTGCGTCTAAATAAATTTAAGAAATCAAATCAGAAAAGGCTTCCATATGGAAGCCTTTTTGTTTTACTCAACTTTTTTTGCTAAACATTTGCCGCTGGAATAATAAAAGTAAAAGTGCTGCCTGCCCCCTCTTCACTATCCACCCATATTTCTCCATTGTTTTTATTGACAAAATCATGGCATATCAGCAATCCGAGACCTGTACCTGTTTCGCCGTATGTTCCCGGAGTGATTAATGTATCGGTTTTGAATAAATTATGGAGATTATCCCGGCTGATCCCAATTCCCGTATCGGTAATTTCTACTTTTACTTTTTTATCTGTTTCCATGCAGGAAACCGTAATCTTTCCGCCGTCGGGTGTGAATTTAATGGCGTTGGTCAGCAAATTCCTTACAACCGTATCCAGCATATTTTCATCGGCAACAACATATAAATCATTTTTTATCTTTTCAGTCAATGTTATGTTTTTCCGGGTATAACTTTCCTGAAAGAAGTACAAGTTCTTTTTTATCAGGGCGGTCAGGGATAGTTTTTTGGGATCAAACCGGATAGCATCGGATTGTGACCGGGCCCATTGTAATAAATTTTCAAGTAAAATATATGTGTTCTTTAGCGTAATATTAATAGCCCCTATGTATTTCATTTTTTTTGCATCGTCCAGCTTGTCATAATTGGTTTCTAGCAATTCGGTGAAACCCATTAAAAGATTAAACGGATTTTTCAGATCGTGTGCCAGTATAGACAAGAATTTATCTTTTGTATTATTAAGTTTTTTAAGTTCTTCGTTTTTTATTACAAGCAACTCCGACTGTTCCTTTAGTTTTTCTGTTTGCATTGTTAGCCGTTCCGACTGTTCTTCTATCTGTTGTTGTCTTTCTTCCAGTATTGTATTCACTTCGTTAACTGATCTCATTTTGTTCCTTAATAAGCTGATTTTGCTGTTCCCTTTCGAAAATAGATTTTTCCAGAATATCAACAAAATAATAGACAATAACCGAATAGGATGAAACAGTTATAATAATCAATATAATACTGGAATGTAAAAATTCTTTATCCAGCAGAATGTTAAGAATTAATGTTCCCCCAACATATAATACTCCCATTATAATAGCGTGTATTTTGTTACTAATCAGGGAAGCTAACGTAAGTAACAGCATTATAAAAAGCGAGTTACGTAAAAAAAAGTCAAGTTTATACAAAGGGGCAAAATCAGTGAAAATCGCGACAGAAATGTTCAACAGGGCAATATATATAATGAACGCATAACTGACTTTCATTTTCACAACTGAAAAATGATAGGCTGCAAAAGCGGCTATTGTCAGGCTACCAGCAATCAGATTATTATAGTAGATAAAGTTTCCAACCTTGTAATAATTAACCATATCTGCTGCATAACCAAAAATGATGACAATAACTGTAGTATTGAAAATTGTCATCGTGCCCTTCTCAATATATGAATTCAAATTCGTCCTGTCATTTTTTTTTCTGGACATGCTGCTTTCTTATCTATTATTAAAGTTAACAAAATTGTATTTAAACTGAACTGTTTTCACTGTTAAAGAAAAATTGAATAAAGATGAATGTAACGAAAGAATAAGGTTATTTATTTATTTAATGAAAAAGAACTAAACAAAGACAAATATTCTCCAACATTTCTAATAGTTTTTAAATTATATCTTAATATTGTTTCAAACATGGTCCACCTGATTAAGGAATGGGCCATAATGAAATCCTTCAACATATGAAAAATTTGATTTTACCCTGAATAAATTTATCTTTAAAATGTGAATTACTATTGAATAGAAAACGTTTAGTTTATGAATGTTTATATAATCTGTCCGGGAAATAAGTGATAAGGTTAAAACATTACCGGGAATAGGTTACTCACAAAGTTTTAGTTGTTAATAATATTCCAATTAACATAAATGAAAATCAAGCTCTTGTATGTAGTGAATATTTTGTTTTCCAGTTTGTTTTTTATTAGCGCAGAGGCACAAAAAGACTACCATCTGATGGATTGGAAAACGGAACACACTGTTCGTACTTATTTACTTCAGGAATTGCACAACAACTATGATATACGCCGTGCTGTCATCTCAGAAGCATTAAAATCAAAAGAAAGTATGCTGGCATATCGTAATGAATGCCGGCAAAAATATCAGAGTTTACTGGGACAATTTCCTGTAAAAACTCCGTTGCATGCACAAATTACCAAAACCAACAAGCTGGATGGTTATCGAATTGAGAATGTAATTTTCGAATCTTTTCCAGATCATCATGTTACCGCCAATTTTTATGTACCTGATGGAAAGGGGCCGTTTCCTGCTGCATTGCTCTTTTGTGGCCACGAAATGACTTCAAAAGCGACTGAGTCCTACCAAAAAACAGCGGCCCTTTTTGTTGTAAACGGATTTGCTGTTTTAGTAGTTGATCCGATCTCACAAGGTGAAATGGTTCAGTTTACCGATGAAAACGGTAAACGTATTTTACGCGGAAGTACCACAGAACATACTTTGCTTAATGCCGGCGCAAATCTGGTGGGTACTAATGTAGTTACTTACGAGCTATATGATAATATTCGCAGCCTCGACTATCTGTTGTCACGTGCGGAAGTAGATACAAGCAGGGTCGGATGTCTCGGGAACTCGGGTGGAGGAGCACAAACAGCCTATTTCATGGGATATGATAACCGGGTAAAAGTAGCTGCACCCTGCAGTAATATTGCCCGCAGGGAATTAAATTATGAACTGGAAGGTGCCGGTGACGGCTGTCAGCAAATGCCATTTGAGGGAGAAAAGTTACTTGAAATCGGTGATTACCCGATAATGTTTGCCCCAAAACCGGTATTGGTACTGGCCGGTCGATATGATTTCGTACCTTATATTGGCACAAAAGAAACGGCGGATGAATTAGCATCTGTCTATTCGACCCTGGATGTTCCTGAAAAAGTAAAACTTTTTACGTTTGATGACGGACATGGTATTTCAAAACCAAAACGGGAGGCCGCCGTCCGGTGGTTTCGCCGATGGTTGTGCAACGATAGTTCAATAATCGTTGAACCCCAGCTCAAAGTTCTGACCGAAAAGGAATTAAACTGCACACCTGATGGTCAGGTAAACAGTATGTTCCCGGATGAAAAGGATATTCAGCAGGTTAACCTGGAAAAAGCTAAAGAATTAGCAATAAAACGCCGGCAGTTTATTACTTCCCATGATCTGAAAGGATTCCAACAAGAAATAAAGGAACTGCTTGCCATTGATGATTTGCCCAAAACAGTGAATGCAGAATTTGTCGGAGAAGAAAATCATAAAGATTATAAATTAAAAAAATACATATTGCGCACTAAAGGAGAAGTTCCCCTGCCCTGCCTGGTATACCAGCCTACTCAAAATGTAAAAGATGCAAAATTGTTGATTTATTTGTATGAAGAAGGCAAAGCCAAACTGGCAAAAAACGATTCGTTGATTCGAACCAACATGCAACAGGGGAATACAATGGTATTGGCCGATTTACGTGGCATGGGGGAAACAAAAGAACGTGAGGATGCCAACGAATGGAAATATTACAACCGGGAATATCACAACGCCACCATTAGCTTATTCCTGGGAAAACCAATAATTGGACAACGTGTGACCGATGTTTTTACACTGCTTGATTTTCTTTCCGGTGAAAATAACCAGTTCAATATGCCGGTACAAATAATGGCTACCGGTGCCGCAGGCCCTGTTGCCCTGTATGCAGCTTTATTCAGAAAACAAATTCATTCGGTTCAAATGATTAATTCCATTCACAGTTACATGGATATTTTAAATAAACCCATGGAACTGGACTGGTATTCGTACGTCGTTCCCAATGTCCTTTACTATTTTGACCTGCCGGATCTGGCAGGTTTGCGGAATGATCTTAATATCAGTTACGTCGGCGAAAAGAAATCAAACAAAAAACCTAATAAGATGTAAGTCAGTAATGGAATCAAGTTAATATAATTATCAACTCAACAGTAACAAGTTCAGAATGTTTTAACAGAAGACTTTCTGAATTTAAATCACTTTTGATTACCTTTAATTCGCGAATTCAGGATTAACTGATTAATACATTTTCTACATGATGAACAAGATAATTTTATTATTATTGACACTGGTACTGACAGCAGGTACCGGCGAAAAGGGTAAAATCAATGTATATACCATCGGCGATTCAACAATGGCCAATAAAAAAGCTAAAGTGTACCCGGAGACCGGTTGGGGTCAGGTACTGGACCAATTTTTCGACGATCAGGTTACAGTGCATAACCATGCTGTTAACGGTCGTAGTACAAAAAGTTTCATTGACCAGGGCCGGTGGAAAACAGTATTGGACAGCCTGAAAAAAGGCGACTATGTTTTTATACAATTTGGACATAATGATGAAAAGGCGAATGATACCACTCGTTACACCGATCCTTTTGGGAGTTATACCAAAAATCTCACAAAATTTATTACAGAAAGTCGTGAAAAAGGAGCAATACCCAATATTATTAACCCCTATTGTCCGGCGCAAATTCGACAAAAATGGCAAACTGATTGATACACATAAAGATTACCCGGTAGCTGTACGTAAACTGGCCCAAAAAATGGATGTGCCGCTAATTGATCTTCAAAAACTTACCGAAAACATGGTACAAACGATGGGTGATGAAAAATCGAAATCAATCTATTTATGGACTGCCCCAAACAAACAATTTCCTGAAGGACGCAAAGACGATACCCATCTTAAGGTGGAAGGAGCCCGCAAAGTGGCAGCCCTGGCAACAGAAGATTTAAAGAATTTACCTTTGGGACTTGCAAAACATGTAGTACCCCAAAGGCCTGTCGTAGGTCTGGATAACTGGTTTAATCGCGAGCATGATAAAAATGGCCGGTTATATCATTATATCTGGTCCGACACGGCAAACAGCGGTTTTTCTCAATTGGGAGAATTATTCAGAAAAAAAGGTGCGGAGCTTAAAACGATTGGCGAAGAACCCACACCGGCCATTTTGGGTTATCTGGATGTTTATATAATTGTTGACCCTGATACCACCTCGGAAAACCCAAATCCAAACTACATCACCCCGGAAGCAATTACAGCAATTAAAAATTGGGTAAAGGAAGGGGGTGTGCTTGTAATGTTGGCCAATGACGGACCAAACTGTGAGTTTACACATTATCAATCAACTGGCGGAAACTTTCGGAATTCATTTTATCCCGGAGACACTCAATCCGGTAACTAACCATAACTGGGAAATGGGTGCGGAGACCAACCTGCCGGACCATCCTCTATTTAAAGGAGTTCAGAAGATTTATATGAAAGAAGTGGCCGGCATTAAAGTCAGTAAAGATGCAAAACCCGTTTTGACTGATGGTAAAAATATTCTGATGGCAGAAACCACTTATGGTAAAGGTGAAGTTCTGGCTATTGGGGATCCCTGGCTGTACAATGAATACATTGGCAACAGCCGTCTGCCCGCATCTTTTGAAAACATGAAGGCGGCACACAATTTTGTGGATTATTTATTGTCTTTTGAAAAAATTAAACAATAACCAGCTTCTCAATACAAAAAGTTCAATCCAATATACAATCCGCTGTTGCCGTCTCTTGGATCGACAGCCCGGCCATAGTCTACGGCAACCACAAAATTTTGGTTCAGTGCGAAATGCAGGCCTGCTCCGTAGCTCATATGTAGCTTTTCCTTGACGTCGGGGAAAAGATAGTTTCCGAACATCAATAGGTAGCCCGTTTATAGGTTGCACGTTTGTTGTATCGATCTTGTATTTCCCGGTTACCATGCCCATGTCGGAAAAAGTGTTCAGCGCTATATAAAGATTCTGGTTCCAGATCACCGTGCGTAAAAATTTCCAGCGAAACTCGAAATTACCGTATGCGAAGTCCTCTCCCACTATACGGTTTCGTAAAATTCCCCGAAGGGTTTTTGCCCCACCCAGTCCGTCGCGTGTAAGCGAAGGCGCTGTATTAAACACAAAGGGCAGCATGTAATAAGGCATGGTGCCGCTAAGCTTTGCCTGGTAACCTAACCGGTATGCAAACGACAGCCGGTCTTTTACCAGTGTGAAATACTGCCGGTGGGTAATGGCTATTTTTGTATAGGCATAATCGTTTCCCAGAAAAGAAGGAGCCAGTAACAACTGCATTTCGGTCCATATTCCTTTCATGGGATTGGGTTCGTTGTCGCGTGTATCGTATACCAGTCCCAGTTTCAGTAGATTGGTATTTCCTCCGTTTTTCTGAGCAGCAGGTATAACGCCCCACTGTACATAGTCCCAGTATAACCCGCCACCGATAGCAGGCAGTTTATCTGCTTCTGATTTACCCTTGTTTAAACGGGTGATATCCACACTGTCGGCTTTGATACCATAATGCACAAAACCGGCTAACCATCTAAACTTTTTACCAGCGATGTTCCCCTGGAAGTCAGCACGTAATCTCAGTAATTTTCGCTGCTGGCGGTAAAACATGCGGGATATGTAATCCGGATTCGATGGATCATCGTCTTCAAATTTATGGTTGTAATAAGCTTTGTAGCCATTAAACCCGTAAAAATCGAGTGCCAGTTCGGTAAGGTAACTGGCTTCGGCTGTTACACGGATATTGGGGATCAGGTATTTCGAGTCGTAAATAAACTGATTAATTCCACTTCCTTTCGTCGTCCGCGACCATTCCAAATACAGAGAATGTTTATAATCGGGATAAATAGTTCCATCCCCGTAATCGTAAAAATTCACTACTGCCCCGTACTTAAAACCGATATCCGAATCGAACGCTATGGCAGGCACCGCTCCGAAACTCCAGCCCGATTTCACCTTTTCTTCCTTTACTTTGGTTGAATCGGCAGGGAAAGATGAAAATGCCGGTGCAGCCGTTAGAATAACCATTAAAGACAGTAGCAGATTTTTCATTTGTCTGATTTTTGGGGTTTCCGGTCAGCAAGATAAAAATATTTTTTAATGAATTGATCAAATGTGCTTTAAAATTGTTTATACATAAAAGTCTGAAGTTGTTTGATTAGCAGTTTGCTTCTTATTTTTCACAGCATTTTATACATTTGTATAACATTTAAAAACCAAATTTATGCACACACTCCGGTTAAGAATTAATGATCGTGTATACGACAAACTGATCTGGTTACTTGGCAAATTCAATAAAGATGAAGTGGAAGTAATTGATGAAGGCAACGAATTTATAGAAAGCCAGAAACTTTTAAGTACAGAATTGAACGATACAAAAATCCGGAAATCGAGTTCACTCACCCTGAACGAAGTTGCGAACAGGCTCGATGGCATTATTAATAAGCGTCGTAATAAATACCGGTAGTTATTCCGGATTTTTTGTGTAAATAAAAGATACTTATGCAGTTTTATGCCTGACTGCTTTCATTTGTTTTCTTATTATGTATTACTTCATATCGCTCAACACCCTCTGATTTCTCCATTGAATACAATTTATTTTTCCCGATCTTTTATAGCAGAACTTACCTTAAATCAGACATATTTTAAAGAACTTAAATAAGCATTTTGTTCCTGCATACCTGCCACTAAAAAAAGCGGACGATGTTTCAATCACATTCCACTCCGGAATCGTTTTATATAATCCGACTTTCATTATCTTTGAAAATGCAAATTGTAAACATGAGTTTTCCTTGGTTTACACCAATTTAAAACAGATCATGAAATGCCTTATAGTAAGAAATGTTTCAATATTACTATTTTTTAATCTGCTGATAATGTCCGGTTGCCAGACAAAGAAAAAAGTTGATCTGATATTGCATCATGCACATATCTATACAGTCGATGATCAGTTCACAACATGTGAAGCCATGGCTGTAGATAAGGGTAAAATTATTGCAACAGGTACTGACAGTGAAATACAGGATCGTTATGAAGGAAAAGAAGTAATCGATGCAGAAGGCAAAACCGTTTATCCGGGTTTTATCGATGCACATTGCCATTTGCTGGAATATGGCCTTGGACTGCAACAGGCCGAACTTACCGGCACTACTTCTTTTGGTGAAATTATCGAAAAGCTGAAAACACATCAAAAACAATACCCCATGGAATGGGTACTTGGCTGGGGATGGGACCAGAACGACTGGCCGGTTCAGAAATTTCCCGATAAATCGTTGCTCGACAAAATTTTTCCGGATCAACCGGTATACATTGTCCGCATCGACGGACATGCCGCACTTGCCAACTCGAAGGCGCTCAGAATTGCAGGGATTGATACCGGCACAAAAATAGATGGAGGTGAGATCCTAAAGGATAAAAATGGTCTTACAGGAGTATTGATCGATAATGCAAAAACATTGATTGAAAAGGTTCTGCCAATGGACAACAATTCAACAAAAACCACTGCATTGTTGCGTGCCCAGCAAAACTGTTTTGGTGTAGGACTGACATCTCTCGATATTGCCGGACTTTACAAAAACGATGTGTTGCTTATTGATTCCTTGCAAAAAGCAGGCAGACTGAAATTGAGGATTTATGCCATGTTACACCCTACAAAGGAAAATATGGAATATTTCATTAAAAAAGGATACTACAAAACCGACCGGCTTGATGTACGTTCCATTAAACTGTATGCCGACGGTGCCCTGGGATCGAGAGGCGCATTGTTGCTAAAACCCTATACCGACGATTCCGGAAATTATGGATTGTTGCTACATGAAAAAGAATATTATACACAAGCATGTTCCACTGCCCTTGAATACAATTACCAGGTTAACACGCATTGTATTGGCGATTCGGCCAACCGAATGATCCTTAACATCTATGGTTCGTTTCTCAAAGGGAAAAATGACCGTCGCTGGCGGATTGAACATGCACAGGTAATCGATCCGGCAGATTTTGCCCTTTTCGGAAAATATTCCATTATCCCCAGCGTACAAACCACCCATGCCACTTCGGATATGTACTGGGCTGGTGAACGACTGGGAAAAGAGCGGTTGAAATCAGCTTATGCATATAGGCGGTTACTGGAACAAAATGGGTGGCTTCCCAATGGCAGTGATTTCCCCGTTGAATCCATCAATCCGCTGTATGGTTTTTATGCCGGTGTTACCCGTCAGGACCTGAAAGGATATCCACCTGAAGGATTTCAGAAAAACGACGCCCTTACTCGTGAACAGGCGCTGAAAGCCATGACAATATGGGCAGCAAAGGCAGCTTTCGAAGAAAAAGAAAAAGGTAGTCTCGAACCGGGAAAATGGGCTGACTTTGTCATTACCGATCAGGATATCATGACCGTTCCTGAATCGGCCATTCCCAGAACACAGGTTTTAAAGACATTTATAGGTGGAGAACAAGTATTTTCAAAATAATCATCAGAGGAGCAGCGATGAAAAAAATTATTTTATACCTGATGATAGTTGTTATTTCCGGTAGTTGCGCTGAAAACAATCCGGTCGACAAAAAAACTTACCTTAAAGAATTTAATAACTGGAGAGTACAACGGATTAAACGACTTAAAGCCGATAATGGCTGGCTGAACCTGGTGGGTTTGTATTGGCTCCACCAGGGAGAAAATACTTTTGGCTCCGACTCATCCGATGACGTTGTCTTTCCTCAAAAAGCTCCTGCCCTTGCCGGAAAATTCATACTTTCTGACAGCACAGTTACCATTGAGGTGGAAAAAGGAGTGCAGGTTTTTCACGATAGCGTACAAGTTAAAAAAATGGTACTTACCAACGATAATAGTAGTAAGCCTACCATACTGAAAATGGGTTCCCTGGTATGGTTTGTGGTAAAACGGGAAAACAGGTACGGCATCCGTTTACGCGATCTGGACAGCCCCGTTGTAAAACGTCTCGATTCCATCCCTGCTTTTCCTGCCGATCCGGATTGGGTAATCAGAGCAACTTTCAAACCATTTAAAACCCCCGAGGTTTTTAAAGTTGCCACAGTGATCGGGACTAAGGAAGATTACCTGGTGCCCGGCGAATTAGATTTTAGAATTAAAGGAAAACGTTGCCATTTACTTCCCTCTAAGGAAGGAAACGGATTTTTTATTGTTTTCGCCGATGAAACCAGTGGATTGGAAACATATCCGTCCGGACGGTTCCTGTATATCCCGCTTCCCGATGAAAACAACAAAGTACTGATTGACTTCAACAAAGCATACAATCCGCCATGTGCTTTCACTCCGTATGCTACCTGCCCCCTGCCTCCACGACAAAATTTCCTGCCGGTTGCTATCACTGCCGGCGAAAAAACAGTACATCCGGGGCATTTTTAATTGTTTATGGAATAATACCAAAATAGCAGCTTTTCAGGCCAGGGAAATCTTTAGAAACATATTAAAGATTAGGACTTTATTGTCCATGCCATTCTGTTCAGCGTATCCCTGCGTTTTGTTTCAGGAAAGTTTTCAATAGTCTCAATAATGTAATCACCTGTAAAAGATGACCTGATTGAATTTATAGCTTTTTTATCATTATCCCGGTCACCGGTTAAAGGAACAATGATGAGTTTTCCGATCTGCAGATAATCAAGATAAGAACCACCAGCCGTTGCTTCACTATTTTCAATGTTACAGGGAAGTTCTACCGGACTGAGGTTATTTTTCATCAAAATCCGCTGAAAATCCTCCAGCCATTCCAGTTTTTCTTCTGAAATTCCATTAATACTGTTAACAAAAACCTGCTTCGCATTAATAAACCGTAACAGGCTCCCTGCATGGCCTGTTTTATTTCCGGGCAATGCAGGAATAATAATGACCCGGCATCCGAAGATATTCTCCAGCTGTTTGATAATTGCCCTGTCATCGTAATCAAACTGATACCGGTTATCCTTCAAAACTTTATTAGTAAGAATAACTTTATCTTCCCATTTCACTACATTACTTCCGTCAAGAATAATTCTACTATATACAGGCCGTATCAGGTCGTTTTCAAGTCCTGTTCGTACCGGATCTGTCAGGTAGCGATATTCACTGTGTTCGAAATAGGATTCAGGCCTGTAAATAAATTGAACAAAATCATTCTCCTTTATTTGAACAGGCATATAATCACGACAGTTAATATCCTTTGTGGATTTTAGAATTTTATATATAATCGAATTCTTTTGAAACAAAGCTTCCAGAATCTCTGAGATATTTTTCAGCTGCAGAGCAGAATCTGCAATATATACTGTATTAGTTTGATGGTCAGGTATCATGGTTTTTCGCGTTTGCCCCGATTTACTTTTTTTTAATATTTCCTTAAAAAACTCCTCTTAAAAACCTGTTACTTTCTATTCTTAAATATAAAGAAACTTTACATACTTAAAAACCTGATATTCTAAAATTTGATTAAACTGAGAATAACTCGTTAATAACTGGCATAGATTTATAAATAATATTGTTTTATAAAATCTTATCAGGAATCTCCCGTAAGAACTATATTAAACAAAAAGATCCTGCCACTGATGACAGGATCTTTCAACAACGAGTAAAAAACCCTAACCTATTTAATTAACCTATGATTGAACTGTCTCTTCTTTCTTAGCTTCTTCCTGCTTTGCTCCTTTAATTTTATCCTGTTTTGTAAGTCCCGAAAGTACTTCGATATTTATACCGTCTGATAATCCCAGGTGTACATATTTCTTCTCGAAAACCTGCGGTGCCTTTTCAATCTCGACATAAGTAGAATCATTGTCTTTTTCAAATTTCACAAGGCCCTCAGGAATTACCAGGACACTGTCTTTCTTGGCAAGCACGATATCTGCATTGGCACTGTACCCGGCCCTAATAAACACACCTTTTTTCAGGTTGACCTTTGCCTTGATTTCGAACTGCACTGTTCCGTTTTCATCCACACCTTTCGGTGAAATATATTCCAGGATGGCATCGAACTTCTGACTTTCGATAGCACCCACGGTCAGTTCCAGCTTCATCCCCTCCTTGATCTTGCCAACTTCCGTTTCATCAATTTTCCCTTCGAAAATCATTTCTCCCATATTGGCAACAGACGCAATAGTGGTACCCTCGTTAAAGGTATTGGCTTGTATAACCGACGTACCTTCTTCTACAGGGACATCCAGTACCATACCGTCAATAGTAGATCGGATCAGGGTGTTGGTTATCTGCCCTGCTTTTTTAGTGATCCCTTCCTTTATAAGTTGCAGGTTATTTTCAGCAGCTTCTTTTTCTTCCTGTGCAGTATTGTATTCTGTCCTGTATCTTTGGAATTCAGCTTCGGATATTACACCCTGTTCATATACCTGTTTCTGACGTTCGTATACCAGTTTGGCATCTTCCAACTGTAGTTTGGCCTTATTCATCCGTGATTCAGCAGTGTTCAATGCTACCATATCGGGAATAATTTTCACCCTGGCTATCAGGTCACCCTTTTTAACATAATCTCCCGGTTCAACATATAACTGATCCACAATGCCTGATACCTGTGGCTTTATGGCTATTTCCATACGGGGAATTACAGATCCCGTAGCCACCGTTTTTTTAACCAGATTGGAAACAAAAGGAGTTTGGGTCGTATAAATCACATCTTTCTTTTTCGATTTATTATATAAGTAGTAAAGACCTCCGACAAATATTACGGCAACTACCAGTCCCAGCAGAATATAAAGTGCTTTTTTCATCGATTTAAAATTTAAGTTTTTATGTAATTAATTTTCAGTTCTTATTGCTTCTATGGGTTTAATGGAAACAGCTCTTTTAGCGGGTACAATCCCGGCAAATATTCCAGCAATGATCAGAATAATAAGAGCAGTTAAGGCTATATTAAAATCCACTTCTGGATTTCTGAACATTACATCATTCGACTCGGGGTTACCAACAGCCTTATTCACCATTTCCACGATAAATATTCCCAGGTACAACCCTGCCACTCCGGCTATTGATGTCAGAAATACCGATTCAGAAATAACCGTGGAAATGATCTTTAGTGGAGTGGCTCCCAGCGCCCTTTTCACCCCGAATTCCTGGGTTCTCTCTTTAATAATGATCAGCATAATATTACTAACCCCTATCACACCTGCCAGCAATGTTCCGATACCAACGAGCCATATCAGTCCGCGAATACCCATAAACAACCCGTTCATTTTTTTGAACTCTTCCCCCACATTGTTGCATCCGAAAGCGCCTTTGTCTTCAGGATTGAGGTTATGTCGTTTAGCCAACACTTTTTTTGCTTTAATCTCAATATCAGAAATATTATACATTGGTTTACCTGTGATAGAAAAATGGTCCACCCTGTTGGGATAGTTATATATCTTTTGGGCAGTACTGAATGGTATAAATAATCGCGAATTTTGTTGTTCCCCCCAGTTACCGGTATGTTTTGATTTATAAACCCCGATCACCTGAAAGATCATCCCGTTCACTTTAATGAATTTATTAATGGCATCCTCTCCGTTTTTAAACAGTTCTTCGTATATACGATAACCTATTAAAGCTACCTTCCGATTATTAAGAATGTCAAGTTCATTAATATACCTGCCATATTCAATATTCACCGGATCTATTTTATTTTCATCAGGCATTATTCCGTCCACCTGGTAGGCGCCTTTTTCACGTCCGTAAATAATGGTGTTGGTAGCACGAAATCCGCCACCACGTACGGTTGGAGTTATAATATCTATCTCGGGAATGGCATTTTTCAAGGCAGTCTTATCACTTAATACGAAATTATAAGCCCTGTTACGGAGGAATCCTTTATAAGGCATTGTGGTGCGTTGAGCCCAGATAAACATGCTGTTGGTGGCAAAATCTCCCAAGCCGGAATAAACCGCATTCTGCAAACCTGAACCTGCGCCGAGCATAATCATCAACATAAAAATACCCCAGAAGACCCCGAAAGCGGTTAAGAATGTCCGCAATTTATTTTGTCGAAGGGTATGAAATATTTCCTGCCATTTGTCGTAATCAATCATAATAGTATAATTTTATTCGTCGTGTAATGCAACCACAGGTCTGATATTGGCAGCCTTTCGTGCCGGAATATAACCGGCAATTACACCTGCCAGCATGATCATTAAGGTGGCTCCGATGGCTACATTAAAATTTACTCCGGGATTTCGGAAGAATTCTGTCGCCGGCATTAAATTGGAAATGGTTTCGAGTAAGGCAACCCCTAGTATCAGTCCAATATAACCGGCTACAGAAGTAATAAACAGTGATTCCTGTATGATCAGCCAGATGATGGAAGAGGGTCTAGCGCCAATAGCCTTTCTTACACCAATTTCTTTTGTACGTTCTTTTACAACGATCAGCATAATGTTACTTACTCCCACTATTCCAGCAATTATGGTAAATATTCCTATCACCAGTACAAATAGTTGTATTCCTTTAAAGAGAGATTGCATTTGCTGATAATTTTCGAGTGCATTCCAGCTCCACATAGCTCTGCTGTCCTTGGGATCGAACCTGTGTTTTGAAGCCAGTATTCTTTTCATTTCTTCGATCATCTCCTTTGATTCTGCCACAGTTGCATCACCCATTGTAAAAGTGATGGTTCCCACCCTGTTTTTGGTGATGAAGGTCTTCTGGGCCAATGAAATTGGAATATATAAACGCTCGGTTTCTCCCTCGTGAGTATCCCCAAAAACACCAACCACCTTCAACGGTATTCCTCTAAACACCACATATTTCCCTATAGGATCCTCTTCTTTAAAAATCTGATCTCTCACTGATTTACCGATAATTGCCACTTTACGGTACTCTTTCATGTCGAGCTTATTTAACAATCTGCCTTCCAGTGATTCTATGGCTTCAGTGACCTGGTGTCCCGGGTTAATGGCCTGAACATCAAAATCTCCATAATTATTCTTATAGCTGATAATATTATTACCCCTGAGACTATAACGTGCCGAAAGATTTTCAAGTCCTTTGTAATGTTTCGCGATCAATTCCATATCCGCGTTGGAAAACTCAATATTACGACCGGCATTCAAACCATCATATGATATACTCGTTTGTCCGCCACCCATCCAAACACTATTCTTGGCATCGCTGAAGTTATGCATTATACCTTTCGAAAGCCCGTTACCCGAACCCATCAGTATCACCAGCATAAATATCCCCCATGCAACACTAAACCCGGTTAAGAAGGTCCGTAATTTATTCTTACGAAGTGTACTGAATATTTCCTGCCATTGGTCTATATCAAGCATAGTGCTGAGCTTTATTTTGAATATGTTCTGTTTCAATTAAGCCGTCTTTCAGGCGGATAATACGTTGGGTCATTTCGGAGATATCCCGTTCGTGGGTAACAATTATTACGGTAATACCTGAGCGGTTTACTTCTTTAAGTATCTCCATCACTTCGTACGAAGTAGTCGTATCGAGTGCCCCGGTTGGTTCGTCTGCAAGAATTATCTTAGGCTTGGATATCATGGCGCGTGCGATGGCAATGCGCTGTTTCTGACCACCTGAAAGTTCGCTGGGAGTGTGATTTGCCCATTCGAGCAATCCCATCCTGTCAAGATATTCCAACGCGATCTTATTTCTACTCTTTCGGCTTATCTTTTGATAATACAAAGGCAGGGCCACATTCTCCATTGCATTTTTAAAAGAAATCAGATTGAATGACTGGAAAACAAAACCGATCATGTGGTTTCTATAATAAGCAGCCTTTTTTTCACTTAGGTTACTGATCAGGGTATTATTCAAATAATATTCACCCAAATCGTAGTTATCAAGAATTCCTAACACATTTAAAAGTGTTGACTTCCCCGATCCGGAGGAACCCATGATGGAAACCATTTCTCCATGCTCTATATTCAGATCAATGCCCTTAAGTACATGAAGTTTATTAGTCCCGTTGACGTACGATTTGTGAAGCTGTTTTAACTGAATCATATAATTTCAAATAGGTTAGTGATAATGGTTGTGATTACCAACTTTCATGCCGTAATTATTTATTAATTAATAATCAATGCATTATAAAAACATTGATTATTTATACTTACATTTTTTAAAAAGAAATTTGTAACGATTTGATACAAGAAATGTACGAAAATGTACACCTGTTCATTATGGTCAGGATAGATAATTATAGTTTATTTATACTTTCTATTGCTCAAACTAAGGAAAATAAATTATGTCTCCCAAACAGGATTCATCACCCTGCCAATGAAAATAATAGCATTCGATTCTTTTTCGCGGATTATAAATAAAAAGGGCTTATTTACGTTAAAAAATAGTGCTGATGGAACTTCAGCACTGGTATAAATTATTTCAACAGAAGTAACAGCAGCTGCTTCAGTACCTTCCTCGTTGACTTCCACAAAGGTTTTATGTAAAACTTTTGATATTTTCAAACCGCCTTTATCATTGATTTTCGTAAAATCAGCTGCATTGGTAAATGCAATACCCATTCCCATATCTGTCAACGCATCATTCAGTTTTTCTTTGAATTGAAACCTGAATTTAGGTAATCTAACAACCACATCCTGTTCATTAAAATCATGAGTCCAAGAATTCCATGCATCGGAATTAAGCCCGGCAATTATATCATTTATCGTTTTGCCGTAATTTGGAAGCAAAACGATCATGCTGTAATTAGCTTTACCATATGGAAGTTCAACTGCACTAAATAAATCATTATGCTGATAATTGAGGTCGGTTTCCTGTTCCATGAAGGGAAGATCAACAGTGCTGTCATTCATTAATGTAAATGTTCTGTCGGTAGTTTTTCCTTTATCAAATTCATACGTCCATGTACCTTTAAAATAAATGGCATTGATTAGGTACATGACAGCATCACCAGGTATCTCATTAATGATTTTATCAATTTTATTATTAGTGTTATCTGAAACCCAATTATTGATAGTTAATACAGAATTCGGTGAATTAAAATCAAGTGCATTGACTTCAGCCTTATAATAATTCCGGTTCACATTTATAAAATCCGGAATCACTTCAAATCCCTGCCTGTACCATATAGAATTTGCAATTTCCAGCGTTACCTTCGGATCAACAGATAGCAATCCCTGCATCAGATTTTTATAAAGCTGGTTAATCTCGTTAAAAGAATAATCTGACTTTCTTAAAGTCGTTTCCATGGCCTCTTTAGTAGTTCCTTCCGCTCCATTGTATGTCATTGCCAATGCCAGTGAAATACTGACAGGAGATATGAACACATTGGACGAATCGGCCTCTTTCTGAAGAACAGATTTAAATATTTCTATTCCAAAATCATTATCAGAAGAGACTATTTCCCGGGTACTTTTTAATAATGAATCAGGTTCATTAGTTTGCGAATCATTTTTTTCACAACTATTGAGGGAAATAAATAACACAAAAGGTATTACAAAAAAATAACTCTTATTTTTCATGGCATTTCAGATTTTTATATATTAAGATGAGATAAAGTCCTTAAAAGTTGCGTGATATAGTGAATATATTCTGTATGCATCAACGCAACCATTTATCACTCTTTTGCATCCTTAACATGAACGGCACTCTAAAAATTTAATGGCACGAAATCAGGAGTGAATAAAATAATTTAATAAATTTAAGAAAATTCGTGTATTAATTGATCGATAAGCTTACAAATATCATTAAGGGGTGCCAGGCAGGAGAGTCAGGAGCTCAAAAGGCTTTGTATGAATTGTTCAAAACAAAGATGTACGGCATTTGCTTACGATATGCGGGTAATTACAGTGACGCCCAGGATGTATTACAGGATGGATTTTTAAAAGTATTTGAGAAAATACATCAGTTTGAATTTAAAGGAGCATTTGAAGGATGGATAAGACGAATTATGGTGAATACAGCTATTGAAAAATACCGAACACAATACCAGGTAATTAACATCAGTGATAGCATAAAAGAAATATCCCAGTATGGGGTAGATGAAATAACCAGCAATCTTACAGCTGATGAACTTCTTAGATTTATACAGGAATTATCACCAAAATACAGGGTCGTATTTAACCTTTATGCCATTGAAGGATACTCTCACAAAGAGGTTGCAGAGATGTTGAATATTACCGAAGGAACATCCAAATCCAATCTCTCCAGAGCACGAAATATATTGCAGGAAAAAGTAAAACGCTATTTTAAAGCATCGATACAAATTGGTTGATAAATAATGATGGAAGAGAGTGAAAATATAGATCAGTTGTTCAGGGAAAAACTCTGGAATATCGAGGAAACTCCTCCACAAAAGGTGTGGAATAGAATCGAGCTTCAACTAGGGCACAAGAAAAAGAACCGGGGCATGGCCCTGTTTTTCAAAATTGCTGCCGGATTCCTTTTATTTATATCACTTGGAGTGGGTTATATTATGTTACAACACAAAAACAAACCCACAGTAATTACAGAAAGTCAGACTTCCGGTAAAGTAAAAGAAACAGTTATAGAAAATACCGGAAAAGCAACAGAAAAAATTACGGAGAAAAAACCGACTGAACCAGATAAACAGGAAATAACTGTAAAGACCATTAATAGTAAAATGGCAGCAATTCCGGAGAAAAAAACACCAAACAATAAAAGATCCGTTCTAAACAATGAGCATCAAATAGTAAATGTTTCTGAAAAACAAGTCAAATTACCTATAACTGAAAATGATCGTTTATTTGCTAAATCCATTACCGGGGAAAGGCTTAAACCCCAGGATGCAAGAATTGCAGATATCCCTGTTATCCAGTTACCTGGTAAAATTATTATATCCACTACAACGAGACAGATTTCAAGTGAGAAGATAACCTTAAAGGACGATCTGACTGATATTGATGCAATTCCAGTTAGCCAGAAAAATCCTTATAAAGAGTGGATCATCGGGGGACAGGTGGCTCCACTTTATGCATACCGGGAAATTTCATCAAAGGATTTATCGGCAGGTGCTACAAGTAATATCAACAATGCAGAAAAAGGAATTATATCGTATGCAGGCGGATTAAATGTTAAATACGCTGCAAACCGGCGTTTATCTGTTCAGTCTGGAATATATTATACAAAAATGGGACAGACCATTCATGCCTCCCAGATAGTAAATAATACCGTAAACAAATTTCTATCCAGTTCTTTTATAAACAAGCCAACATATTCATATTCACCCCTGAATCAAAGCAATCTCGATCAGTATAACAATATAACTACTATTTCTGTTGGTTCCAATAACATTTCCAATTCAATAATTTCCGCTAAACATTACTATGAATATCTTGAAGTCCCATTTATACTAAGATATAAAATTATTGATAAAACCATTGATTTTGATATATTGGGTGGAGTCAGTACCAATTTCCTTCTTGGTAATGATCTCCATTTCGATCCGGGCATTAATTCTTCCAATTATCTAATCCCTGTAGAAAATAAATTAACCCGTATTAATTATAGTGGTTCGATAGGATTTGGCATTGAATATCCGATATCGTCAAAGTTTATCTTAAACCTCGAACCTATTTTTAAATATTACCTTAATTCTATTAATGAAAATTCCAACATTAGCAAATACCCCTATACCTTTGGATTTTATACCGGTATGAGCTACGTATTTTAGCTATTTCAAGGACTTTCAGATCTAAGAATGTTGTTTGTTTATTCGTCTGAAAAAGTTTGAAGTCAGAAGTCAGGAGTCAGGAGACAAAGCGGTGAGTAAAAAAACATCTTTCCTTAAGTTAATATAAGTAAGTTGTCAACGTTAAATATAAGAGTACTATATAATTAGTAAACAATGTTTACCCTACTGGAGTGATTTCACAAATTTTTAACACTATAGTCTCATGGTCAGCAGCATAATTTACTTTTAACATTGAGTTATTCAGAACTTACTACCTGATGGACTTCCAGTTTAAAACCGGTATTATGGATATTTGTGATGGAGACATTCGGATCTTCTTTTAATATCTTTCTTAATTTGGTAATATATACATCCATACTCCTGCCCATAAAATAATCATCTTCTCCCCATATACTGCGTAAAGCCACTTCACGGCGAAGAATTTCATTCATATTCTTACATAACAACAACAGCACTTCTGCTTCGCGGCGGGTAAGCTGCTTTTCGCCTGACGGAGAAGTCAGCCGGTGATTTTTAGAATTAAAAGTAAATACCCCAAAGCGATATATTGCATCTTTTCCGGCAAGCGGATTATATCTAGTTCTGCGCATGACCGCCCTGATCCTGAGTTTTAGTTCTTCTGTACTAAATGGTTTTACAATATAATCATCTGCTCCGACACGAAAACCTTTTACCCTGTCCTGATCCATATTCCGCGCAGTAATAAATATAATCGGAACTTCGCAATCGTATTTCCTTATTTCTTCTGCAACAGTGAACCCATCCATTCTTGGCAACATCACATCAAGCAGTATCAGGTCATAACTTTTTTCCCGGAAGACGGTTAATCCACTTAATCCGTTTTCTTTTAATGTTACATGGAACAATAACATCTCCAGGAAATCTTTAATAACAAATCCCAGGTTTTTGTCATCTTCAACCAGAAGAATTTTACCTCTTGATTTTTCCATATTAATCAGCCCTTATATTATATCATTTCTTAAGAAAATTTAGCAGATGAGAAGAGATGCTATGCTACAGGAAGGAAAACATCAAACCGGCTCCCTTTGTTTACTTCACTACGAACTTTTATAAAACCATGATGTGCTTCAACAATCGTTTTTACATAAAATAATCCTAGTCCAAAACCTTTCACATCATGAACATCACCCGTTGGAACACGGTAAAACTGGTCGAATATTCTCTTTTGTTCTTCATGACTGACACCTATGCCATTATCCCCAAACGACATGAGAATACCACCATCTTTGTTTTTGGTTGTTATAATTATTAACGGATCTTTTTTATTGTACTTTATTCCATTCTCTACAATATTGGTTATCACATTCCGGATATGCATAATATCTGCTGAAATAATATTCGTAACAGCTTTCAACTGATAATCAACCTTAATGTTTTTTTCGTTTCTTTCCAGACAAAGATTATCCACCGTTTCGCTTATTAACCGGTGAATATCAATTTTCTCTTTATTCAGCCGGAGTTCGCTGTTTTCCTGCATGGCGATTTTTAATACCTGCTCCACCAGTGACCGCATTCGCTGATTTTCATCATGAATGATCCTGGAATACTTTTGAATACGTCCGGAAGAGGAAGGAGCAGACAATAACACATCTGTTGCCAGCTCAATTGTTGATATCGGCGTTTTAAATTCATGTGTCATGTTATTGATAAAATCGTTTTTCATTTCAGAGAGTTTTTTCTGTCGTAATATTGTTAGGATAGTATACACAAATCCAAATATTACAGCGCTCAAAAAAACAAACGATACCAATAGCCATAAAGATAAATCGAAAATAATAAAGTGTCTTTCACCGGGAAAGTAAATAGCAAGATGATAATATTCTTTTTTCCACAGCTCCGAAAGGCAGGCTTTATGAGCATTCTTCAGCCTGGCATTTTTAAATCCCTGTGAACGATATATAATTGAATCCCCTGCGGTTTTCACAATTGCATAAAAATAATTTTTGTCAAGACGGTGATAATCCACATACTTTTTAAACAGTGTATCTAGTAGTGTAGTATCGATCACTTCAAGAATCGAATTATTTTTAACATCAGAAAGGTGATAATTTGATTTTCGGAAAACAACTATTGAAGTGTCTGAATAATCTTTCAATTCGGATATTATATCTGATAAAGCCCGGTCGACCCGGTGATTGAACTGCTGCCTGGCAATTGTGTAAGATTTTGAAAAAAGAATTACCTGTGCTGAAATTAACCCGATCAGTGCAATAGATGTAAGTATTACAATCAGTTTAATACTATATTTATTCATTTGTGCCACAAGGTAAATATAATGCAGAATCCCTTTTGTACGAACAATTAACAAATCTTTAACAGGAATTGCGGGAAAGTAAGTGCAAAAGAAAGAGAGCGTTTCAACGGTTGTTGAAAAGGTTCATAGTGCGTTCGATACCGAGCGTACTAAAACTTAAAATGATTTCTTTGGAGACGTTAATCCGTTCGGGTAATAATTTTTCCTCTTCTTCGGACCACTCGCCCAAAACATAATTTACCTGTTGTCCGGGAAAGTAATCGTTTCCAATGCCAAAACGCAGCCGCGCGTAATCCTGTCTTCCAAGCGTTACATTAATGCTTTCAAGACCATTATGTCCTCCCGCACTGCCTTTTGATTTCAGACGGAGTTTCCCAAATGGTAAGGCCAGATCATCGGAAATGACCATTAAATTCTCAATGGGAATTTTTTCTTTTTGGAGCCAGTAATTTACAGCCCTTCCACTGAGGTTGACATAAGTAGAAGGTTTCAACAAAATAAGAATACGGCTTTTGTACTTAAGTTCTGTAACAAAACCATATCGTTTATCTTTAAAAGTAATATTGGATGCCCCGGCTATGGCATCCAATACTTTAAATCCTATGTTATGACGGGTATGCTGGTATTCTTCACCAATATTACCCAATCCTGCAATAAGATATTTCAAAATTCAAAAGAAATTTATTCTTCTTTAGAGGTTTCCTCTTCAGCAGCAGTTGCTGTTGCTTCGTCACCTTCAACAACTTCTGCAGTTTCTGCTGTTGTATCTTCAACAGTCATCCCCTTAGCAGCAAGACGCGATGAAATGACACCCACTACCATTGACTTACCCGGATCGAGTATCTCAAGGTTGGGATATGACAGGTCATCTATTTTTATTACGTCACCAATATCCACTTTAGTAACATCAATATTCAGGGTATCGGGTATAAACTTCACCAATCCCTTTACTTTTAGGTTTCTTCTTCTGAGACGCAACTTACCACCGTTCTTTATCCCAATGGAACTTCCTGTAATCTCAACAGGGATTTTAATGATGGCTGGACGATCTTCAAAGACTTCTATAAAATCGATATGAAGAATATGATCAGTTACCGGGTGAAACTGAATATCTTTCATGATGGCTTTATATGATTTTCCATCAATGTTTAGATTCACCAGGTATACATTTGGCGTATAAACCAAATTCTTAAGATCATTTCCAAAAACTGAAAAATGAATGTTTTTTTCACCACCGTAAATGACACAGGGAATATTCCCATTTACGCGTAACTTTTTAATTGAGCTTTTCCCAAAGTCTTTTCTTTCGGTACCTTTAATTTCTATTGATTTCATTTTAATATTTGAAGTTTAAACAATTAATAATAAGTGCTACCTGGAATGCTGGCAAATGTGGGCGCCTATTCCCCATCACACCATTGTTTTAAACCTTTTCTAAAAAAGGAGTGCAAATATACTAATTAAAATATGAAATTCGAGCTTATCGATTTATATTTATATACTTTATTAATCACGTCTGCAAAAAGATCGGACACAGAAACTACTTTTATTTTATCTCCCGAATCCTTCAGCGGAATCGAGTCTGTCACCATTACTTCTGTAATTGAAGATTTTTCAATACGTTCGTATGCAGGACCCGACAAAACCGGGTGAGTAACCACAACCCGGATACTCTTTGCTCCCATTTCTTTCATAAGATCGGAAGCAAGACATATCGTACCGGCAGTATCAATCATGTCATCCACTATCACGATATTTTTATCTTTCACATCTCCTATTACCTTGATCTCTTCTACTACATTGGCCTTTTTCCGTAGTTTATAGCAAATAACCATTTCTGCCTTCAGAAATCGCGCGTAAGCGCTGGCTCTTTTTGTACCGCCCATATCGGGTGCAGCAATCACCAGATCGGGTAATTCCAGACTTTTAATATATGGCACAAATAGTGAGGATGCATAAATATGATCGACAGGAATATCGAAAAATCCCTGAATCTGATCAGCATGCAAATCCATTGTCATGACACGGTCGACCCCGGCCTTCGTCAACAGGTCGGCGACAAGTTTGGCCCCGATGGAACACCTTGGTTTATCTTTCCTGTCCTGACGAGCAAGGCCAAGGTAAGGTATTACGGCAACAACTTTATATGCTGAAGCTCTTTTTGCCGCATCGATCATCAACAATAATTCCATAAGGTTATCCGAAGGGGGAAATGTAGATTGGATAATAAAAACAATACATCCCCGCACTGATTCTTCATAATAAGGCTGGAATTCACCGTCACTAAATTCAAGTACCGACGTCCTTCCCAGTTCGGTACCAAAACTTGTTGTGATTTTTTCAGCTAAATAACTAGAAGCCCGGCCGGCAAAAAATTTAACAGGAGCCTTGATTTTCATCTTTTTATTATTCGATTTTTCATTAATTGAATTGCGCTGCAAATGTAAAAAATTATTGAAGTAATATTAAAATATTGTGAAGCAAAATAATCAGTTAAATGTCAACAGCGCTGTTAGTCTTGTCGATAAAATCCAAAATCTCCTCCCTTCCTCTGCCTGATACTGCGGAAGTACTAAATAAAGGCGGCAACGATTCCCATCTTTTTAAAAGTTCATTCTGATATAATTTAATATTATCTGCAAGTTTTCTTTCCGTGAGTTTATCAAGTTTGGTAAATACAATGGAAAACGGAATCTGGTTTATCCCAAGCCACTCCATGAATTCAAGATCGTTATTCTGCGGGGAGTGGCGTATATCGACCAGCACAAAAAGGCAATAAAGGTTTTTTCGTTGAAGAAGATATTCACTTATTATTTGTGTAAATACCTTTTTTTCTTTGAGTGGTACTTTCGCATAACCATACCCCGGCAGATCGACCAGGTACCATTGTTCATTTATCATAAAATGATTGATCAGTTGTGTTTTCCCCGGTGTTGACGATGTTTTGGCCAGCTTACGACGTCTGACCAGCATATTTATAAGGGAAGATTTCCCTACATTCGAGCGTCCCACAAAAGCATATTCAGGTTTCTCCGGTTGAGGGCAGGAAGATATACCGGCACTACTTTTAATAAAGGTAGAACTTTTAATTTGCATGAATTCTTCTGATATTTAAAAACAGTGTTGGTTTATTCATTTAATATATATTTCCAGAATCTCTGCCGACTGATCCGGTTTAATGGTTAATTCATTCAGTTCGGCTGGTATCAGTACTGTTTCTCCCATAGTTACCGGGATGGCTTCCTCTCCTTTAAAATCTATTTCAAACTTTCCCCCTACACACATATATATTACAAACGAATCGATCAGACCATAATCTTTTTCTACCGGCTGATTAAACTTCAGAAAATTAGTTGTAAAATAATTACATGTAACCATTTCTGAACTTTTATTCTCCGTTCTCTCATAATCAATTTTATACTGATCAGGTAAACTAAAATCAATGGCATCGAGGGCAAGGTCGTTATGTAATTCCCTGAGATTACCACTTGTATCCTTTCTGTTGTAATCATAAATCCTGTACGTAAGGTCAGATGTTTGCTGAATTTCTGCTAGCAGGATACCGGCGCCGATAGCATGCACTCTTCCTGCGGGTAAAAATACCACATCACCAGAACTTACCTTTTCTTCGTGCAGAATTTCCGGTAATGTTTTATTATTAAGATATAGGAGGTAGGTATCTTTATCGATCTTTTTGTTGAAACCCAATATCAAATGGGCGTTCTTTTCAGCTTGCAAAATATACCACATCTCCGTTTTTCCGTATGAATTATGTCTTTCATGTGCCAGTTTATCATCAGGATGTACCTGTATGGAAAGATCGTCTTGTGCTTCGATAAATTTAATGAGCAATGGAAACTCAATACCAAATTTCTCGAACACACCCTCACCTACCAGGTCTCCCATGTAAACTTCAATTAATTCCTGCAAAGTATTACCGGCCAAAAATCCGTTGGATACAACTGATATATTGTCCTTATATCCGGAAATTTCCCAACTTTCTCCCGCTTTATCCGAAGCATCTTTCTTGTTCAGAAAATCGCGTAATTTGCGCCCCCCCCATATCTTATCTTTTAGTATAGGTTCAAATTTTAATGGATATAATTTATTCATAGTTTTTTTCTTAAACAATAATATTAAACCTCGTAATCAACTACCACGGTATCGTCAACAACTTGCTGTATAATGTCCAATACTTTCAGGTGTTCCGGATGATTTCTGTACATGTCCAAATCATTCTGACTGCCAAATTCTGATATGAGTACAAGATCATATGCAGAAGAGCGATCGCTGATATTTTTCCCGGTTTCAAAAGTCAATACACCCGGAATGACTTCCGGCAATCGATCCAGTTTCGACTTAAGATCCTGAATATTATCCTCTTTATTTGTATTCTTTAATTTGAATGCAACAATATGTTTAATCATCTTACGCAATTGATAAAATTTATTATAGTTTTGACGGCTGCAAATTTAACCATTATTTTAAAGTATTACTAAAACATATAATATGTTAGTCATTGGCATTTCCGGGGGGTCAGGATCGGGGAAATCTACTTTTGTAAAGAATTTGCTGATTAACCTTTCAGCAAAGGATATCAGCATACTTCATCAGGATTCATATTATAAGGATAACGACGATATCCCCCTTGAAGAAAGAAGAAAGCTGAATTTCGACCACCCGGATGCGCTTGATTTTGAATTGCTGACCAAACATGTCAACCGGTTAAAGGCTGGACATTCCATTGAACAACCCACCTATTCCTTTATCTCATGTACACGTTTACCGGAAACACATACCGTTACACCTTGTAAAGTACTGATCGTTGAAGGACTGTTGCTTTTTATCGATGCTAAACTTAGGGGATTATATAACCTGAAAGTATTTATTGATGCAGAAGCCGACAACCGGCTGGCACGAATCATTGTACGCGACAAGGAAGAACGCGGCCGTGATCACCAGGAAGTAATCGATCGGTATTTTAAAACAGTAAAGCCCATGCATGATCAATTTGTGGAACCTTCGAAGCAATATGCCGATCTCATTGTCACACATGGTGGTAATAACACCGTTGCAGGGAAACTTATACGTTCTTATATCGAGAACAGACTACAACAAGAATAACCATTGATACTTTAATTTTTTTTAATTTCTGTTCTTTAGGATAATATCAGCAGATAATTTGCAGGAAATAATCATTTTTTTTATCTTCTCATCGTTTTAGTTATTTTATTTCATTTCCTGTTATAATTCAATCTGAGATTATGTTAGACAACATAGAAATCCGGGATGTTCTTTTTTTAGACATCGAAACCGTGCCATTGTATCCAGATTACAGTGAGCAACCTGAAAACCTCAAAAATCTGTGGGAAAAGAAATCTTCCTATTTCAGAAAACCGGAAGAACAGGCAGAAGATGTTTATCAGCGGGCAGGTATTTATTCCGAATTCGGGAAGATTATCTGCATTTCAGTCGGTATTATACATATTAAAGATAGCGACCGATACTTCCGGCTGAAATCATTTGCAGGCGATGATGAAAAAAAACTCCTGACGGATTTTTCTGAAATGTTGGAAGATCTGAATGCCAAACGTAAAATTATATTATGTGCGCATAACGGGAAAGAATTTGACTTCCCGTACATTGCCCGCCGCATATTAATTAACCGGCTTAAATTACCTCCCTTGCTGGATATTGCAGGTAAAAAACCTTGGGAAACCAGCCTGCTGGATACTATGGAATTGTGGAAATTCGGAGATTACAAACATTTTACATCACTCGATCTGCTTACCAACATTTTCGATATTCCCAGTCCGAAAGATAAAATAGACGGCAGCATGGTAGCTGGCATTTACTGGAAAGAAAAAGACCTGGAATCAATTGTAACTTATTGCCAGAAAGATGTGGTTGCTATTGCTCAGCTTATGCTCCGGTATAAAAATGAAGATCTGATAAAAGAAGAAAATATTGAAATTGCCGGTTGATTTATTTTTCAATTTTTCTGCTGCAGGAATTTCAGTAAAACAGAAAGAAATAATTTTGGCTGTTCAGCGTGCACCCAATGCCCTGCATTTGGTATAGTTTCAAGAACAGCATTAGGAAAAAGTTCCTGTATCTTACTTTTGTCCGTCTCGAGTAAATAATCCGATAACTGACCTTTAATAAACAATACCGGAAAATCGTGCGGATTATCAATATCTTTCCACAGATCAGAATCAAAATCATTTAAAATATTTTCCAGATTTCGGGAGATGACACTAATGTTCAATGTCCAGTAATAATGACCTTGGGGATCTCTTTTTAAATTCTTTAAAAGAAAAAGTCTGATCCTCGAATTCGGTATTTCTTTTGCCAGCACTTCATCCGCGTCTTCTCTTGAATGAACAGCAGAAATATCGAAATTACCCAACGCTGTAACTATGGTTTTATGTAGTTTTATCTGATCTGCTATATAAGGATCACTTTCGTATGATTTAGGGGATGCATCTACCACCACCAGTTTACTGACAAATGAAGGATACCTTAATGCAAACAACATGGCTGTTTTTCCTCCCATGGAGTGCCCCATTACTACTGCTTTTTCAAGTTGGTGCATTTCGAAGAATTCTGCCAGATCCTGAATCATTAATTTGTAATTATGTTCATCGGAATGAGGCGAACGCCCATGGTTCCGAAGGTCTATGAGATACACTTCGTAAAACTTCGAAAGTGTTTTGCCAAAAGTAAACCAGTTATCAGACGATCCGTATAGCCCGTGAAGAATTATCAGGGGCTTTCCATTACCAAATTTCCTGAAATACAACTTCATTATTTAAGCTGATCGAGATATAATTGAATTGTTTTTTGAAGTCCGTAATACAATGCATCTGAAATAAGCGCATGACCGATGGAAACTTCTTTCAGAAAAGGTATCCATTCATAAAAAAACCGGAGATTTTCCAGGCTAAGATCATGGCCTGCATTTATTTCCAACCCGGCTTCTGCAGCTTTTTCGGCAGCTTTCACAAACGGTGCAACAGCCTTTTCCCTGTCATTTGGAAAAATCCGTGCATAAGGTTCAGTATATAATTCAATCCGGTTGGTGCCGGTAAGAGCAGCTGCTTCAATTTGTCGGAGATCCGTTTCTACAAAAAGAGAAGTCCTTATTCCGGAAGCCTGTAACTCTGCTACAATATCCGTAAGAAAACTGCTGTTACTTTTCACATCCCATCCCTGGCTGGAGGTGATTGCCCCGGGCGGGTCGGGTACCATAGTTACCTGATCGGGTTTTACTTCTGCAACCAGTTCAAGAAATTTTTCAGACGGATATCCCTCCATATTTAATTCTGTGACAATTATCGGTTTAATATCTCGTACATCCTGATAACGAATATGCCGCTCATCTGGTCGCGGGTGAACGGTAATGCCCTGGGCGCCGAACTGCTGACAATCGATTGCAGCTTTCAAAACATCGGGAACATCCCCTCCCCTTGCATTTCTAAGTGTTGCAATTTTATTTATATTTACACTTAATCGGGTCATTCTAAAAATATCATTAATTTTATAAGAGAAACAGCAAAAATACGAGTATTTTCCGATAACTTTGAACGTATGCTTGCAAAAGATTTAATATCAGAAGTAGTTCCCTCGTTACGAACCTCCGATAACGGTCAGAAAGCACTTTACTGGATGGACATCTTCCGGATATCTCACCTGCCGATAGTCAACAACAAAGACTTTCTAGGCCTCATTTCCGATAAGGATATATATGATATGAATATGGCAGATGAACCAATTGGAAATCACAGCCTTTCATTATTCAGCCCGTTTGTTACTTACGATCAGCATATTTACGAAGTAATTGAGCTGGTATCGCGGTTAAATCTCACGGTAGTACCGGTTCTCGATCACAATAACCATTATATGGGTTTGATAACCCTGATAGACCTGTTGAATTATTTCGCCGATCTTTCAGCATTGAAACAACCAGGTGGTATCATTGTTCTTTACCTGAACTCGAATGATTATTCCCTTACAGAAATAGCACAGATAGTGGAAAGTAACGATGCTAAAATTTTAAGCTTATACGTCAGCAATCACAGTGATTCCACAAAAATGGAAGTTACCCTTAAAATAAACCGCAGGGAGCTTTCTTCTATTGTACAGACCTTTAACCGGTATAATTATATTATCAAGGCTTCGTTTATGGATGAGGATGATATGGACAGCCTTTATGAAAACCGTTATGATTCCTTTATGAAATACCTCAATATCTGAAAACCGTAAAAAAAGAAATTATTACACATGAGAATTTCCATATATGGTAAGACATTTAATCCCGGATTCAAACCATTTATTCAGGAATTATTTGAAACATTACGAAGTCATAATACCGAAGTTTTTATATACAAACCGTTCTATGATTTTTTAACAAACGACATTGAATGTAATCCAAAATATGACGGTTTTTTCTCAAACGTCGATGACACACCGGAAGATATAGATTTTATGATCAGTATTGGCGGTGACGGAACTTTTCTGAAAGCCATACAATATGTACGAAATTTTGATATCCCTTTAATTGGTCTGAATTCCGGCAGGTTAGGTTTCTTAGCAAATATTTCAAAAGAAGATATTACTTCTGCTTTTGAGGCCATCTACCAAAAAAATTACAAATTCGAATACCGTTCGCTTTTACGGCTGGAAACCACCGAAAAACTTTTTGGGGATATGGATTACGCTCTGAATGAGGTAACACTTCAAAAGAAAGATTCTTCCATGATTACCATTGATGCTTATCTGAACAACGAATTTCTGAATACATACTGGACAGATGGTCTGATTGTTTCCACTCCTACGGGCTCTACCGCATATTCATTAAGTGTAGGTGGTCCAATTGTTTTGCCATCTTCTAAAAATTTCATTATACTTCCAATAGCCTCACATAACCTTACTGTACGGCCTATTGTAATCCCTGATGACCAGGTAATTAAATTAAAAGTAAACAGTCGCAGTAAAAATCTGCTTGTTACACTCGATAATCGTACTATTGTAATTAACGATACCTATGAATTTACCATAAGCAAAGCAAATTTCAAACTGAAAATGCTCAAACTTCCTGATAATAATTTCTATGGTACCATTCGGAATAAACTGATGTGGGGAGTTGATAAGAGGAATTGATACCACGAAAGACAATTAATGATCTGTATCATAACCACTTACTTGTTATTTTCAAAATAACAGCAACTAAATTGTAACAAAATTATCATAACTAAAGTTAAAATATCGATGAACTGTTTTTATAAATTTATTTTCTAAATTTGTGTAGAAGGTATAAAACCAGCTTATGATCAGAAAATTGCAAATTTCCCTATTCATTATTTTTCTGGCAACACCGGCCTTTTCGCAACGTTGGAAATTAAAACGGATAGAGGCGTATGTTGGCGTAGGCAACACCCAGGTTTTTGGTGATATAGGAGGAACAGCCAGCGCATCCAACCTATATGGACTGAAAGATATCAAATTCGATGAGACCAAACCTGCTTTTGCACTGGGGGCAAGGTACAAAATCAATCCGCATTACTCACTTAGACTCAATTTAGGGCTCGGATTCGGTTCAGGATCAGATATCGGTGCCAAAAATGAAGAAAGGGGATTTTCATATAAAACCACTGTTTTTGAGTCTACTGTTCTTGGAGAATATTATTTTCTTCAGGAGGAAAGACACCGCCAATCAGCGGCCATGTATAACAAACGCGGGATGATTAACTATTACAGTACGATAAGTGCATACGCATTTTTAGGTACAGGTCCTGTTTTATACTTTCCAAAATTTAGTGGTGTTCCCAGGGGAGAGAATATCGACCAGGTTTCCGGGTATGGAAAAATTGGATTGGCTTTTCCAATTGGAATCGGTTTAAAATACCTGATTGATGAGAATTGGCAATTTGGTGCAGAATTAGGCAGCAGATTTACTACTACGGATTTTATCGACGGGTATAAAAACCTGCAGTACTCCAAACACCCCGATATGTATTATTTTTTAATACTATCCTTAAATTTCAGGATTGAAACTTCAAGAAAAGGATTGCCCTTGTTCCTCGATAAAAAATACAGAAAAATAAGACGCTGATTTCCTTATATATAATTTCTGATCTCCATTATTGGAAAATTGTTTACTCACAAGGGATTATTATTCCTAACGTTAACATTTTTTAGTTTTTTTTAGATTTTTTTGGCATTAAATGCGCTAAAAGGTTGTTATTTTGCGTTGTCACTAAAACCAGATTATAACCGCTCAGCATGAAAAAAATATTGTTAGTAAACTTTCTTATTAGTTTTACTATGCTGTCATTTGCACAACGGAATGCTGACATCGGCATATTTGCAGGTACGTCTTCTTACATGGGAGATATCAATCCAAAAAAATATTTTTATTCTCCTTCCCCTGCATTTGGAGGATTATACCGTTATAATATCAATAAAAGATATGCTCTGCGTTTAAATGCTTATTACGGTACTATTAAAGGAAGTGATCTTGATTTTCCAAAAATTTATCACCCCGACCGTCCTAATGTATCGTTCTCCACCTCATTACTGGCCCTGGGAAGTAATTTTGAATTTAATTTTTTACCATATGCTCCAACAGAAAAACAATGGGACTACTCTACCTATATTACTGCCGGACTAGGATATTCAGTGATTCTGAATTCAACAGCAAATGCTAAAAATCATATCACCATTCCTTTTGGAGTAGGGATTAAAGTTAACATTACGGAACGTTTGAGTTCAGGAGCAGAATTAACTTTTCGGAAAACTTTTACCGATACGCTTGATGGTGTTTCTGGCCCGTTAGAGAAATCGCTGGTACATAATAATGATTGGTATTCTTTCTTAGGTGTTTTTATTACCTATAAGTTTTTTAAATTTGCAGCAAAATGTCCGGCTTATAATTAAAAAAATTTAGCATGTCTGACAAGGAAAAGATTGATTTGAAGCGGCTGCCCAAACATATTGCCATTATAATGGATGGTAATGGAAGGTGGGCGAAGCATAGAGGAAACCAGCGTATTTTCGGGCATCGGAATGGCGTGAAAGCAGTAAGGGATACTGTAGAAGGGGCGGCTGAATTAGGTATTGAATATCTGACACTTTATGCCTTCTCAACCGAAAACTGGAAACGCCCTAAAAGAGAGATCGACGCACTTATGACACTTCTGGTTAGCACTATTCATAAAGAAACCAAGACTTTGATCGAAAATAATGTGAAGTTAAAGACAATTGGTGACCTGAATGCACTGCCACCGGATGTAAACAATCAACTAAGTAAAACAATTGAAACCACAAAAAATAATACCGGCTTATCGTTAGTTCTCGCATTAAGTTACAGTTCACGATGGGAAATTGTGGAAGCAGTCAAAAAAATTTCTGAAGAAGTTAAATCGGGGAGAATTGATCCTTCAGAAATTGATAACTACTTATTCGAACAGTTTTTAAACACAGCCGGTTTCCCTGAACCCGAATTATTGATAAGAACAAGCGGTGAATACCGTTTAAGTAATTTCCTTTTATGGCAGATCGCCTATACAGAACTGTACTTTACAACAACACTTTGGCCCGATTTTAGAAGGGAACATTTGTTTAAAGCTATAGTCGACTTCCAGAACCGTGAAAGAAGATTCGGAAAAATCAGCGAACAAATGTCTCATAGTATAAATATTAATAGTTAGCCCAGGAATGTATAAGTTTTATATAATTTTTCTTTTCATATTCTTATCACTGAATAGTTTTTCGCAGGAACCCGATTATCAGAATATGCCAGTAATGGATTATTCCAACCCTGTTGAGTATGAAATCGGCGGTATTGAAATTACCGGCCTGAAATATTTACAACCCAGAGTATTAATCAATATTTCCGGATTACGTGTTGGACAAAAAATTAATATCCCCGGAGATGAGATCTCCCAGGCTATTAGTAAATATTGGAAACACGGACTCTTCTCCGATGTTAAAATTATCGTAACGAAAATAGATAGAGGCAAGGCATATCTGGAAATACATTTACTTGAAAGACCCCGCATCTCTCAAATAATTATTGATGGTGTAAAAAAATCCGAAAAAGAAGACCTGCTCAAATCAATAAAACTTCATAAAGGAAGTCAGCTTACTGATAATATTATAAATAATACGGTTACTATAATAAAAAACCACTATATCAAAAAAGGTTTTTTTAACACTGACGTTAATGTCGTTCAGAAAGCAGATACCGCCGCTGTTAATCAAGTCAATTTATATATACATGTCAACAAAAATAGCAGGGTAAAAATTGATGACATTAAGTTCGAGGGGAACAAGGTTTTTACTGATAAGCGATTGCGCCGTGTTATGAAAAAAACAAAAAAACTTAACCTGAACATTTTCAAAAGTTCAAAATATATAGAATCTGATTACGAAGCAGACAAGAAAAAACTGATCGAATTTTATAATAAAAACGGTTATCGTGATGCCAAAATTTTAGATGACAAACTTACCGTTCTGAATGACAAAAGAGTTGATTTAACTATTGATTTGCAGGAGGGAGATCAGTATTTTTTCAGAAAAATTACCTGGATTGGAAACACAAAATATCCTTCCGAATTTTTGAATGCCGTACTTGGAATAAAAAAAGGAGATGTTTATAACCAGAAATTGCTTAACGATCGACTTCAAAGCGATGATGATGCCGTATCTTCACTTTATATGGACCAGGGGTATTTATTCTTCTCGGTGAATCCGGTGGAAGTAAACATACAAAACGATTCCATCGATCTGGAGATGCGTATTTATGAAGGAAAGCCTGCAACCATCAATAAGGTGATTATAAGTGGAAATACAAAAACAAATGAACATGTCATCCGCCGGGAACTGTATACACTACCAGGTGATTTGTTCAGCAGGACAAATATTATACGTTCGGTAAGGGAACTGGCAAACCTGGGACATTTCGATCCTGAAAAGATAGTCCCCAACCCTATACCAAACCAGAGTGACGGAACGGTCGATCTGGAATATTCCGTTGTAGAACGTCCCAATGACCAACTCCAGGTATCAGGAGGCTGGGGCGGCGTTGGATTTGTCGGCACAATCGGGGTTAAATTTTCCAATTTTTCAGCACGTAATATGTTTAAAGGTAACGCATGGCGCCCTGTCCCGAGTGGCGATGGACAAACTCTTTCCATCAGCGCTCAATCAAATGGCAAATATTACCAGGGGTACAATATATCTTTTGTGGAACCCTGGTTCGGAGGAAGAAAACCAAATTCATTCTCCATATCACTTTATCATTCGGCACAGCGATTACCCTCTTCATCTTCATATTATTACACTAGTTATGAACCCACCCTCTCTGATTCCTATTTTAAAACCTCCGGAGCTTCCATTGGGTTAGGCCAAAGATTAAAATGGCCCGATGATTATTTTACTTTATATACAGGAATTGGTTATCAGCGCTATTTGTTAAATAACTGGAACCGGAATTTTATTTTTTCAAATGGTACTTCTAATTTAATATCATTGACAACCACGCTCACCAGAAGTTCACAGGACCAGCTAATCTTTCCCCGGAAAGGTTCAAGTATAAGCCTGGGATTGCAGCTTACACCACCTTATTCTTTGATAAGTGGAAAAGATTTCAGCAAAGTGACTGATCCGGCTGAAAAATACAAATTCATCGAATTTCATAAGTGGACATTCAAAGCAAACTGGTATACTACTTTGGTCGGGAATCTGGTATTAGCTACAAAGGTTGAATTCGGATACCTGGGATATTATAACAAACAAATCGGGCCTTCTCCATTCGAGAAATTTGAAGTAGGTGGTAGCGGAATGATCGGTTATAACCTGTATGGTTCCGATATCATTCCCTTAAGAGGATATGACGATAACATGGTAACTCCATATTATATTCAAAACGGGACTGGAATTCAGGTTTATAATGGAAATGTTTACTCCCGATATTATTTGGAATTCCGGTACCTGGTTTCTCCCAATCCGCAGGCCACTATTTATCTCCTGTCGTTTGTCGAGGGTGGAAATGCATGGGCCAAGTTCGATAATTTCAACCCTTTCTTAATTAAAAGATCAGCCGGTGTAGGAATAAGGGCATTCCTGCCTATGTTCGGTATGCTGGGTATCGACTGGGGATATGGATTTGATCCTGCTTATGGACAAACAGACCCCAGCGGAGGTAAATTCCAATTTATAATGGGACAACAATTTTAATTAATCGGAATTATTTAATTTAAATAATAAAGTCATGAAAAAAGTATTTGTTTCATTAGTAATATTGGTAACAGTATTTGTTACCGGAACAGCACAAAAATATGCTTTTGTCGATACGGAATATATATTAAGCAACATTCCATCTTATAAGGCTGCACAGGATCAGTTGGATAAACTGTCGGAAGAATGGCAGAAAGAAGTCCAAACCAAATATGATGAGATCGATAAAATGTATAAAGATTATCAGGCTGAAAAAGTATTGTTGACACAGGATATGCAGACTAAAAGGGAAAATGCAATCATCGACAAGGAAAAAGAAGCCAAGAAATTACAAAATGATTATTTTGGTCAGGATGGTGAAATGATTAAAAAACGCGAAGAATTGGTAAAACCAATACAGGATCAGATATACAATGCCGTAAAAGACATCGCTACTGAAAATGGTTATGCTGTGATTTTCGATTCTGCAAGCGGACCGACCATGTTGTATACCAATCCCAGGTATGATGTCAGTGATGAAGTATTGAGAAAATTAGGTTATAAAAATTAATTTCTTACTTTTGTACGAATTTTGAAAACCATTTAAAAATGAAAAAAAGCTTAAAATACATTTTAGCAGCAACATTGCTTATAGGTAGCATTAGTTTGAAGGCACAAAGCACATTAAAAATAGGTCACATTGATAGCCAGGCATTAATTATGGCAATGCCGGAAAGTGACAGTGCATCTAAAAAACTGGAAGCTTCCAGAAAGCAAATTCAGGAAACACTCGAGTCCCTGCAGGTAGAATTCAATCAGAAATATCAAACCTACATCGATAAACAAAATACGTATACCGAACTTATAAGGTCGGCAAAGGAAACTGAACTTCAGGATCTGAACGAACGGATACAACAGTTTCAAACCAATGCACAACAAGATTTACAGAAACAACAAACCCAGTTATTCCAGCCCATACAGGAAAAAGCAAAAAAGAATATAGATGAAGTGGCACGTGAAAATGGATTTACTTACATTTTCGACAGCCAGGCTATTATATACGCCTCCGACAGCTCGGAGGATATCCTGCCGCTGGTAAAGAAAAAAATGGGATTGAAATAAAATTTTAAAAGCCAGCTTAATTAGCTGGCTTTTACATATAACATCCTCCACATGAACCTGCTCCGGGAACAACCGATAGGGATTTTTGATTCAGGTGTTGGCGGACTTACGGTTGCCAGTGCCATTCATCAGTTATTGCCAAATGAACAGCTTATTTATTTCGGAGACACGGCACACCTTCCTTACGGAGACAAATCGAAAGAGACTGTTTCTTATTACTCTGAAAAAATCTCTGAATTTTTGTTGGAAAAACAGTGCAAAGTCATACTTATTGCCTGTAATACGGCCTCGGCTAACGCTTACGATCATGTAAAATCAGTAGTCGGTGAACAGGCTATAATTATCAATGTGATAGATCCGGTAGTGGAACATCTTGCCCGGAAAAAAGAAGTAAACCATGTAGGTGTAATAGGGACCAAGGGAACAATCAATAGTAAGACCTACCCTTTAAAAATAAAGACTTTCAATGACAGGATACGAGTATCCTCACTGGCAACACCACTGCTGGTTCCCATGATAGAAGAAGGATTTATTTTCGATAACATTAGCAATGCCATTATACATAATTACCTGTCACGTGAAGATATTAAAGACATTGATTCACTGATACTGGGATGTACACACTACCCGATTATTAAAAACCAGATCAGTAAATTTTATAATTTTAAGGTTGATATTCTCGATTCGGCCAAACTCGTCGCTTCCTATTTGCACGACATACTTTCCAGACAAAAATTACTCAGCAATAAGCGATCCGGAACTGATAAGTTTTATGTATCCGATTATACCGATTATTTCAAGATAATTTCCAGGATGTTTTTTGATGAAGAGATTGAACTGGAAAAACTTGACTTTTGGAAGTGAAGTTATTTGTTCTCTGAAAACCAGCTTGCATACATTTTATAATTGACAGCAATTTTCCGGATCATTTCATTTATCTGTTCCGGTTCCACATCTTTTATCTTCCTGGCAGGATTGCCCCCGTATATGCTTCCGGGTTCAATTTTAGAATTTGATAATACAACTGCCCCCGCCGCAATAATAGAATTTTCACCGATTTCTGTATGATCAAGTATGATCGCGCCTATTCCCACCATCACATTATCATGTATTTTAGCCCCGTGAATAACCGCGTTATGGGCTATTGAAACATTATCTCCGATTTCAATAACAGATTTCTGATACAAGGTATGTAATACAGCGCCATCCTGTATATTGACATTATTGCCAATCCTTATGGAATTAACATCACCCCTTACAACTGCGTTAAACCAAACACTGCAATCATTTCCAATTACAACATCTCCTACTAACACAGCATTGTCTGCCAAAAAACAATTTCCCCCCAACATAGGGGTAAATCCCCTTACCGACCTTATAATTGCCATATCTTTAATTTAAAATGTGTTTAAATAACAACCGTTTTTATTTGTAAATTATTTAGAATGACTTAACATAAAATTAATATTCACTGCATTTTAATTTAAATAATTATTTAGACTACAATCTCCAATAAACTGATTTATATCATAAAACAACAATTAATTGCGTATTATCTATCCGGGGTTTAAGAATAATTATCTAAACTTGTTATTGCTAAAATTTAAAATAATTCAAATTTAATTATTTGATTTTAAAGTAAATAGGAGTTTAAATTTTTTGTAAATTTACAATTAAAAGCGAAAAGTTCAATTAACTTTTCATAAAGAAAATGAAAAAGAAGCCTAAAGTTATTGAGTTAGAAGAGGTTGTTGTTAAGTTTGCCGGTGATTCCGGCGATGGGATGCAACTTACAGGTACACAATTTTCGGATACATCAGCATTTGTCGGGAATGACCTTTCAACTTTTCCCGATTATCCTGCTGAAATAAGGGCCCCACAGGGGACCATTGCGGGTGTATCGGGTTTTCAAGTCCATATCGGACAGAAAGAAGTTCAAACGCCAGGCGATCTGGCAGATGTACTGGTTGCCATGAACCCCGCGGCATTAAAAGCAAACCTCAATTGGGTGAAGCCAGGTGCCACTATTATAATAGATATTGATAACTTCGACAATAAACATTATAAAAAAGCAGGGTATGTTGAGGACCCTCTTGGTGACGGAAGTCTGGAAGGATTTAATATTGTTAAAGCGCCAATAACCAATATTACACGGTCAACCATAAATGGTTACGGTTTGGATAACAAAACAGCAGACAAAACAAAAAACCAGTTTGTTGCCGGAATCTTATACTGGCTGTTTAACCGTGATCTGAAAATAGGAGAAAAATTCTTACAGGATAAATTCAAAAAAAAGCCGGAACTTATTAAAGCAAATATTGCCGTATTGAGGGCCGGATATAATTATGCCGAAACCATCGAGGCAATGGCTACTACTTTCATGGTTAATCCGGCAAAAAAGGGAAAAGGCCTGTTCAGAAATATTACCGGTAATGTAGCCGCCGCATGGGGATTAATAGCAGCTTCCGAAAAATCGGGAAGACCGCTTTTTCTGGGTTCCTACCCTATCACTCCGGCAACGGAAATACTCCAGGAACTTTCGAAGATGAAACACCTTGGAGTTAAAACATTTCAGGCCGAAGATGAAATAGCAGGTGTCTGCTCAGCAATCGGCGCCTCATTTTCAGGTGCTATCGGAGTAAGTTCCACCTCGGGACCCGGACTGGCGCTGAAAAGTGAGGGCATAGGACTGGCTGTTATTACAGAATTACCTCTTGTCGTCATTGATGTTCAACGTGGAGGTCCTTCAACAGGGTTACCCACCAAAACCGAACAATCTGACCTTCTTCAGGCATTGTATGGCAGGAATGGTGAAAGCCCCTGTATTATTATTGCAGCTTCTACTCCCGCCAATTGTTTTGATTATGCTTATCTGGCAGCTAAACTGGCAGTGGAACATATGACCCCTGTTATTTTGCTCAGTGACGGTTACCTGGCTAACGGGTCGGAACTTTGGAAAATTCCCAGTGTTAACGATATGGATGCGATCGAACCTCCTATGGTTAAAGATAACGATCCCTCTTATCAGCCTTACGACCGTGATCCTGAAAAATTATCCCGGTTCTGGGCAGTACCCGGACAATCCGGATTACGGCACAGGGTTGGAGGTCTTGAAAAAGCAGATGTTACCGGCGAAGTTTCGCACGATCCTTTCAACCATGAAATAATGGTGCTTACCCGTGAGGAAAAAGTAAAAAGGGTTGCAAACTATATTCCCGAACAAAATGTAATTGGCGACGAATCGGGCGACCTGCTTGTTGTTGGATGGGGAGGTACATATGGTGCGCTGTTTACGGCTGTAAGTGAATTACGCGAAGATGGTAAGAATATCAGTCTGGCACAATTCAACTTTATCAATCCGTTACCAAAAAATACCGCTGAAGTATTCAGTAAATTTAAAACTATCATTGTATGTGAATTAAACCTGGGACAATTTGCCAGGTATTTGCGTTCGGAATATCCGCAGTTCCATTATCTACAATATAATAAAATTCAGGGACTGCCATTTATGATTTATGAATTAAAACAAAAATTCACTGAAATTCTGGAGGAAATTTAAAATGACTTTCGAAACAGATCAGGACGTATTATCATTTAAAGATTATAAACTCGAAACCCAGGTTAAGTGGTGCCCGGGTTGTGGCGGCCATGCAGTACTTTCGTCCGTGCAAAAAGCATTACCGGAAACAGGTATCGATAAAGACAAAGTGGTCTTTGTTTCCGGCATAGGTTGTTCATCAAGGTTCCCTTACTATATCAACACATATGGTTTCCATAGTTTACACGGGCGGGGATTTCCCATAGCCTCCGGTATTAAAGTGGCCAATCCCAATTTAAGTGTCTGGCTGGTTACAGGTGATGGCGACTCTATGGCAATTGGTGGTAACCACCTCATTCATATTCTGAGAAGAAATATAAATGTAAATATTTTATTATTCAACAATAAAATATATGGGTTAACCAAGGGGCAATATTCTCCTACAACACCCAAAGGAAGTATAACAAAAACCTCCCCCGAAGGAACAATCGAAAATCCTTTTCTTCCGGGTGAACTGGCCATGGGTGCACAGGGTACTTTTTATGCACGCGTGGTTGACACTGACCCGAAAATGATGAAGGAAGTTTTTATTGAAGCTGCTAATCATAAAGGCACATCACTGGTTGAAGTACTGCAAAACTGCGTTATATTTAATAATGAAGTGCATGCAGAAATCACAGGAAAAGATGTACGCGAGGATAACCAGATTTACCTGGAACACGGTAAGCCTATGATATTCGGAAAAAACCGTGATAAAGGAATTATTCAGGTTGGACAAAAATTTTTAGTGGTAACAATCGGTCAAAATGGTATCCGGGAAGAAGATATTCTGATACATGATGCTCACAATCCCGATGATACCCGGCATTACATGCTTTCACGCATGACATTGCCAGATTATCCTGTAGCCATGGGGGTGATAAGAGCCTGTAAAAGTTCAGTTTATGAAGATCTGCTCCATAAACAGATTGAAGAAGCCCAGAGTAATAGTAAGATTAAAAACGTAGATCAGCTGCTGAGAAGCGGAAATACTTTCAATATCTGATATCTATAATTTTTTTTACAAAGAGCCTGCCTTAAAAGTTCATAATGAACTTATAGGGCAGGCTTTTTATTAAGGATTTTCGGGCTGTTATTTGTCATCTCCTCTCTCGCATATCAGCACTTAATTTTATTATCTTTGATGTAAAGTCTTCCTTTTTAAGGAAGTATTTTCTGTTTTATTTTTTCCGGTTGTACCCGGATATCGGTTTCAGTAACCTGTTACAGACAGAAAACAAGGGAATTGTTAAAAATAAAGATTTTCATTTACAATAATTTACGATGACAAAAAGGCTAAAAGATATTGAAAAGGAAAGTTATTATTTCACCGATACTTCGTTCAACCTGCTTATGCAGAAGCGCATCCGTAAAGTATTGGTAATATGCAGCAGTTACGATTTTTTTTCACTGGAGGAAGACGGTCGCATTGATGAGCAGATCTTCAATGAATATGTATCGTTAAGCCTTCGCTATCCTCCGGTATTTATTCATGCTGATTCTGCCCGTAAGGCATTTGATATTTTATCAAAGGAAAATATCGACCTCATAATTGAAATGCTGAGCATCAGTGATCTCGACACATTTGAACTGGCTAAACAGTTAAAAGCAAAATACAATACTATACCTATAGTGGTGCTAACTCATTTCTCAAGGGAAGTATCTATAAAACTTGATAAAGAAGATCTGAGCGCCATCGACCATGTTTTTTCATGGCTTGGAAATGCCGATCTGTTGCTGGCAATTATCAAGCTGATAGAGGACCGGATGAATGCCGATTTTGATGTCGAGCAAGTGGGGGTGCAGGCCATCCTGCTTGTTGAGGATTCCGTGAGGTTCACCTCTTCTTACCTTCCCAATCTGTATAAAATTGTGCTGGAACAATCGCGTGATTTTATGAAAGAGGCCCTTAACGAACACCAAAAAATGTTGCGACGCAGGGGACGCCCTAAAATACTCCTGGCAAAAAATTACGATGATGCGGTTACCCTTTTCAATAAGCACAAGCATAATATTCTGGGTATTATTTCCGATGTTAGTTACAAAGCAGCTGCAGACAAGCGTGATACAAAAACCAAGGCGGGCCTCGATTTTTGTAGGTTGGTACATGCAACCGATGAAAATATCCCGTTTCTGTTACAATCTTCGGATAAAACAAACGAGAAATATGCCCGGGAATTGAACGCCGGATTTATTCATAAATATTCCAAAAACCTTTCAAATGAACTTAGAGAATATGTCATTCGAAATTTTGGTTTCGGAGAATTCATATTTCGTGATCCGGATACCCATGAAGTAGTGGGTGTTGCAGAAAATCTGAAGGCATTGCAGCGACACATTCTTACAATCCCCGACAACGTTCTGATTTACCATACTTCGAAAGACGATTTGTCTAAATGGCTGAATGCCCGTGCACTTTTTCCGATTGCCCAGATCTTTAAGCCTGCCAAACTGGAAGATTTTAAAAATCTTGACGATGTAAGGAAATATATCTACAAAGCCATTACTAATTTCAGAAGCTCCAAAGCGCGTGGTATTATCGCTGAATTCGATAAAACGAATTTTGATGAATACCTTGTATTTTCGCGTATAGGTGAGGGATCGCTGGGAGGTAAAGCCCGGGGTCTGGCATTTATGAATACTGTACTTAAGCGCGAAGATATGGCAAACAGGTTCAAGGATGTCCTGTTAACCATTCCACCTACCATTGTGTTGAGCACCGAAGTATTTGAGGAATTCATGTATGATAACGATCTGTACCGGATAGGCTTGTCAAATATGAGTGACTCGGAGATACTGCAACATTTTATAGAAGCCAGATTACCAAAACACATTTACCAGGATCTGCTGGCCATCGCTACATTTGCAAAAAATCCGATAGCAGTGCGTTCATCAAGCAAACTGGAAGATTCATTTTTTCAACCATTTGCTGGAATTTACAACACGTATATGGTACCCATGACATCGAGTAACAAACATTCGGTAACCCTGCTCGAAAATGCCATTAAAAGTGTATATGCATCCGTGTATTTTAAATCAAGTAAATCTTACATGTCGGCAACTTCCAATCTTATCGACGAGGAAAAGATGGGAATAATCCTGCAATCAATTTGTGGTAACAGGTATGGCAACAGGTTCTACCCTACCATTTCAGGAGTTGCACGTTCTATTAATTTCTATCCCATATCTCCCGAAAAATCTGAAGATGGTATCGTAACAATAGCCTATGGATTAGGAAAACTTATTGTAGATGGAAGTGTTGCATTAAGGTTTTCTCCAAAATACCCAAAAAAAGTATTGCAATTGTCATCTCCAGACATTGCCCTGAAACAAACTCAGAAAAATTTTTATGCACTTGATATGGATCCGCAAAAATTTGTTCCGTCAACGGATGATAGTGTCAATCTTCTTAAATTACCTATAAAAGATGCTGAAAAAGATGCCGCATTTAAATACGTTGCCTCTACTTTCGATTTTGAAAACAGTACCATCCGGGACGGTTATAATTACCCCGGGAAAAAAATAATCACTTTCTCTCATATATTGAACCATTCCGCCTTTCCTTTAGCTGAAATTTTAGATACACTTTTAAAAATCAGTGAAAAGGAAATGAACAATCCCATTGAGATAGAATTTGCTGTTAACCTTGACACGCCTCCGGGCGAACCAAAAATTTTTAATTTTCTTCAGGTACGTCCCATTGTTGTAAACGCTGAAAAAATAAATTTTAAAATTGAAAACATACGTAAAGAGGAAACAATTGTTTATTCTGAAAAAGCGCTTGGAAACGGAAGGTTAGAAAAAATATACGATATTATCTACGTTAAGCCGGAAACTTTTAATGCCGCCAACAGCAGCGAAATTGCAATGGAAATAGAAAAATTAAACGAGAAATTTATTATTGAAAAAAGAAATTATATTCTGGTTGGTCCGGGTAGGTGGGGCTCCAGTGACCCGTGGCTGGGAATACCTATAAAATGGTCACATATTTCGGCTGCCCGGCTGATCATTGAATCGGGCCTGTCCAATTATAAAATCGACCCCAGTCAGGGAACTCATTTTTTCCACAACCTCACCAGTTTCGGGGTGGGTTATTTTACGATCAACCCTTATGCCAACGACGGTTTTTACAACCTGGAATATCTCAATTCACTGACAGTATTTTATGAATCGAAATACTTGCGGCATATCCGCTTTCCGGGAGCGCTTCGAATTGAAATCGACGGGAAAAATAACAGGGGTGTAATTTATAAACCAAAAGATAAAAAAAGAAAGTAACCCAAAACCAGTTTTTGCTAAAAAAACTTATCCAGGTTGAAGCCGAGACCAGGTTCACCGGTAGGATATAAAACACCGCCGCGTAATATAACTGCATCGCGGGCCGGATCATCCACTAAATCGAAATGTCCGTCGAGGTCAGCATATACCACATTCGACCGTGACATAGCAAAATGCAAACCTGCAGCAATGGCCAGGCCCGATTCATCCATACAGCCTACCATTGTTTCCACTCCTGCTGCTTTTGCCAGGGAGTCGATGTGAAATGCTTCGCATATACCTCCTGTTTTCATCAATTTGATATTGATCATATCCGTAAAATCATGTGATGTAAGCCGGAATGCATCACGTAAGTTCATGATGCTTTCATCTGCCATTATAGGTATGGCTACCTTACGGCTGACCATGCCAAGCAATTCACCATATTCGCGGGGAGTAGGCTGTTCAAGCAATTCAATTGAACAACTGCGAGTGGCTTCACAAAACCGGGTGGCATTTTCCAGATTATATCCCTGGTTGGCATCAAAACGAATACGTACAAAATCTCCCAGATTTTCCCGTAACTTAATAACTTTCTCTATATCGGTATCAATATCTTTTCCCCCTTTTATTTTTAGTATATAGAAACCTTTAGCAATGAAATCTTTCGCTTTTTCTATCGTATCATAAACTGACATGATCCCGATTGTAATACTCGTAGGCATGCAGGTCCGGTACCCACCCAGGTAACGGTACAAAGGCTCTCCTGCCTTTTTACTTACCAAATCCAGTAACAGCATATCTGTCATAGCCAGTGTTGAAGGAGAACTCGTTAATTTATGCTTTAACTCCTCCAACAAATATACATACCGGAATGGATCCTCATTTTTCAAAACGGGCTCGATAACTGAATTAAAATCATTGATAACAGTTTGAATGGATTCACCGGTGACCATTTTATCGGGAGCTGCACAACCATACCCGGTAATTCCCGTATCTGTTTCTGCCCTGATAAATATATTTACACATTTATCCACGTATTCATAAAAAATTTCATATGGGTCGGAAAGTTGCATTTCATGAATTTTTATTTCAAGGCGGGTAATTTTCATAAAGTTCAGTATTTACGTTGATGTAAGGTTTCAGGATCGGTATTTTTGAGTTCTTCAATAAACTTCACTAAATGGGCTACCATGATATCCCAAATCTCTTCTCCTTTTTTAACAGATGCTTTTAAAGGATTTCCGATAACCCCCGATTCGGAAATCAGTTTTGTACGAACATACCAGGGAATGCCGCGTCCCGATGAAAAATCAAGGTAAGGATTTTCGAATTCCACCGTAATATCTTTTGCCTCTTCCATGCGCACCAGATGTGGCCTTATTGCCAGCGAAGTACTTGTTTCCATCTCACCGGCATGAATATCGTTGGGGGTTTTTATGAGTTTAAAAATATCTTCATCACTGCTTTCACCAGTGTCAACGCATACAAAAATTCCTGCATCGCGGTTTATCATCTGGGCCGCAAAATTCAGTGTAGGAGCATTATCTCCGTGTCCGTTAATTATCACCAGCTTTTTAATTCCGCTCTTCGCCAGGTTCATGCCTATATCGTAAATAAAACGTGACAGGCTCTCATTACTTACACTTAAAGTCCCTTTAAAATCCTCGTGATGATAAGAAACTCCGTAAGGAACAACAGGTAGTACAAACGGGCGTGGTTCGCTGCACGCTTCAGCCACTCTCTTCGCCAGATAATCGGCATCGAAATAATCGAGGTCCACTGGTAAATGCCGGCCATGCTGTTCTACCGATCCACAGGGCAGTATAGCAGTATCGATCTCCGTTAATCTTTCCTGTATTTCAGGCCAGGTAAGTTCTCCCCACAGGTAATCTTTCTTTTGGTCCTCTTCTTCCCCGCCCTTTTGATGCTGAATTTGTTTCACCTCGAAAGGATAAGGCAAATTCATTTCAGTGGAGTTGAACAAGTCTATTTCTACCCATTTACGGTTGATTAACCTGGTAATGCCATCGGCATATTGATTGTAAACAGAAAATAACGGATTTCTCAGATCCTGCGGTATATCGTTAATCATGGATCGTTCCTGATCGAATCGTAATTGCATAATCTGCGGATTCGATTTAGCCAGTTTCGAAGTATATTCATTTTTTTTGATCAGGTTTTTATCCGATAACATAAAATACAAATGGGCCGCATCACTCCCTATCTGTTTCACCTTTTTAACAGAAAGGCCTTCCAGTGAATTTTTTATCATGTCATCGGTGTAGCCGCAACCTTTCGGGTCCTTATCAAGTGCCATCAGCATTCCCACTATGCGGCGGCATTTCTCGCAATTCCCGCAGGGATAGATCCTTCCGTCCTTCTCGTGACTGGCATGACAGGAAACCTGATGTTGCTGCAAATCGGGATACCGGTATGTCAGTATCTTCATGATCAGCATTTCCGAAAGGCTTCTTAATATGGAAAACTGGCTGAGATTCCAACCCTTTTTCATGTAATAGCGCGATAAGGTATTATCAAAATACCGGCTTTGGTCATACAATGCATTGTAGTGAGTGATCCCTTGGTGAACAGCCCGTTGGGTGCTATCGTATTCATCACCAATAACAATACGTCCTGCTTTTTGCATGCGGGCTACCGGGATCACCCCGAACAGAAAAACCGCCACAGTCCAGAGGCGTATGGGATAATCATCAGCACGAATATTGGCATAGTTTTCCCGGATAAATGGCATTTGCCGAAGCATCCAGTTGAATATCCGGTCGCTGTTGCACCATACCCGTCCTGTATTTTTCTCTGTTTCTTTTAAATAACGATATGCATTGATAGCAGTAAACCAGTGCCTGCCCGATTCGTTTACAAATACCGGATAAGGATCTTTCCCGATCTCTTTCAATAAAGCATAACTTAGCAAACTGTCCTTGCCTCCGCTGCTGAGAACTGCGTGCCGGTTCTTGTCCACCTCCCAGTGTTCCCAGTCGAGTTTTTTTCCTTCAAAAGCCGTATTTATGAAAAGGCTTTCGGCAGCAGTATAGCGATTCCTCTTTTCTACCAGCATATCTTTCATCTCATCCTGAAGAAACGGATTCGGCATCAGAAATTTATTCACATAAATTTCACGTGACGTATTTTCCATCATGGCCTTCAGAAATGATTTATCGGTATTGTCGTATAATCCGTCGAAAACAATCTGCTTACAGAAAAGTCCATAGTTTAACGCTACCTGAGCGGTTACCATCGATGCCAGGTTGCGGTCGGAAGGCTCCATGGGATTAAAAACACTCTCCTCATAGGTATAAACCAATTCATTTTCGACCTCTTCCCCATTACCTTTAATCAGTTTGTAAACAGCACTTACTTTTTTTGGAGTAATTTTTACAGGACCCACTGTTAACTTTTCGAAAACAATAAGTGATTCTATAGATCTTCCGGTCATCTTTTTACATTTTTTTGTGATTGAATCATTTCTTCAATTAATGCTGTCAGCCCACTATGTCCGTCCATCAGCACATCAAATACAGGTAAACCGGTTTGCCTGCTCATTTCATCACACATACCGGCAATGTCTTTTCTGTCAATATTTTCATGATTAATGGTGATGGCCACCACTTTTTTACCTGAAATAACTTCTATCGCCCTGATTTGTTGATCGACCGGCTGAATGGGGTAACCCGGAAATCCATCGTACTCCTTTCGTGCCGGTGCATGCTGCAGGATAACAAAGTCCGGTCTTCCGGCAGCCAGTATCTCGTATCCTCCCGGGTAAGCAGGATTCATAAGGCTACCCTGTCCTTCTATAACAATCACATCGGGTTTTTCATTTTTCCAGGCCGAGTAAACGGCATGTTCGATCTCTCCGGATACAAAATCATTTACCAGTGAATCCATTACAAAACTGTACTTTGCCCCTTGCATCCAGGCTGTTTGTCCCGTTCCGATCATTTCAGCCTTGTATCCTTTTTCCTGTAATCCATTCACGATGATCCAGGCAGTAGTACGTTTACCCAAAGCCGAATCGGTCCCGAGCACGGCAAGTTTCAGACAATCTACTTTTTCTATATTGCCGGTAAAAAAATGCAAATTGTTACGGTGAGGCGGTTTCCTGATATCCCTTATCTGTACCCCGTTTTTTACAGCAATTTTGCTAATCTCCTCATCTTCGGTAAGGAAATCGTGTAATCCGCAATCAACGTTTAAACCACTTTCGAGGGCATACCTAACATCTTCACGGGCGGCTGAAGGCAACCTTCCCCCGTCGGGTGCCAGTCCGATAACAACATAATCCGGAGAAGTTCCCGATTTTTTAGCCATCTCAATGGCCGTCTTTAATGAATCGTAAACAGGAATATCATTGGGTTTATCATCTAGCACGCTGCCGGCATCCTTTCCGGCATAATTCGAATCGACCACCGACAACACTTGATATCGCTTTGTAAATCTCACCAGTCCGTGAGCTGTTTTTCCATTGGGAGTATTAAATGCTCCCTGACAATATACAATAGCTTTTCCATCCATAATCATAACTATTTTCTTCCGGTGAGAATCGCTACATAGCGATCTCCTTCCATGTGATTTTTCTTATATCCCTCGAGCAATGCTATGAGCCCTGCCGTAGAAGCCGGAAGCACATTTAAACCTTCTTTCTCCTTTAGTATTTTTGAATAATAGGTCATTTTTGAATCGCTGATATCCATGGCCCAGCCATCCGACCGGTTCAGTGCAAACAATGCCTCATCGCCGTCGAACGAATGCCAGTTAATGAGTGGTTCATTTACTTTAGTTTCTTTTATCCTGTGAGGATCAAGATCACTGCAACTGTCCAGTCCATTCAGGAAGGAAAGCACAATTGGATTTTTTTTATAGGAAGAACCGGCAACAAACCGCGGAATGCGCGATGTTTTTCCCCGTTTGTACAAGGTGGCAAATCCACGGTAAACTCCTGCCAGTAAAGTTCCGTTCGAAACCGGTGCTGCTACTAACTTTGGGGCATCGCGCAATACATCATAAATTTCGGTGGCGATTTCGGAATAGGCGACCAACTGAAGGTGCGTATTGGCCCCTCCCGGATTAGCATCGTAATATTCTTTTTCGTAAGCCAGTTTCTGGGAATATTCCACCGACTCCTCATAACTACCCGGTGTGCGCACGATCTCAGCCCCCAGATTTGTCATTTCCTTTATTCTCAATGAATGATATTCTTCAGGGATACAGATGATACATTTCAATCCGGCAAGATTAGATGCCAACGCACATGCCACCCCATAATTTCCACAAGTGGCCAGTGTAATGGTATCGAAATTTCTGCGCAGTGCATCCAGGCACTGAGCAAAAGCAATACGGTCTTTCTGGGTGCCAGAGGGATTACCTCCTTCAAATTTTAAATACAACTGCCGCAGTCCAGTCTCCCGTTCGATATTCCTGGCACGGTTCAGTCCGGTATCACCTACTTCTATATTCATAATATCTTCATAGGCTTCCAACCGATCGATGAGCGGATTGGACGTATCTTTCACAATCTCTGTTAATTCCTGCGATTCGGATGATATGGCAAGTCCAAAGGCTGATGCGCCGTCGATCAGTTTGTAGGGAGATTCATGGTTCATTCAAAAAGTATCTTTTATAGGTAATTTTTAAGCTTCAACAAAAAACTTCCTATTATGTTGCTTCAAAACAACCTAATAAATTTAGGGAAATTATTAACACCTTTTAAATACCGGATAATTTTTGGTTTAATTCAAAAGGATCCTTACCTGTAACTGTAGACATCTGAAAGATCTGAATCTAAAATATCACATTGATCTTTACAGATTATCATACATTCAGCCAGGGAGTCTCTATTTGAAACAATGGACGGTGCACTTTTTTAGATTTATGTACGTATTACAATACTTTTAGCTCTACGTGCATATGGATTACTGTTAGTCACACGTATGCATTAGCCGGACTTAGTTAATAATTTCTGATCTCTAAAAACAGATTTCTACTTTTTAACAATAATCAGGCTGTAACTGTTAACTGCAGAAGCACCGAAAAAACCGAGCCCGTCTAACCCGTCTTTGTCGGTACATTTAAGGTTAGAGGGTATATTGGCCGGAGGGCCTGAGAAAAGGCCGCCACTATAACTGGTTTCACTCAAAAAAGCAGTATTAAAATCGTATTCTTCACGCGATATGGACAACATGTCGACCCTTACCTGGTTAACCCCTGTTTCAATTCTGTCTTCATCGATATAATAAATCTCAATTCCTGGCAGATATTGCCCGTCGAAATATTCATCGGTCTGAAAGCTGGTAGCGGACAGGCTTCGGTTTTCCAACGTATCGTTCACATATACATTGAACATATAAATATTTCCTTTCCCTTTGGGCTCCCTGGCATATAATTTAAGTTTATAATATCCGTGATCAAGGTATTTTATATACTCATATTCGCTTGTTATACTATCTACATTAGCTACCGTATCGAGATAGGAGGTGGCAGTATAATGTTTGTCGTCTTTGGTTATGATATTGAGAGTATAAGTATGTCCGATTTTTCCTAAAGTTTCATACGGAGTTTTATAAAGGCCGGGAGTATTTCTGTCTTCATAAAGTCTCACAATATTAACATTTCCGCTAATACTCACTGTTGCCCCAGTTTCTGCCTGTGCCGAATCGTTTGAAAAATAGCTGCCGGAACGTGTAAGGTATACATGCTGGATTTCGCTCCGGTTGGTAATCCTGCCCTGTACCACCAGTCTTATATTCTTTTCGGTATTCAGTTCCAGGTTAATTTTTTCTTCACACGAGATGGTCATGTATCCAAGCATTAAAAACATTGCAACCAGTTTGCCTTTACCTGCCGGATAATTCAATGCATTTCTTATTTTATGAGCAAATTTCCTTTTCATACAATTTCCTAATAAGATCAGAATTTAAAATTATACGTTATGGACGGGACAAAGCTATACAGATAAATAATACTGGCCTCCGTAACCAGGGGATTATCGTCCGATTGCTTGAATTGTATCAATACCGGATTCTTCCGGGCATACACATTATATATTGAAAAATTCCAGTTGCTTTCAAATTCTCCGCGGGGTTTCCCTTCTTTACGGGGATGCTTCCACAACTTCTTTTTGTTATACAATGTCATCGATAAATCGAGCCGGTGATAATCAAAGATCCGTACTCCGTTCCGGTCCGAATAAACAGGGGCTATCATACCATCGTACTGAAACCTGCCGGTAGGCATTGTTCGTGGTACGGCTGTGGAATACACCCAGTCGGCCGAAATGTTTATCCTGTCTGAGAGTTTATAGGACAACACTACAGAAATATCGTTTGGCCGGTCATACGAAGCCGGGTATTCTTTTCCGTTGTTTATTTCAGGAATTTTCCGCAGAGACCGCGAATAGGTGTAACTGATCCATCCGTTGAGCCGGCCTTCCGGTTTTTTAACCATAAATTCCACACCATAGGCACGTGCTTCACCAATACGCAGTTCCCCTTCCAACCGGTCGTTGAGCACCAGTTCGGCATGGTCCCTGAAATCGATGGCGTTGTGAATTTTTTTATAATATACTTCCACAGAAGTTTCAATAACATTATGATTAAAATTGTGAAAATATCCGAACGCTACCTGGTCGGCAATCTGTGGTTTGATATTAGGTGAGCTTGGAAACCATTCGTTGATGGGTAACGTATTTGTGCTGTTACTGGCCAGTTGAATATACTGGTACATGCGGTTGTAACCCGCCTTTACCGAACTGTTCGATCCTGTTCTGTAACGAATGGAAAGCCGGGGTTCCCATCCCATATAGGTATTGAATATCTTACCACGGCCATACTTCACCGTATCTGTGATCTTATATCGTAGCGGGTCCGATTTGTCGTAAAGATAATACCTGCTCTTTCCCATATTTTGAAATACGGATAATCTAATTCCGTATTGTACGGATAACCGGCTGGACAATTCCTGTTTATTTTCTAGATAGATTGCATGTTCAAGGGCATAATTATCCGGAAGATCGTAATGATAGGGAACTGTATCGATCAGTGCATCGATAAGACCCGGATTCATATCGTGATAAGTGGTGCCAACTCCGAACTTAATGGTATTGGCCGGATTGAGAAACCAGGTAAGATCTGCTTTTGCAGTGATATCGATGATGTTGGTAACCCAGTCGACTTTCAACAGGTCCTGGTCTATTACCAGGTTATAGTGGAAATTGGTATAAATCATTGTTGTATTCAAAAAAAGCTTATTCGAAAACAGGTGGTTCCACCGCAGGGTGCCCGTTGCATTTCCGTAATCCAGCGAGATGAGGTTGCCAAGTTTCACCACATCACGGCCAAAGTAACCGGAAAGATAGACCCGGTTTTTCTCATTCACCTGAAAATTCATCTTCGTGTTCAGATCGTAAAAATAGAGTTTGCTCTTCTTAGCCATGCTGTCGCTGGCTAATGGGAGAAAAAGATCAGCATAGGTACGGCGACCGGAAATAAAAAAGGAACCTTTGTCTTTTACCAACGGACCGTCGACCGCCAGCCTGCTGGAGATAAGCCCGATGCCCCCGCTGACACCGTACTGGTTATCGCTGCCGTCTTTCATGCGGATATCGAGAATGGAGGACAACCGGCCACCATATTCTGCCGGTATGCCTCCTTTGTATAGCTTCACATCTTTAATGGCATCGCCGTTAAAGACCGAAAAAAATCCAAGGGCATGCGATGAATTGTAAACCGGGGCATCGTCGAGCAGGATCAGGTTCTGGTCCACATTCCCTCCCCTTACATGAAAACCGCCCGATGCTTCACTGGCCATCTGAACTCCCGGCAAAAACTGGAGGGTCTTGATCACATCTGTTTCACCAAAGATCACCGGCAATTGTTTAATGGTCTTCATCGGAAGTTTATCAGTGCTCATTTCCACCCGCTCCACATTGGCATCCCTGCGCTCGGCCCTCACCTCTACCGATTCTATATTATGTACAGATGCTTTCATGTGAATATCGATAAGCAGGTCCTTTGTGAGGTCTATCTCTTTTTGCTGCGTCTCGTACCCGAGATACATATACACGATCACATATTTTCCTTCGGGCAATGACAGGGAATAAAATCCGTATTCATTTGTCACCGCCCCGATCTTCTTTTGCTGGGTAAAGATATTCACCCCGATCAGCATCTCCCCTTTCTCATCCGATATGTGACCGCTAATGGTATGAAGTGACAGGGCGCTCAACTGAGAGGAGGCCAGAAATAACATGATGAATATGCTTATATATGTTTTCAGGGTAATGGAATTGTTTACGTTAATGACTTTTCGGATAATTCTTTTTCACTTAATTTAAATGCCATAAAGTTACCGAAAAGGATTTACGCGGGCTTATCATTCAATAATAATTTCACGATTTTCGGACAATCTCCAATTTTACAATCTCGTGGTTTTGTGTTATTGGTTTCATGTACAGTTTTACCCTCTTTATTTATTATGACTGAATTAATGGCTGTTGGTTGCAAACCCACAGCAGTAGAGGGTTATCTACTACTACTAAATTCTATAAAATAATCCTATGCCAATACTTGGGATAACAGGCATTTCAATATCTATATTCCAACCACTTGGTGGTTTTTTTCTTATTACTTCATTATCTAATTGGAAAATTGCGCCAACATCTATCTCAATTCCAATTTTATTCGAAATATTAAAGTCTCTCCCAACCCGCGTATTTAAATATAAATATTTATCAATTACAGACTCGGTTTCATCCCGAAGATAATTCAATCCAATCTTTACGTACCAGGGACGTCTGTTTGATAATTCAGAAAACCCTCCAAAATGGTAATAAACATCACCTGAAATAGAAATTATATTCTCATTTGGAACTGGTATTGATCCAACACTCAAACCTATTTGAACCTGACTAAGTTGGTATCGCACACCAATATTTAATAACTCTGGTATTCCAAATCCCGTTGATAAATTTACTTTCTCTTGTCCAAATACTTGATTACTATGACTGAATAAAAAAGTAATTATCAGCAAAATGTTGGATAATAGCTTCACTTTATCTTTCATATCTTAGTAATATCTCTATTTTAATGGCACAGAAACATCCCCATAAATACACCTGTTCTTTTTGTCTCGTAATGGAATAAATAGAACTATGTTTTTATCTGCCTTTTAGCACATATTGATTATCTTTAAAATTACCTGGCTTACCGGTTTCCTCACTTTTTCCAACTTCCAATTACCAGATAACGAATTAAATGTAAGGGATATTCGGGTAAAAAGCAAATTTATGGAAGATGATAATGTGACTGGGTGAAAAAGAAAAGTGATTTTTTCGGAGAAAAGGAAGTGATGGTATAATAAAAACAAAAAAAGTTGAGCCATGACTTAAAAATCCATGCGAGAGAATAGATATAACTGTTTTTTATATTTTATTCCATATTAAAAGGGGGGTTGACCAAATTTTTTGTTATTTTTAAAATCTGGATAAAAAAGAGGAGTTTTCAACTGTAAATTTGCTGTTATAAAACAAACAGAATATCCTTTCCAAATTTTTAATCTGTAAAACCGAATGCGTACATTCCGGTTATCCGGGAGTATCCAGGGGAAAATTCAGAAAGTTTTTTATAAAAAACTATACAATTTGAGTAACTGAAAATTCCGGATTGTTCTTCTCTCTATGAGATTTTCAGGATTATGGATTAAACTCATACTTTATGTGAGTTCTAACCTTTACATTTGAAGAGAATAAACTTTACAAAGCGTTTAGGTTTATACAATTAAGCAGAAAATATCTTAAATACACATTTATAAAAGTTAAACATCAGTTATGAGTAGTCAGGATAAGATCAAACATTTAATAGAACTTCGAGAAAAGGCTAAACTTGGAGGAGGAGAACGACGTATAGAATCGCAGCATAAAAAAGGAAAATATACGGCCAGAGAACGCATTGAAATTCTTTTGGATGAAGGAAGTTTCGAAGAGTATGATATGTTTGTCACACACCGTTGCCACGATTTTGGACTGGGGGGACAGGAATATTTGTCTGACGGAGTAGTAACCGGCCATGGTACAATTGACGGGCGTATTGTATATGTATTTTCACAGGATTTTACTGTATTTGGTGGTTCCCTGTCAGAAACCTTTGCCCTGAAGATCTGTAAAATTATGGACCAGGCCCTGAAAGTCGGTGCTCCGGTTATTGGTATTAATGATAGCGGAGGTGCCCGTATACAGGAGGGAGTGAGAAGTCTGGCCGGTTATGCTGAAATATTTGAAAGAAACATAATGGCTTCGGGGGTAATACCTCAGATTTCTGCAGTATTCGGACCATGCGCCGGAGGCGCCGTGTATAGTCCCGCATTAACCGATTTTATCGTGATGAGCGAAAATACGAGTTACATGTTTGTTACAGGTCCTAAAGTGACACAAACTGTTACCGGAGAAAGGATATCAACAGAAGATCTGGGAGGCGCCGAAGTGCATGCAACAAAATCGGGAGTTGCGCACTTTGTGGCTGAGGATGAGGAGGAAGGTCTGTTATTGATTCGAAAACTACTGAGTTATATCCCACAAAACAACCTGGAAGAGCCTCCCATGGGAGAAATTAAAGATCCTATAGACCGGATTGAGGATACACTGAATGATATTGTGCCTGAAGATACGAACAAACCATACGATATTCTGGATGTGATCACACTACTGGTAGATGGTGGTGAATTTCTGGAAATACAATCAAAATATGCCAGGAATATTATTATCGGTTTTGCTAAAATGGGCGGTATGCCTGTTGGTATTGTTGCTAACCAGCCAAATTTTCTGGCCGGAGTTCTGGATGTGAATGCCTCACGTAAGGCGGCACGGTTTGTTCGCTTCTGTGATGCTTTTAATATACCTTTATTTACACTTGTTGACGTACCGGGATTTTTACCTGGTTCGGCCCAGGAATACGGAGGAATTATTATTCATGGCGCCAAGCTCTTATTTGCTTATGGTGAAGCTACTGTACCAAAGATAACTGTTACCCTTAGAAAATCGTACGGCGGGGCACATGATGTGATGAGTTCGAAACAACTGCGGGGCGACATAAACTACGCCTGGCCTTCGGCTGAAATAGCTGTAATGGGCTCTCGCGGGGCAATTGAAATATTGGAAAGTAAAAAACTATCTGAAATTGAGAATCCGGAAGAACTGCAGCAGTTTATTCGTGAAAAAGAAAATGATTACCGGGAAAAATTTGCAAATCCTTATCAGGCTGCCAGGTACGGTTATATCGATGATGTTATTGAACCCCGAAACACAAGATTTCGTGTAATCAGAGCCTTGAAAACACTTGCAACAAAAAAAGATATGTTACCACCGAAAAAACATTCCAATATACCTTTGTAAATTTAATGATGATGATACTGGATATTAATATCAACCCTTCGGCAATAGACGGAAATGCACTGATCATTTCTGTAGTTGGATACGTGATCGTGTTTGGCGCACTTGTTATTTTGTCCACTGTTTTTTATTTTATACCTAAAATACTGAATGTAAGAGGGCATTTGAAGAAAAAAAGGGTTAGTGCTGTTGAAATTAAAGAAGAAGCACTGACAGGAGAAGTAAGTGCAGCTATCAGTATGGCTTTATATCTGCATTTTAATCAATATCATGATGAAGAAAACAGAAATCTGACCATCAAAAGAGAATCACGATTGTATTCACCCTGGAGTTCAAAAATATACCAGGTCAGAAATCAGTTTAACAGAATTTAACAGGCAAACTGTATGAAGAAATTTAAATTTACGATCAGAGGCAACAATTATGATGTTGACCTTAAAAATATTGAAGAGAATATCGCTTCCATAGAAGTAAACGGCACCATGTACGAGGTTGAAATGGACCTTGAGACAAAAGTAAGTAAAACACCCACCCTTGTTCGCAAGGTGATCCCTTCAGAGGCTGAAAAAATCGAGAAAAAGGAAGGAGGCTCCCCAACACCAGTCAAAGCTCCTTTACCGGGGAATATTTTATTAATAAAAATCAAGAAGGGGGATATTATTAAAAAGGGTGATGTGCTGCTCATCATGGAAGCAATGAAAATGGAAAATAATATAATGGCTGAGAAGAATGGTGTGGTTGAACACATTCATGTAAATCCCGGCGATACTGTCCTTGAGGGAGATATTTTATTGGAAGTAGTATAAATGTATATTGGTTATAAATCAGGAAGATATTAATGAAGAAGTTTATATTAGTTATTTTAATTTTAACAGTACTGGGTGTAATACATTCATCCCTTCATAAAGCAAATGCCTTTGAAACAAAACAAACTGTACAAAAGTCCGAATTAAGAGTGACCGATAATCCTGTCGCTTCAAAGTCGTTATTCGATGGGATAAAACAGTTCTTTAATTATACAGGATTTAAAAATATGACTTTGGGCCATATGATCATGATTATAGTTGGCCTGATATTCATTTACCTGGCAATAAAATATGAGTATGAACCTTTGTTGCTTATTCCAATAGGCACAGGAATAATAATAGGGAATATCCCTTTTATCACCCAGGCACTGGGAGCCAAAATGGGTTTATGGCAACCAGGCGACCCGGGATTACAAGTGGGAATTTATGAATCGGGAAGTGTTTTAAACTATCTCTATTTTGGAGTTTTGAAAGGTATTTATCCTCCGCTTATTTTTCTCGGAATCGGGGCAATGACTGATTTTTCTGCATTGATCTCCAATCCCCGTTTAATGATTCTGGGAGCTGCAGCCCAGGTTGGAATTTTTCTGACCTTTCTCGGAGCATTGTATCTGGGTTTCGATAGCGCTTCGGCAGGTGCAATCGGAATAATTGGCGGCGCTGACGGACCTACGGCTATATTTCTGTCATCTAAACTGGCAAACGGATGGTTTATGCAGAATGGCAAGATGGTATATGAACAAACACGTAATCTGATTGGCCCTATTGCTATTGCCGCTTATTCCTATATGGCCCTGGTACCTGTAATACAACCACCTATCATGCGTCTGCTGACCACCAGAAAACAACGCCTGATAAAGATGAAACCATCCCGAGCTGTATCACGAACAGAAAAAATATTGTTCCCGATTATCGGACTTATTTTAACAACGCTTATTTCACCCAGCGCTTTACCGCTTCTGGGAATGTTATTTTTTGGCAATATTCTGAAAGAGTCGGGAGTAACAAACCGGCTGGCAGAAACAGCCAGAACGTCTTTAATAGATATTGTTACAATCGTACTTGGTCTGACAGTAGGCGCATCCACGCAGGCAGATATTTTTCTTACATCACAATCGATATTGATATTTGTTCTCGGGGCAATATCTTTTATGCTGGCTACTGCCGGAGGAGTATTGTTTGCGCAGGTAATGAATATATTTCTGCCTGAAGGTAAAAAAATTAATCCGCTGATAGGTGCCGCGGGGGTTTCTGCTGTTCCTGACAGTGCAAGGGTTGTGCAGAATATGGGACTTAAGGAAGACCCGAGCAATCATTTGCTGATGCATGCAATGGCGCCAAATGTAGCAGGTGTAATTGGTTCTGCTGTGGCTGCTGGTTTGTTACTTAGTTTTCTGATGTAAATCTCCATTATTCTTCTTTTTACCTTTGCAATAATCTGATGTGTAAAAGAAGGACCTGTTCTGGTATTATAGTTTATTCTTTTGCACAGCAGTTACGTCCAACATTCCCGTAACCTTACCTATAACTTTTTGTCCCATATCGGAATAAAATAAACATCTTGCCTTTAGCAGTTAGCTGAACGGGACCGAACGGGGTTATTTATAATAAATAGAAACACCCTTTGTATTTAATATTCATAAATACCAAGGGTGTTGAAATCAATGCGTTATTTTTTTTCGTAATGTCTGTAGGCATATACTACCAACCTGTATGAAAGATAAATTACAACAGGCAGGCATGTCAGCCAAATGATCTGTGATATAATCATAGTTTTTGAATATTTTTAAAAATTAATAAATATGTTCTTCTTTAGTCAGTTCCTCCAGATCTATTTTTTTAATATTAAGAGCCCGCCACATATAAACAATATATGCCAGCACAAAGGGAACTATTATTGAAACATAACTCATGGCTTTTAATGTGTAATAGCTTGATGAGCTGTTGGTAATGGTCAGTGAACTCTGTAAATCGGATACTGACGGATAATAAGCAGTATGATTGAATCCTGCCAGGAGAAATAAAGAGAATACGGTTAATACAGTTCCGATACCAGCAAACCAGATGGCTTTGTCACCAAATTTTTCTATGGAAACAATGGGCCTGATGATGCCAAGTAAAACCAAGACCACGCCTGATAAGAATAAAACTGCTACCACCGGCATTTGCACTAAATTGATGGAATATTTGAAAGGCTGCATGAAAACTTCGCCTGTATCAGGATTAACGGCAAAGCCGTTTTTCAACAATAAAAGTGTAGTAAAAAGCAGAAAAAATACTACAAAAGGAACCGCATTATACCAGAGCTGTTTTTTTACCTGACCGGTAATTTCATCATCGTTGATGGTATTTAAAAAATAAAGCAATGCCAGTACACGTGATAAAAAGAAAACCGTCAGTCCCAATGAGAGATTCTGAACATTCAGTGCAGCTTCCAGTCCGCGCGAAGCCATTGTCCAGGTGGAATGGTAATGGCTGTCGATGGTAAAATGTGATCCCGTAAAAAAAGTGCTGACGGCAGCCCCTAAGAGAATGGTGCCTAGTAAACCGTTAGTAAATAAGAAACTGTCGAATACCCGTTTGCCGAGAAAATTAGCAGCTTTAGAACGAAATTCATAACTTACAGCTTGAATTACAAACGCAAATAAAATTATTATCCACACCCAGTAAGCACCACCAAAGCTTGTGCTGTAAAACAAGGGAAAAGAAGCAAAAAAGGCCCCTCCGAATGTAACAAGTGTAGTAAACGTAAATTCCCATTTACTGCCGATGGTATTAATAATAAGGTTTCTGTTTTTATCAGTTTTACCTAATTGATAAATAAAAGTTTGTCCGCCTTGTACAAATAATAAGAATACAAGAACCGAACCCAGCACGGATACCAGTATCCACCAGTACTGCTGTAAAGCGTAATATGACACATTATTTAACATTATTTTTTCCTCCATTTTTAGGACCAATCAATATTTGTCTTGACATAATTTTAATTTCTGCGATTAATAGCAGGGTAAAAAATATAGCAAAAATTACGAAGGTCAATTTCACCGAACCACTATCAACATTGGATACCGCCGTAAAGGTTGGAACCAGATCCTGTATAACCCAGGGCTGACGTCCAACCTCTGTAACAATCCACCCTAGTTGTGAGGCAAGATAAGCCATGGGGATACTGATTATGGCAGCACGCAGGTACCATTTTTTTTGTTCCAACTTGTTTTTAAAAAGAAAGATTATTGTCAGAACAAATAGTATGACAAACCAGAATCCAAAGGCAACCATCAGTCGGAATGAATAAAAAGTAAATTTGACGGGCGGTACTATTTGTTCAGCATTGGTTAAATATCCGTAACCCATATATTTGTAATTTGAATGAAGCAATGATAGAGACTTTTCTATCCCGGTTGCATCGTTATCTTTTTTTGCTTTTTTATAATTGTCAATGGCCTCAAGCGCCACCTGACCTTTTTGCATTTTTTCATTGACAGACATAATGCCTTGCTTTTTATTCCCGTATACAAAGTCATTTATTCCAGGTACATAAGCATTGGGATCAAGAAAAGCCATAGAAGATAAAATATTGGGTATTTCTACTTTGAAAGCAAAATCCTCTTTTGTTATGTCATTTGTTTTTTTCTCTTTAAGAAAGCCAAAAACAACCAGGGGGGCTTTGCTGCGGCCTTGTTGAACATTTTCCATGGCTGCAAATTTCACCGGCTGATGTTTTGCCATTATCCTTGCTGACTGATCGCCAGTAATGATTATAAATATTGATATCACCAACCCAAATGTACCGGCAACCAATATGCTTTTTTTTGCAAATAAGATTTCTCGTTTTTTTAATATGTACCAGGCACTAACACCAATAACAAATATTGCTGACAAAATATACCCCGAAGAAACCGTATGAAGGAACTTATTGACTGCAACCGGTGAGAACAATACGTCCCAGAAATTATTCATTTCGTTACGAAATGTATCTGGATTAAATTTCATTCCAGTAGGGTATTGCATCCAAGCATTTGCCACCAGTATCCATAATGCCGAAAGGTTAGCCCCGATAGCAGTAAGCCAGGTGGAAGTAAGATGTAATTTCTTACTTACTTTATTCCAGCCAAAAAACATAACCACAATAAAGGTGGTTTCCAGGAAGAATGCCATTAGTCCTTCGATTGCAAGCGGCGCACCAAAAATATCGCCCACGAACCATGAATATTTTGACCAGTTGGTGCCAAATTCAAATTCGAGGATCAGTCCTGTGGCAGCGCCAATGGCAAAATTTATTCCGAAAAGTTTCATCCAGAACTTGGTAATCCTTTTCCACTCTTCATTGCCGGTTCTCACATAGAGCGATTCCATGAAAGCAACAATAAATGAGAGCCCTAAAGTTAAAGGAACAAAGCACCAATGATAAAAGGCAGTTAGTGCAAATTGCGCCCTGGACCAATCAACCAGAGAAGTATCATACAGATGTATCATAATATAATTTGTTAATGATTAGGAATAATAATTTTGAAGAAATGAAAATATATAATAGTTATATAATACAACAAGAAGTATATATTACAAATATATTACATACTATTTCTGGAATTCCAAAACCCTTACGTGATGAGGATTTCAAATCATTTTTTTATTCTATATTATTTATGATACAGGTTTAAGGATTTACCTAAAAGTCTTAATTCAATATAATGGAGTTTTAGAAATTTAAAATGTGGGTACGCAAATCGACTGTTTCGGGCAGGTTCATTTTCTTTTTTATACGTACGCGGGCAATTTGTACAGAAGTCACTTTTATATTAAAAAAACGGGCTATCTCTTTGGTGTCCATATTCATTTTAATGCAGGTACAATGTTTAATGTCTACTGGTGATAATTTCGGATACATTTTATTAAGCCTGCTAAAAAAACCCGGGTGTACTTCTTCAAAATTGGCAACAAGCATTTTCCAATCCTTATCCAAGAGCTTATAGCTGTTGATAATAGAATATATCTTCTCAAAATCACTGGTGCTTCTAGTATATTTTTTATGAGCCAGGATTTTTGTTAACATACTCTCAATTTCTGATAAAATCGAGTTCTTTTGATTGATATATAAAGCATCGGCTGCTATTTGCTTTTGTTTCTTTTCCTTTATTACATCCTCGGTAATATCTGTTACTACTATTTGAATATAATTTTGATCGTATATGGTGTTGTTCATCAAATCAAGTCTAACAAAACGAATATTTCCGTCACTATTGACAAACCTTAGTTTTTCGACTACAGGTGAAGGCACATCGTTTTCCTTTATTTTAGCAGAAAGCATTTGTGCTATTTTTTTATCATCAGGATGAAAATAATCAGCAAAACCTCTTTCCTCAAAATCTGAAACAGACTCTAGTCCAAACCATTTAAACAGTGTTTTATTGATATACACAGGTTTATTATTTTGTGTTAAGATCAGTCCAAAGGGAGCATTTTCAGCTAGCATTTTATATTTTTCCCTTTCATCGAAAATCAGTTTTTCCAGGTTAGATATCCTTGTGATATCCTGTACAACGGCAAAAAAAATTTTATCTCCTGATACCGGATTTGTTTTCACATTCCCAATACCACGGATTGTTTTCTCAACACAATCATTGTCAATGATCTTAAAAATGCGATCAAAGCTTTTTTTCCCTGCATAAGCCAGATCAAGGTATTTAAAAACTTCTCCGGAGTCATCGGGATGAATGTAATTAAAAAAGTTATTATCAGAAGTAGTCCGGTTTTTTTTATGCTTAAGCCCTAATATGTTTAGCGTACCGGGAGATAAAATATAACTATCGGTTGCCAGGTCAACTTCAAAATGGCCGAAAGAATTGGTCAGCTCAGCCCTGATCTGCCGTGCATGACTTTTTTGGAGAGCAATTTTTGTATTTTCTTTTTCAGTTATATCTGTCCTGAATTCTATATAACCCGTCAATATACCTTTGCTGTCGAATAAAGGAGTGTGTCTGATCTGCCATATCCGGTTATCATCGAAAGTGACAATTCTTTCAAGAGGTTCAATTTTACGGGTGACCACCGGGCAGGTGCTACAGGGTTTATCCGCATGAAACCACATTTTATAACAGAGTTTACCGATATATGAGTCGTCACGGATATTCAGCTGCTTTTTCCCGGCCTCGTTCAGCCATAAAAAAGTATGATTCGGACTATAAAAAGCTATGACTTCATGGAAAGCATTCAGGATATCAGTTCGTAATTTTTCTTCCGATTGCAACTTCGACTTGTGTTTAAGCTCTTCGGTAATGTCACGCCCGATAAGAAGTACGGCAGGCTGATGTTCATACTGAAAAGGAGCCAGGTTGCACTCACAATCAAATGGAATTTTATCGAAACTCACAAACTGAATTTGCAGGGTTCCGTTAACAGCTTTACTTGCTTTCTTCAATCTGTCGGATATCAGCGGGTGAAATTCAGGTTTTATATTTTCTTTAACGTTTTTCCCTATAATATCAGCAGAACTTTTGGCATGAAACAGATTAAGTCCCGTGGAATTTACGAAAATGTACTTTTCGTCCTGTATAATGGCAATAAAACTTATGGAATTTTCAACAATGGCATTGAAAAACTCTTTATTCTCTTCTTTTAACTGACGGCTTACTATTTTAAGCTCGTCATTTAAAGTATCAAAATTTCTAATTAACAAATCAAATTTTTCCATCTGTTATATCTTGAGCAAATAAAAAAGATTTTCAAATTTAAATAATTTAATTCTGGTTAATTGCCTCGATTGCATTTAGAGACGTACCATTCTTATTTATCCAACGTAGGCAAATAAATATCCTTATCATCCCTGTAGGTTTCGTACCACCAGTCATTACCACTGTTTACACGGATTACTACCGTTCCGGTTTCGAGGGTTAGGAGTGTTTCTATCAGCCGGGCATGGGAAGCATAGAGGTATTTTTCTGTTTGTTCTTTATAAAAATCGCTATAGGCTCCTCTTGCATAAACTGCCTGTTGGGCAGAAACTACCACCAGCGCCGGATTGGTCTTGATAATAAAGTTGGGATTTACCGAGCCGTGAAAATGATGATTGGCATAAAAAACCTGGGCGGGTATTCTGTTGCCGAATTTTTTAAGGATACGGTTCTCACTGGTTGCGTAATTATCGGCGCCATGTGAATAGGTAAATCCGTTCCAGTTAAGCAGGAACGACATCGACCGGTCATTTTCATCCGTGGCATCCGCATAAGCATTAAGAATGGTTACAACCGTATTTCCCCATCTTGCGGTATCCCCGCTGTTAAAGGATTTATAATCGAGAAAATGCTGCACATGGTATTTTTTGATGATTTCATCTTTGGCTCCAATATGATCTTCATGATAATGCGTTATTACATAATAATCGAGTGTATCAATATGATGCTCATCCATAAACGGCATGATCACCGATTGTGCATAAACTTCTTTCCCGGAGTCAATTAACAGCTTTTTGCCATTGGGTAATAATACAAGAACAGAATTACCATGCCCCACATTGAACATGATAAACGTCAAAGGGGTTGGTGGAACATGATCTTTCACATGCAACAGAAAATGCAATGTTGAATTATCGTTAAATTTGAGGTCAAGACGGTTATCGCCCGAAGGAAGCGCCATTAATGATTCGTTGGACAATGTGATATGGTATGCTCCTTCAACATAGCTGTATTCCTTTGTCCGGAATCCTATCTGCTGTCCGTCAGCATTAATGGATTCGAGCTTTTTACCTGCAGCATTGGCATAAAGTGTTATTGTTGCCGGGTGATCTTTGTAAAAAACATCCTGAACGGGGCTAATTGCCGGCAAGAGGTATAATGAATCTGCAGGAATACTAAGGTAATCAACATCAATGGTACCATAACCGGGAGTCAGGGTTATCACATTCCTGCCTTTTTGCAGGAATGTCTTAAAATAAGCGTTGTTCCAGTTGTCGCACATAGAAAAACCAACTCCCTGCATTTTCCCGTTGACATCTATTGTCTGAGCCACATCTCCTTTCGACGCCCTGTAACGGATTGCCACCTGGTACCATCCTGCATCTGGGTTATTGATGCTCCATTTTACAGAACTGTTTTTCCCGAATAATACGTATTTATCTTGCGAAGCCGTGTTATCATGCATTATTTTAGTACTATCTGTTGCTCCGGCATTTTCCGCTTCATAAATGATGGTATTCTGACTATATGCCGCAACTGAAAGTAATCCAGCAATAAGTAGAATTAATTTTTTGATCTGCATTATACCTTTTATCCGGTTATCGTCTGTTGAAATTACCCGGTTCATTTTAGCATCTTTTTCTTTCATTTCAAGTCCTTTTTTTGTTTCCGGAAAGATGGATGCAATTTAGAAATTTTATTCAGACAGTAAAATGACCTTGTCGTTATCAAACAAATTAGTGCATTGTCAATTATCCTATTTTGAAGGTAACCGTCTGAAGCAGGGGACAGATGATATAGTTACCAAGTGACAAGTAACATTGTGAAAAATTAACAAGAAACAAATAACCCTATAAACTGCAAAAGACCTTAAAGACTTTCAGCCCTTAAGGTCTTTTGTATGACTTAGTCTATTGGTTATTTAATAATAATCTTTTTATAAACAGACCGTTCCACGCCGGTAAGTTTCAGAATATAAATTCCCGGTTTGGCATTTAGATGAACATTTACTGAGGTTCGGTTAAAATTTCTTATCCCGGTCACTTTGCTTCCGGTCAGATCATATACTTCAATTTGCGTGATCTTACCGATCCCATTGATAATGAAATTTCCATTCACCGCCGGATTGGGATACACACTGATCTTTTCCAGATCCGAATTGTTGGTGATGCCTGAAATTTTCTCCGTAATGGTTATATCCATGGTACCGGATACACCCGACCCATCATTGGCTGTTGCTGTCACGGTTACTTTCCCAGTGTCAATTGCTCTTAAAAGCCCGCTGGTGGAAATACTCACCAGATTATCAGGTGTTACACTCCATGTAACCGAAGGATTGGTTGCGTTCTGTGGCAGCACTGAAGCACTCATTTGAATTGAATCACCCACAAATACTGAATCCTGATTATCCTTGGAAGAAACAGTAATGGATTGTATAAGCTGGTTTAAAATGGTTACATCCATTGAATCGACAACCCCCGAACCATCATTTGCTGTCGCTTTTACGGTGACTTTTCCATTGGCGATTGCCGTTAAAAGCCCATTGGAACTTACCTGTGCCAGTGCGGCAGGAGTAACACTCCATGTAACCGAAGGATTTGTCGCGTTCTGTGGCAATACCAACGCGTTCATCTGAAGTGTTTCACCAACAAAAATTGAATCCTGATTGTTCGTGGAAGAAACAGAAAGGGATTCAGCAAGTCTGTTTGAAATAAAAATACTTAACGTATCAGTTACTCCGGAGCCGTCCCAGGCCGTTGCTTTTACAGTAGCTTTTCCAGTTGTAACAGCTGTCAGCATCCCGTAAGAATCGATGGTTGCAATCCCATAAGGATAAACAATCCATGATACCTCAGGAGTAGTGGTATTTGACGGTGCTACCAGTGCACTCATCTGAAGTTTATCACCGGGGGAAACTGAATCGGCGTTGGCCCCTGCTGTGATTTCGATGGATTGAGCAAGTGTAATTGTATCGTTTACATACGCTTTTAGCCATTTCATTGCTGGGCGTTCCACGTCATCGTTATTTATCAGGTAAGCGCCCTCTTCCTGTCTCCATACGCCGTACCTGTAACCCCACAACGTTACGCCTTTCACATCCGGATGTTCCCAAAAAACAGGGAATACCCTTTTGTATTCCTGTAACTGGGAAAGGTCGGTAAGTCCGTCGATATCTAATTCTGTTACATAAATAGGTAATCCGGTTGTTGCTAATGTATCGAGATTAGCTTTAAGAGTGGTTGTGGAAATCCCGGCTGTAGAAAATGCATGCGCCTGAACACCGATGCCGTCTATTAATGTATCCGCTTTAAGAAGATTGATGATTTCCCTGTATTGCTCGGTAGTGGAGGCGCTGTTTACCACCCCATATTCATTGATCAGTAACTTTGATTTGGGGAAATATTGCCTGGCCAGACGAAATGAAGTGATTATCCAGTCGTAGCCGGTAGCTCCTGCTCCTCCCAATGCATCTGCGTAATTTACATTTGGAGTTGTTGTTCCCCAGGGGACCATACCATTAGGAGCATTATGAATAGGTTCGTTCACTACATCAATATAATCGATTGAATCGTAGCGGCTGGCAAGTGCAGCAAACCACTGTTCAATTTCCTGACGTTGTGAGGCTGAATCCAGTGCGCCAATCCATGGAGGTTGCTGAGCCCCCCAGATAAGCGTATGTTCTTTAAACATTATATGGTATTTTCGGGCATAGGCATAGGTAGAATCCAGTACTGTCCAGTTCATATAATTACGGGTGTATTCCACACTTCCCCATTTTCCGGCATTTCCCGGAGTAAGCTGATTCCAGTAAGATGCAAAATCAGGAGCCTGGCCGTAGTCCCATTCACTGCCAAGAAATTTCGATTGTCCTTCTGCCAGTGGAGTACCAATCTGTTCTCCCGATGGAGGAGTATCGGATCCGGCTTCTCCCCTGTTGAGGTTGGAAACGGTAAAATAAAGTCCGGACCTTCCGAATACAAATTTATCGATATACAAACCGTTTTCCCTGGCACCTATCTGAAATGTTTGGGTAAGGGATCCCAGTTCTACATGGAAAGTAATAGGTGCAGCACCGCCATTAAATTTCGATATATCGATCCATTTCCACTCACCACTTGAAGCTGAACCGCCACCACCAACTACATTGAGGGTGTCTGTGTAACCTACATCGGCAAGTCCGTTTGCTATAATCCAGTCTCCGTCAACAGTGGCATCTTTTGAGCCAAATCCATTGGCATAGAAATAACTGTCATCATCAAACATATTCTTACCGACCAGTATGTGTGCATATAAATCGTAGGTGCCGGAATCCGGAAATGTTACCTGGTAGGTTATTACACGGTTATCATTTCCCGGATTCATCGAATTTACCGTATTGGTTGTTATTGTGACAGATGTGACATTAAGTGTATCTACAATCCTGAAATCGCTTCCCAAAGTGCCTGATTCGGCCTGAACTGTTACCGGTAAATCTTGTCCGTAAGTAAAACAAGTGATGAAAAAAGCTGAAAATACGAAAAGAAAAATGTGTCTTTGTTTCATAATAATAGTTAGGTTTATAGTGACTCCACAAATATACAAATTAAAATTAGCAGATTACTATCTACCGAAACCGAACATGGTAATGTTTCGATAAATGATGTAAAAATATAGTGCATTCAATGCTTTAAGAGGTAAGGTTCCGGCACTGTAACCGATATATGCCAGTCATAACACGGATATTTCATACAGAAGTTGTCATGGTTTTTATAATCAGTTTAAAAATATCCAAAAAGCTACTGCAAAGTTTCTTCATAAAAATTCCTAAAAAATTTTTCCCGGAAAAAAGTTAATCGTAATTTGAACCCTAAATCGTTTCGCGTGTACAGTTGGTATCAGATATAATGCACATGAAGAAAAATGATTTGAATCCTTCATTACAAAAGATCAACTATTACCTGATAATTGCAGGTGTATGTATCATTGTCATGGGATTCCTGGTAATGGCAACCGGATTTCCTTTAAAAGAACCGCATGAAAATTCCGCCTTCTCATTTACTAAGATAACTCTCGCTCCTGTTTTAATTTTACTTGGGTATATTGTGATCATGATCTCCATATTCTATAAAAAACCAGCAGAACGTGAAAATATCCGGAACTAATTACAAGGAACTGCCGGATGAATTGTTGATGCAGTATATCTGTAATGCTGACACATTCGCCTTTAACGAATTGTACAACCGTTATAAGGACAGGTTGTTGTATTATTTTTTCCGGATGCTGGGAAATGAGAAAGAAAAAGCACAGGATTTTTTGCAGGATATCTTTTATAAAATTGTGGAGAAACCCGAAATGTTCGATCCGAAAAGGAAGTTCTCCACATGGCTGTTCAGTATTGCCTACAATATGTGTAAAAATGAGTACAGGAGAATGAAAGTCAGGGAAATAATGGTAACCTGCAATAACAATGACATTTATCCGGAACAGGATACGGACAAATCGGATAAAAAAGAAATAATCGACCTTATATTTAAGGAATTGGAAAAACTGGAAGAATGGCATAAAACTGCTTTCTTGCTGCGTTACCGCGAAGGATTTTGCCTGGAAGAGATCAGCCAGGTGCTGGACCTTCCGGTAGGGACCATTAAATCGCGATTGCACTATGCCCGCAAAAAAATACTTGAAAAAGTAAATCAGGAGATTGTTTATGAATTTAATGACAGGAATGATGAAAAAGATTAATCTAAAATACTTCATTTAAAGAAAGTCCCGGAAAATAGGTTTAAAAAATTTACTCCGGATATATTCGACAAAGATGAAAATTACCTGCGATCGTTACTGCAATCCGATAGCAAGGAGCTTCATGCAGAACCTGCAATCAGGGAAAGACTGGAATATTCTTTACAGCTTAAATCACAAAATAACGCTTTGCGTAAGAATTCATTCCTGGACATGATCTCATCCTTTTTTACGTTGCAGAACCTGGGATTAAAGGCCGGAATGATTACGGCATTGTTTGTGATGACATTCTGGTTTAACCGTTTACCCGAACAACCGCTTTCCCTGGATAAGGGAATACATTTCCTGGCTGACTCTTCGTATTGTGATACGGTTCCGGATATACTGCCCGGTCATGTAAACAAGTCTAATTAGCGATTAACCATCTTTCTTAAGTACCCAAAATCTGATAATCTGAAGTAAACAGGCTACGCCTGTTTTGATAGGTTCGGCTTGAACCTTGGCTGAATGCTGGGGATGCTATGTTGAACCAGCCTAATGCAGGCAGGCGGAGTGAAATATTTCTTTGACCGAAATTTTTCTACCTTATTAGAGATCTTTCGCTACGCTCAGGATACAAACCCAGGAATTTTACCGGCATCTGATTGGAAATCTTCTTTAAAACAAACTACTAAACTTATCCGAATAAAACTGCAGTCTGCCGGCAATTTCTTCAGCTATCTCCGGTCTGTTATTTTGTTGTGCAATTTTGTACAGTTCATTTAAAACTGAATACTGATAACCAATCTCGTTCCTTTGTTGTCTGTTTTGACTGGCATTCAGTGATCCGTAAAAGTCCAGGTATTCCATAACTGTCTGAGCATAATCCTTCAGCAATTCATCTCCTTTATTTACGGCGCCAGCCTGAAAATAATCATTCACCATGAAGGCTGTAAATAAGTCATACGAAACAGTTTCCGGCGGAGTAAGTTCCCTGCATCTATCCAGCAATTCCATGGCTTTCTGTTTATTTCCCTGTTCGACAAATTCACCGGCCAGTTTTTCGAAAGTGCTCCGTAACCGGATAACCGAAAGTTGTCTTACAATCGTCCAGTCGCAATATACATTTCGATCAGAAATATTTCCCCATGTGAAGGTTTTCATCAATTGGCTATATTCTTCTTCCGGATCGTAAAATTCATCAGGACCGGCATTACCGGGCTTAAAGGGTACCAGCCTGTAAAGCAACCCTTCTTTTCTCACATATTTGTCAAGTCCCAGTTTTTTGAGTTCTTCCGTATTTGTGAAATATACTGGCCGTTCCCAATTGTTTTGTGCCAGTACGTCCAGTAAAATTAACTGTGAACGGTAAATATAATTCTCACTAATTGTAACATGAACAGATTGTGCCAGTTGTGCCGTGTCTTTCTTTCTTACAATATTATGTTGAATCAAATATTCCCTGTCAACCGGTATAACCAGTTTCCGGGCCGGACAATAGTCGTATTTGTCAGAATCATTGTTGACAACTTTAGTAGCAGAATTATCGGATTCAATGAATTCCATACCTTTATTTAAAGGAGTATCCGCTTTTATTTTTTTCATAACCGGAATATAACTCCTGGCTCCATTCAAAAATTTTTCGGGAGGAATGGAAACAGGTAAAGGTTTAGCCCGACTGTTTTCCGAACGCATCTGGTCAATATACCATTCAGCTCCAAGATAAGGTAGTAGTACAAGTTTAATATCCGGACGTACATTTTCCACTTCCTGGGTATACCATAACGGATATGTATCGTTGTCAGCCGAAGAAAATAATATGGCATTTTTTGAACAGGATTCAAGATAATTTTTTGCAATATCTCTTGCCACGGTTCGGTTCGAACGGTTATGGTCGTTGTAATTTTGTGAAATTAAGATAACAGGAGTTAGTAATCCTGCTATTATTGCCGGAATTGCCACATAGTTGTTTTTTATCCACTTGTTCAGTATCATATAAAGGGAAGAAACACCCAGTCCTATCCAGATGCCGAACACGTAAAAAGAACCAACATATACATAATCCCTTTCACGCGGAGTAACCGGAACTTCATTCAGGTAAAGCACAATGGCTATTCCCGTGAAAAAAAACAACAGTAACAGGGCATACCAGTCACTTCGGTTTGTACCGGTAGTGATAGAAGAATCCTAATAGATCCCAGTAAAAGCGGGATCAGATAATAGCAGTTATGTGCTTTGTTGTTTTTCAATTCGCCAGGTAGCTTTTCCTGGGGATCCCAGCCGAAAATCATCCAGAAAATTTATACCTGTTATCCAGTTTCCGTGCAGCAGACTTCCGAAACCCTGGATATCGTTTTGCCTTTCGGAAAAATTCCACATGAAATAGCGGAAATACATGTGTCCAAGCTGGTAATGTAAAAGAAAGCGGAGATTTTCAGAAAATGATGGTTTGTACAATGTGTTTTCCTTTCCATGCCTGGTGATTTCAATGGGAGTTCCCTTCACTTTTCCCCAGTTTCCTGTATGCATCCTCATACTGACCGGAATTATCAGTCATGCGGGGGAAAACGGTCATGAACCGTTTGTCGTAATTATATTCCGGATTAAGTGGTGTTTTGATGTAACGTTTTCCGAAGGGAATATAAGTGTACCTGTCCTTCACACTTACAACAGGTGCATTATAGTAATTTCCGTAGAAAAGCGGATGCTTCACATACTGTTCCCGGTTGAGATAATTACCAGGCTAAACGAATTATCAGGATTATTCATGTCAATTGGGGGATTATCGACCGATCGGATGATGACCAGAGCATATGAAGAATAACCAATCAGTAAGTAAGCAAGACCAAGTAATAAAGTATGCGTGTTTATGAGTTTTTTTTTTCGGGTATACCAAAGGCCAAAAGTAATTCCAACTGACAGCAGAATAATATAGATCACTGTTCCGGAGTGAAAAGGGAAATGCAGATTATTAACGCTGATCCGGTCAAAAAACGCAGCAAGTTGTACAACTCCCGGAATAAAAATATTCAGTAAAAATACGAGGATGATTAGTGATATCAATAGAGACAACAATACATACTTCAGGTTAAAAGGCCTATAATGCCGGAAATAAATAAAGATAATCGCCGGAATTGCCAGCAAATTCAACAGATGAACTCCAATTGACAATCCGATGAGAAAAGCAATAAAAAATAGCCAGCGCGTAGCATACTTCCTTGCCAGGCCTTCCCACCTGAGAATCGCCCAGAAAGTAACAGCCGTAAGTAATGAAGATAAAGCATAAACCTCCCCCTCTACTGCCGAGAACCAAAAGCTGTCGGTAAAAGCAAAAGCCAGAGCGCCGATGAATCCGCTTGCCAGAATAACTATTTTATGAATTGTCGTGAAATCAGAACCGTATCCCGTCATTGAAAAGGCAAAGCGGGTGATGGTCCAAAAAAGAAATAATATTGTAAATGCACTGGCCAGAGCAGAAAGCGAATTTACCATCAGTGCGACATGTCCGGATTACTTCCTGCAAACATGAAAAAATTTTACCAATCAATAAAAATAATGGAGCCCCCGGAGGGTGGCATACCTCCAGCTTATAAGCGCTGGCAATAAATTCTCCACAATCCCAGAAACTTGCCAAGGAGCTATGGTGGTGAAATATACAATGAAAGAAATCAGAAAGGCTGTCCAGCCGGTGATAAGGTTCCATGTTTTGAATTTCATGCTTTTTTAAACTACAGTAACACGTACGGATAATGGGTTCATTTTCCAAAAGAGGGATTTTTAAAAGTTAAATATTAATAAAAATTTAAATAATTTTTTTTTTTTTTTTTTTTTTTTTTTTTTTTTTTTTTTTTTTTTTTTTTTTTAAAAAAAAAAAAAACTTTTTGTGACAAGGTCTTTTTCTTCAAAGAATTCTTTTAATTATATTCGCAAAACTGATATTTCCTTATTTTTGACATTTCATTTAAAAACTATTTCATTTGAATGCATATACCGGAGAGATTGCAGCGTTGCTGGTAGCCATATTCTGGACCATTACCGCGTTAGCCTTTGAATACGCCAGTGTGCGTGTAGGATCGCTGGCAGTAAATATGATCCGGCTATTGTATGCCATTGTATTCCTTACAATCTTTACTTCCTTACAACGGGGAATGCCCTTGCCGCTTGATGCCGGGCCTCATGCCTGGTTCTGGTTATCGTTGTCAGGATTTGTAGGCTTTGTTCTGGGAGATCTGTTCCTTTTTAAATCCTACACCATTGTCGGTTCACGCATTTCCATGCTGGTGATGACACTTGTGCCCCCTATTACTGCATTGTGCAGCTGGATTGTACTTGGAGAAGGGCTCACCACACTTAATTTTATCGGCATGATCCTTACTTTTTCAGGAATAGTGTTAGCTGTGGCTGCAAGAAACCGGGGAAAAGACAAATCGATGAAAAAATTACCGCTGCGGGGATTGCTGTTTGCTTTCGGAGGAGCGGTTGGTCAGGCTGTGGGTCTGGTACTCAGTAAACTGGGTATGGGGTCTTACAATGCTTTTTCAGCTACCGAAATTCGGATATTCACGGGTATAATCGGTTTTGGTATTATTATTCTGGTTTTTGGAAAATTGAATAATATAAAACTGGCTTTTCGTGATAAAAAAGGGACTATAGGTATTTTTATCGGTTCCTTTTTCGGTCCGTTTCTGGGAGTTTCCTTATCGTTGTATGCCGTTCAACATGCCAATACAGGTGTGGCAGCTACCATTATGGCAATGGTTCCCATTTTTATAATTCTACCCTCGGTACTGGTATTTAAACAAAAAATTACACTTTCCGAGATTTTGGGAGCGGTTATCAGTGTGGGAGGGGTAGCATTGTTTTTTATCTGAAATCTTATAAATCCAGGATTTTCTGCCATAGCTTTTCCGGAACAGGGATGCCCAGTTCCATGTTTTCACGACGGGTTTGAAGTGTTCTTTCCCCGGGATAAAATATCTTTTTATTATCTGTAGAAGCTCTGTGAACCGCATCGATCAGTTCATTTGAGATATGTTTTATGTACATACTGTTCGAAAGCTTCCCGGCATTAAAAACTATAAAAACCTGGGAGACACCATACTCATCTTCTTTTTCTCCAATGTCATTTGTGGTTGCTCCCTCTGAGAGTCCGGCAGCCAGTAAATCGAGCATCATGGATAATCCCGAACCTTTCCAGTAACCCATTGGCAACACTCTTTCCGAATCCATAATCTTTCCGGGATCATCTGTTAACATACCTTTTTTATCATACCCGCCCGGAAAAGGCAATTGTGACTTTTCAGCTGCAGTTACTTCCAGTTTCCCGTATGAAAACTGTGACATGGCCATATCAAGAACAAGGTGTCCCTCCTTACGGGGAACAGCAACGATAAACGGATTATTTCCAAGTACCGGAAGATTTCCACCCCAGGGTGGCATATTCGGCTTGGTATTGGTAAAACATACTGCCATGCAATCGGCCCCGGCAGCCTGCCAGCCGTAAGTGCCCCCGCGCATCCAATGATTGGTATTACGTAAAGCTAAAATCCCTATTCCTTTTGATTTTGCCAGTTCAATCGCCCTGTTCATGGCAAACCAGGCATTCAGGTTCCCGGGTCCCAGCCGGCCATCCCATCTCTCGAAAGAACCCTGACTGGAAATCTTTTCAGGTTTGGCGCCAGTAACAATATATTTTTTCTGAATGTGCCCGATATAAACCGGGAAGCGGTTGAGACCGTGTGAATACACACCATCGAGGGAAGTCTCTGTAAAAAGTTTTGCGCTTAGAGCAGCATCGGGCAAATTAAATCCATAGTTTACCAGTTTTTGTTTCAGTATCTCCTGAACTTCATTAAATGGAATGCGCATGTATAAGTACATAATAACATTACAGTCACAAATTTACCAAAATTATCAAACTGGTTCTGTAATTGTTAACTACATCATCCCGATCAGCAACTGTTTTAGTTCATCGAATTCATGAGCTACCGGGAATTGGGGAAATTCATCTGTAACATTTTGCGGTGGTTTAAACAGTAAGGCTTTATTTGCTTCTTTCAGCATGGAAATATCATTGTATGAATCGCCAAAAGCAATCACTTCAAAATTGAGGCTTTGCAATGCCTGTACTACCTTTTTCTTCGGATCTTTCTGGCGAAGCCGGTAACCTGTGATATTACCTTCATTATCTGTTTCCAAAGAATGACAAAACAATGTCGGGCGTTCCAGCTGACGCATCAGGGGATCCGCAAACTCCACAAATGTATCGGAAACAACCACCAGCCGGGATACTTCCCTGATCCATTTAATGATTTCCAGCGCACCATCAAGAGGTTTTATGGTAGCAATCACATCCTGAATATCCTGCAGTTTCAAACCATGTTCTTTGAGGACTTTCAGCCGGTGTTGCATTAATTCGTCATAATCTTTTATATCCCTGGTGGTAAAGCGAAGTTCTTCTATGCCCGTTTTTTTGGCTACATTGATCCACACTTCAGGAACCCACACCCCCTCCAGATCGGAACAGATAACATGCATGGTTTAAATTTTTTTGCAATATAATAATATTCTTGTTTGGAATAATTATAGATAGAATGAACCGTGTACGGGTCAATAATTATTTCTTAAATAATCTTTAAAGCTGTTATAATCATTTTCAATATATTCAAACTTTTCTTCCAGACTTTCCAGACCTTCCAGACTGCGGGGTAAGTCAGGTTCCACACCGAGAATCTCTTTCACTTCTGCCGGAAACTTTGCCGGATGTGCCGTTTCGAGACTAACACTAACCTGATCCTTTGCCGCATCTTCCGGTGTGTCTTCAAAATACTTCATTAACCCCGACCAGCCTACCGAGCCATGGGGTTCAAGTAAAAGATGGTATTTTTCCCATGCTGTTTTGATCATGGACTTGGTTTCTTCATCCGTAACCGCTACCGCAAACATATCTTCACGCATCTTAGCCAGATCGGGTTCCCGGATTATTTTTCCGGTTTCATCCATCACACCTCCGTACAGCGAAATGATACGGGCTATATTACTTGGATGACCTACATTCATAGCACTTGAAATACAATTGATGGACGGCACGATGGTTTTGTACATACCACTTGCCCAGTATACCGGAACCTCATCATTTTCCGCTCGTCTTCGCGGCGGTCAGCACGATCGTCTTCGGGCTGTGGCCCGCCCTGCGCCTGGCGCGCACCGACGTGGTGCCCGAGCTGAAGGAGCAGACGGGCGACCACTCCGAGGGCAGGCGGCGCTGGTTCACGCTGCGCCACGCGCTGGTCGTCGCGCAGATGGCGCTGTCGCTGGGCCTGCTCACCGCCGGCGGCCTGTTCGTGAAGGGCGCGATCGGGGCGGCGAACGCCGACCCCGGCTTCCCGTTCCATGACGGGATCGTCGCGAGCGTGGACCCGGGCCTGGCCGGGTACGACGAGGCGCGCGGCCGCGAGATCTACCGCGAGATCCTCGAGCGCGTGCGCGCGCTGCCCGGCGTGCGCGCCGCGAGCGTCGCGTCGCTCATCTCCTACGGCGAGGTGACCGAGGGCGACACCGTGCGGCGCCCGGGCACGAAGGGCGACGAGGGCCGGGCCTCCGCCATCTCGAACGTCGTCGGCGCCGACTACTTCGCGGCGCTCGGGCTGAAGGTGATCCGCGGCCGCGGGTTCACGCCGGCCGAGGAGCAGTCGCCCGACGGCGCCCGCGTGGTGCTCGTCGACGAGCCGCTCGCCCGGAAGCTCTTCCCGAACGAGGACCCGATCGGCCAGCAGGTCGTGTTCGTGAAGGCCGACCAGACGCCCAAGGGGCTGCCGTACCAGATCGTGGGCGTGGTGCCGGGCCTGCGCCACGACCTCTTCGACCGCGCGCCGGTCGCCCACGTCTACCGGCCGTTCGGCCAGAACTACCACTCGTGGATGAACCTGCACGTGAAGCTGTCGGGCGGCGGCCAGGCGGCGGAGGCCTCCACGATCGCGACCCTGCGCGAGACGCTCCGCGCCGTGGACCCGCGCATGCCGGTGCTGTCGATCAAGTCGCTCGAGAACTACCGCGAGACGAACTTCTTCCTGTGGATCGCCCGGACCAGCGCGAAGTTCTTCGCCACCTTCGGCCTGCTGGCGCTCTTCCTGGCCGTCGTCGGGATCTACGGGGTGAAGGCCTACCTGGTGTCGCTGCGCACGCGCGAGATCGGCCTGCGCATGGCGCTCGGCGCCGCGCCGCGTGACGTGCTGTGGCTGGTGCTGAAGGACGGCTTCGCGCTCACGGTGACCGGCGTCGTCCTCGGCCTGGGCCTGTCGGCGCTCATCGCGACGGCCGTGTCGGGCATGGTCTACCAGTCGCGCACGTTCGACCCGCTCGTCTACTCCGCCGCCGTCGCCGTCCTCGTCGGCGCCTCCATGGCGGCCACCTACGTCCCCGCGCGGCGGGCGATGAAGGTGGAGCCGACGCGGGCGCTCAGGACGGAGTGACGAACATGCCGAATGCCGATTGCCGATTGCCGATTGAAGAGCCCTGGATCACGCCGGCTGCGCCGAAGACGACGGCCGGCGTAGCGCGATCTGGTGCTATTCAATCGGCAACCGGCGATCATCAATCGGCAATGAACTGCTTGATCGCCTCCGCCGACGGCACCTTCCCCGTCACCTTCACCTTCCCGTCCACGACCAGCGCCGGGGTGCTCATCACGCCAAACGAGGTGATCTGGGCGATGTCGGTCACCTTCGTCATCTCGTAGTCGAGGCCGAGCGCCTTCGCGGCCTCTTCCGTGTGCTTCGCCAGCATCTCGCACTTCGCGCAGCCGGAGCCGAGGATTTGCAGCTTCTTCATGATGATCGTCTCTCCCGCAATCAGAACAGCACGTTGAACAGGTAGCCGACGGCCAGGATGCCCGTGCCCACCACGCCGACGAACGCCGCGATGAGCGTGGGCTTGAGCACCTTGCGCAGGATGACCGTCTCGGGCAGCGACAGCGCGATCACGGCCATCATGAACGCGAGCACCGTGCCGAGCGCGGCGCCCTTGTCGAGCAGCGCCTGCACGATCGGGATGATGCCCGCGGCGTTCGAGTACATCGGGATGCCGAGGACCACCGCGGCGGGCACGCTCCACCACGCGCTCTTGCCCATGAGCGAGGCCATGAAGTTCTCGGGCACGTAGCCGTGGATCGCCGCGCCCACGGCGATGCCGGCCACGACGTACGGCCAGACCTTGCCGACGATCTCCCGCACGGCCTCCCGGCCGGCGGCGACGCGGTCCGCCCACGCCAGCCGCTCGTCGGGCGCGCCGGCGTCGGCCGCGCGCGTGCGGAAGACCCAGTCCTCCACGTGGCCCTCGAGCCGCAGGCGGCCGATCGTCCAGCCCGGCGCCACGGCAATCACGACGCCGGTCACCGACGTAGATCGCCGCCACCTGCCAGCCGAACAGGCCGAGCAGCATCACGAGCGCCACCTCGTTCACCATCGGCGCCGACGACGAGGAACGAGAACGTCACGCCGAGCGGCACGCCGGCCGTGACGAAGCCGATGAAGAGCGGCACGGCCGAGCACGAGCAGAACGGCGTCACCGTGCCCAGCAGCGCCGCGAGCACGTTGCCCGCCGACTCGCGCCGCCCCGCGAGGATCCGCCGGGTGCGCTCGGGCGTGAAGTACGAGCGGACGATCCCCACCCCGAAGACGACCAGGAGGAGGAGCATCAGGACCTTCGGCGTCTCGTAGACGAAGAACTCCACGGCCGACGCCAGCCGCGACCCGCGCCGCATCGCGAGCGCCCCGTAGGTCAGCCAGCGGGCGACGGGCTCGAGATACAGGTAGAGCGCGACCCAGAGGGCGAGCGCGGCGGGCCACTTCCAGATGGATATCCAGCGCATGGTGTCGGCGCACGGCTGAAGCCGTGCGCTACTCCTAATCTGCGTAGCTGCTCCTGATCCGCGTAGCTACTCCTGATCCGCGTAGACGCACACCTTATCCCCGTAGCGCACACCTTCAGGTGTGCGCCGCGCCCGAGCCGGGGCCGTAGAACGCTTCGACGTCGTGGAGATCATCGTCTCCGGCCCTTTCCGCCGCGCGTGCGGGCCCGCGCGCGCCCGGCGCGCTTCTGTGCTCTGTCGACGTCGAGGCCCGTGCGGCAGAAGACCTCGACGGGGACGGCCGTCACGCCGCGCACCGCGTCGCGGTCGGCGGCGGCGACCGGGTCGTCCGCCACGAGCGCCAGCGCTTCGTCCAGCAGACGGGCGAACGGCCCGCCGGCGCGCAGGCGGTACTCGACCCACTTGCCGCGCTTCTCCTCGGCCACGAGGCCGCCGCGCTTGAGCTCGAGCAGGTGGCCCGACACCGTGGAAGTCGCGAGCCTCAGCACGGCGGTCATCTGGCAGACGCAGAGCGGGCCGTCGCGCAGCATGGCGAGCAGGCGCAGCCGCGCCGGGTGGGCGACGGCCTTGGCGGCCTGGACGGCGCGATCGAGCGGCGGATCCTCCACCATCATGGTCATCTTCCGTCGTTGCGTCATTTCGTCACTTTACGAAATATAACACGCGCGGCGGCCGGGGGCCGGATGGATATTTCGTCATATCCCGAAATATAGGATAATTGAGGCGGAGGCCGCTGATCACCGCTCGCACGTCGTCGCCGAGCTGGGCGAAGGCCATCCGCAGACGTACTCGGGGTAACGCGATGGGGCCACGATCACCCTCGGACGCATGGCCAGCGCTTGATTGCACTCATGTATTCGGTTATACGTATGCACCCGGCGTTTCGTGGAGGGGCACGGTGAGGGCCTCCCGACACCTCCCAAGCGCACCTGGCCGGAGGTGCTCGATGAGCGATGAGCAACGAGTCCGCGGAGGGAGGCTCCATGGCTGACGTGGGTTCCACGAGTCCCGCACGGCGCCTCTCCTTCCTGGATCGCTACCTCACGGTCTGGATCTTCACGGCGATGGCGGTCGGCGTGGGGATGGGCTACGTCTTCCCCGGCATCGTCCCGCTGCTCAACAGGGCGAGCGTGGGTACCACCTCCATCCCGATCGCCATCGGGCTGATCCTCATGATGTACCCGCCGCTCGCCAAGGTGCGGTACGAGGAGATGGGGCCCGTCTTCCGCAACTTCCGGGTGCTCGGGCTGTCGCTCGTCCAGAACTGGATCGTCGGCCCGCTCCTGATGTTCGGCCTCGCCGTGCTCTTCCTGCGCGACAAGCCGGAGTACATGGTCGGGCTCATCCTGATCGGCCTGGCGCGCTGCATCGCCATGGTCATCGTCTGGAACGACCTGGCCAAGGGCGACCCCGAGTACTGCGCCGGACTGGTCGCCTTCAACTCCGTCTTCCAGGTGCTCTTCTTCTCGGTCTACGCCTACGTCTTCATCACGGTGCTGCCCGGCCTGGTTCGGCCTGAAGGGCGCCGCGGTCAACATCACCATCGGCGAGATCGCCAGGAGCGTCTTCATCTATCTCGGCATCCCGTTCCTGGCCGGGGTGATCACGCGCTTCTCGCTCATCGCGCTCGAAGAGCAAGGACTGGTACCACACGCAAGTTCATCCCGAAGATCAGCCCCGATCACGCTCGTCGCGCTGCTCTTCACCATCGTCGTGATGTTCTCGCTCAAGGGCGAGACGATCGTCGAACTGCCGCTCGACGTGGTCCGCATCGCCATCCCGCTGCTCCTCTACTTCGTCGTGATGTTCTTCGTCTCGTTCTTCATGTCGAAGAAGGTCGGGGCGACCTACGGGCAAGCCGCGACGCTGTCCTTCACCGCCGCCTCGAACAACTTCGAGCTCGCCATCGCGGTGGCGGTTGCGACCTTCACCATCAATCAGCGGCGAGGCGTTCGCCGCGGTGATCGGACCTCTGGTCGAGGTGCCCGTGATGATCGGGCTGGTCAACGTCGCGTTCTGGCTCGGGCGCAGGTACTACCGTGGCGAGGAAGCCGCTTCAGACCCGGCGGGCGCCGACTCTTCGGTTGCCTGACACCGATGTTCCCCAACCCGGCGTTGAAGGCTCGACCGTCATGTGGCTGATCCTCACCGTCGCGATGTTCGGTGTCGCCGTGGTCTTCTCGATGCTCGGGCAGGGCGGCGGGGCGCTCTATACCCCGCTGCAGGTGTGGATGGGGATCGAGTTCCACGAGGCGGCGACCACCAGCCTGTTTCTCATCATGGTGACGTCGGCGGCTGCATCGTTGGTCTTCCACAAGGCGAAGCGGATCGTTCGCCGTGATCGCCCGCGGCCGGGCTGCGCTACAATAAGGTGCTCGGTTGGAACCGGCGGTGGAGTCCGCCTTCAACCGCCGCGCCCGCCGGCGCGGCCAATGACTCCTGCGGGGCTGGCTCCGTAGGGGCGTCTTTCTCCCCTTCCCACAGCACAGCCCGGACGCGCGGCGCGCGCGAGGCGCGGGCCCACGCCACGGTATGCACCTGCAGGCTTCCGCCACGCCCGTCTCCGACGACCCGCTGCGGTCGATTGCCGACCTCGCGTCGCGGCTGGGCGCCGCCGCGCTCGCCGCCGAGGCCGGGTCGCTCGCCGACCGCCTCGCCGCGGGCCGCCTCTACCTCGCCTGCGTCGGGCAGTTCAAGCGGGGCAAGTCCACCCTCCTCAACACGCTGATCGGCGAGGCCGTCCTGCCGGTGGGCGTGCGCCCGGTCACCTCCATCGTCACGACCGTGCGCTACGGCGGCGCGCGGCGCGCGGTGGTCGCCTTCCTCGACGGCCGCACCCAGGAGGTGCCGTTCGGCGCGCTCGAGCGCTACGTGACCGAGGAGGGCAACCCGGACAACACCCGGCGGGTGGCGGCCGCCGAGGTCTTCGTGCCCGCGCCGATCCTCGGCGGCGGGCTGTGCCTGGTCGACACGCCGGGCATCGGCTCGGTCTTCTCGGGCAACACCGCCGTGACGCGCCGGTTCGTGCCCCACCTGGACGCGGCGCTGGTCGTGCTGGGCGCCGACCCGCCCATCTCGGGCGACGAGCTGGCGCTCGTCTCGGACATCCTGCGCGAGACCGACGCGCTCATCTTCCTGCTGGCGAAGGCCGACCGCTCGAGCGACGCCGAGCTGGCCGAGGCGCGCGCGTTCACCGAGCGCGTGATCGCGCGCCGGCTGGACCGCGCGCCGGACGCGACGCTGGTCGTCAGCGCGGCCGAGCGCGCCGGCGAGGGCCGGCCCACGCGCGACTGGGCCGCGCTCGAGGACGCGCTGGCCCGCCTGGGATCGACCGAGCGCGCCGCGCGGATCCGCGCGCGGCACGCGCGCGGCGTGGCGCGGCTCGGCGGGCAGCTGCGCCTGCAGCTCGCCGAGGAGCGGCGCGTGCTCGCGCAGCCGCTCGACGAGGCCGAGCGCCGCGTGGCCTCGCTCGGCGAGTGGACGGCGCGCGCCGGCGAGGCGGTCCGCGAGCTGAGCTTCCGCTTCGCCGCCGAGATCAAGTATTTCGCCGCCGGCCTCGAGCAGCGGCGCGTGCGCTTCCTCGAGCGCGCCGGCCCGGCGTCCGCCCGCGCGCTGGACTTCGCCTTCGACGAGCTGACCGCCTCGGGCCCCCGGCTGCGCGATCTGGCGATCCGCCTGGCCTTCGATTTGTCGCGCCGCGAGGTCGAGGCGTGGAGCCGCGCGATCGAGCCCGACGCCGACGCCGAGTTCCGCGCGCTCGCCGCGCGGCTGGTCGAGCTCGCCAACGGCTGCCTCGCGTCGCTGGCCGAGGCGGAGCCGGCGCTGCGCGGCCTGCCGCCGCTGCATCCCGAGTGCGGCCTCCACGAGCGGCGCCGGTTCGCGTTCAACGGCTTGTGGACGCTCGCGTCGCCGCCGCTCGGCCGGCGCGTGCTGCACGCGGCGGTCCCGGCGCTGGCGCGGCGTCCGGCCGCCCGGCGCGACGCGCACGCGCACCTCGGCCGCCTGCTCGACACCAACAGCAGCCGCGTCGTCGGCGACCTCCTCGACCGCGCGCAGGAGGCGCGGCGCCAGATCGAGGGCGAGATCGGCCGCCGGCTCGACGCGCTGCACGAGGCCGGCGCCCGGGCGCTCGCGCGCGCGCGCGCCGCGCACGCCGACGGGCGGATCGCGGTCCAGGCCGAGTTGTCGCGCGTCGACGCGCTCGAGCGCGCCGCCGCCGCGGTCCTGGCCGACGCGGCCGGCGTCGAGCCCGAGGCGACCGGGAGCCCCGCGTGAGCCCGGCCGGCGACGGCCTCCTGAACGAATCCCAGCAACGCCGGCTCGCCGTCACCTGCCGGCACGTGGACGGCCAGCTCGCCGATCTGGAGCGCGTGCTCCAGCAGTCGGTGTCGGGCTCGCCGTTCGCGCGCTACGCCGACGACCTCACGCCCGCCCAGCGCACGCTGGTCGCCGACCACGTGCGCGCGATCCGCGGCGAGCTGCTGGCGGTGCTCGCCCGCCACGGCCTGTCGCCGGCCGGCGCGCCCGTCGGCGCGGCCTACGCGGCGCGCACGCAGCTCGCCTTCATCACCATCGCGATCGAGGAGCTGAAGCCGCGCTACATGCGCGGCTACGGCGCCGTCTCGGCCGAGGCCGCGGCCGAGCTGAACGGCCTCGTCGAGGAGCTCCAGCGCGTGGTGCGGCTGCTCGACGGCGTGGTGGCCCGCGCGGGGGACGCCGACCTCGGCGCGCGCCTCGCGCGGCTGGAGCGCGCCGGCGCCGACACGGGCGCGCTCGACACGCTCGCCGAGGTCATCGACGCGCGCGGCCTCGTGGCGCTGCGCCCGGCGCTCGATCTGATCCTCGACCGGCTCGAGCACCCGCGCCTCGAGCTGGCGGTCTTCGGCCGCGTGAGCAGCGGCAAGTCGTCGCTGGTCAACCGCCTGCTCGGCGCGGACATCCTGCCGGTCGGCGTGACGCCCGTCACCTCGGTCCCCACCCGCATCGTCCACGGCCGTGAGCCGCGCGTGGACGTCCGCTTCGCCGATTGCGGGCCGGTGCGCGTGGAGGTGGCGCGCCTCGCCGAGTTCGTCAGCGAGCAGGAGAACCCGGCCAACGAGCGGCGGGTATCGCGGGTGGAGGTGGCCTGGCCGTCGCCGATGCTCGAAGGCGGCCTGGTCGTCGTGGACACGCCCGGCCTCGGCTCGCTCGCGACGGCCGGCGCGGCCGAGACGCTGGCCTACCTGCCGCGGTGCGACGTCGGCCTGGTGCTCGTCGACGCCGCGTCGCCGCTCACGGCCGAGGACGTCGGCACGATCGCGCGGCTCGACGAGGCCGGCGTGCCCGTGCAGGTGCTGCTCAGCAAGGCCGACCTGCTGGCGCCAGGCCGACCTCGATCGCGTCGCCGCGTACGTGACCGGCCAGCTCGTCGACGCACCTGGGCGCCGCGCCGGCCGTCCACCCGGTGAGCGTCCTCGAGACCCGCGCGGATCTGCTCGACCGGTGGCGGGCCGAGGCGCTCACGCCGATCGTCGCGGGCCACACCGAGCAGGCCCGGGCCGCGGTGGAGCGCAAGATCGGCGCGCTCCGCGAGGCGGTCGCCGCGGCGCTGCGCGCGCGGCTCGCCGCGGCGCGCCGCGCGCCGGCCGCGCCCGGACGCCGGCGACGAGCGCGCTCGAGGCCGGACCTGCGCCGCGCCGCCGCGCGGTTCGAGCAGGCGCGGCTCGCGCTCGAGCCGGCCCGCCTGCGTGCCCGACGCGTTCGTCGACGAGACCATCGCCCGGGTGGCGCGGGCCCTCGCCGCGCGCCGGCTCGGCCGCGCGCCGGACGATCGGGTCGCCGCCGCCGTCGGCGCGGAGCTGGCCGCGTGCGTGACCGCGCGCGACGAGCCCGTGCGGCGGGAGCTGGCGGCGGTCGCCGCCGAGGCGGCCGCCGCGCTCGCGCGCGCCGCGCGGGCGGCCGGCGCGACCGAGCCGCGCCGCGGAGGACGAGGACCGCGCTCGTCCGCGACATGCCGCGCGCCGACCTCGAGTCGCTGCGCGTCGCGCGGCCGCGGCCGACGTTCGAGGCCCTCGGGCGCGCGGGCGGCGGCCTGGCGCTGGCGCCACGCGCTCGACCGGTCGGCGCGCGAGCCGCTTGCGCGAGACCCTGCGGTCGCACGCCGTCCGTCGTCCACGCCTGGGCGGAGGACGTGCTGGCGCGCCTGCGGCGCCGCTTCGAGGCGCAGGCGGGCCTGTACCGCCTGCAGATCGAGCGCGCGGCGCGGACGCCGGCGGTGACGACGCCGAGGCGATCGCGCGCGACCTGGCGCGCGTCGACCCGGCCCGGAGACGGATCCCGACCATGACGCCGCCGCTCGTCGGGCGTGATTGCCTCGTGGCGCGCGTCGCCGCGCGGCTCGCGCGCGGCGAGAGCGTCCTGCTCGTCGGGCCGGCCGGCATCGGCAAGTCGGCCGTGGTCGCCGCGCTCGCGCGGCCAGGCCTGGTGGTGGTCGACCCGTTCGAGGGCATCGCGACGCGGCTGGCGGGCCGCCTGCGCCGCGCGCTCGATTGCGGCGCGCCCGTGCTCGGCGCGGGCCGCAGCGCGAAGCGCGAGGCGCTGGGCCACGCGGGGCGCATCGCGTGGCGGCTCGCCGTCGTGCGCGTGCCGCCGCTCCCCGCCCCGGCGATGCGCGCGGTGATCCGGCAGGCGCTCGACGCGGCGACGGGCGGGCGCGCCGCGCCGCCGGCGCGGTGGCTCACCGAGGCCGCGCGCGTGGCGCGCGGACGGCCGGGGCACGGCGTGGCGCTGGCCGGCGCGGCCGGCGCGGCATGGCGTCGCGACGGACGATGGCCCGCGCCGCGCGTCGCGCTGGTGGATGGACTCGTCGGCGGACTGACAGGCGAGGCCTGACGGCTGGTCACGGCTCACGGCTCACGGCTTACGCGTCACGACTCACGCCTGACGACTCAGAACTCGAGACTCGAGACTCACAACTCGAGACTTCGAACTGACAACGACAACTCGAGACTCGACTCCCGACCTGTCTAGTGATTGAATGATCCGCACATGGCCCGCAGGTCCGCTCCCCAGACCAGAAGCGGTCGGCCCGGCACGACGCCGGGACACGCGAAGTCCGCGAAGGC
>CAVVIO010000030.1:0-45607 GCA_963748095.1 uncultured Bacteroidales bacterium
CCATTGTGGTGGGGATTATCGCTGGGGGCTTGTCTTGGAGGAAACGGAACTATCATCGGTTCGGCTGCCAATATCATCGTTGCCGGATTATCTCAAAAATCTTCTTACCCGATACGTTTCTTGGAATATTTCAAAGTGGGTTTTCCTTTAATGATCGTATCGATTATCATTGCTTCTATTTATCTTCATCTCAGGTATTTTTTGTGAACTGGAGTTAATTGTTTTCAATAAAAATAAATCACTGATTGGTAAAAAGCATCTGTTCAGGTTATTAATTGTACAATTAATCAAAATTAAAAACAAGTGACCATTTTTTACAATTCTGTAATTCTTTAATTACTTAATTTCACAGTTTAATAATTCTTAAACAGACTTGTTAAAAACAAAATATAAATATGTCAGGTTTTCAGAATATTATTAATAAATTGCTTTTTGTATTGTTTGATTTTTTAGATAAGAAGTAAAGAAATTATTTATAAAGAAAATTTTAGACAAAAAATGCAATAATTTTCAGGAATATTGTAATATTCTAATTTTATATAAATAATGAATTAAATAGTGAGCATATTTTTTTCATCAACTGAAACAACTAGAAATAATGTTAAACCTAAAATTTACTTAAATGAAAATTAAAACTTTGATTTTATCAGCAGTATTAGCAGGTAGTTTTACATTTGCTAAAGCGCAAAACTTTCAAAATGGCGACATGGTAGCCAACCTGGGTTTAGGATTTGGATGGTATAGCTATGGATATGGTGTTTCATCTTTTCCGGCTATCAGTTTAAGTCTTGAAAAAGGCATAAAAGAGTTAGACTTTGGTAATCTTGGCATTGGGGGGATTGTTGCTTATAAACATGCTTCCTATTCCTGGTTAACAAGTTATGATTGGTCATGGACTGATATATTAGTTGCTGCAAGAGGTGCCATTCATGCAGATGTATTACATGTTGATAAACTGGATACCTACGCGGGGGCTGTATTAGGTTTGAGACTTGAATCTTATAAATATTATACTTTAGATAATAATTTTAATTATGTTAAAGCACATGAAAATAATCCAAAACTGGTAATTGGATTCTTTGTCGGTGGCCGCTACTATTTTACAGATAACTTTGCCGTATTTGGCGATTTTGGCTATGGCTATGGCTATGCTACTCTGGGTGTAAGTTATAAGTTCTGATAAATTCTCTTTTGTAAATTATTAAAACAAAATAATTTATTTTCTGTAGAATCCCCGCTGATACTAATCTGAGCGGGGATTTCTTATTTTAGATATTAATAATTAAGTCGATCTTATATGGAAGAGTCTTTATTTGGCTCGTGTATTAATCAAGAGTTATTTTTAACTTATTCAGAACATATACCTGAAATTGCTTCTAAACTGATATGAATCGGATAAAAGTCAATTTTATGAAAAAACAAACACTCAATTCAATTATTATTGCAATGCTGGTTTTACATGTTTCGTCTGTATACAGCCAGTCTGTGGGGAAGTCAATATTACTGACTATAGACGAAGGTGAAAGCATTGCATATGGTGAATCATGTATACCTATGACAACTTCTCCAGACAGTTTATATGTTGTTACCAAAAAGGGCGCTAATATCTATGTTTACGAGAACGGTCGTAAAACCGGTCCTTATACAAGTTTTGATGATGCTAATATTAAGGATTGTGGAAATGACGATCAATCTCTGGAATGCGCCACATTTACCTATGAAAATAATGAAGGCATGGAAACCTATGTTTCCTATGATGATGACGGAAACATAGTGATTAAATTTAAGGGGAAAACGTATGGTCCGTATCCTCAGATTTATTTTTTCGCCGCATCAATTGATAATCAAAGCTTTACTGCTGTGGTTGCCGATGAAAATACGAAAAGTCGTTTGATCACTTCTTCAGGCACTGATAAGTTGATTGATGGCATTCCATCTGATTTTGCAGTCAGCCCATCTGCAAAAAAAGTGATCATTACAGTCAGTGTTCCTCCTGACGAGGCCTATACAAAAGCTATGAATGAGCTGAGTAATATTGATTATGATAAAATGTCGCCGGAAGATATACAGAAGTTAGCAAAAAAGGTCCAGGAATCCGGGATCAACTCGTATCAGGAAAAAGTATACCTACTTACTTCAGACAATCAGAAGTTCGGACCATATATAAAAGATAGTATTACCGGCCCTCAGTTTTGTAAAACCGGTGAGGATAACTGGTATATTTTGGTTGGCGATAAAATGTATGTTGACGGGAAAGAATTCGCGAACTTCAAGGCGCCCACGGCAGCGCCCTGTGATATATGGCTTTCGGGCGACGGAAAAAGGTATGCTGCACTTGTTAATTATGAAAAAATTATATTCAGTGATGGGACCAGTTATCAGTATCCCCTGGAAATAAGAGCAGGTAAGGTCAATGGTAAAACTGTTCTTAAGTGGGTTTCGTTCGAAAACAGCAGGGATCTTATTCTGTATACAAAATTTCTGTAAGCCAGTGTTTAAATTTATTTAATCGATGTTTCCAAAGCGTAACAGACATGAAACCAGGTTGATTTATCCTGTGGTTATTGGGATAATGACAATGCTCATTTTCCAGCCAGCCTTTTCAGGTAATCATCCTGATTATAAACAGGAATTCGGCGACAAATATTCCATTGCCCTTAAATATATCATTGAACAACCGGAATGGGGCTCCCTTTTTAAAAAAAATAATATCGACCCGGCATTCGCAGTTGCCATTGTTTTTCCCGAGATAGTCCGTTATTCTGTTATATGTGATAAAATAGAAATTGCCGGATTACAAACATTATATGTACAATACGGAACCAGTTACGCCGATTTTTCTGTTGGCAGGTTTCAGATGAAGCCTTCTTTTGCACAATCGGTTGAAGCTGATTATTATATTTTAAAAGATAGTATTTTCAAAGGACTTTCCTTTAAATTCGATACCACAAATACCCCGGATGCCAGAATAGCTCGTCTGAAAAGGCTTTCATCAACTGAAGGACAAATGACCTACCTGATGCTGTTTATCCATATCATGGAACACAGGTATATAAACTACCCGTGGAAAACTGTATATGAGAAACTTCGTTTATTTGCTACCGCTTATAATTTTGGCTATAAAATAAACAGTAAAAAATTATTCACCGATACGCACCGGAAAACTTTTCACACCGGAATTATTTCGGGCAGATATGTGAAAAAATACTGCTATGCAAATATCTCCTGTGATTTTATGAAGAATTACAAAGGAATATTTTAAAGTAAATTTTCGAATCGGGTTGTTCAAAAGGTAGTTTGCAGAGAACTAATTTTTCACTGAAATAACGATAATGATTTATGAAATAGCCATGATGTTTTAAGAAACAGCCGCAGGTATTATGAAACAACTACAGGGTTTTATGAAACAGCCACAGGGTTTTATGAAAAAATCGAAGGGATTTATGAACCAGCCACAGGCTAACTGACGTAAAAGTCACACCTTGAAGGTTTTTATGTAAAAAAATACAACCAAACCTTCTGGGTGTTAGTTTTTGTAAATAAAAAAATCCCGCCTGGTACTGCGGCGGGATAAGAAAAATTGTACTGTAAAATCAAATTTATTTAGAAAGCTCTTGAATTTTCGTCATGGGAATGGTGTTGGCCATATTAACTACATCTTCTTCATTACTCACTCCGTCACAATGGAATGTTAACATGGAACTTCCGAAAGGTATTTGTACATCGTAAGAAGGAGGGTTTCCATCAGAACCTTCGTTCTTCTGCAATAATGCTTTAAATCCGTCTACTTTAATTCTTTTCTGATTAGGGTCGCCCATTTTACCAATGAGTGGCATCGACAGTATGGTATTTATTCCGGCCATTAAAGGAGAATCGCTAACTATCTGGATAGTGGCTTTTTTGTCCCCGTCACTTTTTCCATAGGTACGGTTTACGTACAATCCGGCAATGCCGGCAGAATTACCGGTAATATTATCATCCGTTTCATTATAGGCCATATCTCCCATTTTAGAGGGCAATTCACCCAGTATTTCTTTCCCGATTGCCATGTTTACCTGGTCCAGTGCATCCTGTAACGACATACGTGTATCATCAAGATTTCCCTGTTTGTAGGCTGTTTTGGCATCTGCCAGTTTACTGTTTACGTCCTGACCAAATGTTACACCGGTGATAGTCAGAAGGACAACAAATAGTAGTGATTTGGTAGTGTGCTTCATTGTAATGAAAATTTATTGTTCACCTAATTGTTTTTTAATGGAATCGATCTTGAAATTATCAGCTATATCCATCATTTCTTTTTCATTCTCAAAATTGATTCCCTGTAATATTAATATGGAAGATTGTCCGAACGGTACACTTAATTTATACCCCGATGATTCATCATATTCAATTATACCACGATATCCCTGGAGTGTTACTTGTTTGTAATTCTGATCACTGTTTGTAGATGCATAACTCCCGGCAAGGTACATGTTTACTGCCGATAACATTGGCGAATTGTTGGCAATGATCATGTCAAGTTCCTGGTCCCCCTTTTTGTAATTGCGTTCGATAGTAAGTCCTGCAAAACCTATACCGGTACTTGTTACATTGTCAGTTTCGGGTTCTTTGGTAAGTTCACCTACCTTATCGGGCAATGAGGTAAGAATATTTTTACCTATTTCCAGTTCAACACCTAAAATAGCCTGCCGGATACTGTAGCGTGTATTACTATAGTCTTTCGAGTCGAAAGATTTACCAGCTGCATCGATATTTGCCAGCACATCAGGAGCAGTGTTCTCCAATCCGCCTCCTTTTGTATTCTGTGTACCGGAAGTATTATTCTGGCTTTGATTATTCGGGTTTGCTTGCTGGTCCTGGTTCTTTTTATCATTGAAAATATTATCCAGAACTTTGTCTTCGGTTCTGTCTTTTAGTTTATTCAAAAACCGCTGAGCTTCTACACCCTCCGATAGTAGAAAAGTCAAAAAAAATACTATTCCTAAAAAACCAATTCTTTTCATTTCTTTTCTGATTCAGGTTTGTTGTTAATTAGCATTTAAAGAGAAGTAGTAAAAATAATAAAAAAAAGAAGAAAGTAATCTTATAAGTTTTAAATATATATGGTGTTTCTATAAATATTTTCGGTCAATGGATTTTGCCGGACAATGAAAAGGTTCTAAAAAAAAATATTTTTTTTGGAATAAGAAATAACCTATTTATTTTGGATTCGTAAATTGCAGGATATTATAAAATCACATGAATTATGGAAAAAGTTTTTTTTAGTTGGAAAGACAGTTATAGTTTGAAAATAAGTGAAATTGATGAACAGCACAAAGTGCTGATTAGTATTATAAATGATCTTTACGAGGCATTCGTAAATAAGGAACATGCTTCTAAAATTGATGAAATTATTAGTAGAATGGCAGATTATGCATCCATGCACTTTGGTACTGAAGAAGAATATTTTGAAAAATTCGGTTATAAACAAGCCCCTGAACATATTACAGAGCATGAAAAATTCATAGAGAAGGTTTACAATTTCATGTATGATTACAAGAACAATAAGACCGCACTTACTTACGAAGTTTTAACTTTTTTGCAGAAATGGCTCACCAATCATATTCTGATATCAGATAAAAAATATTCTGTGCTTTTTCAGGAAAATGGCATGTCGTAAACCTTCTAACTACAATATTTTACTATGAAATCATTATTAATAAGTTACAGTTTAACCGTGCTTTTATTTGCTTGTAATAGCAGAAATCGGTCTGACAAGAATAATAGCGAAACCCTGGTACAGAAGACCAATGATTACCAGATGATGGCAATACTCTATAATTATTATGCCGCCGAATATAAAGCATTGGCTTATCAGGCATTTAATACAGCAAAGGACAGGCTGCAACTGATCAGGATTAAAGAACCTGGAAGAAAAAATCTTGCAGTTGTTGTAGATATCGATGAGACCATTTTGGATAACAGTCCATACCAGGCAAAATTACTCGAATTGAATACCACGTACGATAGTTGCTGGAACACCTGGTGTAATCTTGCATCCGCCCGTGCAGTACCGGGAGCTGTGGAATTTCTACAGTACGCCGATTCACTGGGATTCAATATATTTTATGTCTCCAACCGGAAAAAGACACTTGAAGATGCTACAGCTAAGAATCTTCAAAATCTTGGATTTCCTCAGGTTTCGGATGATCATTTTTACCTGCGTACAACTGGATCAGGGAAAGAAGCAAGAAGAAACACGATTGCTGAAAAGTATGATATTGTATTACTGGCAGGAGATAATTTAGGCGATTTTTTTTCGGATACCCGGGAATATTCGAAACGTGACAGTATTGTGGAAGCCCGGCGAAAAGATTTTGGTAAGAAATTTATAGTACTTCCAAATGCTATTTATGGTAACTGGCCGGCCAGCCTCGGTATTAAGGGAAATCAATTTCCGGCAGATTCTTTACTTAAAAAGATGACAGAGAGTTTTAACGGCGCTTGTAACTGATGTTTCCTGTGTGCATTTCTTTACTGAATTAAACTGTAAATAAAAGTTTGGTTTCTGTAAGGATTCTGTTCTAAAATTTTTAATGCCATACCGATAATTATCCAATTTTATGCAACTTTATTTCTACCTGAATGTTTTTTGTATAAAAAGTTTATTTAATACGTAAAACTTACTGTTTCAAATAATCAATAATTAAATGGAATGTAGTATTTTCACAGTCTCAAACTGAAAAACGGTATACGTATAAAATTTTAATGAATAATTATGTGTGGAATTGTCGGAGTATTTGATTTAAAAGTGAATTCGCAGCAGCTGAGGCCACAGGTTTTGGAAATGTCGAAAAAGGTTCGTCATCGCGGACCCGACTGGTCAGGAATATATTGTGGTGATAAAGCCCTGTTGGCACACGAACGTCTGTCTATTGTCGATCCTCAATCGGGTGGGCAACCTCTCTACAGCAAAGACAGAAATCTTGTTCTGGCAGTGAACGGTGAGATTTATAATCATCAGGAAATAAGAAAACAGTTAAAGAGCTCATATGAATTTCTAACCCATTCTGATTGTGAAGTAATCCTTGCATTGTATCGTGAAAAAGGAATAGATTTTTTGGAAGATTTAAATGGCATTTTTGCTTTTGCCCTTTATGACGCAGAAAAGGATTGTTACCTGATTGCACGTGATCATATTGGAATTATTCCACTTTATATGGGATGGGACCAACACGGAAATTTTTATGTGGCATCGGAACTGAAAGCCCTGGAAGGGGTATGTAAAAAAATTGAAGAATTTTTACCCGGTCATTACTGGTATAGTGGTGATGGTAAAATGAAAAAGTGGTATCAGCGTAACTGGACGGAATACGATAATGTAAAGGACAATACTACCGATATAAATGAGTTGCGCCAGGCACTGGAAAACGCCGTACACCGGCAGTTAATGTCCGACGTACCTTACGGTGTATTGTTGAGTGGGGGCCTCGACTCATCGGTAATTTCTGCCATTGCAAAAAAATATGCTTCACAAAGGGTAGAGACTGACGACCAGCAGACTGCATGGTGGCCTCAATTGCACTCTTTTGCAATTGGACTGGTAGGATCACCCGATCTTGAAGCGGCTAAAAGGGTAGCCGATCATATCGGTACTGTTCACCACGAAATCAATTTCACTGTGCAGGAAGGGCTTGATGCAATAAGAGATGTAATTTATCACCTCGAAACTTACGATGTAACTACTATAAGGGCTTCAACTCCCATGTATCTTATGTCACGTGTAATTAAATCAATGGGTGTTAAAATGGTTTTATCAGGTGAGGGAGCTGATGAAATTTTTGGTGGATATTTGTATTTCCACAAAGCCCCCAATGCCAAAGAATTTCATGAAGAAACTATTCGTAAACTGAGTAAATTACACCTGTACGATTGTCTTAGAGCTAACAAATCGCTTGCTGCCTGGGGAGTAGAAGGGCGTGTTCCTTTCCTCGATAAAGAGTTCTTGGACATTGCCATGCGGTTGAATCCGGAAGATAAAATGATAAAAGACGGACGAATGGAAAAATGGGTAGTACGGAAGGCCTTCGAAGATTATCTTCCTGAAAGTGTTGTCTGGCGGCAAAAAGAACAATTTTCGGATGGTGTGGGTTATAGCTGGATAGATACACTTAAGAAGATTGCGAATGAGAAAGTCTCTGACGAACAACTTGCAAACGCCAGCTTCCGTTTTCCAGTACATCCTCCCATGTCGAAGGAAGAATTCTATTACCGGTCTATATTCAGCGAGCACTTTCCGTCGGATACAGCAGCAGCCTGTGTTCCTTCGGTACCTTCAATAGCTTGCAGCACCGCCGAAGCCCTTGCATGGGACGAAAGTTTCAGGAACAATGCCGATCCTTCGGGACGTTCGATAAAAACCGTGCACAAGGAAGCTTATAAATAATAGAAGTACTTCATACTATATATTTAATCCGGTGTTTTTCACCGGATTTTTATTTTAATACAATCGTTTGTTATGAAGCTTAAGCTGTAGCCGAATTAAGAATATCATCCAGGTTCTGGAACTTATTTTGATAATCCTGGATAGATCTCCTGATAAGTTCATGAGCTTCTTCTATACCGTAAGTATGTGTAATTTCGGTTTTGGCTTTACTTCCGGGCAAATCTTTATAGGTTAAAAAGTAATGTTTTAACCGGTCTATTACCAGCGCCGGAACATCGGATATATCCTTGTAGTTTCCATAAACAGCATCGTTATTAAGCACACCTATTATCTTGTCATCAGCTTCATCACCGTCTATCATTCTGAATCCACCAATCGGACGTGCACGAACCAGGATATCACCATGTGTAATTTCTTTTTCTGTTAAGATACATATATCTATAGGGTCGCCATCTCCCTTTATTTTTTCCCTTCCTGTCTTTTGCACAGCAAAATCTGCCACGTTAACTCCCGAGTATGTCTGTGGTATAAAACCATAAAGTGCCGGAACAACATTTGAATATTTTTGTGGGCGGTCGATTCGTAAATATCCGCTTACTTTATCTACTTCATATTTTACCGTATCGGTAGGTACCATTTCAATAAAACAGGTGATTAGGTCAGGGGCATCCGGACCAATGTCCACACCATGCCATGGATGTGACTTATAACGCAGGCCCATCAGCCTGCCGATGGGATCCATTATTTTATTTGACATTCTTTTCAATTTTTTTAATAATTGTATTTAAGATGTGAATATCTTATTTATCCTTCAATTATAAAAGGATTAATATCATTGTCATTTATTTTTTTTGACAAGTGAAATAATTGAAGTGATAAGCAGAACAAGACATTATCATATAAGTTCAAAATTTGTTTCTCCTCTTCTGAAAGCGAGTGTTTAAAAAGTTAGAATTACTTAAAAGTTTGTCATGCTGAACCTGCCTGTTGCAGACAGGTTCAGAATGACAAAACAGTGACTTTTTAGACACCCTCTTTATCTTAAGGGCATATTAACTAATGGCAACACTAAAAATCAAAATTATCCGGATCTGCACCTATCCGGTATCCTTTATCCAGGCTATCTATCTTCTTCATGTCCTCCTCACTGATCTCGAAATTAAAAATATCGGCATTGGAATTAATTCGTTCTTTATTCGAGGATTTGGGAATGGTCACCACACCTTTTTGAATATCCCACCGCAATATGATCTGTGCAGGTGTTTTATGATATTTTTCCGACAAAGCTTTAATTACTTCAATATCTACTGCTTTTCCAATCATTAATGGGCTCCATGCTTCATAACGGATTTGATTATTATTGCAAAAATCAATCAGATCCTGCTGAACGAGGTAAGGATGAAACTCCATCTGGTTCACCATAGGTATTATCTCTGCCGATTGAAACAGGTCTTCCAGGTGATGTTTCAGAAAATTACTTACACCGATAGCTTTTACCCGGCCATCTTTGTACAATTTTTCTAAAGCGCGCCATGTTTCTTTATATTTCCCCTTCACCGGCCAGTGAACCAGGTATAGGTCGAGGTAATCAAACTTAAGTTTATGCAGTGTTTCATCGAAGGCCCTGAGTGTTGAATCATATCCCTGGTCGGAATTCCAGACTTTGGATGTAACAAAGATATCTTTCCGGTCAACACTACTGGTAGCGATGGCTTTACCTACTCCTGCTTCATTTTCGTACAAAGCTGCCGTGTCGATATGACGGTATCCGGCATCGAGTGCATAACGTACTGAATTGATCACTTCTTCACCTTCGCTTGATCTGAATACTCCCAGGCCCAACCAGGGCATTTTTACTCCATTATGTAATACAGCTGTTGCTCCAATCGATGAAATTTGCATATTTTATAATTTTAATTGATTACATTTATTTTTGATATAGCAAATTAAATAAATTTTGATTTTTAAACATCATAAACTTAAGAATTTGCGAATTGCTTAATTTTGAATTAACCATTAACTCTTTATTATGTTTAGAATGATAGTTTTTCTTTTAATAGGTTTTAATTTTTTACCTGTGTTTTCGCAACAAAAAGACACCATTACTTTACAGGAAGCATCCCGACTGGCACAGCCGGCGCTTAACTGTATGCAAAAGGAATATCCGAACAAACCCGGAAATGTGATGGGCAGTGATGCTGATGCAGTACCCCCCGGTGTTCAACATCCGGCTTTTTACGGGTGCTTCGACTGGCATTCGGCCGTACACGGGCATTGGACACTGGTCAAGTTATTGAAGGAATTTCCCGGTTTACCGCAGGAAACGGAAATAAGGCAAAAACTGGCCGAAAATATAACCTCCGACCACATAAAGAAGGAAATTACATTCTTTTACGATAAAAACAATACTATTTATGAACGGACATATGGATGGGCCTGGTTGCTGAAACTTTCGGAAGAATTACGAACCTGGGACGATACCCTGGGAAGGAAACTGGCAGCAAACCTTCAACCCCTGGCCGATTCAATTGTGCATAAATACGAAGCATTTTTACCCAAACTGAATTACCCCATCCGTATTGGTGAACATGCCAATACGGCATTTGGGCTGACCTTTGCCTGGGATTATGCCAATACATTTCATCTGCAGAATTTTAAAAACCTCATAGAATCAAGGGCCCGGACCTATTACATGAATGATGAAAATTGCCCTCTTTCCTGGGAGCCGGGAGGCTTTGATTTTCTTTCTCCCTGTCTGATCGAAGCTGACATGATGAGCAGGGTATTAAGTGATCAGGAATTCAAAACCTGGCTGGATAAGTTTCTTCCGGGAATGACGGGTAATGAAGCCATCCATTTACAGCCCGGCATTGTTACCGACCGTACCGATGGCAAACTGGTTCATCTCGACGGGCTGAACCTGAGCAGGGCATGGTGCCTTTACCATATTGCAGCCAAATTGCCCGGGGAAAATGAAAATATTATTGAAGTTGCCCGGAAACACCTTGACGCAGCCCTGCCCAATGTCACAAGTGGTGCTTACGAAGGAGAACACTGGCTGGCTACCTTTGCTGTATATGCTTTATATTCGGCGGAATGACAATTTAAAGTTAACTATTTTATTGGCATGTATGAGATTTTGGCAATGGTCGGAGACCTTGTCAGCGGATGGGCAAAGGCATAATTCTAACTACTAACTGCTATATTCTAAATTCTACTCTTAAAACTTTTTTGTACAGGCAATTGTTTTTCTTTACAGTATGCACTAAAAACCAAACCATGAAAAACTTGCCGATAATCAGAATTATTATTCTACTGATAATTTTTAGCCCTTCCATCCGGATTTTTTCTCAGGAATCTGCACTGAAAAGGCTGGATAATTCTCCCCGCCACCAGGAGTGGGTGGATATTAAACAGGGAGAACGTGTAGTTAAAGCTTTTATAGTTTATCCGCAGGTGAACAATAAAACACTGGCAGTTCTGCTTATTCATGAAAACCGAGGACTTACCGACTGGGTTAGGAGCATGGCCGATGAAGTAGCGGAACAAGGTTATATTGCAATTGCACCCGATCTTCTATCGGGTATGGCTCCTGATGGCGGTAAGACCAGTGATTTTAAGGATACCGATGCAGCACGTGAAGCCATATACAAACTTCCTGCTTCCCAGGTGGATAACGATTTACAGACAGTAGCTGATTATGCCCTGAAGCTGGATGCCTGCAACGGAAAATTAGTTGTGGCGGGTTTTTGTTGGGGTGGGGGACAGACATTTGCATTAGCCATGCAACGACCCGATCTGAAAGCTGCTTTTGTATTTTACGGAGCGGCACCCGACAGTGTACAGTTAAAATATATCAAATGTCCGGTTTATGGATTTTATGGAGAGGACGATGCCCGTATTACCAGCACTGTTCCTGCTGTTACCCGGCAAATGAAAACCGATGGTAAGATATATGAACCGGTGATTTACGAAGGAGCCGGCCATGCATTTATGCGATTGGGAGAAGAAGCTGCTCCGGGTAAAGCCAACAGGGTGGCGAGAGACAAAGCTTTCGAAAGATGGATGGGGATACTTAAAGATATTAAATAGTGGTATGACGGCTCCAATCCATCTGGACGATTTATCCTGAATTATCGCTTTTTTCCTTGTGATTATTAAGAAAGTTTTAAAAGAATTTAAGATTAGAAAAAAATTATTTTCATTTTGTCTTAAATTTTAATCATCCGATTTTTTCTTTTTTCAAATATTCTTTGTAAACTCGTGTTACTTATTAGTATTAAGTAACACTAAACTATGAAGAAGATATATATACTTTCATTTAGTCTGATAATGCAGGTACTCATTGCACAGTCCCAAAGCATTACAAAAGATACAGTTAAGATAGATGAGGTGGTTGTAACCGGGACAAAAACAGAGGTTGCCCGTAAAAATGTTCCAATGACCATTTCTGTAATTAATCGTAATGAAATAGATCAAAGCAGTTCTTCCAACCTGTTACCGTTGATCAGTGAACAGGTACCGGGAGTATTTGTTACCGAACGTGGTATTACCGGATTTGGCGTATCGGGTGGCGCTGCTGGCCAGATAAATATTCGCGGGCTCGGTGGAAATCCATCGGCTCAGGTGCTGATCCTTATTGATGGACATCCGCAGTTTATGGGATTAATGGGCCATCCGTTACCGGATGCGTATGTGGCCTCCGATGCGGCTAAAGTGGAAGTTATACGCGGCCCTGCTTCCATACTTTACGGATCAAATGCTTTCGGGGGGGTGATCAATATAATTACGCGGCAGCAAAAAGAAGATGGCTTCACGGCAAACAGCCGGGTAATGTACGGTTCTTATAATACGCAAAAATATATGGCTAATGCCGGGTTCAAGAAGAATAAGTTCACCCTTTTCGCTTCGGTAAACCATGATTATACCAAAGGACACCGGGATACTTCCGATTTTAGCATAACGAATGGTTATCTGAAATCAGGTTATACATTTAATGAACATTTGAAAATGTATGCCGATGTCAGCCTTGCTAAATTCAATGCTGCCGATCCTGGGCCTGTGGGAGGAATTGCCGGTTACCGTATCGATATTCTCAGGGGCGAATCATCCTTTTCCCTTGAAAATAATTACAAGCATCTGGAGGGGGCATTAAAACTTTATTATAATTATGGTGAACATATTATTTCCGACGGTTGGCGCTCCAATGATAATATGTACGGACTGATGTTTTATCAGAGTCTGAAATTGTTGCCCGGTACTTCAATCACGGCAGGTTATGATAATATGCAATATGGTGGCAAAGGGAGTCCAATTACAACTGTAATCCGTGATGAAGAAGGGAATATTGTTCCCGGTCCGAATGGTCCTCAGTTCGTATTATCCGACTGGAATAATAAATGGATATCTATGGGGAATCAGGCTGCCTTTTCCTATATCAGTCAGAATATAGCGGGAAAACTGGTTCTCAATGCCGGATTACGGTATGAGATAAACAAAACTTATGGCAGTGAACTTATTCCACAGGCCGGATTTGCGTTTCATCCTTCTGCCACAACAAATTTCAAAGGTTCTGTTTCTAAAGGATACAGGCCGCCCACTATCCGTGAATTATATCTTTTTCCTCCCGCAAATGATAACCTGAAGCCGGAAAGGATGATCAATTATGAGTTAAGTTGGGACCAGGAGTGGTTAAACGGAAAAGTGGAAACAGAACTCACAGGTTATATTGCTACCGGCGAGAACCTTATAGTAGCAGTTCCATCTTTACCGCCGCCACCGCCCATTTACAGGAACACCGGCAATTTCACAAATAAGGGAATAGAATTTTCAGGGAGTTATAATCCGTTAAAAAACCTGCGATTTAAAGCCAACTATGCTTACATTCACATGAAAACCGCTTTACCAGCCACACCGCAGCATAATTTGTTCATGTCGGGATATTATAAGGTCGATAAATTCAGTATCTACATTAGTTTACAACAAATTATAAATTTGTACAATTCGGATAATTCCGGAACAATTTCGATTATACAGGATCATTACACACTGCTGAAAACGAAAGCAGCTTACCGTTTAAACAAGTTGCTGGAGGTTTATATAATGGGTGATAATTTGCTTAATCAGAATTATCAGATCAATAATGGTTATCCCATGCCTGGAATTACTGCTTTTGCAGGTATAAACTTTCATTTCGAACCTTCTGAAAAACAGATTCATAAGAACGAATAAACATGGGTTACTGTTAGTATTGCTACTGGGAATATTTAATATAAAGTTTGTTCAATAATCATTTTTTTAGAACAACTAACATGTTACCAACTCCTTCGTCCACAGCAGGATAAAAGTCGATTTCTTTAAATCCGATCTGCAAGGCTAAAGTCCGGAGATTTTCCATGTTAAACAACTGATAATGTTCGAATGCTTTGATTGCACCCCAGCTTTCTTTTTCCTGTAATGCCACTTCACTTTTTGTGTCGGGAGTTTGAATAAGAAATATACCACCTGGTTTCAGAATTCTGAACACATTTCTGAAATCGAAAAGGGGTTGCTGAAAATGTTCCACCACATCAATGGCTGTCACCAGGTCAAACTGATCGTCGTCAAAGTGGTGATGTACCTTCGAAAAGTCATCAGAAAAAATATTATTTGCAAATTTTCTGTATCTTCTTTTAAATTGAATGGTAAGCACCGGTACGATTTCCACTCCATAGGGTTCATAGTTGTATTCAATTCCTTTAGCCAGCAAAAATCCCTTGTTACAACCAATATCCAGCATTTTCCGGTTATTTTCTTTTTTTAAGTAAGAAGAAACAATTGTGAAAAACTTATCCGATCGAATCATTTTATCCTTGTAACCCGACATCTGACTGAAATTACGAAAGGGTGCCACTAATTTTCTTCTGAAAGCTTTCAGTGTGCCTCCTGTGTAGGCTGAATAAATGGCAGATTGATCAGGTAACTCATCGATATATACCAATCCACAACCATTGCAAATCTGGTAATCGTATCCTTGCCAGGAACAGTAAAGTTCATTTTCACCTTGACAAATAAAACAGTCTTTCATTGAAGCGCTTTAAGTTGATTTTAACTGTACTAAATTACATATTTAAAAACCATGGTCCATTTCCCGTGATTTACGGGACTAATATAATAAAAACACAAGACTTTTTCCGGTATAGTTTTGAGACGAATAACGGATAAATTCCGTAAAAATCGAGAATTATACTTTATGCAGGTTTGCTAATGAATATATGCCGGGCAATATTATTGAAACTACCGGTCGAGCCAGTCTTTAAATTCTTTTACTTTTTCGCGGCTCACGGTCATGTCCTCTTCAGAGGCTTTTTTTAATACAATTTTTAATCGGGAGCCTGAATAAATCTGAATATCCTCTATGGCATTCCAGTTTACCAGGTACTTGCGGTTGATCCTGAAAAAAACTTCAGGATTAATGAGAGATTCTATTTGATCAAGTGAATAATCAAGTGCATAACTTCGTCCGCTCGAAGCGCAGATAAACGAATTTTTATCTGTAGTATAAAAATAAATAATATCGTCTACCGGAACTGATCGTATATGTTGCCCCACTTTTACAATAAAGCGGTTTTTGTATTTGTGTCCGAGCTGGTTCAGCAGTTTTTCATAAAGGTGCGTATCCGGATCTGCCTTTTTCTGATTTTGTGGACCGAAAAAGGTTTGAAACTTATTTAATGCAGCAACTAATTCAGAATAATCTACCGGTTTTAACAGGTAATCCACGCTGTTTACTTTAAAGGCTTTAATCGTATACTCATCATAAGCTGTAGTAAATATAACAGGACAGAGTACTTTTACCTGTTCAAATATTTCGAAACTCAGACCGTCTTCCAGTTGGATATCCATCAGAATAAGATCAGGATGAGGATTGTTGTTCAGCCATTCCACAGCATTTTTAACTGAAGGGATTTGAGCACATATTTCTATTGAAGCATCATATTTCTTGACCAGTTCAGCCATTCGTTCCGCTGCCAGTGGTTCATCTTCTATAATCAAAATATTCATTATCCGGATGATTTCAGGTATTGCTAATTTTACTCAGCAAAGGTAATTTAACAATAAATTCTTTTTCCGATGTTTCTACAATAAACATTTTATCTGTCAGTATTTCATATTGTGATTTGATGTTTTTTAATCCCACCTTACTGCTTTCCTGGAGGACATTCTTTCGTTGTAAATTATTTTTAATAACAAGATATTCATCCCCTTCGCAAAAGATTTCTATGGTAAGCGGTTTTTCCCTGGAAATGATATTGTGCTTCAAAGCGTTTTCTACCAGCATTTGTACCGATAATGGAATTACATTCTTTCCCTTACAATTGGCCACATCAACTTTTAAATTCAGACTGTTTTTATGCCGGATCTTATGCAGGTACACGTAAGAACTGATAAATTCGAGTTCGGTGGATAAACTTATGATTTCCGTATCTGAATGTTCGAGGACATAACGGTAAACATCGGCCAGTTTTTTAATATACAAAACGGCCATGTCCTGATCTTTATAAACCAGGCTCGTTAGTGTATTCAGATTATTAAATAGAAAATGCGGATTCACCTGGTTTTTCAATGCCTGGTATTCGGTTGTCAGTTTTTCACGTTTCAGTAATTCTGCCTGTACGGCTATATTTTTCCAGTGCCGAAGGAAATTTATACTTGTAAATATCATCGTAATCAATAATGATATTAAGGCTATAATGGATGCCGCGATGTATAATATATGCGAAAAATCCAGCTGATTCAAACCTATGCCACGGAATTATCCTGATCCATAAAATAAAAATAATAATTGCAACTACAAACGCATAGAGTGAGGAAATGAATACAGTGAAGAAACAATAACCGGAAAGGTGTTTCCACCCAGGAGTATTTGTTTGAGATGATCGCAAAAATCCATCCGATTCCTTTGAAAAGTGAGAGTCCGAAAACAAGTGAAATAGGGATGCCTTTTACTATATCTTTAAAGATATTGCATTGAGGACATTGAATATAGGAAACAAGGATCCCAACAATAATTGATACCATAACAATAATGGAATATTCAATGACAGTTTTTTTAATCTTACCCTGATTATTTTGTGTTGGATTTTTCATGATTTTATTCTGAAAAATGACATCCCTAATTTATACATTTAATTCTCACATTGCTTCAACATTTTTTCATTGATTTCTTTCCCCCAGTCAGGATGGATCGAATCAACCGGTGTAAATTTGGCAAATTTCTCACTGGCAATCTGAAATAAGGGTTTTGCGTTTTTTGCGCCACCGCCAAAGGCTTCAGGAGTACCGAAAATATTCATACCCTGTAGGAAATAGATTCTGGGATTTTCCGGATCGATAGCTTTTGCATGTCCAAAACTCTCATTTGCTTTCATTACATATTGCTGTCCCCTGGTCATAGGATCCACCTGTATTCTTCCCTGGTAAAGGTAACCCTGAAGCACATAGTTTTCTGATTCATTTGGCTGTAGTTTTATTGCTTCGTCAAGGTATTTCTGTGCCTGATCCAGTAACTGGTCTTTTGTGTTTCCGTCGTTCGACCTGAAACTCATATTGATATAAACATCTGCAGCATAATAGTAGGGCAACCATTTATCCTTTTCTGCCATGGCTATTGTTACAAATTTATTAGCCACATCCTGAAGTTCTTCAACAGTTTTAGCCGCATTATATGCCTTCAGATTATTAAGCATGGCATTTTCATAGGTATTGTTGTTGCAATAAGCAAAGACTAATAAAAATAGCATTCCTGTAGTCAATAATAATTTTTTCATGATAATGTGTTTTAAGTTATACAATGATTTAAAAAATTTAATATTCATATTCTGTTAATTTTCATTCGATCGAGATCATCAGTACCAACATAAAGAACCGTTTTGAACCAGGTATAATGGCGTGCGGCTGATAATTTCCTTCTTTATCGGGCGTACTGCTGAAATTATAACCATACACGTTGTTAAAACCAAGCAGGTTACTTACTGAAAAATGCACGATGGTGTACTGATTGAATAACCGGGTAAGATAACTTACATTGAAACTAAGATCGTTGTAACTTCCGGTACGGTCATTTTGAAATCCTTTATAATTGGGATCGGTATAAGGTCTGCCGCTTGCATATTTGTAAGTTACACCCAACTGAGTACTCAGTTTGCTGATCCACTGTTTGTATACTACCGACAAATTGTTTTTCGATATAAAATAAGGTACAGCCATTTCGGGGTAATCGCGGTAATCCCGTTTCGAATCGATGTAGGAATAAGAAACCCAGTAATCGGCATTCTTTATTGTTTTGTGGTCGCGCCAGAAAATATCCACTCCTTTTGCAAATCCACGGCCATTGTTGTTATAATTCAATGGATTTGGATCGTTTAATAAACTGTATTTCACCAAATGCCTGTAATCTTTGTAATAAGTTTCAATTCTGAATACCCGGTCATTCTTTTGTACCTGGTAATTCAGGATGTAATGAATTGCTTTTTCCGATGTAAGTGATGGATGAAATTTCAGATAGTCGTTTTGCGGAAGCTGGGAATAGTTTCCGAAAGCCATGGAAAACTGGGAATTTTCACCGGTTTTATATGCCAGTGCCAGCCTTGGTGAAACGACCGATTCATTCAGCAGCGTTGAATGTTCGGCCCGAATGCCCAGTCTGAATGCCAGGTGATAGGTGATATTCAGTTCTCCTTCTGCATAAGCACTAATCTGATTGTTGGTAAACGGCATTTTATATATTTCATTGGCCGCGGCGTTGTTGTAATGCTGAACATAATCTTCATGAACCACTTCCGTACCGTATATCAATCGTAAGTTTTCATGAAAGGTACTGACGAATCCAAGTTTCAATTGCATGGCATTATCCCGTGTTTTCACCTGATCCTTGTTGATATTGATTGTTTCGAGATCGGAATTGAATGAAAAACCGGTTTTTAGAAGGAGATTATCTTTTATATTTCCTGCATAACTGGCTTTTATGTAATTATTGTTATCAAAAAGAGCAATCGAATCATTCACTCCTGCTTCGTAATTGGGATACCTCAGTTTGCTTACCGAACCTGAAAAATTACCAAACACTTTCAGTAATCCGTCTTTTCCAATCTTCTGCCGGAAGATCGTGGTAGCTTCTGTATTTACCGGCGCTTTTATCCAGTCCCTGTCCTGCCTGACAAGGTTAAAGTAAGGAGATAAATTATAGTAAGTACCCGAAACAGATAAAGAAGTACTTTCCCACTTTTGCGTATGCGATAATTCCCCGCCCACTGAATATAGCGAAATGCCGGTGATGGTTTTTTCTGCTAAACCTGTAGTGTTCAGGGAAAGTACAGATGACAATGCCTGTCCGTATTCAGCGGAGTATCCGCCTGTACTGAATGCTGTGCCGTTGAAAAGGAAAGGGGAGAAGCGGCCACGTGCGGGAACATCGGGCATACGCGACGAATAGGGTTTATTCACCAGGATACCGTCCATAAAGGTCTTTGTCTCGTAACTTTCTCCACCTCTTACAAATATTTTGCCTTCTTCACCAACTGTCTGGGTACCGGGCAGGGTGTTCAGTGCCCCGTAAATATCACCATTCGAACTTGGAGTGGTCACAATGTCAATTGGATTCAACAGAATCGATTTCTTTTTGTCACTGGTTTCAAAAGTGCCGGCAGTGATTACTGCTGCATCCAGTGCATTCGGTTTTAGTGTCAGGGTAATATCCCGGTTTAATTCACCACCCTTCAGGTCGACAGAAGTAGAATAATCTTTGTACCCGATGTACTTTACCATAAGTGTTTGTTGGCCGGTGACCGTGGTGTGTAACCTGAAGTTGCCGGCCGTATCGGAAGTACACCCGTCGTAGGTGCCGTCGATATAGATATTGGCCCCGGCAAGAGGCTGGTTATCGTTGTCGGTTACTTTTCCTTTTATCACTGTTTGTGAAAAAATTGTACCTGTTAAAAGAAGAAGGCCGATTATTATAATTAGTATTTTTTTCATAGTCTGTTTGATTTTTCAGGACAAAGATTTAAAAGAACCACGAGGTGTGAAAATATTTCAGGATGAGCCGTCATATTGGAGCGACGAACCGTGAAAAGGAAATATCTGCGAAATTGTCTAAACAGGTTGGTTAATTATTGAGGTGGTAAAACAGCTATCCGGGAAAAACACCAAAGAACAATACAGTTTTTTAAATGTTTCTGAGGTAAAAAATTGAATAGTTGTTTTTCTCCGGTTATTAAACTATTTGAATTAAATAATGGATTAAGTAATGATTTATGGCTGGGGATAATTATTTGTAATTGAAATTTTATTCAAAATAATTTACACAAAACTTCAAATTAATGGAAAATAAAAATAAAATATTTGTACTGGTTGTTTCACTTATATGTATAACTGCCTGTATAAGCGATTATGTCATTGATTTCGTCCTGGGTTCTATGTATCCGGGATATAGCCAGCTAAGTAATACACTCAGTGAATTGGGAGTTTCGGCTAGTCCGGTATCTTCACTGATCTCTACCTGGTGGGGTGTTCTAGGTGGCTTGTTCGTTATTTTTGCTATTGGTGTGCGGAAAGCTTTTCCTGATGGGGGTAAAGTTATAAAGTGGGCATCCTGGCTTATTATTATTTATGGGTTGGGTGACGGAGTCAGTTCAGGAGTTTTTAAGATCAGCCGGTTTGCCGACGGGCAATTGACTTCCATTGGATTGGTACACGATGGATTGGGAGGCATAGGTGTTGCAGCTGTCATGATCTTGCCATTTGTATTGTTAAAGTTTTTTCCAAAAGAAACGAATCGCGGGTTTCACCGATTTTCGTGGGTAATACTTATTTCCGGACCAGTAATGCTTATTTTGTTCAGTATTGCCAAAATGATCGACAACCCCGATAATTTTTTCGTCATGTACAAAGGGCTGTGGCAACGACTGATGAGCCTGGTATTTTATAGTTATTTAACAGTATTAGCTGTGAGGATGATCAGGCATGTTTATTTAGTTAAATCGGATGGAGTATTCCAGTCAAGTTAAATATCTGTATATTATTCAGGTTGACATGAAAAGAACAACCTGATCATATTTGTGTTTCTAAGCAGAAGAAACACAAAGAATAATTATGGTGTAGGATTTAATCAATAAATTATGAAAAAAGAAGATGTTACAATTAAATACGATAGGGGTGAATTTCCGGCTTACCTGGTTTCCAATGAAAAAACAGATTCAGCGGTAATTCTTATAGAAGAAATATGGGGACTGAACGATCATATAAAAGATGTGAGTGAACGGGTAGCCAGCCTGGGATATACGGTTCTGTCCCCTGAAATTTTGGGTGATACGGGAATTTTCGAGAAAATCAGTCCTGAAATTTATATGGAAATGAGAAATCCGGAAACCAGGGATGAGGCCCAGAAAAAAATGCGGGAAGCTACAGCCCCGCTTCATACTCCAGAATTCGGGAATGATGCTTTAGCCAAACTTCAGGCTGCATTTGATTTGTTAAAAGACCGAAAGATCAGTAAGATTGGTATTATGGGATTTTGCTTTCGGCGGAACCTATAGCTATGCATTTACGGCAGCAAATCCTGAATTAAAAGCTTGTGTTGCTTTTTATGGTCAGCCTCCGCTTGATAAGATTTCAGGAATCAATTGCCCGGTTATGGGATTTTACGGGGAAAAGGACAAAAGATTGATAGATTCTTTGCCTCAATTAGTGGATCAAATGAATGAACATAATAAGGATTTCACGCATAAAGTGTACAAAAATACCGGTCATGCGTTCTTTAATAACACAAATAAAATGACGTATAACAAGGAAGCCGCTGAGGATGCCTGGAAAATGGCGGTGGATTTTTTAAAGAAAAACCTTGGATAATAGAATTCTCTTCTAAAAATTTTCAGATAAAATCTAGTATTAGTTACTTTTTGAATATTGAAATAATGGATGAAAAATAATTTCAATCACCCATTATTCCAGTATTCCATTGCTTCATATTTTTTATTGCATTTTTCGTATCCGCAGATCTACATTCTTGTCATTGGCGAGTAATGCCTTCAGTTTTGATACATCTGTATCTCCCGTATGATAGGGATACACTATTTTCGGATGTATCATCTGAACGGCATGCACCACCTGCTCCGGAGTCATCGTATAAGGCTGGTTCATGGGCAGGAAGGCAATGTCGATGTTTTTAAATGTTGCCATTTCAGGTATATCTTCCGTGTCGCCGGCAATGTATACCCTTTTATTGCCAAACGTTACAATATAGCCGTTATCTCTTCCTTTCGGATGGTATATTTCCCGTCCCTTGGTGGTATTATAGGCAGGTACAGCTTCAATTTCCATTCCGTCAATGGTTTTCTTATCGCCGTTTTTCATTATCGTTCCCTGTACCAGTACATCGAATACCGGTTTTGTTTCAACAATCTGTGTTCCTTTTTTCGAGATGGCCATTACAGCTTCAGGATCGAGATGATCGAAATGTTGATGCGTGATGAGGATCAGATCGGCTTTGGGAAATTTTGTATAATCCGCCAGTTTACTCCACGGGTCGGTATAAATGGTTTTCCCGTTGAATTCAAACATCAGGGATGCATGGCCTATAAAATAAATTTTAAGATCACCTGCTGATGTCTTGATCACATCACTCTGATATTTATCCGGCTGTCCGCTGGCAGCAGAAAAAAGGGCAAAAGTAAAAACGGAAATTAATACAAGGTTTTTCATAGTATGATAATTTTTATTTAATCCATGGTTTTAAGTATGCGCATCGCTTCATCTACATGTTTGACCGGTTCACTAAGCGAATCAAAGGTATAAACTACATGTCCGGTCTTATCAACCACAAATGTCACACGTCCCGGGATAGGGGAAGTTTTAACACCAAACATCTTTCGAACCGTATTATCTTTGTCACTAAGAAGCGTGAACGGAAGATTGTATTTATTGGCGAACTCTTTGTGACTTTTAACCGACTGTCCACTAATGCCAATTACCGTAGCTCCTGCCTTTTTAAACACATCGTAATTATCCCTGAACGTACAGGCTTCTTTGGTGCATCCCGGTGTTTCATCTTTGGGATAAAAATAGATCACCAGTTTTTTCTTTCCCAGAACGCTGTTAAGATCGAACATATTACCATTTTCATCCGGCAATTTGAATTCAGGAACTTTTGCACCTACCTTCAGGATCTGGGCCTGGCTGCATGCAGCAACAGAGAGCAGCAAAACCGCTACCGGTAGGTATTTTGAATAATTTTTCATAATTCTTAATTTTTAATTTAACAAAAAGAAATCTTTCATTCTGCGTAAATTCCGCATTGTTTTTTTTCCTCTTCCTGAATAAACGTAAAACGAGTTACATGAAAACTTATGCATTAAAACAATAATTAGAATATATTTGTTCGGTAACTTTTTCAAACCTTCAAGGTTTTTAAAACCTTGAAGGTTTTATTAAAAATAATAAAATGAAACCTGCTGACTTTAAAGTTTACCCGTATCGCTGGGTAGTACTGGCTGTATTTATGCTGGTAGTGGCCATGAACCAGATGATGTGGATTACATTTGCACCGATTACGGGTGTGGCCGCGAAATTTTTTAATGTCTCCGATCTTTACATCGGCATACTTTCATTAAGTTTTATGCTTGTGTACATTGTTGTATCTATCCCTGCATCCTGGATAATCGACACCTATGGGATAAGAGTAGCGGTAGGAATTGGCGCCGCATTAACGGGTATTTTCGGTTTGTTGCGGGGTATTTTCGATACAGATTACAACATGGTACTGATTGCACAAATAGGCATTGCCATCGGACAGCCTTTTATTCTCAATGCCATTACAAGCGTTGCGGCCCGCTGGTTTCCTATTAAAGAACGGGCTACCGCCACAGGCCTCGGCTCACTGGCTATGTACCTGGGTATTATTGCCGGTCTTGTGGTCACTCCATATCTCACTATCCGATCGGGGATAGGAGGGATGCTGTATATGTATGGTGTCATTTCATTGGTAGCAGCGGTTGTTTTTCTGGTATTCTCGAAAGAACGACCTCTTACTCCTCCCTGTTCGCCGGACCAGACAGAGCGGTCGCTGGAATTCAACGGTTTCAGACATTCGCTGCGTCAGCGTGATTTTATATTGCTGATGATCATTTTCTTTGTGGGACTGGGCGTGTTCAATGCAGTTACCACCTGGATAGAGGATATCGTGAGTCCACGGCATTTTTCCATTACACAGGCCGGGATTATCGGCGGCCTGATGGTAGTAGGAGGGGTTGTCGGGGCCTTGGTAATACCAGCGCTCTCAGACCGGTTTCGTAAGCGGGTTCCTTTCATACTGATTGCTTTACTCGGTGCTATCCCTGGTCTGATAGGAATTACCTATGCTACAACCTACGGAATGTTACTGGTATCTGCTTTTATACTGGGATTCTTCCTGCTTAGCGCCGGGCCGGTAGGTTTTCAGTATGGCGCAGAGATTACTTTCCCGGCCCCGGAAGGTATGTCGAACGGTTTGCTTTTACTGGTAGGACAAATTGCAGGAATTGTTTTTATCGTGGGAATGGACAGTTTCCGTGTTCCCGGAACAGGAGCAATGACACCGGCGCTGATTGTACTGATCATACTGACTGTATTAAGCATGTTACTTAGTATCAGGCTCAGGGAATCTGCTTTACTGACAGTAAAGGAAAAGGGAAAGAAAAAAACTAAAATTCCCACTCATTAATTTATCAAACCTAATTAAAATTAAAAGTTAATTTTAAAACACTTTCGACTATTTTCGTTTTCAGGTATAATGTTCATATGAATATTTAATTCCAAATTTTTTAAGGAATATCTGAATTTGTAAATACGATTTTTTTCATTGACCAGTTGTTCCTAGTGTAAATCTTAACAAAATATAATCCCGGTTTAAGTCCCGATCTGTATAACTTAATGGTGTTATTATTTATATTTTCCTGTTTTCTCAATATTTTTCCGGTCACATCATGCAATTCAACAGAAATAATTCTTTGATCGGAAGAACGGGTTGAAATGGTGACGATTTTTGTTGCCGGATTTGGAAATAGTATTATCTCATTTTGCAATTGTAATTTATCAGTAATGTTATTAATGCTTTCACAGGCATCGCCTGTTCCGTTACCATTCATGTCGATCTGATCGGCATTTGATATATCTGGACAATTATCGCAGTCATCACCTATTTTATCACCATCCGTATCGATCTGACCGGCATTTGATATGTTCGGACAATTGTCACATAAATCTCCTATAAGATCGTTATCAGTATCGGTTTGGTTAGCATTGGCTATTTCAGGACAATTATCCTTATAATCTTCTATTCCATCATTATCCGTATCCACTATTTTTCTAAATAACTTAACGTTATCAATTGCAACTGAAGAAGTATCAGTACCCAACTCAATTGTAAATTTCATATTCGAATATACTATTGACATATTAAATTGAAAAGAATGGGTCCTGGCTTGAGTATCCAGATATATTACTGTGTCAAGGAGCGTTGTCCTTTCCGCTTCATTCTGTGCAAAAAGGATATGGCACGGCCGGTTATTTGTTGATGAAGAAGTTTCCAGACTAAGAGCATATTCAGTTCCTTTCTTTAATCTGCGAAGTTGACTTTCATTTAATACCTGCATTAGCTGAAGGTACCAATAAACCGGCGAGGATGATATTGAAATTTCTGACAGGTATATTTTACCGTCTTTATGTTCGATTTTAGCCTGGGTATTCTGATCATAAGCTTCAAAAAGTTCCCAGGGAGAATAGTTACATTGCTCAAAGTCACCGTTAAGGATTATATTTTCAGGTTCTGAATTTGGTGGATCTGTACAATCATCGCACGCATCGCCAATTCCATCATTATCTGAATCCATCTGATCATTGGAAATAAATTTGCAATTATCTTTATAATCAGGAATCCCATCATTATCAGTATCGTCATTATCGCATAAGTCACCTATTCCATCATTATCCGAATCCTCCTGTCCGGAATTTTGTGTATAGATGCAATTGTCCAGATCATCAGAAATACCGTCGTTATCACTATCATATTTATTTGAAACTTCAATGTAAACCGTATCTCCAGATTTGTTTAAGTCGGAATCAATAACAATAAGTGAAATCACGTGATTACCAGGAGTTAAACTATCCACCAGGATATTATACTCCGAACCAAGGTATCCATCAATATCCGAAACCCAAGAGACAGAATCTATCTCAGGTCCATCCTCATTATCATAAGCAAGCCCATCAAGTTCGATCATCTGTTTCTGGCAAAAAATACTGCCGTTAACAGGCTTAAAGATTTGTACGAAAGGTTTCTTTTTAGCAATTTCAAAATTTGAGTCTGAATCATCATATATTGAATTGACCCCGTCGGATGCAATTATTCTTATTTTAGCCTGATCACTACCCGGAACTTCATCGGTATACCAAAGATAATTGTTATCTTCTTCATTAAGGGAAACAACCTGCCAGTTCAGTCCGTTGTCTTTGCTATACAATATTGTAAAGTCGAGTAAATCGTTATCGGGATCATCACTTTCCCATTGAATCAGGCAGGTATCGGTAATCGAGTTTCCTCCATTTGGATACAGTACCTTAATTTGAGGCTTGTTTTTACTAATATCCCTTGAAAGGATGTTTTGTTCATTGTATGTAATTACCAGTTTTGCGCTTTGAGGTAAAAAAGGAACTTTTACAGCAAAGGTTCCTCCTCCGCCATCTACTTTATCTCTTAAGCAGAATTTGCTTTTGTATAACTCGTTTGAGTTTTCATCAAGTAGTTGAATAGCGTACAGACAATCTGTTTCATCAGCTTCTTCTATATTCAAATCGTAATCAAAAATATCAAAGTTTTCAATAGCCGAATACTCATTTATTATACCAATTACTGTAATATATTCCTGGTTCTCATAATTAAGCTTCAGTTCAGGACTTCGATTTGTGGTACTTTTTTGCGTATTAAAATTATCATTGTACAATCCTTTATAGGTATATTCCGATACCCATTCAGGTCTGTCGTAGGACATAAAATCGTAATATGCAACTGAAGAAGGTGAATATGCATAGGCATTTGTTTCATCCCAGGGTTGATATACATTTGTCCCGTCAAAACCGTAGTGTGTAATGCTGGAGGGGATTGTCCTGTTCCAGCAATAAGATCCGTCGGCATAACATTCAGTTACTGTAAGAGATGGAAAGTTTTCATCAATATCATCAGGTTCTGCCTGGTAGGAAGGTGTATGATCGCGCCCAAAATTATGTCCCAATTCATGAGCTATATTGATACCAGCCCTTGGAGGGCTTTCATAATATGACCAGGATTCATCATCATTGAAAAATGCATAACCACCCTTTCCGCCTATGTTACATGACTGAGGGATTTGTCCTTTTTCACAAACCAGACCGTGGTATTTTAAATTATCAACCGGATCATCCGTCATCAGGTTTAACCGCCAGATATTAAAAATTAAATCATCGCCATGACAGGAAGGATCTTTATCAAATGTTCTCGTTTCTGATTTCCAAAGGTTAATTTTCCTGACAGGATAAACATGTCTTACATAATTCAAACAACTATAAAATTGTTCCAGAGTGGGTGTGCAATTCGATCCATCCGCAGTAACTTTTATAGGAACAAATACAAGATTTAACACATCTGCATGTTTAAATTTCAGTGGAAAATCCTGAATATAGTTATTATAGGGATTTGTTTCTTCAATACTGCTGTTATTAAAAATAAATAATCTCAAATACGGAACATCATCCCATCCCCAACTACCGGGGATAGTAAAATTTAAAGTATGATTGGGATCGCCACGTCTCATTTCGGCTTTAGGCAGGGCAACAATAGTGTTGTTTGAAGAAAGCGTTTTTTGCGTTGCCAGTCCATTAATAAAAGTATACATTGGCAAACCGTTTTGATAATAAAACTTTATCATCCCGCTTATGGGGCCGATTTCCTGCTGTGCTTGTCCTACATCAAAGTATACTCTTAAATAAGTGGTTTTCCCCCCGATTAAAAAAATACTATTATTATCATCCTGAATGGCCTGTGTTATTTCAATTCTGGAAATTGTTAAATCGATCTCACAACTATCCCCAATACCGTTGTTATTGGCATCAGTCTGATCTTTATTCGGTCTGTCAGGGCAATTATCAATATTATCAGCCCAATCATCATTATCCCTGTCAATATCAGCGTTGCACGAATCTCCTATTCCGTCACCATCCGTGTCTTCCTGGTTGGGATTATAACTGGTGCGGCAATTATCCGTAACGTCAGGAATACCGTCATTATCATCATCAGTATCGCATGCATCCCCCAATCCGTCATTATCTGAATCTGATTGACTGTGATTACTTGCTTCCGGACAATTGTCACATAAATCACCAATTCCATCTTCATCAAGATCAGCCTGGTCGGCATTTGCCAGATAAGGGCAATTATCCGTGGCGTCAACAGTACCGTCTTTGTCCATATCATCGCAGGCATCTCCGATTCCGTTTGAATTCATATCCGACTGTGAAGTATTATTTGCCAACGGGCAATTATCAGTGGCATCAGGGATGTTATCACCATCGTCATCATCGTCGCAAATATTTCCTATTCCGTCCATATCAGTATCCGTCTGATCCGCATTACTTATATCAGGACAATTATCGTTGTCACCGATTTTTGGTTCCAAATAACCAGTTCCTTCACAATAACCGTCTCCATCGATGTCATTTTTTGCATCTCTGGTACATACATCGCAGGCATCACCAGTTCCGTCGTTATCACTATCTTCCTGAAGATCGTTTTTAACAGATTTACAATTATCGCATACATCACCATGTTTATCACCATCTTCATTTTCCTGTCCGGGATTATAAGTATTCGGACAATTGTCGATCGTATTGTAATACCCGTCATTATCACTGTCAGGCGGACCAAGTCCTGATAAATAGGTAGTGACAGAACCGGTTTCAACCAGATTTTGGGAACCTGTCTCATCATCGAAACAATAGGAGGCTGCTCGTGGGTCACCTACTGCGATATCACTGAATTGATCACCGTTTATATCTCCTGACGCCACAGCAGATCCGAAACTTCCCGCTATAACACTTCCTGAAATTGTAAAATCAGCATCCGCAAGAGTAGGATTCTCTCCAAATCCGGTGGGATTGGAAGCTGAAACAGGTCCGCCAAACCATATATAGACTCTTCCCCAGTTTCCTAGATGCGTGGTATTTTCAGGAGTGGGATTATAAACCCCGTCACCGATAATGATATCGGTGTATCCGTCCCCGTTAATATCACCGGCCGAACCGCAAGCATATCCAAATAGATAAGATGAGCCGGGATCAGTTCCCTGTACTGACCAGTCTGGATTTTCAATGTCATAATCGGGTCCGAGGGCAATTATTACTTCCTGGGGATCATTCAGATTTTTTTCCAGTTGATATATAATATCATCGTATCCATCACTATTGATATCACCAATATTACCTCTGGCCTTGATGTATTCGATTTGGGTTACAGTTTGCGGCGATTTTTCAGGAATACCTAATGCTGCTGAAAAGCCAAATACAACAAGTGTTTTATTTTCTGCGGGGATTTCAGCAATAATATCGTGAATACCATCTTTGTCATAATCTCCGGCAGCAGCCACATTAATATTTGCCCTTATCTCGCTGACGGTAATAATATAGGATGAATTGCCGAATGCCTGTTTGTCAGGGCCGCCATAAAAGATAACCACTTCACTGTTGCTTCCTACAATTAAATCCATGTAATTATCGCCATTTAAATCCTCAATGGTTATGGTTGAAATATAATAGAAGTAATCTATCTCGGATTCCAGAGATACCGTCCCGGTTACAAATCCAAAATATACACTGATTAATTTGGTTTTTGAAGCATAAACAACCACATCATCATAACCGTCGTTGTTTAAATCACCCATAACTATCTGATTACCAAACCGGGTTCCGGAGGCGTCGCTGCACCAGTAGTCATGATTATTCAGGGTGCTCTTTTTCACGAGTGTTTGGGCATTTAATTCGAAATGCACTATTAACTGTAGGAAAAGTATTATTGCTGTATGAATTAAAACCGACTGTATTGATTTCATAGGATTATTATTTTATTTTGTATTTCGCATCAATTGCCGAAATCCGGGCAGAAACTCCCAGATCTGATGATTTGAAAATCCACCTGTTTAAGAAATCATTGACAAAATCCCCATTTCTAATTATGCTTTCTGAAGAAGGTCCCGCAGACCGGTAAATCTCATTAACAGGGATAGGGGTAGCGTAGCAGGTACTTTGTACAATTATGGAAAGGCAAAGCAAAGCAGTTATAATACTGTAGAGTTGAAAAAAAGATTTCATAAGACAAAATTGTTTTATGAATGTTTTTTTGAAATTTTAATGTTTAAACATGACCATCTTTTTGATAAGCACGCATTGCAAATGAATGCCAGTCAGGATGCCAATTCAGGTAGATTGTATTATGAGCACAAGATGTAAATGAACGCCAGTCAGGAGCACTTGGTTTATCATATGTATGTTGCGAATATGTAAGGTTTTGGCTGAATATCTTCAGATGATCAATTGGCCTGCTAAAGATCTTCATAATTGAAAGGTTTTAGATTACTGTATATTATGCCATTGATAAAGCAAATATAAGTATGCCTGGCACTGGTAATCAAATATTTGTGGTGAATAACGAATGATAGTTGTGAACGATAAAATAAGTGTGGTGTCTAAACCCTGAACATATTAAATTTCTATATTCAGAACTTTCTTTACATTTTCAAGATGAGATCGGCCAATGGGGATTTGTTGCTTTTTAAGCCAAACTGAAGAATAATCAATTGCCGTAATGTATTTTGTATTTATGCAATATGATTTATGTACCTGCAGAAATACCGATGACGGTAATTTTTCAATAAACTCTTTTAGAGTAGAACGAATAAGATGCTTGTTTTCAGAACAATATAATTCCAGGTAGTTATTATCGGATTTTATCCATTTCAGGTCATCAAATTTAATCTTTACAAGCATGTAATCTTTCCTTATAAAAATGCTGTCTTTTATAATTACATTTTCCGAAACTTCATTGTAAACTTCAGGATCTTTTTTCTGTTTTCCCGCATAATTAAATATAGCAATCTCAATGGAAGTATATAAATCATCTTTGTTAAAGGGTTTTACAATATACCCTTCCGGTTGTACAAGCTTTGCTCTTTCAACCGTGGATTTGTCGGAATGTGAAGTGATAATGATAACGGGAATGTTGTATTTCTCTTTTACCGTTTTGGCAAGAGCTATTCCATCGTCACCACAACGAAGTTGTATATCAATAAGTGCAATGTCGGGCAAATCACGGATAAGTATTTCTTCTGCTTCTGAACAATCGCATGCGATTCCAACCACTTCATATTGAAGTTCCTGAAGCATTTCTTTCATATCTTCGGCAATGATGAGTTCGTCTTCAACAATTAATACTTTAATTGTACTCATAGGCAGATGAAATTAGTACTAATTTAATGTAAAATATTAAGATAATAAACTGTTTTGACTGTTTATTAAAACACTATACTTATGGTAGTTCCGGCTTTTCTTATAATATCTATTTTCCCTTCGATTTGCTTTGTGAGTAATTTTACAAGTTTTAAGCCCAACGTAGTAGCTCTTTCAATATCTAAATCTTCAGGCAATCCTTTCCCGTTATCCGAAAATTCAAACTTATACCTGTTATCCTGTATTTTCCTGATAATAATTTCAATTATACCCTCGGTTTGTTCACAAAAAGCATATTTATAAGCGTTAGTTGCCAGTTCATTGGTTATTAATCCGAGTGGAATAGCAGTGTCAATATCAAATTCTATTTTACTGGCATTTATTATATACCTGATATCCTTGCCAGGATAACGATAGGTACTATTCAAAGATTCCATAAGCTGCCCAAGGTATTTTGAGAAATCAATGCTTGTAAACATTTCCGACTGATAAAGTAACTGATGAATTAATGCCATGGATTTGACACGATTCTGGCTTTCCTTAACAACTTCCCTCGATCCGGCATCGAGAATTGAACTTGATTGCAGATTAAGCAAGCTATTGATTATTTGCAGGTTATTTTTAACCCGGTGATGTATTTCCTTCAGCAGAGCTTCTTTATCTTTATTGGACTTCTGTGATTTGCGATAACTGTAATAAATATAAGAACCAAAAATAACCAAAATAAATCCCACAGGTATCGAAAAATCCCTTACCAGTTTGTTTCTCCTGAGTTGATCTTCAAATTTTAGCTTTTCCTGTAGATGCTTTAATTCAGAAGCATTTTGTTTTTTATCGAATTGATACTCCATTTCGAGCCGTGTAATTAGTTTCAGGTTTTCCCTGTTAACAAGGCTGTCGTTTAATTTATTAAAGACAAGTATATTTTCATAAGCCTTTTCATATAATTTCATATCTGCATATAATTTACTCAGGGAGTATGTAGCTTCATTTAAAATATCAGCAAAATCATAATTCCCGGCAATGGAAATACTTAACTCAAGTAGTTTCACGGCTTTTGAAAATTCTTTTTTCAGGTAATATATCTTACCTGCCAGCAGGTAATTACGGGCAATACCTTTTTGATCATTAATTTTTTTATTAATTGTCAACGACTGAGAATTATAATTCAATGCTGCTTCAATACTGTCCCCGATTATATAATGACAATAGCTTATATTATACAAAGAATTTCCGAGTCCTGGTTTAAACTTCATTTTATTTAATATTGCCAACGATTTTCGGTGATATTCCAATCCTTTAGAATAATTCTTTAAAGCAGTATATGCTACCCCTAAATTGGTATATGTGATGCTAAGTTCATATTCATCCTTGAGATTCTTAAGTATTTGTTCCTGTTTCAGGTAATACTCAATTGCAGTTTTATATTCCGACATATAAGTATGTGCCAGGCCTATGCTTCCTATAGCATTGGCTATTGAGGCTGAATCATTTACTTCACCGGATATTCTGAGAGCACTATAAAAAGCATCTATAGCTGCTTTAATATTTGACTGATCTAGATAATGATTGCCAAGTTGGACATAACTATTTAAAAGCTTTTTTTTATCGTTAAGTTTTTCAGCAACTTCTATCAGCTCATCCATGTATTGATTGACTTCATTAGTGTTATTTAAATGCTTGTGTAAATAAATTAATCCGCTAAGGCAGTCATAAATTCCCACGTAATTACCTATTTCCTCATAATATTTCTTACTATTCAACATGCATTGCAAGGAGTTTTTCACGTCAGATTTTGCATTGTAAACATAACTGAGTCCGTGCTGTGATTTAGCCATTCCATCTTTATCATTAATGGTTTGGTATATAGTAAAAGCTTTTGTGTAGTATTTCAAAGCGCTGTCATACTGATATTTGTAAAAATAAGCGGTGGCCAGGTTCATACAGGAATATCCTGTACCGTGCGGATAATTAATCTTTAAGGATTTTTGCAATGTTGAACGCATCAACCGGATAACACTATCGGGGTTAATCCTGGTTATTTTCGAAGTTCTTAGTATAGTTGCGTTTATCTGTGAAGTATCAGCATCTCTAATAGCCGGGGAAAGATCAGTAACAGTGTATCTTTTGCTGAATAAGGGACTAAACGAATAAGAGTATATATGAATACATTGACTGGCAAAAATAAGTAATATCAATTTGCACACATGATTCATAGGAATAAAAGGTTGGTTTTCAGGTGTTATAATAGTATATATATCAAATGTAATAAAAATTATCTATCTGTCAATTGCACTGTTTGATATTCCTTATGCAGTTGCATAAATTACAGATTCTGTCTTTCTGAATAATGTCAATATTCCTTTACTCAGTCCCGGGGATGTTATTATGGTTTCTATCATAATTTTTTGTAATGATATTAAAGTTCATTTCCATTGTTCCGTTCATGTTAGAAAAATAAAATATTGACTTTGCTTTTCGTATTATGTATTTTTACAAATACCAACCCCCAAAAATGAAATACCATGGAAGCATCCCTGTCATATTGCGGCCTCATTTGCATCGGTTGTCCCATATTTATGGCGACTAATGAAAGCGATCGTGAGCGGAAAGAAAGAATGAAGGAAAAAATTGCCAGGATGAGCAATGAAATGTATAAAACGAATTTTACGGTAAGAGATATAACCGATTGCGATGGATGTATGGTTGAAGGCGGACGATTATTTCCGGGATGCCACGATTGCGGGATACGGAACTGTGCCCTTGAAAAGAATATTTCGAATTGTGCCTGGTGTGAGGATTACAGTTGTGATAAACTAACTGAATTCTTTAAAGAAAATCCCGAATCGAAGATCCGTTTGGAATTTATCAGATCTGTGGTATAGATTGACGTATAATTTAGCTGAAAATAAATTTTTTAAATGCAGTTTAACAAACAATTATTAGCAAGTGAACAAACTGAGATATTCCGGTGTTAATTTCAAGCTTAACCAACTAAACTTACAATATGCGTAATCAAAAAACCAAACTTAGCCTTCAATTTATCTTGTCTTTGTTTGCGTGTAAATACATTTGCCCAAAAGATTATAACGGATTACGACTCAATTGTTATACCGGGGCCGAAATTTTTTACGGAAGTTTATAAACTGGATGATTCCCGGCTTAAACAGATTAAGATCGTTACCAGAGCCCCGGAATCTGTAACCGGAAAACAAAAAAATTTCTGGGGTAACCTGGCAGGAGGACTTTTTACGTTGACAACAGGAATATCCACTTCTTCCTCAGACGAAGATATTTGGGTGACCGACGATAGAATAGAGGCCAGCAATGATGGATACTCCTGGGGAGTAAATCTTTTCTTTCCGGGTGAATTTTCAAAAGTGAGAAACCGCGTGGAAAACGATGATGGCAGTAAAAGTACTGAAACAGAGAAGTACGTTAGTGTTAACTGGGATAACGGGGCCAATGGATTAATCATGGAAAACGGGGATACGATCGGCAGATTTTCATTGTCTACCGATTTCCAATCTGACGGGGAAGGCCGGCGCTGGATTCAGAGATTAGAGGACGAGAGTGGATGGGTTCGTGAAAAGCTAAAAAAATCTGAGCCGGGAGCTATGTATGATGATTATGTTGTATTCGGAAATGTTCGCGGGAAAAATTTTGATATAATTACAAATGGTAACCTCCACAAGTCCGTTATATTTATTGAAGATAAAGTGGTAGCTGTTTTCCAGGGGCCTCCGGTTGTAAGTATTCTTGGAAAGAAAAACAAAATTACGCCTTACCTGTTGCTCGACAAATCTTTTGAAGATTCCGGGAAGATTGACATATTGCGATTAGCACTATTAAACCGGCTGCTTGATAAAAGGGTCAGTGTTGAGAATTTCAGTTTGTAATTGGGAATTCATTTTTCACACATTTTGATAAAAAGCCGCGCACCTTTTGTTGAAAAGTTGCTTATGTTTTTTAGAAAAGTTGCGCAAGTTTTTGCGGAAAGCCGCGCACCTTTTTAAGATGTTTTTGGGTAAATGATTTTAAACCTTCAAACTCACCTCTTTTTTGTACAGCGTATAGAATTTTATTCCCACCTGATCGATAAGCGCAATGACTAATACCAGTAACAACAGGGAAAGAATTGTTTGCCAGTTGCTAATGAATTGCGTATACAGACCTGTAAGTACCGCAAGGCCTTTAAACCATACAAATACACCGGTAAGTATTGCCAGGCTTCCCAGCGCTATTCCTATTTTGACGGATAATTCCAGAACCAGTTCCCGCAACAGCATTCTTTTTTCCAGTTTATGGAAAACGCTGTCTGCCAATCCTGACGGGATCATCAGATCGTCATCGGATAAAAGTACGTTTCGTACCAGGTTATCCAATTCTCTGTTTTTTAGTTGTTCCGGTGTCATATCACAAAATTAATTATTATCAGTTAAAAGTCATCCATTATCTCGGCTAAATCAGGAACCAGGGTGAGTAATTTCTTACGCAATAAAGCCCGTCCCCGGCTGATGTAGCTTTTTACAGTACCCTCCGGCATTCCTGTTATTTCGGAAATCTCCCGATAAGGCTGTTCATCAAGATGGTACAGTGTAATAACTGTACGGTAGTCTGCAGGTAATTCTGCAATGGTAGCCAGAACTAACCGGTGTAGATCCTTGTTGTCAGCTTGTTTCCAGTTATTATCTTCTGTATTGATAATTACTGGATGCTGTTCATCATCACGACTGCGTAGATTCATGTTTTTTTTCTTTTTTCTGATATAATCAATGCATACATGATGAGTGATCGAACCAATCCAGGTTGATAAACTGGCTTCGCCCCTGAATTTCTTAATTCCTTTAAACACGCGTAAAAAAACTTCCTGGAAAGATATCCTCACTATCACTGTTGCGCCCCACCATGGAGATGATGATATGCCAGATCAGGTTTTTGTTGTTCTCCACCAAAAGCCTGACAGCAGTGAGATCTCCTTCAGCAAGTTTCTTTATAAGTGTTTTATCATCCATTTACAGCAAATTAGTCTTTAATTTTTATAAAAAGTTGCAGCGTGAGAAAAAAAATTATTTTTCTGCAACTTTTTTAAATCATGGTCGACTTATTGGGTGTAAAACAAATTAAAAAATAATAATTATGGAAGATGCATTTGTAACCGCAGCAGTTTTTGCAGGAATATACTTTGTGATTAAAGTTTTTACAGATTTCCTGTTGAAAAGAAAGATGATAATTACCGGAAATGTTGATAAAGCCGGAATACTCGAAAGTCCAAAGGACAATGAACTGAACAGTTACCCGACGTTGAAATGGGGACTGGTCGCCTTTTTCGCGGGCGCCGGATTCTTAGTGATCGCACTCCTGAACAAGGGTGGAAGTATGGCTTTGACGTATGGTAATAATACCTATCTGCCTGTTGGTATTGAACTGGTTGCCATTTCTCTTGGTTTTCTGGTATATTTTGTAATTGCCCGGTTAAGCAGTAAGTAGAAATCAGGTATCACCGTAAAAAAGCATTACAACTTTTACTATTTACAAAGATAAGTCCCTTCGTGTGGTTATTTCACATAGGGGACTTATTATTTATATTATCTCCTCTCCTGTTTTTCCAATGTAATATTTTACAATCGCTTCTGAAAGGGGATTTAAAACATCAAACAGATTGCTCTTTTTTCAGCAGTTGTTCATATTCTTTTTTCATTTCCTCTAGTGTCATTGCCTTAATATTGGTAGAGATAATCCACATATGTCCGAACGGGTCCTGAATACGGCCGGAACGGTCACCGTAAAACTGATCTTTGACGGGAAAAATCACTTTTGGCCCCATTATTCAAAGCTTCATTCGATAGTTGCATCCACATCCGGAACATATATATTCAGGATAACACTTGTTCCGCCAAGCATTTCCGGGCTACTGTTAAAATCAGGATTTTCTTCCGATAACATGATCATCGAATCGCCGATTTCAAGTTCTGCATGGGCAATGGTCCCGTCCGGATTATCGAGCCGCATGATTTCTTTTGCGCTAAAAATATTTTTGTACCATTCTATTGCTTTATGGGCATTTCTTATGGCCAGGGTTGGGCTTACTGCATGATAACCTTTTTGTATGTAATTTGTATTTTTCATTTTGGTTGGTTTTTAAATATTAAACTGAATTTTTTGTTTATTAAAGTTCTGATATATTGAAGAAAAAGACATATAATAATAAAGTAAATTATTTCTAAATAATAGTAATGAAAAACGATGAAAATAGTTTCATCCGGATATAAAATTCCATTAGATAGAACAGGAACTTCTCTGAAATTTTCAACTTTTGATATAATTAACTTTACAATGAAACCGTTATAGAAAGATGACATCGGAATAATAACCAAACCTTCAGTAAAATGAAATATTCCCGTTTACAGAAATATTCTTTATTAATTCTGTTGGCTCTGTATGCCGCAAACAGCTACGCACAGTTCGGAATAAAAGCCGGTATAGGTGTTAGCTACGAATACAATAACCTGATAAATACTTATTCCAAAACCGGAGGCGAACTATCCTGTTTTTATTATGTTCCCATGAGTAACTTTCCGGATATCCGGATCGATCTGGGGTATAAACAAAGTGGGTACGAAAGCAAATTAATGGAATTAATAGGGGACAATTAAATCGGATATCACAAAATACCATTTGCTTACTTTCGGTCCCGACCTGATCATTCCTTTTAATAGTCAGGACAATAAGATTTACCTATATGCCGGAATTCGTATAAATTATTTAGTTAGCTTCGGATTTTGCATTTGAGAATCAGGAATGGAGGATTTAGTGAAGATTATACAGGATCATTCAGTAAAATTCAATACATGGCAGATGCAGGGATAGGTATGAATGTTACCCCTGCATTTTTCATTGAAGCAGGAAGCAACGGCAATTTTATAAATAAGATCAGCAGAACAAAAAGCATCGGTTCGAAAGCATACGACTACTATTTTGGGATAACATTGGGATATAAATTGACACGCAACAGTACTAAATCCTGACAGGCCCCAATTCTGTTTTTATGATCATTATTTTAAAACCAGTCCAAACAAACAGGTATTTAAAGTGTTAATTAACTAATAATTCAATTGTAACCTTAAAAACCTGAATATGAAAAAACCGATCTGTTCTGCATTTTTATTCCTTACTTTCTTTACTTTAGGAATTTATGCCCAGGAAGCTGCTCCCGGGTTAGCCGAGAATAAACAGGAAAAACAGAACAAGGCGCTTGCCACAGAATTTATGACGCTTGCCTTTGTGAAAAAAGACCTGGATGCTGCAATCCTGCTGATGAACGATGATTATATTCAGCACAACCCGTTTGCGGCAAGCGGAAAAGCTGCTTTCAAACAGGCGATCTCAGGAATGCTGAAAAATAATCCTGACTTAAAATTTGAGATCAAACATGTGTATGTGGACGGCAATTATGTGATCTTTCATTCGCTTTACCAGCTTAATAAAGATGACAGGGGAAGTGCCGTAGTGGATATTCTGCGCGTGGAAAACGGAAAAATCGCGGAACACTGGGATGTGGGACAGCGGATTCCTGAGAAATCGGCCAATGATAACGGGATGTTTTGATACATAGATTTAAATAGTTTTCCGTTAAGATTATTCAAATTTCTTAAAGAAATCATTGTTTTAAAATGGACATACTGTCCATGAATGGACAGTATTTTTCTAGTCCTTTAAATCTTTAATTGGTTGTTGATTTAACTACTAACAGATATTGGCATGTGCATTGTGAACTTTGTCCTGAAAATTATTTTCTATGGACAGAGTTTTATCAGATACAATTAAGCAAAGGAAAAAAAATAAGCAACTAATCAAATTCGGATCATGGGGTTTATTATTTATAGCCGTTATAGTTTTATTACGTCTTATCATAAGGCCCTCGATCAACAAAAATGAGTTTTATACTGCTTTAGCCGACACAGGAAATATAGAGGCTTCGGTTACTGCATCCGGAACGGTATTGCCCGAGTTCGAAGAAATCAAGACCAGTCCGATTCAGTCGCGGATTGTAAAGATCTACCATAATACAGGCGATAAAATAAATAAAGGAGATTCGATTTTATCCCTTGACAAAACAAGTACGAAATCATCCCTGGAAAAACTGAAGGATGAACTGAACATGAAAAAAAATAATGTGAACCAGCTAAAACTGAAACTGGAGAAAAACCTGATAGATCTGAAAACCCAGTATCAAATTAAAAAGCTTCAGGTAGAGAATATGGATGCTAACCTTGAAGAAGAAAAATACCTGGATAAAATCGGTGGCGGAACAAAGGAAAAGATCGAGAAAGCAGAATTAAGCCTGAAAATATCACGGTTGGAACTGGAGCAGATCAGGCAAAATATCGACAACCAGGAAGAGTCAATGCAGGCCGATCTAAAAGGATTAAACTACGAAATCCGTATTCAGCAAAATAATGTGGATGAATTACAGGATAAACTTAACCGTTCTACTATAACAACGGATAAAACCGGAGTGATCACCTGGATAAATGACCAGATAGGTAAAAACATTAATGCGGGAGACGAGCTGGTGAAGATTGCCAATCTGCAGAGTTATGAAGTAACAGGAAGTATATCGGATATGCACGCCGATAAGTTACATATTGGAGGACCAGTATTGGTTCGTCTGAATGAAGACAATGAGATAAAAGGAGAGATAGTCAGCATATCACCATCCGTTACCGGTAATGTCATACAGTTTAAGATCAGGCTGGCCGATAAGAATCATCCGTTGTTACGTCCTAATTTAAAAGTGGATGTGTATGTTATTACATCTTTCAGGAAAAATGTTGTACGGGTTAAAAACGGTCCTTTTTACAAAGGAGCAAACAGTCAGATGGTGTTCGTGGAACAGGGAAACAAGCTTGTAAGACATGAAGTTACCTTCGGGGAGAGTAATTTCGATTATGTAGAAGTGGTGAAAGGACTTAATGCCGGAGAAAAAGTGGTTGTTTCCGATATGTCGGATTACGAACGGCATCAGGAATTAAAAATAAAAAATTAATAATCTGTATTTCTATGAATCTTAATCAACAGATTATGAAGAAAGTTAAAATGGATTGGAGAAAATTCCTGCCTTTTTTGGTATTGTTTGTTGTTTGTCCTAAATTGAATGCGCAGTCTTACGGCTTGCAACAATTGATTCGTTACGCACAGGAGAACGCACCGGAAGCCATGAAAATAGAAACTTCGAAAGAAAATAAATACTGGCAGTGGAGGACTTATAAATCGGAATACAAGCCACAACTTGTGTTAAACGCCACGTTGCCTTCCTATCAGAACAATAATATTCCCGTAACACAGGAAGACGGGAGTATCGTTTACCGGAATATTAATCAAAGCCAGGCTTATACGGGTTTGTCACTGGAGCAGAATATAGGCCTTACAGGGGGTACCTTATATCTCAGTTCCGATCTGAGCCGGCTGGATGATTTTAACCAGCATTCTAATAGTTACAGTGGCTCTCCTTTTTATATCGGGGTACAGCAACCGTTGTTTGCCTTTAACAACCTGAAATGGATGAACCGGATAGAACCGTTGAAATATGATGAATCCCGGAAAGAATTTGTGGAAGGAAAAGAAAAAATTGCATACAATACAGCCGTCAGGTATTTTAACCTGCTCATCTCACAGGTGAATTACCGGATTGCATCAACCAACAAGACAAATGCCGATACGATTTACAAAATAGGAAGGGAAAAGTATTCCATGGGAAAGATTTCGAAAAATGAATTGCTGCAACTTAAATACGGGGATATTTCCGCACAAAAATCCATGGCAACAGCCAGCCTCTCTATTAAAACATCATTGCTGGAACTGACATCGTATACCGGAATAAAGGAATCCGGCACTATTACCCTTACTTTACCCGACAGCATTTCCAGGTTTGATATTGATGATTCTTTAGCGGTAGATAAGGCACAGGAAAACAGCCTGAACTCAATAACATTCAAAAGAGAACTGCTGGAAGCAAGGCGCGATGCCGAGAAGGCCCGCCGCGAAAGCGGACTGAATGCCAGCCTTTCCGTTAGTTACGGTCAGACTAATATTTCCGGTACTGTTTATGGAATTTATGAAAAACCGCAGACATTGCAAACATTAAATGTAGGGCTCAGCGTTCCGATACTCGACTGGGGAAGGGCAAAGGCAAAACGGAAAACAGCCGAAGCAAATTTAAAACTGACAGAATACACCGTGCAGCAGGATGAGATAAACTTCAGGCAGCAGGTGATTACCGAAATTGAAAATTTCAGGATGCTGCAGGATTTTATAGGTTATACTGCCGAGGCCGACCAGACTGCAGCTGAAAGATATGAAATAGCACGACTGAGATACATGGCCGGAGATATCAGTCTTACCGATTACAATATTGCCCTCGAGGAAAAAGATAAGGCCAAACAGGATCATATCACGGCATTGCGTGATTACTGGCTTACATACTATACGATCCGGATACTGACTTTGTATGATTTTAAAAATGAAAACCAATTACAATAAGGTCGACGGGTTTCTAACCCGTCGGGAAAAAGATGAATGGAGAAGAAATAATATGGATTAAAATGTCGGGTTGGAAACCCGACAACCCCGGTGGACGGGTTTTTAACCCGTCGAAAAGAGTGGATGTAGTAGAAGATAAGCGGTCTGCAACGTCGGGTTGGAAACCCGACAACTTTGGTGGACGGGTTTTTAACCCGTCAAAAAGGTCAGGTGTGGCAGGAGCGATAAGGCTGGCTGCATCGGGTTGGAAACCCGATGACCCTGGTCCCTGGTAGACGGGTTTCTAACCCGTCAAAGAAAGAGAATGCAGCAGAATTGAAGAGGTCTGTTGAATCGGGTTGGAAACCCGATGACCTTTGTGCAACTATAAAAACAAAAAAAGAAAACAATGATAAAAAATTACCTGAAACTGACCTTTAAGCTTCTGAAAAGAAAGAAAATATTTTCCGTTATTACTATTTTCGGAATGGCGGTTCCTTTGATGTTTCTGATGATCATTATTTCCTCACTTTCGCATTTTGCAGCTCATGAGAGTCCTGAAAGTAATTTCGATAGAGTCATTTCTCTGAATAGACTTAATTTCCTCAATTAAGAGGAAAGATAATACAAGTAATAGCACAGTCATACCTTCTTATGATTTCATTAAAAAATATATTAAACCAATGAAAACCCCTGAAAAGGTGGGGGTCATATCCGGATCGGAAACTTATAATCTATATGTAAATGATAAAAAATCCATACTTAACATAGTTTATACCGATGCGGCTTTCTGGAAGATAGCTGATTTTAATTTTTTGGCTGGAAAAGCATTCAATGTTTCGGATGTGAAAAATTCGCAGTTGGTTGCAGTAATTGATGAACAAACTAAAAAACTTGTTTTTGGTGATGAAAATGCGGTAGGAAAAATAATGAGGTTTTTCAATAAGTCATATAAAATTATTGGTGTGGTAAAGATGTGGATATAAGTCGTCAGCACACATACGCCAATGTCTGGCTGCCTATTACAACTTCTGAAAAATACATGGTAAGTGATATTATAGGTGCCAGGTTGTAACTGTATGATACTAGCAAGGAACAAAGGAACAGATTCCCCTGATAAAAGCGGAATTTTCTCATATTATGAAAAATTTTGACTTGGGGAATTATGAGGGCCTTACCGAAATCGACGGTGAATTAACCGGTATCACATTCAACAACAAGTTGAAAAGTATTATGGAAAATATGTTTTCGGTTAGAATAGAAGCGGACTATATCCTATACCTGGTTTATGCAGTTATCTTTTTCTTTTTCATATTGTTGCCTTCTATTAATTTACTTTATATTCACAGCAGCCGGATCAATGAGCGATCATCGGAAATTGGTGTGCGAAAATCATTCGGTGGCGCCAGACGTAAACTCTCCGGTCAGTTTATTTTTGAAAATGTAACGGTTTCATTACTCAGCGGGTTATTGGGATTAATTTTTACGCTTTTGTTTTTCCGGTTATTCAACAGTACCCGGATCGTACCTGGCCTGCATTTGTCTATCAACCTTATTAGTCTGTTTATTTGTCTGGCATTATGGCTTATTTTCGGTATATCTACCGGATTATTACCAGCCATAAGAATGAGCAGGGTAAATATTATCGATGCCCTGAACCGGAGCGAGATACATGCAAACATTACTATTCTTGCTCAAAGAATAAAAAGACTTAAAATAATTCTTCTGGTTGAGTTTTCACTTACCTTTCTTTCATTAGCGGTTATCCTGGCTTTTGTTTTCAAACTATATAAAAACCATGCGTACAAGTTGGGGTTTGATTATCATAATGTATATCAGGTGGAGATACTTCAGTATGATCACGGAAGCTCAGGTTGGTATGATGAAAACTCCGGTAATAAAGAAATAGAGGATCTGATAAAATCAAATAACCTTGTTGAATATTATGGAAAATGGAAAAATAATGAGCCTTATCATCCCGGATATACCACACTTATGGATGGAATCAAATATAAAGACAATCTTTTAAAGGACAATATTCATTTTTCCATTGCTGATGAGCAAATGAATAAAATATTTAAATTAAATATTATTACTGGAAGATGGTTTAATAAAGCCGACGAACGGCCTGATTATTATCCCCTCGTATTAAATGCCTTATGTAAAAAACAACTTTTTGGAGATGAAAATCCCTTGGGAAAACAGGTAGAGATAGGTAAAAATATATGTGAAGTGATCGGGGTAATCGATCATTACAAATATCACGGAGAATTTTCAGTCCCAACATATACGGTGTTTTCAAGAAGATCTCTGCCTTATATGAATGTAAACAGCTGGGGCAGACCGACAACTGATTTCTTCAGGGTGAAAGACTGGCACATCTGTAGAAGATATAAATTCCATGGCAACAACTCTTTCGCAGAAATATCCCGGTTATGAAATAAATATAACTTCACTCGATTCGGTTCGCAGCAAATATTTACGCAAAACGCTGGGACCGGTTATAGTGGTTCTGGCAGTATTCTTTCTGATAATGATTGTAGTGTTGCTCGGATTGTTCGGAGTTCTATGGTATGACATAAGTCTGCGAAGATCGGAAGTAGGCGTGCGCAGGGCTGCCGGGGCAACTTCGGGAAAGATCTTCAGCCTGGTTGTAAAGGAAATGCTTGTATGGGCTTCCCTGGGAATCTTCATTGGGATTGTGCTTTTCGTTCAGCTTCCCTTTTTAAACCTGTTTTCATTTGGATGGAGCAATGGTGTGGAATCTGTAATTTTTGCCGCACTTATCATATATATTCTTGTAATAATCTGCAGTTTATTACCGGCAAGCCAGGCAGCCAAAATACAACCGGCAGTGGCTTTGCATGAAGAATAAGGTCGACGGGTTTCTAACCCGTCGGAAAAAAGATGAATGGAGGAATAAAAATATGGTTGAAAATGTCGGGTTGGAAACCCGACAACCTTGGTGGACGGGTTTTTAACCCGTCGAAAAGAGCAGATGTGGCAGGGGTGATAAGGCTGGCTGCATCGGGTTGGAAACCCGATGACCTTAAACAAAGAAATAAATTAAAATAAAACCTGATGTTCAAAAACTACTTGAAAATTACCTGGAAAGTTCTG
>CAVVIO010000031.1:0-5739 GCA_963748095.1 uncultured Bacteroidales bacterium
GGTTGCAATAGACCGGTTTGCTGTGGACATTGAAAAGGATAAAAATTATTGCCATATGAGTAGCAGATATACTCCTTATAAGTTTTATAAGAATTATGTTATTCATTTCCACACTCCGGAGATCACGTGTTTTTCACAAAATTATCAGGCTGAAATTACAGGAAACAGCAAGAGTAAAAATTTGAGCGTGAGGAGTTCGGGTGAGAATTTTTGGCAGGTAGCAGATTACAAAGTTGTGGAGGGACGGGAATTTAATAGTAAAGATATTGAGAAAGCAAGTAATTATGCTGTAATTGATGAAAAAACAAAAACTTATTTTTTCGGGAAAACCAGTCCGGTAGGGAAAGAATTATCTGTTAGGAATAAAAAATACAGGGTTATTGGAGTTGTTAAAAATGCCGATATTACCAAATTTCAAACATTTGCAAATGTTTTTATACCTTTTATTAGTAGCGAAAAAATATCCGAAGATAATTACCTGAGAGGTGAGGGAAATGTTTTATTTCTGCTTAGAGATAAAAAGGATGAAAAGCAGCTGGAATTGGAACTGAAAAAGGCAATAGATCATTTTGACCTTGGACAAATTAATGGCTGTAAAAAAATTGATGCGAATATTGCAGATTTTAATTATGCTGAATTAATAAAACGGAATGTACGTATTTTATTCAATCTCGATATCAGTAAAAAGTATATTTTACCTGTATCTGTTTTGCTTGTAATATTCTTCTTTTTAGTATTACCTGCACTTAACCTGATATACATAAACTTAAGCAGAGCCTCCGAACGTTCCGAAGAGGTAGGAATAAGAAAAGGTTTTGGAGGAAACCGGCAAACAATTTTCAGACAATTCATTTTCGAGAATTTTTTTATTACAGTACTTGGTGGTATAATAGCTCTCGTTGTAAGCATTTTAGTATTGTTTCTCATCAACAGGTCACAATTTTTGCCAGGTTGCTATATAAAATTTAACGTGTTTGCTTTTTTAATAAGTATTGCAATCTGGCTGTTTCTGGGTTTTTTATCCGGGGTTTTACCTGCCGTTCGCATATCAAAAACACCCGTTATATCTGCTATTCAAGGTATGATGAATAAAAACGGTTATAGTAAGAACAAGTGGTTGAAAAGAGAAAATTTCTGGCTGACAGTTGAGTTATGTTGTGTATTTGTAGCACTATTCTCCATTATTGACTTTTTCACCTTTTTTGGGATAAACCTGTTAACCCCTATCGGTTTTGATTTTCAGAAAGTATATGAAATTGGGATGAGGGATAAAACCAAAAATTTCATGGATCAGGATGATTCAGCCAGAGATAAGATTTTTGAATGGATTAAGCAAAACCCTTTAATATCTGAGAATACCAGGCAGGATGGTTGTAGACCTTATGAAGGCACTTCGCATTTCAGTGAGGATCTGAAATATAACAATCATATTATAAAAGGTGATGAAGTGTTATATGTTGAATTTAGTAATATAAACGATTGGAATTTTTGGAAGTTAAATCTTTGTGAAGGAAAATGGATAAATGCAGATGATACCATTTTAAATGTCTGTCCGGTAGTTATAAATGAAGAATTACAGAAAGAACTATTTGGAAAGGAAATGGCGGTAGGGAAAAGGTTTGAAATTGAAAAACAAGAATTTGAAGTAAAAGGAGTAATAAAATCTTATAAACATTTGGGTGAATTGACTTCCGAAGGATTTTATATTTTTTATGTTGAGAATCCTAAATATAAACTGCATAGGAGTGGCAGTGACTCAAGAAACATTACCGGTTATGTTAGGTTCAGAAGCGATGGTGGGAAAAGTTCTCAGGATCTGCTGAATCAGTTAAAAACGAAGTACCCGGATTTCTCTTTTAATATTAACCCACTGGAAAAATTCAGAACCGAAAGACTGCACAAAAGCATAATTCCTTTGCTGTTTATCCTTTTCTTATGCCTGTCGGTTTTCTTTATAGTATTGTTTGGGATGTTCGGAGTGATCTGGTACAAAATTAACCGGCGGGTTCCGGAAATTGGTTTGAGAAAATCGGTGGGAGCTACCATTACCCGGATATTCAGGGAGGTACTTGTTGAGGCTTATTTAATAACACTTTTCGGGTTGCTGGCAGGCATTGTAATTATTATCCAGTTTCCGCTGCTTGGAGTATTTGATTTTTCAATACCTGTTTATTTATTATCAATTTTAATTACATCATTAATAATGTTTTTGCTGGTTGGTATATTCACGCTGTTGCCCGCCAGAAAGGCAGCTAAAATACAGCCGGCTATGGCTTTGCATGAGGAATAAGGTCGACGGGTTTCTAACCCGTCGGGAAAAAGATGAATGGAGGAATAAAAATATGGTTGAAAATGTCGGGTTGGAAACCCGACAACCCAGGTGGACGGGTTTTTAACCCGTCGAATAAAGCGGATGCAGCAGAATTGAAGTGGTCTGCTAGCATCGGGTTGGAAACCCGATGACCATGGTGGACGGGTTTCTAACCCGTCAGAAAAAAGTAGAATTAAAACTTTATAACTTTTTCAAATGGAGGGAAAAGAATTTTATAGACGACACTTGCCTCATATTCAGCCAAAAGGAGGTTTGTTTTTTGTGACTTACACTTTGTATGGAAGTATTCCCAAAGATAAATTATTGAATATCAAGGAAGAGTATGAAACACTAAAACATAAAGAAAAGAAAAATTATGAGGAAGAGAAACAACTGGCTATTATGGCTCAACGAAAATATATACAAAATTTAGATGCTATTTTATCGGGTTCTGTTTCCGGCCCGCATTATATGAAAGATGACCGGGTAGCAAATATTGTATCGGAATCATTGCATTTTTGGGATAATAAGTCAATTGAGCTGTATTGCTATACTATAATGTCAAACCACGTGCATGTTGTATTTCGCTTGCTTAATAATACCGAAACGGAAAATGAAAAGCAATTAAATGAAATTATGCATTCTATAAAAAGATATAGTGCATGGAAAGCAAATAAATTACTGAACAGGCAAGGGCAGTTTTGGATGAGTGAAAGTTTTGATTATCTGATAAGGGATACAGATGAGTTAAAAAGAATTATTGAATATATACTTGATAATCCTATAAAGGCAGGGCTTTGTAATGAAAGAAAAGAATGGACGTGGTCATATGTAAAAGAGGAATATAATGAATTTATGTGAAGAAGGTAGACGGGTTTTTAACCGGTCAAAAAATGCGGAGGTGATAAGGTTGGCTGCATCGGGTTGGAAATCCGACAACCCCGGTGGACGGGTTTCTAATCCGTCGGAAAGAGCGGATGTGGCGGGAGTGATAAGGCATGGGTGCATCGGGTTGGAAACCCGATGACCCTAGTGGAGGGGTTTTTAACCCGTCAGGGAAAAGTGAATGAGACGGAATTAATAATGTTAAAATTGTCGGGTTATAAACCCGACAGTCAAAATAATTAAAACAATTAATTTTAAAACCAATAAAAATGATTACACTAAAGAACATCGAAAAAATCTACCAGACCGATGAGATCGAAACGGTAGCATTAAGTAACATCAATCTTGAAATTGCCGAAAGTGAGTTTCTGTCTGTTATGGGGCCATCCGGTTGCGGAAAAAGTACCCTGTTAAACCTGATCGGACTGCTTGATCTGCCTACTAAAGGAGTTGTAGAGATCGACGACCAGGTTGTTGAAGGATGGAAAGACAAAAAACTGGCGGCTTTTCGTAACCAGAAACTGGGTTTTATCTTTCAGAGTTTCCATTTGATCAATGACCTGCCCGTGGTTGATAATGTGGAATTACCTCTTTTATACAGGAAAGGTGTTTCGGGAAAGGAACGCAGAAAAAAGGCGCTGGAAGCCCTGGAAAAAGTCGGCTTAAGTGCACGGACCAAACATTACCCGTCACAGCTTTCGGGTGGTCAGAAACAACGGGTGGCCATAGCCAGGGCAATAATTGGCAATCCTGAGATCATTCTTGCCGACGAGCCCACCGGAAATCTCGATAGTTCTATGGGTAACGAGATCATGGAAATACTTCATAACCTGAATGAAAAGGAGAAAGCCACGATTGTAATGGTAACACATGATGAACGTCTGGCAAAAAAAACCAACCGGATTATTCATCTATTTGATGGAATGCAGGTTAATTAACAGAGATCGGTTAATACAATGGAATTATCCATTTGCAATGGAAAATGAGTTGCAAAATTTCCATTTCAGATGGGAATGACCTATTTTTAATGATTTACTAATTGTGATGATGATATAAAACTCAATATGATCCTTATTGTTGATGATGACATAGCTGTTCGAACCTCTTTAAGCCTGCTATTAAAACAATCGGGTTTTTTACCGCTTAGTGCTTCCAATCCCGGTGAAGGGATGACGATACTGGCAGATGAAAAGCCGGAAGCGGTTATTCTCGATCTGAACTTCGGGAATACTACTTCAGGAGAAGAAGGGTTAGCATTCCTGGAAAAGATTAAAACGATGTATCCCGGAATTCCGGTGATTCTTATAACTGCCTGGGCTTCTATTTCCCTTGCAGTAGAAGGCATAAAAAAGGGAGCGTTCGATTTTGTCAGCAAACCCTGGGATAATAACGATCTGCTGAAAACCATTCATACGGCTATTGAACTTAATAAAGAACATGGGATTAGCAGGGAAAAGAAAAGAAACGAGCTGGATAAGAAATTTAACTTTAAAGGTATTATCGGGGAGGATAGCAAGTTAACAGAAATATTGGAGACTATCGGTCGGGTAAGCAAAACAGATGCTCCTGTTTTAATACTGGGGGAAAGCGGTACAGGAAAAGAATTGATTGCTGAAGCGATTCACAATAATAGCCCCCGTAAGAATGCTCCTTTTGTCAAAGTGAACCTCGGTGGAATTTCTTCGAGCCTGTTCGAGAGTGAAATGTTCGGACATAAAAAAGGGGCTTTTACCGATGCGTATTCCGACCGGAAGGGCAGGTTCGAACTGGCCGACCAGGGGACCATCTTTCTGGATGAGATTGGCGATCTTGACTTTAATTCACAGGTAAAACTTTTAAGGGTTCTGCAGGATAAAACTTACCAGGTGTTAGGTGAAAGTGCTTCGCGCAGAACTGATGTGAGGATAATTTGTGCTACCAACAGGGACCTGAAAGAAATGGTAAATAAAGGAACATTCAGGGAAGATCTTTTTTACCGTATTAACCTTATTACCGTTAATATTCCACCACTTCGTGATCGCAAAAATGACATTGCTTTGCTGATCCGGTTTTTTATGAAAAACCTCGAAGGAATTTATAATACAGGAGATATAATTGTAAATAATAAAACTATAAAGTGGTTACAGAATATGTCTTATCCGGGCAACATACGTGAATTGAAAAACCTGGTAGAACGTACGTGGTTACTTGCCGGTAAAAATGAATTGGATATACCTGATTTCGAAAAAGCACTGGAACAAACTTCACATTCACTGAAATCAACTAATTTTCCCGATCCCGGCACAATGACGCTGGATGAAATTGAGAAGGAAATGATAGTAAAAGCCTATGATAAATACCGGGGCAACATTTCAAAGATTGCCAAATCATTGGGACTTAGCAGGGGAGCGCTGTACAGAAGACTGGATAAGTACGGGATATCGTATGACAGGGAGTAGTGAGAAATGAATTTAATAATGTATAATTTACGAATCGTGAATCAGTAATCGAATATCGCAAATCTGATTTTTGAATCACGATTTTCGATATTTGATTTTCGATTT
>CAVVIO010000032.1:0-23460 GCA_963748095.1 uncultured Bacteroidales bacterium
TCATATAATTCAAAGCAACATTAAAAACGAACTGAGGGCATATATCAAAGCATATGATTATGTTGTAAACGCTATTGAGCTCAATAATCACATCTGCGAAAAATATGGCACACCACTGCAAATAAAATATTACGAACAGATACAAGCCTTACCCAAAACACCACATATTAGAGATTATATGTTTGCCCTCAACGATCGCAAAACCATTGCAAAATTTGATTTGTTTAAATTTTACGGGACAATTTATGGGGAACAATGTCAAAAATTCCTGAAAGTAAACCATGAGCTGATATTGCTTCTGGAAACCTATTTAAAAACACACAAATGATCAAACTCTTTAGAAATATCCGTAAAAGCCTTCTCAATGAAGGCAAAACAAGAAATTACCTGAAATATGCCATAGGAGAAATTATTTTAGTGGTCATTGGAATACTAATTGCCTTACAAGTGAATAATTGGAACGTGCATAAAAAAGACCTGGTTTTTGAAAGAGAAATCCTCGGGCAAATCAGGGAAAACCTGATACGTGACAGGGAAAGTCTGTCCGAAATCAATAAGATCAACAAAAGGGCCGTTTATGCATCAAACCAATTGCTGGATTCCATCAGGAGAATGACGAACCCGGATAGCATCCCATACTGGCTTGCAGCTGTGGCGCAATTTTCCCGGTTTCACCCTATAACAAATTCTTATGAAGTACTTAAATCAAAAGGATTAGAAATAATTACGAATAAAAAGCTTCGGTTAGAATTGGGTAAGTATTATGATGATCAGGTAAATCAAGCGATACAAGATTTGGGCGATATTGAATATGCCTTTAACAATGAGTGGTTACCGTTACTTGAAAATCACATAGAGGAATTTAAGTTCGGGAAAATTGTAATTCTTGACAATGAAAATGCTTTTTTCAGAAGAACCAGGGCTCTCAAATTTCTAATCCTAAACTATGACAATTATAATGCTTGTAGTAAAGACGTGACAAAAGTAATTGGTCAAATCAATAAAATACTGATCCGGATTCCGGAAAATCCAAAACCTGACGCCCATGACCAAGATCTTTAGAAACATCCGTAAACAATTGGCTATTCAAAATAAAGCTGCGGCTTATCTTCGCTATGCCATTGGCGAAATTATACTGGTTGTCGTAGGGATTTTAATCGCTTTACAAGTGAATAATTGGAATGAACATCAGAAACAAAAGAAAAAGGAAACCATCTATCTGCAGAATTTAAGAATTGATTTAAAAAAACAAATACAGCTTCTGAACTACTACACCGATTTTGAAGATGTCATCATACTGGATTGCAAAGACATCGTAGCACATTATAAACAAAATAACGGGTTCAAAAAAATGGATTCCATATTTCCAAAAATAAACGACCTGAGTATAAGAGTGACCTTTACCAATACCAACACAACCCTTTTAGAAATGATAAATTCCGGGGAAATCAATGTTATTGAGAATGAAACACTAAAAAAGGAGTTGATGGAATTTAACCAACTCCTGGAAAGATTTGCCAGCAATACAGTACATAATAACACCAATCTGGTCGATCAGATGATTGTACGAAACGTGATAAACAACGGCAACTTTGCGTTTTCCTCCTATTCCACACGAATGAGAAGAAGTTTTAAGGAAAATTTCCCCATAGATTATATTACCGTTAAAGACAATACACTAAAAGCCATTGCCATTCAAAATCTTAACGAACCCAAACTAAAGCTGAAGTTCATGAACGATATTGTGTTTAGACATAGCCTGGCCGAATTACAAAAAATTGGCGATGAAAAATTAAAGGTAAAAGCAGTACAATTGTTAAAACATATAGATTCAGAACTAAACCAATGATAAAATTCTTTAGAAAAATTCGGAAAGCAAATCTTAAAGAAGGTAAAATAGCCAACTACCTGAAATATGCTTTCGGCGAGATTATTCTTGTAGTGATAGGAATACTGATTGCCTTACAGATTAACAATCTCAATGAGGAGCGTAAATCTGAGAATATCAGGCAAACTTATTACAAACAAATGTTGGATGATATTCACCTAGAAAAACAATACGTTCAAAAACAAATAGATTGGCTAAACAAAAGTATTGCTTCTTATGAGAACTATAAGGAGGAAGTGAAAGATCCGAATTTAAAACCCATTGAAATCGTTGAGAAATTAAAAAAGGTTGAAATAACGTTTGCAATCTTTCACTTTAATATGAAATCAATAAATGTATTGGAATCTACCGGAGATATAAAATTGATGTCTGAAAATATAAGAGATAAATTAATCGACATCAAGATAACTGAAGACTATTCAATAAGACAACAAAATATTAATGATTCGCAATATGAAAATATTCTGATGAAGGCTTTTTCAATGGGATATCAGAGATTATTTGACCAGCATGCCAATTTTCAAGGCATTAATGTGAATCCGAATATCACTGAAATTATACTTACAATGGAGAGTGGACTTGCCCTTAAAAATTTCACAGAAAATGATCAGGTCTCCTCCTTCAATCTACTTGAGAAAGACCTCAATGAATTAGAAGAATCGATTAATTCAAAACGTAACCCATAGCATGCCGCACATTTTCAAAAACATCCGCCCAATTGGTCCGGGTGTGTAGAAAAAACAAAAAACCGGTCCAGGCTTACAATAAAAAACAAAACCGGTTCAAGGTTAAGCGATAGCGGTTCCCTGACCTTTTGTTTTTAAAGCACCCAAACAGACCTGCGTCTTAATATTTCATCGTTGTTATTTCAACTCTTCCTGTATTTTTATTACTTTTGAAATATTCAATTACTTATTTTTATATTAACCGATAAAACAAACATTATGTCAGAAGAAAAAAAATTAATTCCTGTTTCCGAACCCCTGATTAAAGATATTTATACTGCCGATCCGTCAGCACATGTGTTTGAAGGAAAAGTATACATTTACCCGTCACACGACATTGATGCCGGACTGCCGGAAGATGATTTTGGCGGCCACTTTGGTATGGAAGATTACCATGTTTTATCGATGGACTCCCCTACTGACGGAAAAGCTACCGATCATGGGGTTGCACTCCATTTAAAAGATGTACCCTGGGCTGAAAGGCAATTCTGGGCCCCCGATGCAGCCTATAAAAACGGAACTTACTATTTATACTTTCCGGCTAAAGCCAAAGACGGCGCTTTCCGCATAGGTGTTGCCACCAGCAAAAACCCGGCCGGCCCGTTTAAAGCACAGCCCGAAGCCATTAAAGGAAGTTTCAGTATCGACCCGTGTTCCTTTGTAGATGACAACAACAAAGGCTACCTGTACTTCGGAGGTATATGGGGAGGCCAGTTACAGCGCTGGCAAACGGGTAAATTCATTGAGCACGTAGAAACACCTTTTGATCACGAACCTGCTGATGACCAGCCTGCATTATGTTGCAAAGTAGCCCGTTTGAGAGAAGACATGCTCGAATTCGATGAAAAACCAAGAGACCTGGTTATTCTGGATGAGAACGGCAAACCACTCGTAGCCGGTGATCATGACCGCCGGTTTTTTGAAGCACCCTGGATGCATAAATACAATGGAAAGTATTATTTTTCATACTCTACCGGCGACACCCATTATATTTGCTATGCAGTAGCCGATAATCCTTATGGTCCGTTTACTTACAAAGGTGTTGTATTAAATCCTGTTGTGGGCTGGACAAACCACCACTCCATTATGGAATTTAACGGGAAATGGTATCTTTACTATCACGACAGCACCCTTTCAGGAGGACAAACCCATTTAAGATGCGTAAAGGTTGCCGAACTGAAGTACAGGCCCGACGGAACTATTGAAACCGTAAATGCTTATAAATAATTTATAAAATACAGTTTTCTTTATAATAAAAAGCCACGGGACCGGGTCCCGCGGCTTTTTAATTTAATTCAGGTTGGTATTAAAAGGAGCAATTTTAAGAACATATTGCTGACGGCACCACCTAAGGCCAAACCAACTTTTTTATTACTTTTGAAATATTCAATTACTTATTTTTATATTAACCGATAAAACCAACATTATGTCTGAAGAAAAAGAATTAATACCCATCTCCGAACCCCTGATCAAAGATATTTATACTGCCGATCCGTCGGCACATGTGTTTGAAGGAAAAGTATACATTTACCCGTCACACGACATTGATGCCGGTTTGCCGGAAGATGATTTTGGCGGCCACTTTGGTATGGAAGATTACCATGTTTTATCGATGGACTCCCCTACTGATGGAAAAGCTACCGATCATGGGGTTGCGCTTCATCTGGACGATGTTCCCTGGGCCGACAGACAATTCTGGGCCCCCGATGCAGCCTATAAAAACGGAACCTATTATTTATATTTTCCGGCGAAAGCCAAAGACGGTGCTTTCCGCATTGGTGTTGCCACCAGCAAAAACCCGGCCGGCCCGTTTAAAGCCCAGCCCGAAGCCATTAAGGGCAGTTTCAGCATCGACCCCTGTTCCTTTGTCGATGATGACGGAAAAGCCTACCTGTATTTTGGAGGTATCTGGGGAGGACAGTTACAGCGCTGGCAAACGGGTAAATTCATTGAACACGTAGAAACACCTTTTGATCACGAACCTGCTGATGATCAGCCCGCATTGTGTTGCAAGGTGGCCCGTCTGAGGGATGACATGCTGGAATTCGATGAAAAACCAAGAGACCTGGTTATTCTGGATGAGAATGGCAAACCACTCGTAGCCGGTGATCATGACCGCCGGTTTTTTGAAGCTCCCTGGATGCATCGATACAATGGAAAGTATTATTTTTCATATTCTACCGGCGACACCCATAAAATTTGCTATGCAGTAGCTGATAATCCTTATGGCCCGTTCACTTACAAAGGTGTTGTATTAAATCCTGTTGTGGGCTGGTCAAACCACCACTCCATTATGGAATTTAACGGGAAATGGTATCTTTACTATCACGATAGCACCCTTTCAGGAGGACAAACCCATTTAAGATGCGTAAAGGTTGCCGAACTGAAATACAGACCCGATGGAACTATTGAAACCGTAAAGGCTTATAAATAATTTATAAAATACAGTTATTTTGTATAACAAAAAGCCGCAGGACCAGGTCCCGCGGCTTTTTAATTTAGTTTAGGTAAAATATAATAAGGAGCAATTACTTATTCACTGCCACAATATTTATCAGGGAATCAACAACAGGTTTCGGCTGCAAGTTCCTGTCGAATAACAACGGATAGTTGGTACGTCCCGGAATAGGCCAGTTGTTCAACCACGACATTCTGTCGGAAACACCCCAGAAGGTAACCCTGCTGACGCTGCTTTTATACTTGCATAAAATCCTGAAAATATCGGCGTAACGTTCCGAAAATTTCACCTGTACCGAATCCGGTAAGCCGTTCGGATAAGGATTCGACTCGGGTGTTAATTTAAAACGGTCGGAAACTTCAGCTCCTGTCAGGTTTTCAGGACGTGGTAGTACGTTAATATCCATTTCGGTAAGCATTACCTTTACACCTAAAGCAGAAAACTGGGCAATAGCCGAATCGATAACTGCAAGGCTCGGAACATCCATATGCCAGTGTGCCTGTATTCCCACGCCATCAATCTTTATTCCTTTCGACTGAAGGTCTTTTATAATTTTAATTGCTCCTGCCCTTTTTTCAGGCATTTCAATATTATAATCGTTATAATACAGTTCGGCATCCGGATCAGCTTCATGGGCATATTCGAAAGCTTTTTCAATATAGTCATCACCAATGATCTTTAACCATTTGGTTTGACGCATTTGTCCGTCTTCTGTCAAAGCTTCATTTACAACATCCCAGCCATTGATTTTGCCTTTATAGCGTCCCACAACAGTTGACAATATGATCGTGTAAACGTTTCAGCAATGTATCACGGCTGACATCATTCCCCTTATCATCCACAAATATCCATTTGGGAACCTGCTGGTGCCAAAGCAATGTATGACCAATAATAAACATATGATTTGCCAGACCGAAGTCAACATATTCATCAGCCGGTTTAAAATTAAATGAATCCTTTTTCGGATGCACATTTATCCACTTAAGAACATTCTCGGGTGAAATTGAATTAAACTGTTCTTTGACAATCTCCAGCGTAGCAGAATCTCTGCCCGAAAGCTCAAATCTGTTTATCGCGGCGCCTATCAGGAAGTAATCCTTATAGGCATCCTTAAGCGTTAATTTTTCCGGCTTTTTAGGAGTGTTGGTACACGATATCATTAACACGATAAATGCCAACGAGATCAAAAATGCATATGAGATCTTAAAATTCTTTTTCATAAGAAATTGTTTAAGGTTTATCAAATATAAATAATATTATTCGGAACTACGTCTGGCTGCCAGTTCGTCCTGCATTTGTATTTCAACCTTATTGTTGATCCCATAAAATAACAACAGCCCGATCATAATTAGTACAAATATTGCAGGGTAAATACTTGTCGACAGCCGTATACCTTCTATAGCATGAGGTGACTGCTGCACCCAGGACACATTTGCAGGCGGCGCCACATAACCGTACCATTTTAAGAACATACTGCTGACAGCACCTCCTAAGGCCAAACCAACTTTCAACCCAATAACAATACCTGCGAAAACTATGGCTGTAGACCGCCTGTTAAGCTTCCAGTCGGAATAATCAGCTACATCGGCCATCATCGCCCATGGTACCGGCATGGTTATACCCCAGAAGAAGATTATACAGTATCTGAAGCAGAAATACCATACTTATAGCATTGGTAGGTATAACATAGAAAGCAGCAGCAGCTATCATTGCCAATAAAAGTCCTCCAATAAATGTATTTCTTTTACCTATCTTCTTAACAAAGGTGTTGCCTACCATTATTCCAAGGATAGCAGCCAACTGACCAAAAATATTAGTAATACCGAATATACTACCCGCTGCTTCGGCATTGGTGCCAGCCAGTCCAATCATATCAAGAAATCCGAAAGTGCCATGATTCAGCATGCTAACGAAATTACTCATGCTCGGTATATCCAGGTAGTATTTAAAATAAAACAGTAACATACCATTTCTGATAGCAAGGAAAATAAACATCATCACAAATACAGAAAACATAATAATCCATGGCCGGTTACTTACCAGGTCAAGGATATCCTGTTTAAGAGACTGTTTTTGTTCGGGTCTTGGTTTGATACGTTCCTTCGTCCATGAAAAAGTCAGGAAGAAGAAAACCATTGCCAGCGCTGAGAAAATCCCCATAGTGATCATATATCCCTTGGCGCTGTCTCCCTGTCCGAAATGGTTTACCATCGGAATGGCAAATCCCTGAATAGCAATAGTTGCTAAAACAACAAATACAAAACGTACAGAAAAAAGGCTGTTTCTTTCTTTTTGGTCTCCTGTAATTACACCGCTTAATGCTGAATAAGGTATATTATTAGCTGAATAAACCAACATTAACAGGATATAGGTAGCAAATGCCCATATAATTTTACCAGTCTCCTCCATATGAGTTGGTGTGTAAAAAGCCAGAAATCCGAATATTCCAAAAGGGACTGCTGTCCATAAGATCCACGGACGAAATTTACCCCAGCGTGTTTCGGTACGGTCAGCGATCACACCCATTACCGGATCGGCAACGGCACCCACCAAACGACCTACCAGAAACAATACAGCAATAACTGTTGCACTGATCCCGAATGTGTCTGTATAAAAACTAAGTTGCAGCAACATGATAGTCTGAAAGATAAAGTTTGCCGCGGCATCACCAAGGCTAAACCCCACCTTTTCCCTGATCGTAATTTTTTGTTCCATGTATTCGTGTATAAATTTGTTAGTAAAAGTTTAGTAATTTGAGAAAGCTAATGTATAAAAAAGAATAATACAACTGACAAGGCTAAGTTATTTAACTAAAATATTCAATCTTAAATAAATTTTACATGTTAAAACGACCACAAAATATATTATTTAAGGATATTATCAAAATAAAATCCTTCGTATTTTTCAATCTGGATTTCAAAAAAAGATTTCTCATAGCCCTTCCTTGTATTCAGGCCCTGAACTTAATCTCAAATAACATTCTTATATAACTCTGGCTGAATGTATTAACTTGCAGTATCAGACCTCAGGTCAGTCCCTGCCGGTAATTAATCGGTTTATCACAAATAAATCAGGAAAATAATTATTTTACCGATCTACATATTTTATAAATTTGTGAGAACTATTACCGGTATAAGCAAACCTAAGTTATCTGAGGACAGGATACCGGAAAACTATCAATTCTTGCAGAAAAAACTGGTGTTTGTCAAAATAATCCTGATTACTTATTCATCTGCCTGTTAATGTAATCCCGGTATATACAATTTATTATCAATTTTTGCTAATTTGTGGAAAAATTAACTATGAAGTATATCATCTTTCCATTCATCCTGTTATTTCTGGCATGCAGCCCCGATCAGACCGGGGTGAAAAGCAATCAGCAGAGTAATCATTTATATTAAGTTGAAACGAGATGGATTTCATGATACTAAAAGACATTGTCATCATATTTGCCCTTTCGACCCTGGTAAATGTTATTTTCACACGAATTAAAATACCCACCGTAGTTGGCTATCTGTTAACCGGAATTCTTGCCGGCCCCCATCTGCTTTCCCTGGTTAATGGCGAACATGAAATAGATATACTGGCAGAGATCGGCGTTATCCTGCTGTTGTTTACCATCGGAATTGAATTCTCCCTGAAACACCTGCTCAGGATCAGAAGGATTGTATTTGTAGGAGGATTGTTACAGGTTATCATCACGGCAGGAGTATTTTATGTGGTTTCGGTATTATACGGCCTCGACAAGATTACTGGTATTTTTATCGGATTTCTCACAGCGCTTAGCAGCTCGGCGCTCGTGCTGAAACTGCTGCAGGAACGTTCCGAGCTTACTTCAAATTACGGCAGGACGGTATTGGGCATACTGATCTTCCAGGACCTGCTGTTGGTACCGTTATTGTTGTTTTCGAACCTGCTCGGTAACAGCGACCTTAACATTACCCGTGAAATTTTCCTGCTCGTGTTGAAGGTGGTACTTATCATCGGATTCGTGTACGCGGGTAACAAATGGCTGCTGCCAAAACTGTTACATATCATAGCACTGACAAAAAACCAGGAATTGTTTATGATGAGTATTTTCCTCATTTGCCTGGCAATAGCCCTGCTGACATACCGGCTGGGCATGTCGCTGGCATTCGGGGCTTTTCTGGCCGGTTTAATGATCTCCGAATCGCCATACAGCCACAATGCATTTTCTAACCTGCTGCCCATAAAAGACACTTTCACAAGCTTTTTCTTCGTGTCTATCGGGATGCTGCTCGACATGAATTTTATAATCGACAACGTGCAGCTTGTTCTGTTGAGCGTGATATTGGTTATCGGTATAAAAACCATCATTGCCGGCGGTACCGGATTTGTTCTGGGGCATACCTTTCGGGGCACAATAGTGGTGGGACTGGCATTGAGCCAGGTAGGCGAATTCTCCTTTATCCTGGCAAAAACAGGTCTGGACAACGCGATACTGAATGACTTTTACTATCAGCTGTTTCTGGCAGTTGCCGTTATTACCATGGCTATCACGCCATTTGTAATGAAAGTGTCTATGCCACTGGCAAACGTACTTTCAAAACTACCCCTCCCCGACTTCCTGGTAAACGGACTATTTCCGCTGAAAGAAATAGAAATCCCCAACCTGCAGAACCACCTGGTTATAATCGGGAAAGACAGCAGTGCACTGAAATTAGCAAGAATGGCCAAACTGAACAATCTGCAGCATGTATCCATTATTTTTGATCCGTTGATTGCGAAGGAAAAAATTGAAGAGGGTGAACAGGTTATTTATGGTGATGCTGTTAACGATCCTGTATTATTAAAAGCGCACGTTAATACCGCAGAGATTGCTGTTGTTTGCGTAGGCAGTATAATTCCGGCAATGGCAATAATTGAAAGGATCAGGAACATGAACAGGAAAATATATATAATCGCCCGGGCAAAACACATCGCGAATGTGGAACAGTTGTATAAACTCGGTGCTGACCAGGTTTTACCCGAAAAACTTGAAATTGCAATCGATCTGTTCAACCGGATACTGGTAAGGAAACTATTCCCGCAAAAAGAGGTTAACCGCATATTGACCCATATCAGGAACCTAAGCCTTGGAGAATTGTCGGAAATGGATATTATCAATCAGCCGACTATTTTTGATGAGCTTCCCAATATGAATATCTCTGCAATAAAGGTAGAAACCCTTTCGCAGGCCGAAGGCCAGTCACTGAAAGATATTCAGCTTCGGACAAAAACCGGTGTTACGCTGCTGGCTATTAAAAGAGGTGCTGATATTATTGAACATCCAACTCCTAAAACCGTTTTCATGCCGGAAGATATTGTTTACGTACTGGGTAATCCCGAACAGGTTAACCTGGCCTTTGAAATGTTTAGCAAAGAAATTTAATACAGGACTACCATGATTGAATACCGTGCCGGCGCACTCATGGTAAAAATGCCGGCAACTGGTTTTTCTTTATTATTAACTTTTCATTTGTCATTTGAACATTACATTCATCCATGGAACAATAAATAAAGATAAACCGGTAATAAAGAATAGTAATTGTAATCTTGCTATTCTTGTTTTGAAACCAACATAAAGCGGTTGAAAAATCAGAATTCTAATTATCCAGAAAAGTACAATCATAGCTAAAATACTTTTACCAAGTGAGCTGCTTAATAAGTCCTTTGAATAAAATAATGAAATATACGCGAGTATTAACCAAAATATAAATTGACACCCGTTCATTAATTTTAAAGTATTCAGAATCCGGATATTATTTTCTTTTGAAAGACTTTCAAGACTTTTTCCCAATGATACATTCTTGGAAAAAACAAATGAAAAACAGCACAAATCAATAAGTGGACCCCTCCAATTTTAATAATTAATTCAAGGTTGTATATATTATCAAACATGGTCTTCAGAAATAATTACAAATCTAATTAATTTGTTTAAAATTATCTTTAGCTAATGTAAGCGGGGAATCGCTGTAATTCTCAATTTTCATCACTACTAATTTCATATTTTTTTCTTTCCTTGCATAAGACCTGTTTCGAACCTGACTTTGTACATCGTAAAAATCTGATATTTGGGGGTGGGTGGAAGCTATAGCCGAACCAGGGGGAAGGCCCGGATGCAAGTCCGCGCCAGCAGGGGTTTATTTTTATTAATCTCAGAAACAATATCCTATTGTAATTCCAGCCCAGGGGATAATATATAAAGGGTCTCCAAGGAATGTATAGCCTTTATTTAACAATGGCGTGAAAGCAACCTTATAATATAATCCCTGTGAATTCTTTTGAAATCTATATCCAAGTCTTAAAGGAAAAAATATATTGTCTTTTATTTCACTATAGTAATAAATTACACCTATCCCTGTTTCAAAAAAGTGTTTATTTCCGATTAATATATTAATCCGGGAAGTTATAGTATCCCAATGCTCTCCCCAAAAATGATTGTACTGAAACCCTGCTGCCGCCCCAATTTTCATATTCTCCTTTTGAATAAAAATACGTTCGTATCCAACGTTATACACTAACCCGGAACTACCAAACAACTCAAGAAAAACAGAATTCTTACAAAACAGTGTGTCGGTTTGTGCAAATAAGTAATTTGAAAAATATGCCACAAAAAATATAAAAAACAACGCTCTTTTACTCATAAATTATTTGTTTAATAAATTAGTTACTTATCAATAAAGTATCATTATTAATGTCAGCTTTTCATATAATTTCTAACATGTTTTGAAACCGGTATATACATTTTGGTTGTTTTTAGACTTACGTACCTATCTCTACTTTCCCAACTTCCAACTTCCTATTGGGTAAATAAATGTAAAAGATAATCCGGGAAAAAGCAAATGATTTTTATGAACTACAGTAAAGGATGCATATCCGGAATAATATAATATTGGGGCGTGGATGGAAGCTATAGCCAGACCGGGGAAAAGACTCCGACTGCAAGTCCTGCGCCAGCAGGGGATATACATACATACAGGATAACGTTTATAATGTACTGACTGCATGGCAGCCCGGGCTTAAAAAATAACTTTCTCACACCATAAAACCTGATACTGTCAGAGGTTTGTTTGGTTTGGTGCCCAAAAACAAAAAAAGGTCCAGGCTACATTGCGTTAACCTTGGACTAGATGGGAGTTATGCCGCCCGTTGTTGTTTTTATCTGTAATCCATTTTACAATAGCGTCGAATTTATATTCACCTTTAGCCACTAAAATCACAAAATCGTACTTTTCATCTTCTGTAGCATGAATATCAAATCCGTAATCCATTAATAACAATCGCATTAGTACATATCCAATCCTTTTATTACCATCAATAAACGGATGATTAATCAATATACTTTCAATCAAAGCTGAAGCCTTATCAATTGGATGCGGGTATAAATCCTTGGTGTCAAATGTTTGAAAGGGTCTTGATAGTGCTGATTCTAATAGATTTATATCACGAATCCCTTTGAAACCGCCAAATCTATCATTTAATATCTCATGAATCCGGATGGCATCACTTGAATTAATCATAATGCCAGTCGCTGCAATAACTCTTTATCTTCCCTTAAAATCTGACTGAGATGTCTGGTTAAATCAACCTTTTTTTCCGGAGTCACTTTAATCTGTTTTAAATAGTCTAAAATGTCAGCTAATACAGACTCTGGTGCATCGTCAATCGCCTTTTTTATCTCTTGTTTTAAATCTGCTTTAGTCATCGTAATCTATTTTTACAAATTTAATCATTTTTTTGATTAATGCTGGTTATCAGTCCTTTTTACAATGGGCGGCGAACATCCCCATACGCCCCTCTGGCGCGGACATGTTGTCCGTGCTATTTCCAATTCTCTACCAAGTGCTTATGCCCCTAAAAAACAAATCCAAAACTCCTATAACAAATCAGCAACCTCCCCGCGTGATTTTGTTCAACCGGGACTTCACTACCGGGTACTACATGAAGTGTGAAGGCCTGTTTACTGTGCTGTGTTTTTTCTTCATCCTGCTTTCTCATAAGTCAAGATCACAACACCTGTGTTAAACGATTTTGCTTCCATCAATCTCCAGTTTGTTTCTTTTGGTTTGCCGGCAAATAAAGGAAGTCCTTCTCCAATAATTTTTGGTATTACGGTGATAATCATTTTATCCAAAAGGTCGTTGTTTATAAAAGTGGTAATGAGTTTTCCGCCACCAACAAGCCAAATGTCCTTTTCTGTTTTCTTTCTTAAGTCTGTCACGAAGTCTGTTATTTCTTCTGTCAAAACGCAGGTGTCGGGACTTTGAATTTTTAAGTCTTTGTTTGTTGTTACTACAAATGAGTCAAGTCCCACATAGGGCCATTCAACACCGAAACCAATGACTTCATCGTAAGTTCTTCGTCCCATAATTATTGTTCCGATACTGTTTAAAAGTTCGGCGTACCCATAGTCCCCTGTCTGAGGGTTGGGAGTTGAAGTCAGCCAGTCTAAATTTCCATCTGGCCTGGCGATGTATCCGTCAAGGCTTGTTGCGATATATAATACAATTTTACTCATTAATTGTTATAATGGTGTTTAGTATCGGTTTTCCAACATCACTCACAACGTTTTATATTGTGCGTTGTGCATTCGTAATTTTTAATATCTGCATATCATATAGTTATTACCACATTCCCCTTTTTGTGTCCCGCCTCGACATATCTGTGGGCCTCGACCATTTGCTCCAACGGATAGCTTCTGTCAATTACCGGTTTAAACTCACCAGATTTTGTAAGGTCCAGTAACAGAACAAGATCATCATAGCTTACTTTGGCTAATCCATCATCTATTGAGATGTACTTTCCATCAGTAGTGAGGGAGTTTTTCGCTTGTGATTTCAAGTTCTTCCTATCCGCCACCTGCTGTGGAACGGCATCCAGTATCAAATCATAACGTTCACCACGTTTCGAATAGTCCTCTTTTGTATAGTCAATTACCGTTTCGGCTCCAAGGGATCTTACCAATTCCAGGTTCGCAGTACTACAAACCCCTGTCACTTTGGCCCCATAATGCCTGGCAATTTGTACGGCAGTTGTACCGATCGATCCGGAGGCTCCAATTATGAGAACATTTTTCCTTCTTTGGATGTCTCCCTTCTTCAGGAAGAACATCGCCAGCTGTCCAGGGTAGGGAATCGCAGCAGCCTCCTCGTAGGTCGTATTGATCGGTTTTGGCAACACAATCCAGTCTTCCGGAATGCATATGTACTGGGCATATGTTCCAAACCGGGTCTTGAAGGGAGACAAAACAGTATATGCAACGACCGGATCATCTATCCTGAACCGTTTCACATCGTTTCCAACAGACTCGACTTCTCCAGCTGCCACCATTCCAAGAATGGGGTTCCTCGGTTTCCCAAAGCCCATCGCAATTCCCATCATCAATCCCATCGGGTGCCACATCGGCAGGTTGAAACTCCTGACGATGCAGTCACTTGATGTAACTGTTGTCGCGTGGATCTTTATGCAAATTTCATTTTTCCCGGGAACGGGTTTTTCCACTTCCCTTAGCTGAAGAACCTCCGGCGGTCCATATTTCGTGCATACAATAGCTTTCATCTTTTTCATATCGTTTCATTTATAATTTGAAATTTTTACTGGTTTTTTTATATTTTCAATTCATGTTTTGAAACCGGTATATACATTTCGGTTGCTTTTCGATTGACATCCCTAATTGCTTTTTCCCCAACTTCCAAACTTCCTATCCGTTATCCGCAGCTTGCAGCTATGTGTCTTTATCTCTTCGTGAAAAAACGGTTGTATCATTATGAACAGGTTCATTTTATAAGGTGTCCGCAGGCAGGGCCGTACGGACACCATGTTAATTATAGTTCGCTATGGACAACCGGGTCAGTCGATCCTTTTTTCTCTTTATCAATCTCGTCAGTAATTGTTTTCACAAAATTGGCGACAGCAAAATGCCGCTCGTTACTTTCAGCCTCAGGCCATGCACTGTTGACGGCAATCACCAGTTGCCTGGAAGGGTCGATATGGATCATCTGGCCATAGATCCCTAATGCCTCGAATGAACTGCTATCAAAGATCCACCATCCGTATCCATAGCCCCCGCCGGGCCAAAGCGGTACCTGTATACGAGTCGCCGTTTTAAACCAATCACCTGGAACAATGGATTCCCCGTTAATGCGTCCGTCTTCGAGAACAAATTGTCCGAACCTTGCGAAATCACGGAGGATCATCTGGAGGCAACAGCCTGCCAGTTCCTGACCGGTCCGATCCAGGGCCCAGATGGCATCCTGCTCCATACCGTAAGGAATCCAGATCTTCGAGGAAAGGTAGTGGGATAACGTTTGATGGGTAGCAGCACTGACAAGGACCCCCAGCAGGTCCGTTTCACCTGTACTATACACCCATTTTTTCCCGGGTTCTGCCTCGGCCGGCAAACGTCGCATATAACTTACCGTTGCATTTATGCCCGGTTCTACCGAATCTGTGCTTAACCTGGCAATATCAGAATTCTGATCCGTATAATTCTCGTTCCACCGTACACCGGTGGTCATGGTGAGAAGATGGCGGATGGTCACTTTATCGTAGGCGCTCCCTTTTAAATCGGGGAGGTAGTCCGTTACGGTGTCGTCCACACTTTTAATGTAACCATCTTTGATGGCTGCCCCTACGAGGGTGCTCGTTATTGATTTTGCAACAGACATTGACGACCACAGGCCGGATTCGCTGTGCCCGGGAGCGTAGCGTTCCAACCGGATCTTTCCATCCTGTAAAATAAGGAGGCCGGCTACTTTCTGTTCAGTCATAAAATCTTCAATTGCTTTTTCTTTTTCTCCACCCGCGCTGAATGCGGCAAAGGGCAATCCCTGTGAAAGCTCGTGCACGTTGCTCCCCTTCGGCACTTCGCGCTCTTTTTGATTCTCCCGGGATGCGTTTTTTGAAAGTGAATCCGGGACATTGGTGCGCCGGGCAAGAGAGAAAGAACCCAGGGTCAGCATGATAGCCAGCCCGATAACTGATAGATTTGGTGTGTTAAGGTTTGTTCGCATAATTTCATTTTGTTTTTTTGCTCACCAGAGCATTATTAAACAGATTAATATTAATTAAATATACAAAAAAAAACCGGTTACCCGGGAAGACACAAGATGGCAGCAGGCAGTACGCCAGTTAGGCTTACAGTCTTTGAACCGGCCGGTTCACTACAATCCTGGCTCTTATTTTTAAACATTGTCAATGGTTCGTTGTTTTTTCGTTTGCGGTTTCATAGTAAAGCGTTACTGCACCTCCACTAAAGGTTTTCGTCTTAATAAGTTTAAAAATAGTCCTGTTGCTGATGTTTTCAAATAATGGCAACCCGACTCCTGCAACAACCGGATGAATGCAAAGCTGGTATTCATCAATCAAATTAAGTTTCATTAACTGTATAATTAAACTGCGGCTACCAACAAAGATGTCTTTACCCGATTGTTGTCTGAGCTCTAAAACTTCTTCTTCAAGGTCCCGGTTTGTCAACTTTGCACTTTCCCATTCTACGTTTTTAAGTGTGTGTGAAAAAACAATTTTCGGGATCTTGTCAATAGCCATGGCAAAGTCATTCATTGATTTTTCTTCTGAAGGGTTTTCCAGCAGTGTCCGCCAAAACTCCATAAGCTGATATGTAATTCTGCCATATAAAATGACGTCTCCCCGGCCGAGTAGTTCTGTATAATGTTGATGAATTTCCTCATCAGGTATTCCGGCCGTATGGTCGCAAAACCCGTCAATTGTCATATTGATTGCTGCAATTACTTTTCTCATATTTTGTTATTTTGATTGATTGAATTTCTAACTAAGGGATCAATGCTGCTTCGCGGTGTTGTCTATGGTTTGTTACCATCCGCCCGGAAATTAATTAATAATTTCTCCTTTGTTATTCGCCAGCTTTTCGCGCCATTTTTGGAGTTCCCCGGGTGTTAGTTTAATCCAATCTGTTACTTCTCCAACGATTTTCAATGGCGCCTGGCTTCGAAATGAACGTGTGGGATTGCCTGGGAATTTTTTGTCCGTAACGTTTGGGTCATTTTCAAAGCTTCCAGTAGGTTCAACTATATAAACACGTTCACGACCTTCACCTTTAGCTAATTCTGCTGCAAGACCTGCCGCATTAACCAGGGCTGTAAAATAAATATGATTCATTTTGAGGTCATTCTTGTAATTCGAACTGCCCCCTGCTGTCAACAAATCGCCAACCTGCAAATCCGCTCTCGTCCCGTGATAAAAGGGCCCTTTGTCCGGCAGTTTGTCCCTGAACGAAATTGCTAATTCATCATTCATTTTCGCGTTGTCAGGGTCGCCTAACTCCTCATAACATTTAGCAATATTTGAATAGAGAGAAGGAAAAATCCCTTTAAAATAGTCGTCGTTTATTTTTAGCGCCAACTGTAAACCTGTATCAAGCCATTTTAATTTGTCGGAAACATTTTTTTGATGTCGGGCTATATAATGAGATGCAAGAAATTTTTCAAAGTCGTTTGTCGCTTCGTTCCAGGCTTGAAGAAATATTCTGCCTGCTTCTTCAGGTTTGCTTTTTCCTTCCAGGTCCATTCCTTGCAGACAAAGCTTAACTATGTTGTTGTTTGGGTTGAATTCCATTAACTGATTAGTTTGTTTATAAATTATTAAATGTCAATTTAGTTAATTGTCTTTATACTGTTGAAGTGTCACACAATGATCGCTAAATTATATAAGCGCATTGTGTTTATTTTTCATATAGTTTTTTAAATGAGGTACGCCCTCCCCTACTCCCAACTTCCTATCCGCCAAATAAATGTAAGGCGTAAATGAACAGAAAGCAAATCGCCCCACAGAACATCCTTTCGAATAGCAACAACTTCTAAATAATTATTTCCTGTTTTCCTTTTATATCAAAAGATACAGAAGGTTGTTGAAATTTTTTATAAAAATTAATCCTTCACATACTTGCGCCGAACTGCTATCATTTTAATTTGCTTTCCGTTAATTTTTGGAAAACGCGATTCTGTCATTGATTAGCCAGGGGAAGGACAGAATATTTGATTTACTGAGGTTGAGTTTGTGAAGATTGATTTATAGAAGGCTGGTTTGGCTGTATTTTATCCCCAGAAGGGATGGCAATTTTTCATTTTGCATTTTTCCTCCAATCTGATTTGTTAATCCGAAAAATATTTACCGGCATTTCTTTAAAAATTGTCTGTTTCTTGTCCGGTTAAGAAATATTTCATCTTATTTCAAAGTATCAGGTTGTGTGGTATTCGCAAATGAGTCATAACGTTTTGCCTGTTCTTCTTATTCTTCCTATTTCGTTTCACTGATTGGGTGACGCAACAATATCACCCCAAAGAATACACCAAATATAAAATAAATTACTCCTACTGTCCAGATAATGTGTGACGAATTGGGATTTGAAATTAGCCCTTTTATTAATGCAAGTCCTGCTATCAGAAAATGCGTAAAATTGGCAACTGCTATCGGGCGGTTATAAATTCCGCCTATTAAACCGGCCTTAGTCATCCAGTTGAGCATTCCAAAAGCAAAATAAAGTGCTCCCATAATTTGCACCAGAATCAGAGCTGATTTATTGATGTCAATATCCAGTTGACCTAATATTGTGTCAGGCATAAAAATCAAGAATATCCCCGCTGCCCACAAGGTTACCGCACTCATTGTCATTATAATTTTTGTATTCATACAGCTAAGGTTTTTTTATCCAATAATATTGTTTCTATATCTGTTTTCCTTTACTGGAATATTTTCCTGTCGGATTGCCGTTGTTCATTCGTCTGCTATAGTTGCGGCCAACGTTCCTTGTATATGGTGTTGTTTGGCGAATCGGAGTGCGTTTGTATCCACCGTTGGAAAAGCTTAGTAAATGAAACCAAGCCAAAACCTTTGTCCGACCGCCAAATACACTATATACGATTTTATGGACAATAATTATTATTGATTGATATTATATCTTACTAATCGTTTCTCACGGGTACCACCAGAAGGAATCCAAATTTGCAATTGATAAATTACTCCAATATTTTTTGCAAAATACTTGTTTGTATATCTTAGATTCTCACCAGATGTATTTTTAGGGTTAATAATTACTGTTCCTCTGAAATTTAATAAGTTATTATATTTACCTGCAGGAACACTAAAATCATCATTCATTTGTTCCATTTTATAAGTAATTGTGTATAGTGTATCACCTTCAAATATTTCAGTATTTCTTAATAGTGTATCCTGGAAATTATCTTCAGAAAATAAAATTTGACCTTTTGGAGTTATTAAATTTTTTAAAGAATCCCTACAAAAAATTGTATCTGTTTGCAATACTTTCACATCATTGCGATGAAAATAATCAAATCGAAAGTATTTTTTACCTTTAATTAATGTATCTGATGAAATAATTACACTATCATAAGACGTAGTTTGGGATCCAATACCATTTGGAAAAGAATCATTAACGTCATAAACCCAATAATTTCCTACAGACATCGGTAGATAATCTAATGTTGACACATCCGTTTTTTCAATATCATTTTTTTTCTCACAGGAATAAATAGATACAATTACCATTAATAATAGGATTACATTTTTCATTTTAGTTGTTTTTAGTTTAACAAAATTTTTAATGAATAATCGTAAAATTTATCAATAGGCCTGCATTGTTTTTATTATAACGTAAGTTTTGTTATTTTATTGACCACAACTTATTTATAAGCGAATTGTTTTTATTTTTCATATAGCCATTTAATCATTTATGTCCTCCTCCAACTTACCCCTCAACTCCCAACTTCAGGAACAACAACTAAAAATAAAATATAAATCTGCAAAAAGCAATTTTTCTTAAGGTTAACATCATAGAAATGTGATAAGATAAAATTAAACGTTTCGAAAACACTTTGATATTATCTCTATATAAATTGGATTTATTCAATGATATGTTTTCTGTTAAAATGCTGAAATAATATGTGAAGGATGTGGGTTGCAAACCCACATCTGCGGGGGCTTTACTACCGGGCACTACGTGCCGTGTGAAGCCCTATTTATTACCACACGTTTTTCACTTTCATTTTAACACCTGATGCAATTCTAACGGGAACAATTACTTCATCTTTTCTAATGTGCACGGAAGAAATATCGAATACGACTTTGTCTGTTTGAACATCAATGTTGTTTACGGTTTTAAGTTTCTCTGAAATTCTTGTTTCAATCAATTTTTCAGCTTTACTGAATTGAGGTTTTAGATCCCTTCTTGTTTTGGTCTGAATAATGCTGGTTATTTTTTCTGCGAAAAGCGAGCCAAGAATAGGATATAACTCATTATCTAATTCCGTGCTAAAGGCAAAGTTTTGTAATTCAAAAAATCTATCATTCGTAATATTTGGTTGAGCAGTCATGTAAACTGTTCCCATAGTAGAGAGAATCTTTCCTGGGAATCTTGCTGATAGATTTATTCCAATTGTTAGAGCTTCACCGCTCGGGTAAATTTCAAATTTCTTAATTTTTACTTGAACCCCTTTGGTTTCAAAATTTAAACTATCTGCTTTTATAAAATCATTTAATGTGTCGTTTAGCACGCTATATTGGATTTTGATCGGAACAGTAAGTGTAATCAAATTTTTGTCGAAAGAATATTTCCTTAGTTCTGGTATTTGATGATTCTTTGTATCTGAAAATTCTTTTTCTGTGCTGACATTCATTAAAACTTTAGAACCGAACTTTAGATTTAAAGTTGATTTGTCAACATATAAATTAGAGAGATAAAATTGGCTTGGATTAATATTGAGATATAATTTTTCTGAAAAATCCTCTAACTCTGTCGAAGAAGGTTTTACCCACTGTTTTATTTGTTCTCTCAATTTTTCACAATCGATTTTATCAGATATTTCTTTTTCAATTTCTTTCTCCTTTGATTTGAGTTGTAAATCAGCTGGTAATTTTAGGTTTAACCATACTCCGTCCGCAACTTCTATTTTCGGATCGGATACCCATTTATGGTTAATGTCTGTATTTATGTTTGGGCACCAATCCGATTGGAAAGAAATATCAGTGTCAATGTAGAAGTCAATCTTTCCTTCAATGTTTTTTCTAGTTAGTGAAAACAACTTTGCACCATCTCCCTTAAAGCCAATTGCACCTTCTATATCTAATGGAACAATGATTCTAAGGATGTTGTCTCCAACATTCACAAACTTAATGTCCTTACGCTTTGTAATAGTATATTCATAAGTGTAGCCAACCTGAACCCTTACTGTATTAACATAAATCCATTTATTAGGATTATACTTTGGATTCTTAATTTTAATCCATTTGTTTGGGTGAAATAGGGGGTCTTTTGTTTTTATTGTCTTGCCAAATATTTTTGTTTTAATCCATTTTCTTGGATGGTATAAGGGATCCTTAGTTTTAATCCATTCATTTGGGTCGTATGCTGAGTTTTGTGTTTTGGCTTGATACTTCTTATCAAATTCGTCACTCCCTTTGTCTGAATAAGGTTTAGAAAAAAGACTGTTGACCTTATTTTCAATTTCTTTAAAATCAACAGCTAAGTCTAAAGAAAGTAGGCTAGTGTCAGGGCTATAAATTGCATCAGAATAGAAATTTTCGGGTTTTGTTGTTATGGCTTTATAGTTCCTTAAAGGGCTGCAACTTGAAAAAAGCCCTACTGTAATTGAGATAATTATTAATCTATTTAATGTCTTCATATTCTGTATTTTTAATGTGTAGTAACTTATTTATAAGCGCATTGTGTTTATTTTTCATATAGTTTTTTAAATAAGGTGTGCTTTATTATCAAGCAAATCATCTGCCGGATTTTTTATATTTTTCAATTCTTGTTTTGAAATCTGTATTTATATTTCGGTGGTTTTTAAACTTACGTGCCCTGTCTCTCCTTCCCCCAACTTCCTCTTCAGCAAATAAATGTAAGGCGTAAATTAACAGAAAGCAAATCGCCCCACAGAATATCCTTTCGAACAGCATCAACTTCTAAATAATTCTTTTCTGTTTTCCTTTTATATCAAAAGATACAGAACGTTGTCGAAAATTTTCATAAAAATTAATCCCTCAAATACTTGCGTTGAACTACTGCTTTTTTAATTTGCTTTCCGTTAATTATTGGAAAATGTGATTCTTTTATTGATTGGTGATTGGTGATTGGTGATTGGTCAGGTGATTGGTGAATGGTGATTGGTTGTCCCTGAATCCTTCACCGGTTTTTTTATATAAGCTTTTCAGCAATCAACTGTTTTATGACCACCTGTCAGGTTACGTAATTTTCCGTTCTTTATTTAATCCTTTAATCAGGAATATGATCGTTACAGTTATCAATACAATCATCGAGAATATTGTTCCCCAGGTATTTCCGAACATATTCTGAGAAATTACTCGTTCGCTCTGATAAAAAAACAATGAAGTATAAAGTCCGAGGATTACGAGCAGGAACCCTTTCTGGTCGTTGTAAACAAACCCAAAGGATGCCCCGATAATAAACAGTAACAGCAGCACAACCGGTAATATAATCCGTGTTGTTTTTTCCATTACATATTTTTGTTTTTGTTCGGTAGTTATCTTCAGGTTATTCTGATAACTTCTCAATTGGTAACCCGCGTACCTGACAGCACGTTGCGGCATTGTATCGGCTTTTGAAGAATTGAATTTTATTCCATATTCTGCTAATCCTAACCTGTCGTAATTATCTGTTGCTGCTGAATCCGGAAGTAAAGCCAGTACAGAGTCGCACTGATGTTCGTATTCATCAATTTTAGTATTAAAGGTATCCAGCTTATAGTTTATATTTTTGATTGTTAACATGGAGTAATGGTCCTTAAATAAATTCTTATCGACCCGTTGTATTTTTTCTCCCGGAGCTGTGGCACGCATCTCATAAAGAAGAGTCCTCATCTCAAGTGTTGATTTTGGTAAGATCCGGTTATTAAATCCGAAAAAAACGAGTGAGACAAAAACCATTACTAGTGAACCGCTTAATAATTCTTTCTTAAATTCAACTACCCGGTTGTTTGAAAAGTATCTGAACGAAAATATTGCTGCCATCAGGAATCCAAATAACAAGCCGGTTCCAAGTAAAGTTACCAGGGTATAAACTAACAGCCTGGTTATATCACTAACCGGAAATCCCTTGTTGAATATATCTTCCGGGTACCGGCCCATGAACTGGATTAACAGTAATGCCATATAAACCAGAAAACTGATGAGGAAGTACTTAACGAATTTTTTGGACAATATTATTTTCATGGTTTTCTGTTTTTAGGATTTCGCCGGCATTATGCAATCAACGACCCGGTATTCGTTAATGCGCCAGGTATCTCTTTGTTACCGGTACAGGCCGCAGTTAAAACAACTACTGTCAGAATCAGAATTGTACTATTTTTCATTTGTGCAACGTGTAATGCAAG
>CAVVIO010000033.1:0-101433 GCA_963748095.1 uncultured Bacteroidales bacterium
TTAATGTTTTCATCTACTCGTTTCATTACGTATTGCTACAACCCAATCGATGGGATAGCCCGGTCCATCGCCTTTAATATTGGTGTATTTCAAAGGAATGGCTCCCATAAACCAGCTTGTATTCCTGTTGATAGTATCACCTGCATCCGAAACATAACTATCAATGATCGTAGTCCTGCGTTTATCGTTTTTTGAAAATTTATCAAAAAAACTCCAAGGCATGGCAAATCCATACCATCCACCGATCCTTTGTATTTTAACATCACCCGCATACCCATCCTGAAAATCACCCGGAAAAATATGTTGCATATAATAGTTGGGTATGGCATCATTACAGGGAATTGCATAAATGATTTCATCGTTGGCACGAATGGTGAATACATCAGCGTAGTCGGGCATTAACTGATATCCCATGCCCATAATATCTTTTCCGGTAATTTCGGCCTTATTCCATTGTTTATTGTGCATGTATAACTTCAATAATAACATTCTGGCCACACCTTTCGATACCCTTCCCCAATTGGTTACATCATCATTATATTTATCCGGTAATGAAGTCGTTGCCAAAGCATCTTTCAGATCTTTTTCTATGGCATTACAGTATTCTTCTTTTGAAGGACGCGGATAAATGGTTGTATCATTGAGTGATTCAGGATCAAGTTTCACGTTAACCGGACCAAAAAAATCATATAATATGTACATTAGCCAGGCTCTAAGTATTTTAGCTTCTGCCACATATTTATTTTTAACATCCTGATTATCTAATGAAGAATTTAAAATTTTGTCGATAATTCCTGTAGCCCGGGCAATATAACGGATTTTTGCGTAGTTGGGCTCATCCCCTCCCTGCCAGGTGGATGCACCCCAGGTAAAATTTTTAAGATTGGCATCCCAGGCATTTGTCATTTCATCGGTTGTAATTTCACTGCGTGTCAGATAGGTTTTTACATTGGTATTGTATAAGGATGCATACCATGTATTAACACCTGGATCGGTAGTGCCCCAGTCAGTCGAAAACTGATCATATAAGGCAATTAAAGCAGCATTAAAATCATCTTCGGTTTTAAAGAAATTAACTTCACTTATTTCCTGGTACACTTTTGGTTCCAGTTGTTTCTTACAACTACTACCGGATAGCAAAAGGATAAAAGCTGTTATTGAAAATATCTTATAGTTAATTCTTTTTTCCCGTCTCATTATCTCATTCATTAAAAAGTAAGATTAATGCCTACAGAAGTAATAAAAGCCTGCGGATACGGATTGATATTCGAATATTCCGGATCGAAACCTTTATATTTGGAAAGGACTGCCACATTCTGCAAATCGATGTAAATACGGGCAGAAGTAATATACTTTTTAATCCTGTTTAGAGACAGTGTATATCCCAATGTAATATTTTTTATCCGTGCAAAACTGGCATCCTGCAGATCAAAATCTGTAATCTGGGCAGGATTGGAACCTGCATAGGCATCGGATGCGATTCCCGGAAGTGTCCCATTGGGATTATCGCTGCTCCAAATATTTTTGATACTGGTCAGGGTATTACTAGGAGTTCCGGTGGCAATAGGTGGTATTATGTTAGCGGTTATTACCGGAGCCGTATTGCTTGGTACCGTGGGTGTTCCTACCTGATAAGGATTATATCCGTAATATGCCCAACGCTTAATGTATCCGTAAATGTAAATATTCAGATCAATTTTTTTGTACCTGAATATATTTTCAAGTCCGAAACCCCATTTCGGATCTGTATTTCCCAGCTTCACCACGTCCTTTGAATCAAGTTTACCATCGTTATTTAAATCCAGGTATTTCACATTACCCAGGTTAGCAGCAGGCATATAGGAAGGAATATCCTGTTTGTTTTTGATAATTCCATCCGTTTTCCACCCGTAAAAATCGTGTAAACCGTCATGTTCGCCCACATAACCCGGAATAGTGACTGCTTTATTTCTTTTCAGCCAAAATACATGATAGGATGAAAGCGTAAAATTGGTATTCCAGGAAAAATTTTTGCTTAGAATATTATTTGAAAACAATGATAATTCATAACCAATGCTCCTGGTAGCGCCAACATTGGCAACTACCTGACCAACCGGGCTGCTTGAAGGAAGCGGTAAATAATCGAGCAGGTCCCTGGCAGTACGAATATAATAATCAAATGAACCTGATAATCGTTGATTCCACAGTCCAAAATCCAATCCCAGGTTGAGTGTATAATCCGATTCCCATTTAAGATTGTCGTTTTTAATCTGAGACAGCGCTACTCCTGAATAAACTGTGTTTCCGATAAGGTACATAAAACCCGGATTACTACCGCGGCTATACAATTGTAATGTATTGCCGGACAAAACATTTTCATTCCCTGATACTCCATATCCTGCCCTGATTTTCATATCCGATAAAAATGGTGTCTGCATAAAGGGTTCCTGACCAATTCTCCAGGCCCCGGAAATAGCCGGAAAAAAACCGTATTTATGTTTGGGAGAAAAAATACTTGATCCGTCATTCCTGCCGACAAGGCTTAAAATGTATTTATCATGTAAAGAATAGTTTATCCTGAAAAACTGCGACAATTTCGTTCGTTGGTCTTTATACGATTCAATGATATTTTTTAATTTATCACTTGCTGTTTGTACATTATTGGCACCAAGAGCATCAGTAAAGAATCCGACACCCTGCAACTGGAAGCCGTCATTCAGGGTTTTATAATAACCGGTTCCTGCCATAATAATTAAATTGCTATTTATGAATTTTTTCTGGTAAGTAAGATATCCCTCTGCCGAATAATTATCTATTCGTCCGGTACCCAACTGTGCCATTCCCTGGGGTAATTGTGCATTATCTACTTTTCGGGGCAGGTAAAAATTCCTGGTAGAATTATTTTTGTCAATACCTCCTATAAAATTCAGTTTAAGCCCATCTAAAATTTTAATCTCTATATTCGGTATAACCAGAAACCGGTTATTTCTGATCTTATCGTTGATAATCAAAAATGCAGCCGGATTTGTTATCAACCGGTCAAACGATTTGGTGTAATTCCCTTCCTCGTCAAATACAGGAATTGTAGGAGAAAAGGTATAAGCTGCCTGAAGCATGTTGTATTTTTCCACTCCACCTGCATTAGCCCCTGTTGATGCATTATTGCTGTTCGACTGACTGAAGGTAAACTTAATACTCAGATTTATACTTTTCCCAAGATGCTGATCGAGATTCATACGACCAGAATATCTTATAAAGTCTGAATTTTCCAGAATAGCCTTATTATCGTAAATATTAAATGATGTATAAACCCTGGTGTTTTTTGATCCTCCGTTTATGGATAGGTTGTGTTCCTGTATGGTTCCCCTTCGCGTGAGCAATCCCAGCCAGTCGGTTCCTTTCCCTGCCTGATTGATCTGTTCCAGTGTAAACTTAGGAACATAAGGCACGGAAACCGCGTTCGGATCAGTGTTACCATAAGGGGTAATTCCGTTGTCAAACAGGAATACTTCCTTTGTCAGCCTGTTATTCTGCAACATAAAATCCGTAGCATCAAGCAAATCAAAATATTTCTTTGGAGTCTGTACCGAATAAGTACCCCGGTAATCTACTGTTATACCTCCCTCCTTACCTTTCTTTGTGGTGATAAGGATTACACCGTTTGCTGCGGCAGAACCATAGATAGCAGCTGCGCTGGCATCTTTCAGAATATCTATCGATTCTATATCTGAAGGATTGATGCTGTTTAAAGGATCGCGGTCGACTCCTCCATAATATCCAAGATCTTTATCAATAATCGACGGCTCAGTGGAACGATTGTCTGTAAGTGGTAAGCCATCTATAACGTATAAAGGGGCATTACTGCCATTGGGTGAAATAGCGCCCCGGATATTTATCAATACATTACTTCCTAATTGTGCACTATTAACCGTTAAATTAAGTCCTGCAACACGTCCCTGCAAAATATGATCGATTGAGGTGACTGTGTAAACAGGAATATTATTTGTTTTAATACTCGAGATGGCGCCAGTCATATCTGTTTTTCGGATGGTACCATAGCCTATGACCACTACTTCTTTGAGGGCATGAATGTCTAATTGCAATTTAACATCTATGTTCGTTTTACCTGTTACTTCTATTTTTTCTGTCTTATAGCCAATAAATGAGAAAACCAACGTCATATCCGGTGAAATCAGGTTAACTGTATAATCACCATCTTTATCGGTTATTGTCCCTATAGTTGTCCCCTCGATAGTGATATTTACTCCGGGCAGTGGTTCTCCTGTCCCTGCATCAGTAACTGTGCCTTTAATTTTCTTTTTATGTAACTGGTCAAAGCTTTCTGACATCCCTTTTGGTGAAAGGATAATTTGACGGTCAAATACAAAATATTCTACATTTGTACCCTTAAATAAATTATCCAGAATATTTTTTAAAGGCTCATTTTCAGCATTTACGTCCACAATTCTGTTAACATCTACCAGTTGCTGATTAAATAAAAAATAGAAATCACTCTTTTTTTCTATTTCGTTAAGAACTTCCTCAACTGTTACATTTTTTAAATGAAGCGATATTTTTGTAGACTGCGAAAAGGTACTATCCGTAAATGAATTTAACATACTAATCAGTAATAATAGCAGAGGTAATTTCATATTTAATAGTAATTCGTGTAAAAAACACTTTCAGAAAATTTATCTAAAAGCTTTTAATTCATACTCCAATACATTTTTTATATATCAGACTATGAGTATTAAAGTTATTGAAAATAATCTTTGTTTCATACTTATACAATTATCTATTCATTTTAAAACCAGATATCATCCAAGTTCAAATGGAGTATATAAATATTACACATGAGTATTTAAACTTTTAATTAAAGTTGAAACTTGAAACTGATAATATTTCAATAAAAGTATAATAGGAATTGACTTCTCTTAATAAAATAATCCTGCCTGGAAAATAATTCCCAGGCAGGTTTGCTAAAAACTTAAAAGAATCTCAGTTTTTTACAATTTTGTAAGTATAAACAGGTTTACTAAGATCCAAAGTGATTGTATAATTACCATCCGAAGGAATGGAGATGTTATCACCTCCCTGATCAAGCTTCCCATCAGCGCCAGTATCACCATAGTTAATGGACCAACTGCTATCGCCATTAAGTTTGAATTTAAGTCCTCCGGCTGTCATATCCATAGTAACAGTCCATACATCCTCTGCCCTGTTATACTGCATCGGAGTATCTGCCCAACCATTGAAGTCTCCGGCTATAGCCCAGTCTGTGTTTTGCAGGTAATATGTAAGAGCATTCACATCGACATTGATCTTATAATATCCCGAATCGGCAACATAAATATTGTTGCCCCAGTCGTTTACCAGGGTACCTGATGTACCACTTGCATCGGCATCTCCATAAGTAGAAAATTGCTCCCATCCTGCTATTTTAGTAAATTTAATAGTTCCGGAAGTATGCATAAAAATATAACCTTCATACTTATCGTTTGATTTTACCGATGCGATAGAATTGACAAATGTCCAGCCGTTATAATCGCCTGGTACATATAATTTCGGATAATTGATAACGATATCAAACGGTGTAATATTCAAGTCAACAGGTTCTGAATATACTGTATCGGTATAAGCATACGCATCACCGGTACCTTTCAGTATAGCCATTACTCTCATTTGAGAAGCTGTTGCTACCGTATCATATTCATTGGACCGTAACATATTATCCAGTGCATATGAATTAACCATAGCTGTAGTATCGGATGTGATAGTAGCTATATTAAGCGGATTACTAAACGCGTTCGATTTTTTATCGATTTGAAGGGAATAGTTGACCATTGCCGGAAAACCGAAATCTGCAGATGTCCATTTAAAAGTAATGTTGTTTGCAGAATCAGCAAGGGTGAGAACAATATCACCCGGATTCGTTAATGCCGAACTTGTCGGATTAGCCTTTATAAAAACCTTCGTTTCATCCTTTTTACAGGAGAACATTGCTATCAGACCTATTATGGTAATAAATGCTATTAATCTTCTCATTTTTCTAAAGTTTTATAAATTTTAATAACCGGGAGTCGGCTTTAATTTTGGATTAGCAGCCAGATCGGCAGCAGGTATCGGGAATATATTGTACTTTTCGTTGGTAGCAACTCCTGCTTTAACCCCGCCTTTCCATGGCCACAAATAACTGCCGCCTGCAAATTTACCAAACCTGATCAGGTCCGTTCTTCTGTAACCTTCCCAGTAAAATTCACGGGCGCGTTCATCCAGTATGAAATCGAGTGTAAGATCGCCCTGGCTGATATCACCACTGTTATCGCCATAAGCTCTTTCCCTTAATGCATTTACAAGATTTAAAGCAGTAGTTATGCTACCACCGTTACCACCGCGTAATACAGCTTCAGCATACATCAGGTACACATCAGCCAGGCGAAATAAGGGATAATCGGTATCTGCAAAAACACCATTCGATCCCGGTTGGCCTGTTGAAGTAATATTCTTAAATTTTGTAACGGCATATCCGTCGGTGAATGTTCCTATGTTATCTATTTCGAGGTTTTGCCCGTTGGTGTAAAACATAGCCCGGCTGTCATTTGTCGGTAATGTTGGAAACTTATTTACCAGGGCACTGGTAACCCTGTTACCTCCCCAGGATGCACCGCCATAATCAGCTGCAACCATGCTTCCTCCAATTGCTGCATCAATAATGAACGTCATTCCACCGTATGTTTGGGAATGTAATCCATCGTGAGCAACAGGGAAAATAATCTCATCGGTAGAAGTAAGGTTATTATCTGCCAGAAATAATTCCTGGTAAGACGGATGCAATGAATAACCTGCCTGCATAATACTATCGCAATAAGTAATACACTCTGTGTATTTTTTCTGACCTGTATATACTTCTGAATTAAGGTATATTTTGGCAAGTAACGTCCACACAGCAGCCCTGTCAGCCCTGGCATATTCGTTAGTACGTGGAGCAGCCATGAGCGGACTTATTGCCTTTAATTCTGATTCAACATAACTAAAAAGATCGGATCTGCTTATCGCATCTGGAAAATACGCTCCAACTTTATCCTTTTCAGTTACGAAAGGTACATTTTCATACATATCCAAGGCATGAGAATAACTTAATGCCCTCATAAAACGGACCTCAGCCAGGTATTTTTTCACATCTTCTTTCAAACTTCCGGAAAGACCGTCGACCCGGGCACTTACATCCCTGATATATTCATTGCAAAGTGCAATGTTATAATAAATACGTGTATACATATATCCGAGAAATGAGTTGGATGATGACCAGTTTTGACTGTGCAATTCATTTATATCCTGGTCATTCCAGCCATTTACTGCCTCATCTGTAGTTAGTTCCTGTGCACACCAGAATAAACGAAGATAAGATGCTTTCCCCTCATCATCGGTGATTATATCAGGGCTACCAACTGCTCCGTCGGTTGCGTTCGTTCCCAGTCCTGTTAAAGTAAGACTTCCATATATCCTGGCCAGTGCTTCTTTATAAGCTGCAGGATCGTCATATACGGTAGAAGATGTAATGACATTGGGATCGTTAGGGGTTGTATTCAAATCCTTTGTACATGAGCCTATTACCAATCCCATGGTAATAAATGCTATAATAATGAATTTATATCTTTTCATAGTAATTCCTTTATTACATTGTAAAATTAAAAACTGACATTTAATCCTAAAAGGAAGGTCCGTGAACGGGGATAAAAATTATTATCGATGCCCCCATCAACCTCCGGATCCAATCCTGTATAATTCGTGATTATGAATGCATTTTGCACCATAGCACTTATCCGAATATTCAAATTATCCTTTGCCGTTACCGGTATTGCCGGAATTCTGTATCCCAGGGAAATATTATCCATTCGGAAGAAAGAAGCATTCTCCACGTAATAATCGGATTGATACTGTGGTTGTGTAAAGGCAGTATTGGTTGCTGAAGAAAGAATATTTGACATGAACCCACCCGTATATAAATTCAGGTAAGAACTGCCTGATGCAATATTATTATATACATAATTTCCCAGGTTAACTCTTCCTGAAAAAGTAAAATCAAAATTCTTATAGGTCAGCGTAGAAGAAATCCCCATAGTTACATTCGGAGCAGGGCTCTTATAGGTATAAAGATCACTTGTGTTAATAAGACCATCGCCATTCCTGTCGACATATAAACCCTGCAGCGGTTTCCCATTTGCCCCGTATACCTGCTGGTAAATATAGAAGGAATAAGTTGGATTATTAAGTTTTTGAACCTGAATCTTATTACCTGTACCCCCTGAAATGTTTCCTGTCAGTACAATATAATTCGGGTCATCTGTCAGGGTAAGTTTTGTAATTTTATTGGTATTATAAGCCATGTTATAATTAACTTCCCATGTGAAATTTTGTTTGCTGATAATCCTGCCGTTGAGGGAAAGTTCAACTCCCTTGTTTTCCAAATCGCCCACATTCGCTACAATTACATTTATAAGATTAGTTCCTGCAGCTACATCTATTGAATTGATCAAATCCTTTGTTTTCCTATTCATAATATTCTAATGTTCCGGAAAACCGGTTCTTAAACAATCCAAAGTCAAGTCCTAAATTATAAGTTGTTGTGGTTTCCCATTTTATATCAGCATTGTATCCATCGGGACGTATGGTACGATAGAATACATCTCCCAACTGGTATTCAATTGTAGGATTGGCAATTCTGAAAACTGCCAGGTATGGAAAGTTAGTACCTGTGTTCAGGTTTTGCTGCCCGGTAACACCATATCCCAGTCTCAGCTTAAGTTCAGAAATGGCTTTGACATCTTTAAGAAAGGATTCATTCTTGATTTTCCATGCAAATGCTGCGGATGGAAACAGTCCCCAATGGTTATTTGGGGCAAAACGTGATGTACCATCATCACGTATGGTAAATGTCAGCAGGTATTTGTCCATAAGACTGTAATTCAACCTGCCAAAAAAGGATACCAGGTAATACCTTGTCTTTGAAGGTGATATGGAAATGCGATAATCCTGAGCTGCATTATAAGTAGAGTCTAAATTTTCACTGTAAAAATGTGTCCAGGAATAACCGCCCATTACACTTAAATTACTTTTAATTGCATCGAGGCTTTTTTCATAATTGAGATAAAAATCCAGCAATTCATTTTTTCTTATCTGGCTGTACTTTTCCAATCGTCCGCCTGTGTATGCAGAATTATATGTCCAGCCCGATCTTGCATCCACATTATTATGCCCGTGGCTTTCAGAATAATCATAACCCATGTTTAAGTTTGCGTGTAAATCGGGTAAAAAATGAAACTTATAATCCATTTGTATATTCCCGATACTTCTCGCAACATTGGAGGTATTGGAGGTTAATTTGAGCTGTGCCAACGGGTTGGCAGTTGCCAGCGGAAGCGCATCACTATTAACATTGTTATTGTCCGTTGTCCAGGTGGTGTAACCTCCCCATCTGGAATTGCCATTATATACAGGTTTTGTAGGATCATAGGAAACAGCCGCACCAATAGCACCTGTATTACCAAAATTGTTGGTATTATACATACCTTTCAGATTAACATTAATTTTCAGGTGATCGTTCAACAAACTCGGGTTAAGTCCCAGCGCTACGGTACCTCTTTGAAAATCAGTTGTTTTTAGAGTGCCTTGCTCTCCTGTTAAGCCAACCGAAAAGCGATAAGGCAGCTGATTATTAAGTGTACCCGAAACACTCAGGTTGTGATCGTTTGCAAAAGCAGTCCGGTAAATCTGACTTTGCCAGTCGGTATTGGCCGTTCCCAGCAGATCGGATGCGGTTGAACTTAAAAAACCGTTGGCAACCTCCTGGTTCACCAGCGTACGGTAATCATCGCCTGACAGCACATCCAGTTTCTTGGGTAGTGTAATGGCGGAAAAAGTACCCTGATAAGTTGCCGTGAATTTTTTAGTGCCTTTTTTCGTGGTTATCAGGATAACCCCGTTAGATGCCCTTGATCCGTATATAGCTGTAGCAGATGCATCTTTCAACACTGTAACCGATTCAATATCATTCGGATTAACAACAGTTAATGCATTTGACGATCCGGAAACACTGCTGTTATCGATAGGAACACCATCGACTACAATCAGCGGGTCATTGCTTGCTGACATTGAAGAACCACCGCGAATCCTGATTGTTGAAGAGCTACCCGGCGCCCCACTGCTGGAGGTAACTACAACACCGGCTATTTTTCCGGTTATCAGGTTCTGAGGCGAAGCTATGGTGCCCTTATTAAAGTCTTTTGTGCTTACAACATCTACCGAACCTGTTGCATCTGATTTCTTAACGGTACCATATCCAATTACTACTACTTGCTGAAGTGCAGTAACAGATGGAGTTAAAGAAACATTAACTGTTGTTTCATTTCCAACAGTGATATCCTGTGACTCATAACCTACATAAGAAAAAGTTAGGACCTCACCCTTACTGGCTGTTATACTATAACTACCATCTGCCATAGTGGACGTCCCTGTATTTGTGCCCTTAATGATTATGCTTACTCCCGGTAAGGATTCGCCGTTAGAACTATCCGACACCTTGCCCTGGATCTGCATCTCCTGGGCTGATGCCTGAAAGGATATTACCATCCATATACTCAGAATATGGATGATAGTAGTGAATTTAGTTTTTCTTTTCATAATTAGATTAGTTTGAACTTTTGAGTAATTTATGAGTTGTTTGTTTTTTTATTATTTACAAAAAAATACTGTGTCTGAAAAGTAGAAATAACCTGAAAATAAGGTTTATAAAAATTTGATTGTTCCTTTTGTTAGTTGATCTTTTTAATAATTTATTTATCCATTGGCATAAAATTTTTAGGGTTAATAATATAAATTATTCAATGTTGTTTCATAATGAAGAAGATTTATTCAAAGGAAAAATAATTATCTTTTTACCGGAAAAAGTTCCGTCGGGTAAGGGTTTTCTTTTAATTTCCCTGAAATCGATCGGCGCAGTTAATTTTAATAATTTCAAAATTTCATCCAGTGATTCATTTTCAAAAGTGGCCCTGTAACGGTATTTCTGAAGTTCTTTCCCCTGAAGCTCAATATCTACGTTGAACTGATGACTTAATATCTTAACAACCTTACTGAGAGGTTCATTTCGGAATATAAGTTTACCATCTTTCCATGCAATATATTTATATGCATCACCGGAAGTTACAACCGAATGATCGGATGTTTTGTTATATTCCAGGTGTTGATCGGGAGAAAGTTCTGTTATTAATGCTCCCCTGCTATCTGAATTCATTTTATTTACAAATACCTTTCCCCTGATAAGGGTAACTTCTGCTAAAGGATCAGATTTAAAAGACTTTACATTGAATTTTGTACCTGTGGCTTCAACACTTAATGCGTTGGTTTGTACAATAAAAGGTCTTTTTTTATTACTATGAACCTCAAAATATGCCTCTCCTTTTAAATATACAACACGTTCATTTTTAGCGAATACAGTCGGATATTTCAAACTGCTTCCCGAATTGAGCCAGACAAGTGAACCGTCAGCAAGTTTAATCTCTGAACGAGTACCCTGAATTGCATGAATCTCATTATATACAACAGGAGTAATTGAATGTTTATAGCCGGATAATATAACCCATCCAATTAAAGTCAATAATAACGGTAAAAACAGTATTGCCGATATTTTTTGCCAGTAATGCCATACAGGTACTTTTATTTTTCTTTCACTTATTTTACCCATAATCTTTTCATGAGCCTTACCGACATCAATTTCCTGTTTTTTTCCGGAAGCATCCCATATATTTTTAATCTGGCTAAAATAGATTTTGTTTTCCGCCGAACGATTCAACCAGTTTTCGAGATCACTGATTTCTTTTTCTTCTGCTATACCCTCAAGAAATTTTCCTATTAACAGATCAATTTCTCTTTGTTCCTTTAATTCCATAAAAAATTCTTTTCTGATTAAACGACGTTTCATAAATGAAAACCCACATTAAAATTCTCATATATGAGTTTAAATTATTCAATAATTACATATACTTATTATAAATCAATCGATTAGGTTGATTTTTTAATCATCAATACAATTATAGCATACTCAATAAGTTAATACTGAACTATACCTATAATAATTAAACATATATATTTAAGGGATTTTAAAAATAAATAGACATTATATTTCAAGTTGATTACCAATAGTCTTTCAGATAATCCCGTAACATATGTAAAGCTTTTGCCATACGTACCTCAACTGTTCTTACAGAGATATTCAATTGTTTGGCAATTTCATGATATTTCAATCCGTCATAGCGACTCATTCGAAAGACTTCGGCTGCATCATCTGATAACATATTAATAGCTTTTTCAATATGATCCTGTAGTTCCGATCTAAACAGATAATTTTCCGTGCTATTTTCTGACAGAATATGATTTTCGTTAATGTATGATGTAAACTTATCTCTGACTTTTAAATGTCTGATTCTGTCAATACATTTATTCTGAACCGTTTTAAGCAAATAGGAACGAACTGAGTTTTCTATATGTAATGATTCATGATTTTCCCATAATTTTACAAAAACATCCTGTACTATCTCTTCTGATATTATAAGATCGTTGTTGTAAGTATTTGCAAAATGTACCAGGTCGGAATAATAGGCTGAAAAAAGAAATGAAAAAGCAGATTTGTCTCCCTTTTTCAGTTTTTGAATTAAAACTTTATCTAAAAGACTGTTTTCTGCGCCCACATCAAAATAAATAATGAACAGCTAAATTATGAAAATTTCAACATTGAAAAGCGATTAATAAGAATTGTAATCGAAGAAGCATATTACAATTTTATCCCAAGCCATTTAATTCTAATACTTCTGCTCTCTGGTCCCTCCTTTTGTTCAAATCTTCTTATATAAAAGCCCGGCACCTTTAATTCACGTCGGGCTCTATTCATATGTTCTGCGGACTACGTCCGCCAAATGCGGAGAAAGAGGGATTATTCGGCTCATTTCTTCGCCTCATGAGGGCTCCGCCGTTCGAACCCCGGCCTTCCCTTCTGTTCGAATCCTCAAATGCAAAAGCCCGGCACTTTTATTTTATGTCGGGCTTTTTATGAATCTTGTGCGGACTGTGTCCGCCGAATGCGGAGAAAGAGGGATTCGAACCCCCGGACCCACATAAGCAGATCAACAGATTTCGAGTCTGCCCCGTTCGACCACTCCGGCATTTCTCCATTCAGGATGCAAAAATAGTAAAAAGGTAATTAATTTTACATCTTTATATGATTTTGAAATAATGAAGGAACAAGCCGATTCCCACCGTTATATATAAGTGTTACGCCTTTCAAGCCAAAGCCCGCCCTTCAGTTCAAATCCTTTGATGCAAAAAGCCCGGCACTTTTATTTTATGTCGGGCTTAATTCCTATGTTGTGCGAACTGCGTACGCCTTAAGCGGAGGAAGAGGGATTCGAACCCCCGGTACCTTGCGGTACAACGGTTTTCAAGACCGCCGCATTCGACCACTCTGCCATTCCTCCGGCCCGCAAAAATATACTTTTTTTTTCATTTTAAAACAGTGGAACTTAAAAATTCTCCTTTTTATTCTTTATAAGTTAAATCATATTATCTATACCTATATTAATTAGAGCCATCAATTCCTTAAATCACATTAATTTCTCCATTTCTTTTCTTACAACTGCTCATTTCTCAGCTTTGAATTAATTTAATAGAGATTTATCAAGAATAGTAATATTTAATTCGCTATAAATCTGTCAATTAAGATATATGTATATTTAGAAATTCTCTTTCTGAAAAACTTGTAAATCAGTCAAAGATATCTCACAAAAACCATAAAACTGTTGCCACATCAGGATTCTTAATAAATAATTCATAAAAAAAATAGCCTTAAATTTGCCAGACTTGAGAAATAATCTATATTTGTATTAGTTTTATTGATAAAATTGAAAATATTTACTAACCCTAAAAATTAATTATTATGAACAAAGCTCAATTAATTGATGCAATTGCCAGTGAAGCTGGTTTAACAAAAGCCGATGCCAAAAAAGCCCTAGACGCCTTCATAAAAACTACTTCTGGTGCTCTTAAAAAAGGAGATAGAGTAGCGTTGGTTGGATTTGGCTCTTTTGCAATAGCCAAAAGAAGTGCAAGAACAGGCAGAAACCCCCAAACTGGTAAAGAAATTACAATTCCCGCAAAAAAAGTTGTTAAATTCAAAGCTGGAAGTGAATTAGGGGACGCAGTTCAATAATATTAGTTTAACAGATTTTGGAGGGGAGCATCGTGTGCTCCCTTTTTTTTTCTAAAAAAAGATCTTTTTGAAGATTCAAGTATAGTATGAAAGAAAAGCTTTTAAATCATCTGAAAGGATTTGTCACAAAAGAAAGAAGTGGAAAAATTGAGGAAATTGCAGGACTAAGAACAAAGTATATTTCTGTAGTGCTGGAAGACATTTATCAATCACAGAATGCCAGTGCCGTACTTCGTTCATGCGAATGTTTCGGAATACAGGATGTTTACATTATAGAAAACCGGAACACATACCAGGTAAATCCTGAAGTGGTCCTTGGCGCCGATAAATGGCTTAATCTGCACAGGCACAATAGTCCGGATGATAATAATACTGCTACAACAATCAGCCGGCTTAGAAATGCAGGATACAGGATTGTTGCCACCACACCTCATGCAAATGATAAAAAACTGGAAGATTTTGACCTTTCGGCAGGAAAAACAGCTTTATTTTTTGGAAATGAACTGGAGGGATTATCTGCCGAAGTTATTAATTCAGCAGATGAATTCCTTAAAATACCCATTTACGGGTTTACTGAAAGTTTCAACATTTCTGTTTCAGTAGCAATTATTTTACAATTCTTATCATTTCAACTTAGGAATTCCGGTATACACTGGCAATTATCCGACAGTGAAAAAACTGACCTGCAAATACAATGGTTAAAAACGTCAATTAAACAATCAGAATTAATCGAAAAGAATTTTTATAAGAATATTGATAAGCCGGATTCTTTTTTGTAGGTTTGAGCAAATAAAATTAGTAATAGAATAATTTTTTTTTATATATTTGACTTTATTGTTGATGAATATGTAATTTTTTTTGATGAAAAACTCCACCTATGAATTGTATTATAATTGATGACGATTTAATGTCTCGTAAGATCATAGAAGAGTTTGTGGCTCGAACAGATCAACTTAATCTGGTGAATTCCTATGAGAATGCGGTAGATGCCATAAATGCCTTTAACAATGAAGAAGATATAGACCTGATATTTTTAGATATCGAAATGCCTGAGATGAGTGGTATAGATTTTCTTAAAACATTGCAAAATCCGCCACAGATCATTATCATATCTTCCAAGGATAAATACGCACTGGATGCATTTAATTATGATGTAATTGATTATCTTCTGAAACCAATTACCTATAGTCGCTTTTTTAAAGCTATTAACAAGGCCAATGTTCGTTTTAAGAACAAGGTGGATTCAAAAGAAAATGAGATATTCATAAAGAAGAATTCGGCACTGGTACGCCTGAAATATGATGAAATTCTCTGGATAGAAGCTCTTGAAAATTATGTGATTTTCAATACCTTCACTGATAAATACACTATTCATTTTACTATGAAGGCCATAGAACAAAAACTTCCGGCTCATCAATTTACCAGGGTACACCGTTCGTTCATTGTGAATACTTCAAGCATCAATGTTATTGAAGATAATTCGGTAATCATTAAAACCAAAGACGGCTCAAAATCAATACCTATCGGCAAATCCTATAAAGATAAACTGATGGGAGATATCAATCTGATCGCGAAATAATTCTCCTCTTACTTTCGTTTTTTATAGTAAGTTTTAAGGTATAATAGTACTTTAGTACCTTCTATTCATATATTGAAAATTTTTCCCGATGAACAAGTACAAACATTTTGTTTTTTTCCTGATTTTAGTAGTGATGTCCAGAGAATTATGTGCTCAAGATCAGGGAAGTCTTCAACATGCTGAAATTGCCATCCAAAAACTTTTCCGTCAAATCCCCGATACCAAAGATGATCAGAAAAAAATACAAATTAGCGAAAAAATTACTGCTCAATTCGAGGAGGCACTCCGCGATGAAAATTCTTTCGATTTCCCGTTCGATTCATTGCGTAATATGGGTAAACTTGTTTCCCCTGATCATCAATTGAAAATATATACCTGGAACATCCCCTTTACGGACGGAACGCAATTATATTCCGGTTTTATCCAATATTATTCAAAAGCAGATAAACAATATAGGATTATAAAATTAACTGATAAATCGGATCAAAATACCGATCCTGAAAACCAGATCCTTTCACCACAAAACTGGTTTGGGGCCCTTTATTACCAGATAATACCTGAAAAATCGAATGGAACGACCTATTATACATTATTGGGCTTTGATTTCAACAACCTTTTTACTTCCAAAAAGATAATTGATGTATTTTATTTTGAGAATGACACAATTCCCCGTTTCGGTAAACCGATGTTCAATTATGAAAATAAATTATTATGCCGGATTATCTTTGAATTTTCAGCCCGTGCAATAATGGCATTGAATTATAACCAAAATAAAAAGATGATCATTTTCGATCATCTTTCACCTTCCCAACCTTCCTATCAGGGTAAATACCGGTTTTATGGCCCCGATTTTTCGTATGACGGATTAAAATTTGATGATGGCCGATGGAACCTGGTAAAAAATATTAATATCACGAATTAATTGCAGGAAAAACAGATTCATGTTTTTACCATAAAATAATTTTTCCACATTTTTTCATATCCGACAAATCTGACATCATAACAAACCTATGGTGACGTAATGACAGAAAAAAACGGTTGGCATATCGTTTGTCTGTTTCCCGATCGTATTAAATACTAAATATTGTCGAATTCATAAAACTAAAAGACCATGCAAAAGGGAAAAATTGGAGTATCAACAGAGAATATCTTTCCTATTATTAAAAAATTCCTGTACTCTGATCATGAGATATTTTTAAGAGAATTGGTGTCAAATGCAGTGGATGCCACTCAAAAATTAAAAACACTTTCAAATATAGGGGATTACAAAGATGAGCTCGGAGATCTTACCATCCGTGTTTCTGTGGATAAAAAGAAGAAAACCATAACTGTATCGGACAGGGGAATAGGAATGACTGGTGAAGAAATTGAGAAATTTATTAATCAGATTGCATTTTCGAGCGCGGGAGATTTTCTGGAAAAATATAAAGACCAGACAAACGCTATTATCGGACATTTCGGATTGGGATTTTACTCGGCGTTCATGGTTTCCGATAAAGTTGAAATTCTTTCCAAATCGTTCAAAAAGAATACAAAGGCCGTAAAATGGACCTGCGACGGATCACCCGAATATGAGCTGGAAACTGTTGAAAAAGAAGAACGAGGTACTGTTATCACTCTTCATATCGATAATGATTCAAAAGATTTTCTGGAAGAGAACCGTATAAACGAGCTGCTAACAAAATACTGTCACTTCCTTCCTGTTGAAATTGCTTTCGGAAAAGAAAAAGAATGGAAAGACGGAAAAGAAGTTGAGCTGGATAAAGACAAGATCATTAATGATCCACAACCATTATGGACCAGAACACCCGCTGATTTGAAAGATGAAGATTATGTGAAATTTTATCACGATTTATACCCGCTCACTGATGATCCTTTGTTTAATATACACCTGAACGTGGATTATCCGTTCAACCTGACCGGTATATTATACTTCCCAAAAATTAAAAATAATATCGAGGTACAAAAAAATAAAATACAGCTTTATTGTAACCAGGTATTTGTAACCGATTCGGTAGAAGGCATTGTTCCTGAATTTCTTACTCTTTTACACGGGGTGATCGATTCGCCGGATATACCACTTAATGTATCGAGAAGTTATCTGCAAAGTGATTCCAACGTAAAAAAGATTTCCAGCCATATCACCAAAAAAGTTGCTGACCGGTTACAGGAAATTTTTAAAAAAGATCGTAAGCAGTTTGAGGAAAAATGGGATGACCTGAAGATGTTTATCGAATATGGAATGCTTACTGAGGAAAAATTTTATGAGAAAGTGGAGAAGTTTGCACTTTTGAAAAATACAGATGGTAAGTATTTTACATTTGAAGAATACGAAAAACTGATCAAAGAAAATCAAACCGACAAGAATAAAAACCTTATTTACTTGTATGCCACCGATAAGGAAAGCCAGTTCAGTTTTATAGAAGCCGCCAAATCGAAAGGATACGATGTATTACTGATGGACGGACAATTGGAAACACACTTCATCAACCATATTGAACAAAAGTTAAAGAATGCTCATTTCTCAAGAGTTGATGCAGATGTAGTAGATAAACTGATTCAGAAAGAAGAAAATAAAGAATCCAAACTTACACCTGAACAACAAAACGAACTCTCCAAAGTATTCGAGGGAGAACTCCCTAGGAAAGCAAACTATATGGTGACTTTTGAAAGCCTTAGCGAGACTGACAGTCCGGTTATGATTACACAATCCGAATTTATGCGCAGGATGAAAGACATGTCGGCATTAGGTGGCGGACCTATGAATTTTTATGGTGAAATGCCAGACAGTTATAGCTTTGTGGTAAATGCGAATCATCCATTAATACAGCGTATACAGGAAGATAAAGAGAAATCTGTGGGGGAAGAATTGAAAAAAATGAATGAAAAAATAAAGCCCATTGAAGACAGTAAGGCAGAACTTGATAATTCCATTAAAGATAAAAAGGAAGAAGAGATAAAACAGGAAGATAAAGACCGTATTTCCGATCTGGAGAAAAAGATAACGGAACTTCGAGAAAAAAAGGATAAAGTGCTCAACGAATACGGAAGAAAAAATAAACTCGTGAAGCAACTTATCGACCTGGCCCTTTTATCGAATAATATGTTAAAGGGAGAAGAACTTAATAAGTTTGTAAAGCGAAGTATCGAATTGATCTGATACTGATTATAAAAAAACTAAAAAGCCTGCCGATAACGACAGGCTTTTTTAATATTTATTTGTTCAAAGTAAAATTATCAAATGAATATTTCAAAATAACTCTCCAATCTCTTTTTTCAGAAAAATAAGAGCATCACTTGTCTGGGCCTTATCCTGTTCCATCAAATCTTCCAGAATAGCTTTTCCCAGGTCAATGGCCGGACTGTTACCATCTATATTGTCCGCTGCTATATTGATACTTTTAATGGTATTTGTACGGGCAGCTTTGATCATTTCCCAGGCCTTGGGGGAGATATAAATCTGCTGAGCAAGGTTATGCTCGAATTCAGCCCGAATAGTAGATAACAACTCCGACTGAAGTTGCCTGGCTGTCATACCCGGTTTATTTATGCGCATTACCAGATTTTCAGGAGATATTCGTTCAAGAAATAATGTCAGTCGTTCGTAAGCCTGCAGCTTTAATGGAATGACCTGTTCCTTGTTTTTAAGTAAAAATTCCTGTCTGCGTTTTTTCTCTTCTTCTTCCAGAAATTTCTTTACAAGATAATAAGCTGTTAAAAAAACGATTACGGATGGAAGAATATATTTTGCGATTTCCGGTATTTCCTTCATTGTAGAAAAATTATTAATAATTCACTATTACAATATTAAATAATTCTAATCAAAAAAGATTAATTTTAACCGCTGTAATCTATAATAGCTAATATAAAACAGGAAAAAATATGGAAAAAATTTCGGCCAGGCTACAAAGCCTCTCGCCCTCTGCCACCATGGCTATGAATCAGAAAAGCAGGGATTTAAAAGCAAAAGGAGTTGATGTTATCAATTTAAGTGTCGGGGAACCAGACTTTAATACCCCCGATCATATAAAAACTGCTGCCAAAAAAGCCATTGATGACAATTTTTCATTTTATCCGCCTGCTGCCGGTTTTCAGGATTTACGGGAAGCTGTATCGAAAAAATTTAAACGCGAAAATAACCTCGATTACTCACCCGATCAGATCATTGTTTCCACCGGCGCTAAAAATTCGCTGGCAAATGCCATACTTACTTTAATTGACAAAGGAGATGAAGTGATAGTACCCGCGCCTTACTGGGTAACTTATGTTGAACTGGTAAAACTCGCCGAAGGAAAAAATGTGATTATTAACGGATCGATCGATAATAAATTTAAAGTTACACCTCAACAAATAGAAGAAGCGATCACACCAAAAACAAAAGCACTTCTGTTATGTTCGCCATCAAATCCTACCGGGGCTGTATACAGTAAAAGTGAGCTGGAGGCCATAGCCAAAGTACTGGAAAAACATCCGCAGGTTTTTGTTATCACCGATGAAATATACGAACACATTAATTTTGTTGGAAAACACGAGTCACTTGCCCAGTTTCCGTCTATCCACGACCGGGTAATAGTTATTAATGGTGTATCAAAAGCTTATGCCATGACTGGTTGGCGTATCGGTTATATGGCGGCACCGCTTTGGTTTACAAAAGCATGTATTAAACTTCAGGGGCAGTTTACTACAGGCCCCACAACAATTGCACAGAAAGCAGCTACTGCAGCTTTAAATGACGATCAGGCCTGTGTGAAAGATATGAATGTAGCTTTTAAACGCCGCCGCGATCTGATCCTTGATCTGCTGAAAGATATTAAAGGTATAAGAACACCTTTACCCGAAGGAGCTTTTTATGTATTCCCCGAGGTCAGTTCTTACTTTGGAAAATCGTTTAACGGGAAAAAAATAGAAACGTCTAATGATTTGTGTATCTTTTTACTGGAAGAAGGTCATATTGCCACCGTACCGGGAGAAGCCTTTGGTGAACCAACCTGTATCAGGATTTCTTACGCTACTTCGGATGATAAGCTTAAAGAAGCTATTGACCGGCTTAAAAAAACGCTTGCAAAACTTAGCTGAAAAACAGATTAGAAAATTATTACTTAGTTTTTGAAATGATATAAAGTGAGTAAGTTATTGTTAATGACTTACTCACTTTTTTTTACAGGATTTTCTTCTATTACTTCTCATCTTTTAAACATAATTATAATTTCCTTACCACCAGCACTTTTTAACCTGTGGATTTCAACCATATTATAAATAAAAAATAACGAATTTAAATTTTAAGGTAACTAATTAATTATCTGCCCGTATATAAGGACATTCTTTAAAAAAATCATTCTATATCAGATATTAAAAAGGAAACCTCAATACCGTTATGAAAATTAATCTCCTTTTAAAAATTACAAGTTTATATTATCTTCTTCTTTTACCTAAAATGAATAAATAGTTATATCAGCTATTATAAGATAAAGTCACAATCATAATACCGAATTATAAACCAAATGCATATGAAGAAAAAACGTAAAATCATTAAAACTTTATTCATCCTGATTTTTCTTTCCCCCTTTTTAACGGGATATAGTCAGGATGATGCAGCATCGACCACCTCAGGCACTTTTGTTTATGGCCTGCACGCCGGAGGGAACGTGAGCACATTTTATAGCCAGCCTCATACCGGGATAATACCGGGGCTTACAGGAGGTATCCATGCGAGGTACGGATTCAATAGTAGTTTAAGTGTCCAGGCAGAACTAAATTATGTAGAACAGGGTGGTAGATTATTGAGAATAACTAATCCCGATCAACTTGGTACAGCTCCAATATTCTTAAACCAGGTAGAAGACAGGAAAGACAAAATTTATGAAATCGAATTTCCGCTGTTATTAACATTCGACATTCATTTGGGCAACGGTACTCTCCGGTTACTGGCCGGCCCCAGTATTGCCTATACAATTTATGCAGGTAGTAATGTTGAAACAACAGCTCAGTTTCCTGGAAGTGGTGTAATGTACGCTACTTTTAGTGATAATGAAGATATTACAAAAAGCATAGAACCATTTCAATACAATATTTCCGGTGGTTTGGCATTTGAATTTCCTGTTCTCAGTAATAAATCAATGACTATTGATTTCAGGTACAGGTATACGATCAATGCTATCTACCCCGGATACAGTTACCTTGGTATTGCTGAAGTTTCAAGTGATTTGCACGCCTATGGCGTATCAGCAACCATTGGTTTTAATTTTTAATATAAACAGTATATCCAAAACCTAATAAGTTTAATTTAAATTATAATTCTATGAAGAAGTACATGAAATTTTTTGCTTATTTCTTTCTTGCGAGTACAATATTTTACTCGTGTAAGAAAGACAATCTTACCCAGGAAGACGTTATAAAAAATCAACAAGTTATTGATTTTGTAGTCCAGGTATTAGACAGAACTGATTTTAACAAACCTGTTGACAGTGCAAATGTTACCACCTATGTTAACGGAGAAATGCAGCAGGTTACTACTGACGTGACAGGAACTGTGACATTTAAAGATGTAAAAGTAGGATCTACCCTGTCTCTTTATATTACTAAAACTAATTATTTAAATGCTTATGCTGAAGCCGAAGCATATACAAGCAATTACCGGGTAGCAGAAGTTTCTCAGACAGTTTACCTCTATTCCACAAATAGTTCGAATCTCGTAACTATTAAGGGTAGGCTTACATTGGAAAAAGATGTGACTAACCGGGAACCGGAACCTGCTTCCAATGTAGTTGTAAAAGCTATGAATTCAAATCTGAATGATTATGCCGCACAGTATTTTTATGATGTGACAGATACCAATGGTAATTATGAAATAAAAGTTCCGGTTACATCAACAAATTCAAATTATGTGCAGGTTTTTTATCCTGACATCACAACGAATCAATCATTTGCTAAAATGCTGAATGATGGTTCCGTGCAAATAGTAGAAAGAAAAGTATTATATAAAACAAATTCCGGTGGACTATCTGTACCTTCAGTTCCAAGTGCGTTCATTACTATTGCTGCACCTGATGCAGGTAATATCGGTACTGGCTTTGAACTGGATTCTAAAGCAAACCCAACTTACCTTTCTAATTATTCCGATGCGGTATTAGTAACAGGAGGAAGCGGTTTCTTCGGAGGTAAGGATACTTCTAATGTACTGTTTAAAATGACACCCGGAATGAATGGTGACACCGCCGAGATACAGGTAGATATATCTGCAGGTAAAATTGTAAATATTAATGGCTTTATTAATAATGGTGCTTTATACAATTCAAAACCCAGTGTGGTATTTGCAGGAGGAGGTACAGGTGCCCAGATTGATATCCAGTTTGCAACTACCTATAATATATTTATTACCAATAGTGGTAGTAATTATTTAAATTATCCCACAGTTTCAGCTGAAGTTTTGAGATACAGTAGTAATACACTAATAAATTATGTTGATAATGATATTAATGATTACTCAAATACTGTTCTTGGTGCTTACAATATTTTAGGGGCAAATACTCAAATAAACAATGGTAAAATAGAATCGACAACTGGTAATGGGGATACCATTTATATAACAGGATATAAATTTGCTGATAAACCAGTATTAACTGTTAATGCAAGTGAGGATTTGAGAACAGCCCATGCATTGATATATAGTAATTACATTTCTTCTACTGATAGTTCAATTACATCATTTAATCTGGTTGACGCAGGTAACGGTTATGACCCTGCAAATCCACCAACTGTTACTGTATATAGTGTAGATGGCCACGGAGATGGAGCCATGTTTAAAGCTCAAGTTAATACTAGCCACCAGGTATCTAATCTTATATTAATGAACGGTGGAAAAGCATATGTAAGAAATCTTAACGACTTCTCAAGTAACGGAACTACTAGTAATTACAATCAGAACCCATCTTATCCTTCTACTTATTTCTACCCAAAAATGGGAGAAACCATTGTACAGGATGTGAATTATGGAACAGGATATCAGGTAGTCACTCCTGAAACAGAAAAATAATTCATAATAATAATGAAGTAAAAAAAGCTGACTCGAAAAAGTCAGCTTTTTTTTATTATAAATTGTCAAATTTTCTTTTTTTTGAATAATTCCGGCCAAGTAATGATGAACCTATTGCAAATCATAATTTACGATCAATATAACTCGTATAATCTTTCAATACAGGCACATAATCAGAATCCATCAATTCAGAAGAAATTAAAAAATCAGCCGTTGACCGGTTATTGGCAGTAGGAATATTATACAAAGCAGTGATGCGTAACAGTGCTTTCACATCTACATCGTGAGGCTGCGGTTCCATGGGGTCCCACAGGAAAATCAGCATATCGATTTTACCTTCGGAAATTAATGCCCCCAGTTCCAGGTCTCCTCCTAACGGACCGGATTTGAGCTTTTTTATCTTAATGGTTCTTTTCACTTTTCCCAGTTTTTTCAACAGTGCTTCTTCCACCATCTTTCCGGTAGTACCTGTGCAGATCAGTTCATACTTCACCAATATATCCCAATTCCATTCCACCCATTCTATAAGGTCCCTCTTCCGGTTGTCATGAGCAACCAGTCCTATTCTCTTTATTCCTTTCATTTCGGGTCTTGTATTTTAAATTTTTCGTTTTTCAATTTATTTAAATACTTCTCATAATACTTATTGTACAATTCATCCAGATATTTATTACCTTTTTCTTCCCTGATCTTATAATCCTGTCGCGATTCTCCTTTTCCCCTGGGCTCCAGCAAATCCGAATTATTAATGTCATCTGTTATTTCTGAATTGTAATAGTAATCAACAAATATTTTTTTCCCCAGCTTCCAGTACATAACAGTTTCATCTGCTGAGCCGCTTGCAAAATGCTTGCCGTCGGGACTAAAACGTACGGAATTAACAGCTCCCTGATGATCAACAAAGGTGTAAAGGCATACACCCGTTTTTGTTTCCCAAAGCCTTATCGTTTTATCGAACGAGGCACTGAGTAACAAATTCCCATCAGGGCTGAAATCGATATCCAATATGCCTTTTGTGTGACCCGGATATGTCTTTATAACTTTACCTGTTTCCAGGTCCCACAACCGTATTGTCTGATCACCTGAAGCACTGGCAAAATATTTTCCACTGGGATGAAAAGCTACGGCAAATACATTTCCTGTATGCCGTTTAAGCACATTGGTGAGTTTGCAGTCTGCCACATTCCAAACACGAACCGAATGATCTAGCGAGCCACTGACAAGAATGTTTTCAACCGGGCTGAAACATACAGCCAGGGAATTCTTTTTATCACCTTCAAGCGTACAGGTTATCTCTCCGGTTCCAATATTCCAAATTCTGATTTTTTTATCAAAAGATCCTGCTGTTAGAAGTGTTTCGTCTTTATTTACGGCTATCGACCATATACGGGTTATGTTACCTTTATATGTCTGTAAGATATTCCCTAACGAATCGACTTTTTTAATGTCGGAACCCGATCCCAGGAGCAAATCGCCCGAACGTGTCATATATACTCCTTTTAGAGGGAAATAATTATCTTTAATACTATATGCAACATCAAAGGTATTAAGGTTATACACATTAACCGATTTATCTTCCGATACCGATACAAGATACCTGCCATCCTTACTGAAAGCAACCGAATTTACAGCGTCCTGATGATTTTTAAAAACATGGATAAGATTTTCATCCGGTTGCCCCGAAACGTAAAATGTTATGAAAAATAAAAAAAACAAATAAGAAATTGTCCGTTTCATAATCTGTTAACAATAAATATTTAAAATCTTATTATTCAATTTTAGAAGTAACCGGATTACGAAGTCCGCTTGAACCGGCAAGCATGGCCTTCACCGAGCCTACGAGAATTTTTGCCTCTACAAGAATAGGAATTCGGTTCCGGTCATCGGTAACCCATACAAACAGGTCCTCTCCGCCCCTGAACATAGTACCCTCTACCAATAGTGCCGAAAATTTAATGCAACTATATTTATGACCATCCCTGGTTTCCATCACATCCTTTCCCAGATAGCGGATATATAAATGGTAAATTTTATTATCGATCACCGCCGAAACAGGAATGGTATCATTTAATTTCACATTTTTAAATGACAGGTTTCTGGACAGATAGATTAGTGAAAGCACATCGTAGGTACAATTTTTCATCTCTAAAGTATCGTGTACCAAGGGTTTTTTTGAATTCTCAGAGGAAGCTATTATTCTTCTGTTCGACTGGTCAAACAAGTATATGTTATTGACCGCATATCCGCCTTCATAAGTATTCCTGTGGAACCACAATGGTTGCAGCGTCTTCATATCGAGATAGGTTCGATAGCTGTCACGGACTTTATATATCCAATCATAACCCTTGTAGGAAGATCCATATGAGTCGAGAAAATAGACCGGTTTATTATTAAACGTATCTGTTTTTACATCGAATTCTGCCTCTCCGGCATTCAACCATATAAAACCCCAGTTATAGTATACCTCGTAGTGCAAGCGCTCACCCGATTTAAATGCAAAATTTTCATCGAGACATTGCCCGAAAAGTGAAAATGTATAATCGAATAAAATGAAAACAACTATGATGATGATTCTTTTTGTAGTATACAATGTCTGTTCCTTGATTAAAATTTAAAATAATTTACCTGAACATTTTATGAAAATAAACTATCAACGTCCTGAGACCAAAATTAATGATTTCGGATTGCAATTAAGTTATTCAGATATTAAATTTCAGATATAAATGGATGTTTGTTTTGCGCCTCGAAAATAACTACCTGTTTTTGAACCAGTTCAGCAAGATTAATGAATTAATAAAGCGAAATCAGAATACTCGTTCCTTAGTCGGCATCCAGTAATTGTTGATATATATGGTAGTTTTCTTCATCGAAAGCAACAAAAACCACTTTTTCAGGTAATGTATGCTTTTCAAGGTAACTTTTGGTTTCACGAACAGCAATCTCTGCCGCTTTTTCTTTTGGAAAGTGATATACACCGGTACTGATATTCGGAAAAGCAATGGACCTGATCTTGTTTTCCCTGGCCAGTTCAAGACTGTTTCTATAACATGCTGTCAGCAATTCCTCCTCGTTATTCTTACCTCCGTACCAGACTGGCCCTACCGTATGAATTACAAAAGCAGCCGGCAGTTGATAACCTTTGGTGATCCTCGCTTCTCCGGTGGGACACCCTCCTATGATCCGGCATTCTGCTAATAAACCGGGGCCTGCAGCCCTGTGAATGGCTCCATCTACTCCTCCGCCTCCCAGAAGAGATGAATTGGCTGCATTAACAATTGCATCGACGTGCTGTACAGTAATATCTCCTTTTAATAGTGTTATTCGTGACATTCGTACTTTTTTTATCTGATTACAGCTTTCAACTGATCGGTAAAGGCCCTGGCCAGTTTATCCATGGTTTTATCAATTTCTTTATCGGTCAGCGTTTTGTTTTCATCTTGCAGAATAAAACTTACAGCATACGATTTTTTGTCGTCTGCAATTTTTTCACCGAAGTACACATCAAACAGGTTGATACGCTTCAGTAATTTTCTTTCTGTCTCATATGCCAGCTTTTCAATCTGATCGTATGTAATCTGACGGTCAATTAAAAGTGAAAAATCTCTTTTTACCTCGGGAAACTTTGGTAACGGCTGATAGCTGATCCTGTGATCTTTTGTATGCTGGATGATCTTCTCCCAGTTTAAATCAGCATAAAAAACGTCAGCGTCAATATCAAATTGATTACATAATTGTTTTTTCACAATTCCGATTTCAGCCAGAAGGTATTTACCCGAGCTATATGTTATACCATCTTCAAAAATATCCGGTTTTTCAGTAGTCTTTTTTTCCAACTGATTTATTTCAGTTCCTAATCTTTTCAGAATATTTTCGGTGTATGCTTTCAGCAAGAAAAATGAACTTTCCTTTTCAGGGCTAACCCAGTTAGGTTCATAAACAAGTCCGGAGAGGAATAAAGCCAGATGCATTTCCTCATTGTATTTATCAAGCGGATTGGAAGTTTTATTGTTCTCCTGGTAGAAATAACAATTACCCAGCTCGTACAGTTTCAGATTGGCATTTCTTCTGTTTGTATTGTAGGCAATAGCTTCCAGTCCACCGAACAACAACGTCTGCCGCATTCCATCCAAATCCACACTGATCGGATTCAATATTTTTACTGCATTTCCCGGTCTGAAAGATTGCAGTTCTTTGTAATAACCGGTATTTGTCAAAGAGTTCGACATTATTTCGTTGAAACTATTATTACTCAGATAATCCGACACTGTGTTAACCAGTTTTTCCCTGTCGGGTTTGGTGACATAAGAGATATTAGCGTTTAATTTTTCAGAAATTTCCACGTTATTATAACCGTAAATACGCAGGATTTCTTCAATAACATCGGCTTCACGATTAACATCCACTCTGTATGCCGGAACACTAAGGATGAGTCCTTCGCTATTTTCCTCCAAAATTTTCATTTCAAGCGCCAGCAGAATTTTTTTAATTCTGTCTGCACTGATATCTTTCCCTATTAGACGGGTTACATTTTCAAAACTAATTTTTACAGTTGCTGAATTGACAGGTACCGGATATACATCCACAATTTCTGATGCGATTTCCCCGCCGGCAATTTCTTTCATAAGTAAAGCAGCCCGCTTAAGCGCTACCAGTATCATTTCGGGATCGACTCCCCTTTCGAACCTGAAAGAAGCATCGGTACTGAGGCCGTGAAGTTTAGCTGTTTTGCGAACAGAAACAGGACTAAAATAGGCACTCTCTATAAAGACATTTTTTGTTTCAGAAGTGACTCCTGAATGCAACCCGCCAAATACACCAGCAATTGCCACCGGCCCTTCACCATCACATATCATAAGATCTTCAGCAGATAATTCCCGCTCGATTTCATCGAGAGTGACAAATTTCGTCCCTTGTGGTAAATTCTTCACCACAATCTTCGACCCTTTCAAGTGGTCGGCATCAAAAGCATGTAATGGCTGTCCCAGTTCGTGCAAAACAAAGTTGGTAATATCCACCACATTGTTAATAGGATTAAGCCCGATCGAACGTAACCGGTTCTGAAGCCACTGGGGTGAGGGTTTTATAGTTACACCTTTCACTGTAACTCCCGCATACCGGTTACAAGCATCCGGATTCTCTATCATTACTTCTACCGGATAACTATTATTTTCAATATGAAAATTGCCAATATCCGGTAAATTAACCTGTATATCACGGGTTTGTTTCAGAAAAGCTGCCAGATCACGAGCTGTACCAAAATGCGAAGCACTGTCAATACGGTTGGGAGTAAGTCCTATCTCAAAAACCATATCAGTGCTTATCTTGAAATAATCACTTGCCGGAGTTCCAGTTTTTGCATTCTCATCGAGCACAATTATTCCGTCGTGACCAGTGCCCATACCTATTTCATCTTCTGCACAGATCATTCCTTCGGATAACTCCCCTCGTATCTTTGCTTTTTTTATAGTGAAACTTTCATCATTATGATATAATTCCGTACCAACAGTTGCTACAACTACTTTCTGACCTGCAGCCACATTGGGTGCGCCACATACAATGTGCAGCGGTTCCCCCGTTCCTGCATCCACTGTGGTTACACTCAATTTATCAGCGTTGGGATGTTTTTCACAGGTTAAAACCTTACCGATCACAAGTCCCTTCATTCCGCCTTTCACCTGTTCATATTTTTCAATCCCTTCTACTTCCAATCCGATATCTGTTAAAATACGCGCTGTATCTTCAGGTGTTAAATCGATATCTATATAATTTTTCAACCAGTTGTAAGAAATTTTCATCCGAAATTATTTTTGTAATTAATTTTTTTGCGAATCATAAGAAACCGCTAAATACGCAATATCAATGAAAAAGCAAAAATAAATAAAAAATCCTACACACTGTGCGTTGATAAGTTATTAATGAAAACGATATTACAGGATAGAATTCTAAAAATAATCTTCTAAACAACAAAATCTAACTAAACTTCTCCGTTTCAGCCGCTAGTCATTAATGGCTTCTATACATTCATATTAGTTTTTACAAATCCGGATGTTACTATTTATCATCCGGGCTCAGGAAATTACATTGCAGTAAGGGACAGAGTTACAGAATGAAAAGAAAATCTGGGCAAATTACATCTATATCCGATTCTTAAATAAATGGTGAGCACAATCACCTTATTGTGGCATTTCTACCATATTCCTTTTGTAAGGCAAATCATTTATCTCTGTTAAGGATGTTCATCATTGATTCTCCAACCGGATAAATAGTTAACCGTAAAATCAGTCAAACAACAGAACATCCAAAAACAACCAGTCATGCTTAAAAAGTTTAACATATTATTCGGTCTGCTTTTCATCTTCTGGATGCAGATAAAAGCTCAGGAAAGTCTGGATCAGGCAGCTTATTATGGAATAAGCTTTAACCAGATTACAACAGGTAGCGGACATGGATCAGGATTAACAGGTAGTTTTCTGGTTCAAAAAGGAAGAAAAACGATTGAAGCAGGGTTTATCTACAAAGCCCTTGAAAATCGTCTTGGTGGTGGTGATGTAAAATATAAAATAGCATTGGGAAGCGATTTCTCACCTGAGGGGAAAAAACTTTTTAAAACCTATTTGCAATACAATATCATCTACCAGACAGCAATTGTTACATCACCGACAATTGTAAACGTAAATGACCAAAAAGTTACGTTGCCCGATGACGGACCCGGAATTATTGCCACTATGGAACATTATGTATCATTTGGCGCGAAAGTTCGTGTTTTCGAAAGAGCTTACCTGGATACAAATGTTGGTTTAGGTGCATATATTGGTTCTTTAGATAAAGAAAAAAGTCCCGGAACACTTGGTATCCATAAAGCCAATTACGGTTTTACCTATTCCGTTAAGATCGGTTTCTCGTATGTATTCAATCATGCTTCAAGTGAAAGGTCGATGTAAAGGCATCATCGCACTTGCATAATACTGTTACCATTATTTAGAATTTATTTAATCCAAATTCCATTCCCCTTTATGAACAGGCGGAATTCATCCATTCTTATTTTTCATTCCCGGGATATTGAGAACGTTTATTCACTCCTGAATATTTATACCATTCTTTCATTTTATTTTTGCAGTTAATTATAAATTTAACTCATGACCATGACAGAAGTTTGCCCGGTTTCAGAAAAACAGATAAATGAAAGAATTGCGCGTTCGAATGCAATTCTCACCTTTATATTTACCATCCTATTCATTATTACCAGTGCTAAATGGCTCATTTATATATTGGCAGTCGATTTTATAATTCGTGCTTTTTTTAATGGCAGCTATAGTCCATTCGGGGTAGTCAGTCGTATTGTAATTTCACGTATTGTCCCGGAACCAAAACTGATTAATGCGGGGCCGAAAATTTTTGCCGCACGCGTAGGTTTTTTTCTTACAATAACATCAGTTGCTTTATATCTCACAGGTTTTGTTGTTGGTGCCTATTTAACAGCAGGTATTTTGTTTTTCTTCTCTTTTCTTGAAGGAGTCTTCGGATTTTGTGTAGCCTGTAAAATATATCCGTTTTTGTATCGTGAAAGAAGGCTGATTACAGAATAATTACCTGTTATTTATAAAAATGCATCTCGGTAATATATTCGTACACATCTTTAGGTAAAAAGTATTTCACATCTTTCCCTTCTTTAATTGCCTGACGAATGAAACTCGAAGAAATCTCGATGAGCGGAGCATTGATCAGTTTTATGTTTTCGTGATTTTCTGTATCGATATATTCACTTCCCGGCCGGGGATAAATATACCGGGGATAATCACTGACAATTTGCTGGTAATCTTTCCATTTATTAAATGTCGTTAATCCATCAGATCCCATGATGATTATAAATTGAAAATCGGGATATTTATCATGAAGAAAAGTTAAAGTATCGATGGTAAAGGAAGGTCTTGGCATCCTGAACTCAATATCACTTACCCGGTATTTATTTTCATTACCGACAGCCCTGTAAAGTAACTCGAAACGTTGATAATCCGGCAGGAGCGTATCTTTTTTCTTTAACGGATTTTGCGGACTAATGATAAACCACAACTGATCGATATCTGTAAACTCTGTAAAATAGTTGGCAATAGCAAGATGGCCGATGTGTACAGGGTTGAAAGATCCGAAATAAAGTCCGACTTTCATAAATGGCAGCTTAAGATTTTAAAAATTCCCTGACCAGTTGTTCTGTTTCCTTTTTAGCTGTTTCAAGGTTCTCATTCAATACAATCTTATCGAATTTGCGGGCATATGTCATTTCATATTTTGCTTTTTTTACCCGTCTTCTGATACCGTCTTCCGAATCGAGGTTCCTGATTCTTAACCGCTTTTCCAGTTCATCCACCGAGGGAGGCTGAATATAAACAGAAAGGACTTTTTCTTTGTAAAACCTTTTAATACTCATTGCCCCTGCGACATCAAGATCAAAAATAATATTCTTTCCTTCGTCCCATATTCTGTCTACTTCGCTTTTAAAAGTTCCGTAATAATTATTGTGATATACTTCTTCCCATTCCACAAAATAATCTTCATCGATCTTGGACCTGAATTCATCGATGCTCATGAAATAATAATCTTTCCCTTCCACTTCGCCCGCACGTGCCAATCTGCTACAGGCCGATATCGAGAATTGCAGTTCCAGTTCGGGAATCTCTAACAGATGTTTTACGATAGTTGTTTTTCCGGCTCCCGAAGGTGCAGATATTACGATCATCTTTCCTGACATTTATTCAAAAAGTTTTATTAAAGAATATTCATTAATTGTTCTTTTACTTTTTCCAGTTCGTCCTTCATCATAACTACCAGTTTCTGTATCTCGGAGTTATTTGCTTTCGACCCTATCGTATTTATTTCACGACCAATTTCCTGTGTAACAAATCCCAGCTTCTTGCCAACAGAGTCTTCTTCTTTCAGCACATCCATAAAGTATTCGCAATGGTTTTTCAATCTTACTTTTTCTTCGGTTATATCCAGTTTTTCGAGATAATATATCAATTCCTGTTCAAAACGGTTATTGTCGACATTTTCCTGGTTGAAAAATTCATTCAGATTCTCTTTTAACCGGTTCTTAATATTGTCCAGCCGCTGGCCCTCGAATGTGCCTATTTTATCAAGATACTGCAGGATAAGAAGTATTCTTTCCTTAATATCGTTAACCATTGCATTACCTTCCTGTACACGGAACTTATCTACCTCACTCAAAGCTTCACGCAACACTTTCATTATTTTCTGCCATTCATCATCATCCATTTCATCTTTATCGCTGTTGAGCGATTCAGGAAGCCGGACAATTGTCTGCATGATAGCTTCAGAAAGGGTAAGTCCCAGATCGGATGAAATTTCGTTCAATTGCTTGTAATAATTTTTAATAGCAGCAGCATTCAGGTTGGTTGATAATTCCCCTTCTTTTGATTCCAGATTAATGGAAACTTCGATTTTCCCGCGTTTCAAAGATGATATTACCTCATTTCTTATTTCCAGGTCCTTTCCCTTTATCAGGTTGGGTAACCTGGTATAGATATCTGTTTGCCGGCTATTAAGTGACTTTATTTCAATAGTAACGGTTTTCTTTTCAAGATCACAGGAACTTTTACCGAATCCGGTCATCGATCTGATCATATGCTTTTTAAATTAAAATATAAAGATAAGATATATCGGGCAATTTGATTGCTTTCTGTTTTAGATTATCAGGTAAAGTTAAAATTCAATCTTCCAAAATCCTTAAATCCGGCAGATTTTTAATGATCTATTTTACCTTTTCCCGGGATATTCAATGTGATTAATTATCTGAGGCGGATGATGATAATTTTTCTAATTCTACTGTAAAATGCCGCATTATCGGCGCTTCTTTTACTATCCGGTAACCATTTTTAATTTCCATCCTGCGATCGAATATATTTTTTAAAGCAACGGCAACATAATTCATGTGGTTATCGGTATATACTCTCCGTGGCACAGCCAGTCGAAGCATTTCAAGTTTCGGATACCTGTTTTCACGGGTAACCGGATCCCGGTCAGCCAGCAAAGTGCCTACCTCAACTCCCCTTATACCGGCTTCCACATATAATTCTACAGCCAGTGTTTGTCCGATAAATTCTTCTTTAGGTACCAGCGGAAGGAAATTTTTTGCATCCACGAAAATTGCATGCCCTCCAAAAGGTTCCTGTATGGGTATCCCGAACTCTTTAAGATGTTGCCCCAATGAGGCTACCTGGCGTATCCGCGATTCGAGATAATCGAATTGAGTACCTTCAAAAAGCCCCTGGGCAAGAGCGCTCATATCTCGTCCCGACATGCCCCCATAAGTATTGAACCCTTCAAACAAAATATTATACATACTGGTTTGTTCAAAGAGTTCTTTTTCACGAAATGCAACAAATCCGCCGATATTTACAATCGCATCCTTTTTACTGCTCATGGTCATACCATCGGCATAGGAAAACATTTCCCTTACAATTTCTGCTATTGATTTATCGGCATATTCTTTCTCCCGCATTTTAATAAAGCAGGCATTCTCCGCAAAGCGGGCTGAGTCGAAAAATAACCGTATTCCATACTTTTGAGCCAATTGATGTACTTCTTTTATATTTTGCATAGAAACCGGCTGTCCCCCGGAAGAATTACAGGTAATGGTTAAAATTATCAACGGGATCCTTTCCTTCGGATTATTTTGCAATACATATTCCAGCTTATCCGTATCTACATTTCCTTTAAACGGAAAGGGACTTTTAATATCAAAAGCTTCATCGATAGTGCAATCTACAGCTTGTGCCTTCCGAAACTCAATATGTCCTTTCGTGGTATCGAAATGTGCGTTGCCCGGTACAATATCTCCCGGTTTTACCAGCACAGAAAACAATACATTCTCCGCGGCCCTTCCCTGATGAGTGGGAAGAAAATATTCAAATCCGGTAATTTCTGCTATTGCTTCTTTCATTTTATAATACGAGGAAGACCCGGCGTAGCTTTCGTCGCCTTTCATCATTTCGCTCCATTGTATATCACTCATAGCGCCGGTTCCCGAATCGGTCAGCAAATCAATAAAAACCTGGCTGCTTTTTAAATTAAAAAGATTGTAACCGGCTTCTTTTATCCAGGATTTTCTTTCGGTAATCGTACTGCGGCGCATGCCTTCGATCATTTTCATTTTATAAGGTTCGCAATAAGGCAGTTCCATAATTAAAAATTTTATTAGAAAAATAAATACTCAAAAATAATAAGTGGAAATATCCGGGATCAGGAAAGAAAAGAATCCCTGTCTTTGATCTTGCAGTACCTGAATTTTAAATTGATATGACGTATTTGAAACATGACTCAAAATTAACCTTTATTTCATGAAGTTTTTATAACAATCGTCAGGTTAAACAGAGTTTTTTTGTGAATACCTGATTCATTAAACATCGTATTTTTTCTCAATTATATCTCAGGAATAATCCGTTTCGCCTGTAGATTTTTTAACTTTGAAAAAGGGTTGACTTATTTAAACTGTTTAATTCATGAGATTCTTCATTTCACCTGCCTGTTGCAGACAGGTTACCAATGACAAAAATTTGTAAATATCAGTATAAAAGACATATATGTTTAATTAACTTTAATTTGATATGAATAATATTTTCTATGTCCTCAAGCCGGACGGGCTTTTACTTTTCTCCTTGATGAGAAAAGTAAACAAAAGAATCAAGAAAAAAATAAGCTTGAAGGCTTTTCATAGCAAACTCATCTCACGTGGCACGCATTTTTTTCGGCTCTCGCTCTTATGATATCACTTTAATAATAAATTAAATTTTCATCAATTTAATCTTTGATACCTCATAGTTCCCCTTGTCATTCAGTTTTGTGGGCATTTTAAATGGCTTGGGACTCAGAATGACAAACTTACTACTACTTGTCATTCTTGAGGGAACCGAAGAATCTGTTGATTAATATGTGTTTACTCAAATTCATGAATTAAACAGGTTAAAGCTGTTATTCACACTTAAATTCTGATATAAAGAACTATGAAATCAGTACACGATTTATCGAAGACAAAGATTATTGCAACCATTGGCCCCGCCTGTCAATCAAAAGATATCCTGCGCAAAATGTTTTATGAAGGAATCGACGCCTGCCGTTTAAATTTTTCTCACGGCACACATGAAGATCACCTGAAAGTAATCAATAATGTTCACGAACTAAACAAAGAACTCGGCACACATGTAGCTGTTATTACCGACCTTCAGGGACCGAAGCTCAGAATAGGAGAAGTAAAAAACAACGAAATTGAATTAAAAGAAGGAAGTACAGTCACATTTGTTACCAATGAATGCACCGGAGATGAAAACTGGTTATACATGAGCTTTAAGGAATTTCCGGCGGATGTAAAGACAGGCGATGCTGTACTGATCGATGACGGGAAGATAAAACTGGAAGTAGTGGAAACCAACCGGAAAGACCGTGTTAAAGCAAAAGTGATTTACGGAGGGAAGCTTAGTTCGCACAAAGGCGTTAATCTGCCCGACACCCGGATTTCGATACCCAGCCTTACCGAAAAAGACCTGGCTGATGTGAATTTTATTCTCCAACAGGATATCGACTGGATTGCATTGTCGTTTGTGAGACATGCTTCCGATATTTCCGATTTAAAAGATATTATCAAGAAACACGGCAAAGATGTTGGCATAATTGCAAAAATTGAAAAACCGGAAGCGATTAAAGAAATCGACAGCATTATCGAAGCAACAGATGCCATAATGGTAGCAAGAGGTGATTTGGGTGTAGAGGTTCCTTTCGATGAGTTACCTTACCTGCAGAAAAAGATCGTCAACAAATGCATCGTTTCGTCCAAACCGGTTATTATTGCCACCCAGATGCTGGAAAGTATGATCACCAATTTCAGGCCTACACGTGCCGAAGCCAACGATGTGGGCAATGCCGTATTCGATAGCGCCGACACGTTAATGCTCAGCGGAGAGACTTCGGTAGGTAAATTTCCGGTAGAAGCCATCAGAAATATGCAACGTATTATCGATTTTTCAGAAGGAACGGAATTTAACCTGAGTCACGAACATGTTCCGGCAAAAGATTCACCGGAATTTTTACGTGACTCTGTATGTTACAATGCCAGTCAGATGGCCAACCTCACAGGTGCCAGGGCCATTGTCACCTTCACAACTACCGGTGAAACAGCTATGAAAATATCGAGTCACCGGCCAAGAGCTGCCGTATATGCTTTTACACCCAATATAAGGATACTCCGCAGGTTAAGCCTGGCCTGGGGTGTATGGTCGCTCCCCATCGAATCCGAAACCAGTATCAACGATGCAATCGACTACTCTACCCGTATCCTGAAAGAGAAAAAAATAATCAAAAAAGGAGACATCGTGGTTTTCATTGGAAGTTTGCCGGTTATGGAAAGCGACCTGATCAACACCATGAAAATAAGTTATATTGAATAAAGTGTTACGGAATGAATACTACTATTATTGAGGCTGAAGAGAAATGGTTACTGAAACTGTATGAATATAACCGCCTGTCATTTTCCGGTACGGACTTACCTTCTCACGATCAGTACCACCATTTAAGGGTGTGGTATTTTATTAAAGAATTACTCTTTGAATTAGAAAATGCCGGTATAGTTATCCCATCCGGATTACCGGAAAAATTGATTTTTGCCGCGTTCTTTCATGATATCGGACTTACAAAAACACTGAATGAAGAACATGGGAAAATAAGCCGCCAGATATGCTCCGATTATATCGGGCAAAACAACATTCAATTTTCTGACGGTGATGAAGAATTGTTGCATGCCATAGAACTCCACGATGACAAATCGTACAAAGCCGGTATAACAAATAATTCCAATCCAGTAGACTTATATTCCCTGCTGACGGTTTGCGATGACCTCGATGCTTTTGGCGCTATTGGCGTTTTCAGGTATCTTGAAATTTATTTATTACGGAATATCCCTGTTAAGGATCTTCCGGAAAGGGTATTACAGAATATAAAAACCCGATTCGGTAATTTCAATTTACAGTATTCCTTTTTAAAAGAATACATGATAAAACATACCAAACGGTATGAATACACCCTGAACTTTTATACCCGATTGTCAGCATGCTTAAACAACAAAGCAGCTAACAAATACATCGATACCGGTCCGGTTGAAGCGGTGAACTGGTTAATTGAAAATTTTGTTACTAAAAAGAAACACCCGGATAAAATAATTATCGGGAAACCGGTAAAAGAAAACAGCAGTTACCCGGATGAATTTATTCATAAATTTCAGGAAGAAATCAGAGCTACGAAATTAAGTTTACAATAAATTGTAAAATACTTCTGCAATGAAAGCAATGATATTAGACGGGGTATATGATCTTAAGAAAACCGATAATCCGCTGAAGTTAGTGGATATTCCCGTTCCGCAGCCCGGCAAAAATGAATTACTGCTAAAAGTAAAAGCCTGCGGTGTATGCCATACCGAACTGGATGAGATAGAAGGAAGAACGCCGCCGCCGCACTATCCGGTAGTGCCGGGACACCAGGTAGTAGGAGAAGTAATGGAAGCGCCATCGGGAAGCCGTTTCAAAAAAGGCGACCGGGCAGGTGTGGCATGGATCTTTTCATCGTGCGGAAAATGCAAATTCTGCCTTTCGGGGAATGAAAACCTGTGTGAGCAGTTTGTTGCCACGGGAAGAGATGTGAACGGCGGGTACGCGGAATACATGGTGGTTCCCGAAATATCGGCCTACCCCATTCCCGAAAATTTTACCGATTCGCAGGCAGCCCCGTTATTATGTGCCGGGGCAATCGGGTACAGGTCTCTCCGGCTTACCAACATGACTGATGGTATGAAACTGGGACTGACCGGATTTGGGTCTTCTTCACAATTAGTTCTTAAAATGGCCCGTTACAAATATCCCAACTCGGAAATATTTGTGTTTGCCCGAAGCGAAAAAGAACGTGCGATTGCACTCGATTCCGGCGCCACATGGGCAGGCGATACTTCCGAACATGCCCCGGCAAAACTTGATGCCATTATCGATACCACCCCCGTATGGAAACCGGTGGTTGAGGCTTTAAAAAACCTCGATGCCGGCGGGCGCCTCGTTATCAATGCCATCCGTAAAGAAGATTTTGATAAGGAGTACTTGTTACAACTCGATTATACCCAACACCTGTGGATGGAGAAAGAAATAAAAAGTGTTGCCAATGTAGCGCATAACGATGTAAGGGAGGTGCTGGAGCTGGCAGCGGAGATACCCATTATTCCCAGGGTAGAGGAATTTTCATTGAAAGATGCGAATAAGGCGCTCCTGGGGATTAAGAAAGGGCATATACGGGGGGCGAGTGTGCTGGTGATGGGGGAATAACTGATATTTTCTATGTCCTCATGCCGGACGGGCCTGCCTGGCGGCAGACAGGCACTTACTTTTTCCTAGATGAAAAAGTAAGCAACCCCGATAGCTATGCGGGGCAGGGAGTGTACGATAAACTGTGTCAGTTTATCGTACACTCACATGGTCGTTCGTGTTTTGCTTCAGACCGATTGTCCATTGCTTCAAGCTTGCTGCCTGTTGCTTCGTCTTTTATTTTCTGCTTTCAGGTTATTGCTTCCCTTATTCTGCCTGTGTTCTGATCGTTTCCTTAACCTGTTCTTTCTTCCTTATTTCCTTTAGCCTGACTAAATGCTTCAAACACGTATTTTATGTAACGTTTCTGTTATTTTTTCACTGTTTGTTGTTTTTTATGGTTTGTAATTCCTTTCCTCAACTTGTTCCATCTCCTATATGAGAATACAAGATAAGGGATATGATCGAAAAATGCAAATTTTCTTGGAAGTGATGAAATGAGGATAACCGTTTGATTGTGCGATAAGGGAGCATAAGTCACAGACTCCAGGTTTAGAATTTTTAAGAATGTGTATAGGCATTAAGCCGTTAGTAGCTTCCGGCTTAAGGCAGGCCTTAGCTGAACGCAAGAGGATTACCCTCATTTGTAAATCCTACAGATTTCAACACCTATTTAGAAAGCATTTGAATTACAATTCCCTGTTTATTTACCCGGGATAACTACATTATGCCGGTAAATAGATTAAATTTATAATTGTTTTAAATTATTTATTTGAATCATAGTCTGATGTATCTTTTCTCAATTGTTTCCGTATAGTAGAAAACCTTACAACCAGATTTTTTATCAGCAAGTATCAAACGGTTCTGTATATCTCATAAGTTGTTAATTGGCCGTTATTTTCATTTGATTTGCAGATACATCTCATCATTTATAAAATTGAACTAACATATTAAGCCGGAGTGCAAAATGAAGGTAAAAAAGAATGCCTTTGATAAATTAAAAACAATCGTCCAAAAAGATCTGGAGGCCAAAAAAGAATATTCATCAGTTAATAAAGCCGATGATACAAAAAGTGCGGCCGGAACAGAAAACTATTATTATAAAAAATGGCTTGCAACCCAAAAGGAATTAGAAGAAAGCGAAAAACTCAACCTGGAATTATTTAACAGTTTTCCTCATCCTGCCCTTGCATGGGAGAATACAAAAGAGGGTTTGGTCCTTATTAATGCGAATACTCATTATCGCAATTTTTCAAAAGGAGAAATAAATAATTTAATTGGTAACAAAGCTACAGAAATATGGAAGGATGATCCGGATCTGATAAATTATCTGAATCTGTGTTCAACTAAGAAGGAATTTATAAGCACTGAATACAATTATTCATTCCATTCCGGCGAAAAAAGATCTGATGTCCTGTTGAATTTTAGTTATATGCCTCCTGGCAATGTATTTCTGTACATGGAGGATATTTCGTTGTTTAAAAGTGCAGAAAGAATTGTCGACGATAAAGAGAATGAATTGGACCAGATTATTGAGGATCTTCCTGTTGGTATTGGTATCCTCAGTTATATGGGAAGGGTAGCAAAACTCAACAGGAAATTTACTGAAATGTTCGGATACACGCAGAAAGAGATACCCACTATTAAAGAATTCTTTCAGTTGATTTATTCTGATGAAAATAAAAAAGAAAAAGCTTATGATGTCTTTCAGAAATTATTAATCCGTGCCAATAAACAAGACCGTAATCTTAAGCCAATAGTACTTGAGCTAAAATGTAAAAATAATGTGCCCTGCCATTCAGAAATTAAAATTAATATTATCGGAGAATACAGCCTGGTAACTTTCAACGATATAACTGACTTGCTGAAATCGCAGACAGTCATGCAACAGTCTGCCGATATAATTGAAAGCATACAGGTAGGAATGTTCATTTACCATCTCGAGGATATACATGATGATCGTACTTTACGGTTGGTAAAAGTAAATCCGGCATCTTCTGTATTAACAGGATCGGATACGAATAAAATGGTTGGTAAAACCATTGATGAAATATTTCCTCATCTGAGAGAAATGAATGTCCCCCAAAAGTATGCAAGGGTAGTTCGAACACAAAAATCCATCGAATTTGAAGAAATCAGTTATCTTGATCCGGAAAATTTTGAAAGAGCCTATTCGGTAAAAGCTTTCCCACTTCCCGATCAACATGTAGGCGTTTCATTCGAAAATATAACAAATCAGAAGAAAACCGAAGAAGATTTAAGGACCAGTGAAGAAAAATTCCGGCAGATGGCCGAGAATGCTTCAGACATTATTTTTCGAACCGACCCATCACTTCGTCTAACCTATTTAAGTCCGGCAACAAAAACAATATTGCAATACGATCCTTCAGAGCTATTGAATACCTATACCTGGGACCTGTTGACCCCGTTATCCAGAAACTACCTTGCACGCCGGATGGAAGTTCTTCAAGCCGAATGGGATCAGGGAAATTTTAATTCTCCGGCTAAAAACTCAGAAATAGAAATGATCCGGAAAGACGGGAGCACAATTTGGGTAGAACTCCGCGGATCGGCTATACTTGATAAGAATAAAGAGATAGTTGGTTTGAGCGGAGTCTGCAGAGACATTTCGGAAAGAAAAGCAGCAGAAGATGAGATAAGGGATGCCCTGGAGAAAGCCGAAGAAAGCGATAAATTAAAATCGGCTTTCCTGGCAAATATAAGTCATGAAATCAGGACACCCTTAAATGGCATACTCGGATTTACAGGTATGCTCGATAAACCGGAAATTAGTGTTGAGAAACGTCAACAATTTGTACAATATATACAATCCAGCGGTAACCAGTTACTTAAGATCATCAGTGACATTGTTGATCTGTCAAAAATAGAAACCGGGCAGGTGGAAATAATGAACCATAAAACCAATCTGAATAGCCTTTTTGGTAATCTTTTATCACAAGTCGAACAGGAAAAGATAACCGCTAATAAACAGGATATTCAGATCATCATGAATCTGGGATCGGAAAAACCGGATTTCGAAGCAGAACTGGATAACATCCGGTTAAAACAGATACTTGACGGGTTGTTGAATAATGCCTTAAAATTTATTAAAAAGGGTAAAATAGAATTCGGCTATTCCATTCAGAGTTCCGAAATGCTTCAGTTCTATGTAAAAGATACCGGGATCGGTATTTCCAAAGAGAAACAGGAAGTAATTTTCAATCGTTTCCGGCAGGAAGATGATTCGTTTACACGAAAATTCGGAGGCACAGGTCTGGGACTATCTATTTGTAAAGGATTGATAGAATTAATGGGCGGAAAAATATGGGTGGAATCAGAAAAAGAAAAAGGTACTGCATTCTATTTTACTTTACCTTGCAAGACATTGTCAGCAAAGAGAAAATACCTCAAAAAACAGTAACAACGGAAAAGAAATATAACTGGCAGGATAAAACGCTACTTGTTGTTGAAGATGAAACAATAATGGTGGAATACCTGAAGATTATTCTGAATGAAACGGGTATCACTATCCGTTATGCCGGGAACGGGCAGGAAGCTGTTGAAGAATGTAAGTCTCCGGATATCGACCTGGTATTGATGGACATCCGGTTACCTGTAATGAACGGATACGATGCTACCCGTATCATTCGTTCAGCCAGGGCCGATCTGCCGATCATCGCACAAACAGCAAACGCCCTGCCACAGGACAGGGTTCTTGCATTCGAATCGGGATGTAATGATTTTATTACAAAACCTGTTGACCGCGTACAATTGCTTGATTTAATAGATCAATATCTGGTTAAGAAAACTATTTAACGTTAGCTCGATATAAGAAATTTTGACAAACTATAACAGATTGAATACATTCAACATATATTTTTGTCATGTTGAGCCTGTCTGCGCCAGGCAGACGATAGCGAAACATCTGTATTATATGAATATTGATATTTCACGAAGCCTGTCCTGTTTTTGCAGGGTTACCAAAGACAGAATTTTGTAAGCTTTAGTATAAAAGACATATCTGTTCAATTGACTAAAATTTGATATGATTGATATTTTCTATGTCCTCATGCCGGACGGGCACTTACTTTTTCCTAGATGAAAAAGTAAGCAAACCCCGATAGCTATGCGGGGCATGAAAAAAAATAAGCTTGCTGGCTTTTCATAGTATTCTTATCTCACGTGGCACGGCATTCCTGCCTGCCGTAACGCCAGATCAGGCAGGTTTTTCAGTGCTCGCTCTTATGGTGTCACTTTAAATAGTAATACTTTTAGTACCATATTATTACAAAATTGACATTAATATAATTCCTAATATCTCATGGATTCCACTTGTCATAACACTTTGTGGGTATTTTAAAAACTGGGGACTCAGAATGACAAGTATTAAAGTATCTCACATTGAAAAAACATATATCTAACTTTATTTCGAACTTACGTTATTTAATAAAAAAGTCTAAAAATTTCTGGCCTTCCAGATATCCTTCGAGATGATCGTTTATTTTTAGCGGACCTACACCGGCTGGAGTACCTGTATATATAAGATCACCGATTTTCAGAGTTAAATATTTAGAGATATAGGCAATTAATGAATCGAAAGAGAATATCATATCTCTTGTATTCCCTTTTTGCACAGTTTTTCCGTTGATATCCAGGTAAAAATCAATTGCATTGACATCGGGAAGATTTTGTTTATTAATGAACTTTCCCAGTGGTGCTGAACCATCGAAGGCTTTTGCTATCTCCCATGGTTTTCCACCGGCCTTGCATTTTTGCTGAAGGTCACGGGCTGTAAGGTCAATTCCCAGGCCTATTTCTTCGTAATACCGATGGGCAAATTTCTCATCAATGTTTTTTCCAAGCCGGTTAACTTTCAGTACAATTTCCACTTCGTGATGGATCTCATTGGAAAAATCGGGCAGGAAAAAAGGCTGGTTATTGAGTACCAGTGCCGAATCGGGTTTCATAAAAAAGATCGGTTCTTCCGGAACAGGATTATTCAACTCTTTCGCGTGCTCTGTATAATTTCTCCCGATACAAATTATTTTCATGACTATTAAAAGCTTATTTTAATGAATAATTTAGAAAAGATATAATAGTATATGGGTATAATATTCCATCAATACCGGTAAGATCCATCAATATTATTTATTAAACGCGTTCCTGAGTTTAAGTGTTGTCAGTACTTTTTTTGTGTAGAGTGGAAAATCTCCATTGATCATCCAGGAAAAATAAGCAGGGTCCTTTTTCAAAACATCGTCCACTGGCATCCCTTTATATTTACCAAAATTGAAGGTTTCTACCCCATCTTCATTGTATACTATGCGACCAACAAAGTCAACATTTTTATTATGGCTGGAAAACTCAGAAAGTTTATCAATATCATTGGTTAAATCATCGTACCTGTCGAGCTGAGCCTTAAGAATTTCATAAGTGGCTTTTGTATCCGCTTCGGCAGTGTGCGCATCTTCGAGAACTTTGTCACAATAAAATACATAAGCAGCGCTGAGTGTCCGTTGTTCTTTTTTATGAAAAATAATTTGTACATCCACCAGCTTGCGTTTTTTCATATCAAAATCCACCTCGGCACGTAAAAACTCCTCTGCCAGAAGAGGAATGTCAAATTTATTGGAATTATATCCCGCAAAATCACAACCTTCAAAAGATTTTGCCAGCGTTTTGGCTACTTCCTGGAAGGTTGGTGCGTCTTTTACATCTTCATCGGTAATTCCATGTATGCTTGATGATTTTTCAGGTATGGGAATGGTCGGATTAATTTTCATCGTTTTCGATTCTTCATCGCCATTCGGAAATACTTTCAGGTATGAAATCTCCACTATACGATCTGAAGCAACATTTAAACCAGTAGTTTCCAGATCGAAAAATACCAATGGATTTTTAAGATTCAGTTTCACAATAAATTGATTTTACAAATATTCGTATTGAGGTAATGGCTATTATTCATCAACTGATTTCATTATTATCCTGCAATGTAAAAAATACGGATAAATTGAATCTATTCATTGCAGAATTTAATAATATAAATGGAAGAGTTCATTTAAAATAACCCTTCCAAAAATAATTTCAATCAACCAATTAGTTATTTATCATCATGGGCATGAGAAGCATCAGTATATCTTCGTCTTCATTTTCCTTTTCAACAGGCAATAAAATACCTGCCCTTGATGGATCGGACAATTCGAGCACTACATCCGATGATTCGAGATTGGCAAGTATTTCTATTAAAAACAACGACTTAAATCCAATCTCCATATCATCTCCTTCGTACTGGCAAATAAGCCGCTCGTAAGCAGAAATTGAAAAATCGATATCCTGGGCTGATACGGTAAGCTGATTTCCTGTTAATTGTAATCGAACCAGGTTACTTGCCTGATTGGAAAATACAGATACCCTTTTTAATGAATTGTAAAGTTTCAAGCGGTCGAAAATAACCTTGTTTGGATTATCAGCCGGAATTACCGAATTATAACTCGGGTAGTTACCTTCCACGAGACGGCAAACTAATTTATAATTCGACAAGGTAATAAATGCATTCTTTTCATCGAATTCTATTATTACTTCTTTTTCCTCCTTGTGCAATACATTTTTTAACAGTCCGGCAGGTTTTTTAGGCAGAATAAAGGAAGCATTAGTTTCGAACTTAACATCGGTACGTCTGTAACGAACCAGTTTATGGGCATCTGAAGCTACAAAAGTAAGATCATCCGGGGATAATTCAACAAAGATGCCATTCATCACAGGCCTCAGTTCATCGTCGGCAGTGGCAAACAGCGTATTGTTTATACCATGTGCCAGTAAATCCGAAGAAACCTGGAAACTCGTCTTTTTATCATCATTAACTTCCGGCAATTGCGGAAAATCCTCACCACTTTGTCCAACTATTGTAAACTGCCCGTTTTCCGAACTAATAATTACGGTTAATGTGTCAAGATTCACATCAAAAGTCAGCGGTTGATCCGAAAATTCTTTAAGTGTATCGGTTAACAGTCGTGCCGGAATAGCAATTTTTCCTGTTTCGGTTGCATTTTCCAGTTGCATGTTCGTAATTAGCGTCGATTCAAGATCCGATGCCGTAATTTCCAGGATTTTTTCATCCAGGTTAAATAAAAAGTTATCTAAAATAGGCAACGTATTTTTTGAACTGATTACTCTGCTTATAGATTGTAAGTGGTTTAACAGGTCAAGACTTGAGACTACAAATTTCATGTATGGCAAATTTTAATTTTATAAGTATATTCAATAATTAACATATTTCTTCAGGGTATCAATATTACAAAAAAATTATAAATGTAGACGGGTACAATTTTATTTTTTTAGAAAATAATTTACTGTTTTCAGCAGCGGATCGAAATCGGTATAATTCATCATTACCAACTCACTGTCATTGTTAATCAGGGCATAAAATTTGTCTGTATTGTACTTGCCTGAATCCGGCTGACCGGCTGGCATACGATAAGCTTTCACCGTATTTTCAACTCCTTCGATGGTAATAACAGTCATCATAAATATGGGATCCCTGCTTTCTGTCATCTGAAGCGCTTTTTGCCGGACGGAGTCGGATGGTAGATCAAATTCAACTTTTGAAAAAAATCCAAGGTAATCCAGAATGGTCATCTCATCCGCTCCTTTAAATTCTTTATCGTCATTCCAGCGAAAAAGCCGGTATGTTTTGTCATTTCGTGAAATTTTATAGGAATCATCCGGCCGGCCAGGATAAATCACTTCCACTGAAGCAATTTCGGCAGGATTGAAATTAAACAGAACATTGTTGCGCCAAAAATCCAATCGCACCGGTAGTAATTCATACATATTCACACCTGAATAACCTCTCAATTCCACCCTATAAGGGGTTTTCGAGCCTTCCAGCATCATATAGGTACTTACAGAATCGGTAGCAATTAAATACGTTTTAAGTTTCTTACTGTCTTTGAAAACTATGAGTTGTTTGCCCCCGGCATGCAGTCTTTTTAATACGGCATCATGATTTTTCCTTGAAACCGGAGATTTAATTTCGACATCTTCAAGAATATGTAACAAAAGATTAATAGAACGGGGACGTGCACTAAAGTGGTGATTTACCTCCCACCCGTTTTTATTTTTTGTAAGTTCTATGGTATCACTATTCCACGTAAGTAAAGCACTGGTTACGTTTTCAGGATTTTTAAGTGCCAGATTTTCCCCTTTTTTATCCAGGGTTTCCCAGGGATTGCTGAAGATCAGCAGAACAGTGATCAATCCAAGTATCCCCGCCACAATATATAAAATCCGTTGTGTTTTCATCTTTCTGCACAAATACAATCAATGAGCGTATTTTCTTTTCCTAAGGTAAAACACAAATAATCCAAACAATATAACAAGAAGAGCCGGTGCAAGCGTATTGATAAGCTGCCATTCTAACCTGTTGGCAGTAATTTTTTCACGGTTGAGTAAACGTAATTTAAACTCCCTCCCCCGCAATTTGATCAGCCCGTAATCGTCGGTCATGTAATTAACCGCATTGGTAATGAAATCTTTATTGCCAAATGTCTGTCCGGTATATTTATCAATCCCCAGCGGGGATATCATGGTTCCTTTTGGAGTTACCCTGATATCGTTACGGATGATATTTCCGTCGGCAACTACCAGCATTTTATTTGGTTTACTTTGGGCAACAAAATCAATTTTATTTCCGGGAAAATAGTCCTGTACCAACCGGTTTTTAAAGTCCGAATCAAAGGTACCCTCCAGCATAACAGCCACCGGTATATTTGATTTGTTGAACTGTTTTTGATCGGGTTCATTTCTTATCTCAGACAGGTTGATCATCACGGGTGTTTCCACCAGTTTCGTATACTTTGATGTTCGCAACAAAACGGTTTTTTTCACTTCTTTCCTTGCCGCAATAGTATCCAGCGAACTGGCAAATTCCGATTTCACCAGGTTCAGATTTTGTGTAACCGGTACCCCTTCAGCCGGTGTCAGTAAGGGAAAATACAACCATGGCGCCTGTGCGAATTTTGGTGGATTTCCATTAAGGGCTACATTAACCGGCAGACTGCCACACTGAATATCCTGGATAAGATCGGGATTGATCCGCACCCCATAGCGGAATAACATATCATCAAGGTTCAGGTTGTATGAAAATCCTATGGTTCCGCCTCCGGCCAGGCTATCGAGATCGACCTGAACAGCATTGAGAAACCACAACACTTTACCACCATTCATAATATACTGATCAAGCACATATTTGTCTTTTTCACTAAAGCGTTTTGTCGGTTTTGCAATGATAATTGCCTTGTAAGGATCGAGTATTCCAGGCTTACCGTTGATTTGTCCACGGTCAACCTGGAAGTAATTGGCAAGTTCGCGGGTGATATCTCCTACCTGGTATTCGTTTAATTCTCCCTGACCTTCGAGAAAAGCAATTTTTTCTGTTTTTTTATTGGTAATACTATGGATGGTATTGATAAACTCGTATTCCAATGCTTCGATCGAATTATTGATGTTTTGCTCTGCCGACTGCGAGGGATTGTTCTTTAACAGGTTTACGGGTAAATCGACACCCCTGTAAGAAATAACTGCTCCCGGAAATATTATTTTCTCCGCAACGCCTCCTTCTTTATCTTTTGAATGAATATTTGTAGGTTGAAGTCCTTTGTCATAAAGATCTTTAATGATCTGGTTCCTTTCTTTATCCGAGACATCCTTAAATGGATTTACAAATTCGTATTGCACATTATTCTTTGCATAAACCCTGAACTCATCCAGTGTCTCCTTTATGTTCTTCTGCATTTTTTTAAAAGGAATATTCAGGTCGCCATCCAGGTAAACACGAATGAATACGACATCGTCGAGATTTTTCAGTATTGTTTTTGTCGCCGTTGAAAGGGTAAATCGTTTCTCGGCAGTAAGGTCTACCCGGGTAAAGAAAAACTGACTGATATAAACCAGTGAAAGTATAATGGCTATCATTAATAATAATTGTACCAGGTCTGCCTTTTTTTGTTTTTTGTTACTCATATCTAAAAACTGAAAGATATTTTACCCTTTTTATTTATTATAAGAATTACCATCTTCTGCTGTTTAGTACCGTTTTTGTAATTAACAGAAATATGGCTACCACTGCCAGGTAATAAATTACATCGCGGCTATCGACTACCCCCCTGCTCAGCGAAGTATAATGTTCATTTATCCCCAGTCCTACTAAAAGAGATGCAAAGGACTGAAACATAGAAATGTGACCCAGCAATTCGAAACCCGTGTACATAAAAGCAGATAATATAGCTGCCAGTATGAACGATACGATGATGTTGTCTGTAACGGATGAAGTGAATAAGCCAATACTCACATATACCGCTGCCAGAAAAAACAATCCGATGAAAGATCCCCAGGTAGCTCCAGAGTCAACATCCCCTACAGGACTTCCCAACAGGTAAACGGAAAGAAAATAAATCAATGCAGGCGCCAGTGAAAATGCCACTAATGTAAGTCCGGCCATAAATTTTGCAAGGACTATCTGAAAATCGGTTAAAGGACGGGTAAGCAGCAATTCAAGAGTTCCGCTTTTCTTCTCATCGGCAAACATGCGCATGGTGATGGCAGGTATCAGGAATAAGAATACCCAGGGTGCTATCATAAACAGAGTATCGATATTGGCGTATCCTCCATCGAGAATGTTCAGATCGCCCGGAAACACCCACATAAAAAGACTACTCACCAGTAAAAAAACCAGGACAACAATATACCCGGTAAGAGAACTGAAAAAGCCACTAATTTCTTTTCGAAATAATGCAATCATAATACTGTTTGATAAACGAAGCCAAAATTACATTATTTTTTTAAGAGGGAAAATTATTAATATTGCAGTGAAGATAACTTTACGATACAATTGAAAGTTTCGTGCAAGAAACCAGCTAATGAAACATCAACTCCTATTTTTCTGTTTCCTGATCTTTTACGGCTTGTCTCCATTACGGGCACAGGAAAAAGAAACTTTTCTTTCTGATGGAATAATAGGCGGCCAATGGCACTATGGTTTCGTAACGCCTCATCATAAAGCTATTCAATATGTGGTAAAAAAACCCATATCGGGATTCGATATTACATTCAGCAAACCAACATACGGAAAAAATATCTGGGAAAAATTGTACCGGTATCCCAGGTATGGAGTGGGATACTTCCGGGTAAGCCTGGGAAACAACGAAATACTGGGATATGGAAATGCGTTGTATGGTTTTTTAAATATTCCGTTTCATAAAACACAGCGTTTTTCTGTGAACTACCAGCTATCATTTGGACTAGGTTACCTGAACAAGGTTTTCAACGTTAACAGCGACCCGCTGGATGTAGCTATCAGTGCACATGTTAACGCATTCGCCCGGTTCAGCGCGGATGTAAAATACCGGGTATACAAGAATATTGAACTCCAGGGGGGTATTAATATGCAACATTTTTCAAATGGTAAATTAAAGTCGCCCAACCTGGGAATAAATTCGGTAACAACATCGCTGGGTTTATCCTACATTTTCAATAATACGGAAAAAGAAATAAATCCGGCACCTCCGGCACCTGTTATTAAAAATCATTATTATTATCTGGTTTATTCAGCCGGATTAAAGACTTATGATGATTTTCATAATAAATATTATTTTGCTTCCAGTCTTTCTTTTCATTATGACCGGGTGTTAAACACGAAATATTCGCTTGGGCTGGGTTCCGATCTGTTTTACAATGGGGCTATTAAACCGGCTTTTATCGAAAAGAAGGGCAGGGAGGCATCCGTACCCGATTTATTTCGTGCAGGAATACATGCTGGCGGCTCAGTCACTTACAACCGGTTGTCCATGATTTTACAGGTAGGTTATTATGTATATGCCAGATATACTTACATAACACGGGTGTATAACCGTGTAGGATTAAGATACCGGTTAAATGATCATTTGTTGTTAAATTTTACACTGAAATCCCACCTGGCCATAGCCGATTTTTTTGAATGGGGCGTGGGATACAGGTGGTAACTATAAAATCAAAATGATTGTATTATGATCAGGATTATTCCAATATTATTTGTATTATTTATACTTTCTTCCTGTGAAAAGAACAACTGTTTCCGGAATTTCGGGAATCCGACAACTATCGAATTTCCAGTAGATTCGTTTACCCAGCTGGATATTAATGATGTCTTTCATGTATACACCGTTCACGACAGTATTAACAAGGTAGAAATAAAAGCCGGGGAAAATATCATTGACCAGGTGCAGGCTGCAGTAACCGACAATGTTTTAAGTCTTTCCTTTGGTCAGCAATGCCGGTTTATGAATCCATCAAGCAGCATTGATATTTATGTACATTATATCTCACTGAATACCATCCATATTTACGAGCCTTCCTATTTAAATACCCTTGATTCACTTACAGGAGATGTCACTGTAACAATTCCGGGCAGTATGGCAGAAACCGACCTGAAATTCAATTGCTCCAGCCTTGTATTTTATACCAGCTGGGAATCGAACGGTGTTTATCATTTATCCGGTAAAGCCGGAACAGCGCATCTGTATGCCTATAAAGGATCAGTGATCCATGCCGACAGTCTTTTTGTTGACAATAATTATGTTTATAATTATTCAATCGGTAATATTTATGTGACGGCTATTAAATCTATGAATGCCTGGATGAATAATTACGGGAATATTTATTATCACGGAGAACCGGAGCCTGTAATTAATGAACAAACATCGAAAGGCAAACTGATTCGTTACTGAATTAATAGTTATTCAGATCTAATGTGCGATAATCGGCCAGGTGAACATTGCTGAAGTAAAAGAAAAGGATGTCCATATATACATATCCAACCTTTGCCATTTCGATAGCTCCCTCCTGGCAAAGTCCCACGCCATGTCCATATCCGTGCCCTTCAAGATAAACAGAATCCTGTCGGCCTTCCACATTGAAGAAGGATGATTTTAACTGCCAGTGATTTCGAATATCCCTGAGTGTAACAGAGCTGTTATTCCCAACTTTATAATACTTTTTCCGGGTATCCTGTCTGAAAAGACAATCCTTAACTGACTGTACTTCTATTCCTTTTTCTTCCAAAAAATGTTTCCATTCACTGAAAGGAATTTCTTTTACCCAGCGTGCATTACGGCTTGACGTACAAAATGGATCCCTGATTGATTTCAGGTAAGGCAGGTTATTTTGCCAGACATTTCCTGCCGGGTTGGTCAATCCGCCGCAATTGGAATGAAACGGGGAAAAGATCAGGTTGGAATCGGCATCAACCAGCACCTGCCCGGCAGTTTCCCTGGCAGCCTTATATATTTTATCGTTCAGACTGCTTCGTCCCTTGTATGCCTGACAATGTACCCCGTCACACAGGTTAAAACCCTCTGTAGCATGTTTAAACATATTATTTATGGCAAAAGTGCGTATCAGCACTGCCTGTGCTTTGTAATATTCGATCCCGGCTTCCGATCCTCCTTCGGCCTCTATAACTCCTGCCAGGTACTTCTCCATATCCACTTTATTGATCAGAAGTAAACGCTGGTTACGGAGACTGATCTGTAAATTATCATCGTATTCACGTGAAGCAAGCGAAGGTGTAACCGGTTTTAACTGAAAAGTGTTCTCCATGGCTATTCCTTCAAAATCAAGATTCTTGAAATTCCCGATCAGCTTTTTCTGATCCCTTATCTGAATAGTTCCGTTATCAATGGTTATGTAGAATATCTGGTCCTGTTGAAATACAGAGTAAAATTCACCATCACCGCTGAATTTGTATTGACCTTTTACAACTGTGAAAACAACTGTTTCCGGCTCTTTATCATTGAAAAGACTGATTTTCACAGACTGAGAGAAAATATTCCAGGAAAAAAGAAAAGTAAAAATTAATGAGAACAGCAGCCTGGCTATCATAATAAAATTAAGTTAACATGGATTCCACAATTGCTTTTGCTACCCTGTCAGAAGCCCCCGGCTGACCAAGACGTTGACGCATAATCCCATATTCTTCCAGCATTCTTGCCCGGTAAGTTTTATCGAATAATATCTTATCCAGTTCGGTTTTGATCCCCCTGGCGAGATTATATTGTAACAATTCCTTAACGGTTTCTTTATCCATAATAAGATTTACAAGCGAGAAAAAACGGATATGAACAAATGGCTTTGCTATAAAATAAGTAATGGGACTTGTTTTGTATATCACCACCTCGGGAATATTTAAAATGGCTGTTTCCAGAGTTGCAGTTCCTGATGTAACGATTGCTGCTGTAGCGTTATGTAACAGATTATAGGTCTGGTCATATACAATATTTACCGAAGTATTCTTCATGTATTGTTGATACAATTCACCGGGAAGTGAAGTTACACCAGCTATTACAAACTGATAATCCGGATAATTCCTTGTAACGGCAATCATTTCCGGCAGACAACGTTCGATCTCCTGCTTACGGCTGCCCGATAGCAGGGCTATAATGGGCTTTTCCGAAAGATTGTTTTTGGTAACAAATTCATTCCCATCTGTAAGTTCTTTTTTCTTCTTATCTATTTCATCAAGCAGCGGATGACCCAGATACTCCACCTTATCGAATCCGTTCTGTTTGTAGAAATCCACTTCGAACGGAAAGATGGCGTATAATTTATCGACATATTTTTTAAACAGTTTGATCCGTGATTTATTCCAAGCCCAGAGTTTTGGCGATATATAGTAATATACTTTATATCCGTTTTTATGGGCAAACCTGGCAATCTTAAGATTGAAACCGGCATAATCAATCAGGATGATCACATCGGGATGGAAATCGGTAATATCCTTTTTGCAAATCCGCATGAAACGGGCTATTGAATTCAGATTAATAAGAACTTCCCACGCTCCCATAAAAGCCATGTACCTGTAATGTATGGTAAGTGATTTGCCTGCCTGCTGCATAAGGTCACCTCCAAAAAAACGGAAATCAGCTTTGGTATCCTGTTTTTTGATGCTGTTTATCAGGTTGGCCCCATGCATATCTCCCGATGCTTCGCCCGCAATCAGATAGTATTTCATTATAGTTATTTAAAAAATAGCTTTTATCAGCAACATTACTATTGATAAAAAAATAGTAGCCGTTAATACTCCCCGGGCAGCTGTCAGCTTATTGGTCCAGATAAATATAAAAAAAAGTGCCAGGTTCGGAAGTACACAAAGACTTAAAATTTTTGTTAGTATTGCCCGCAGCAGCATACTCGTTACATAATCCCCGAAATCGTAGTGACTGAATTTAACAAAATAAAAAACAAAAAAACTTATCAAAGGGAATAATATACCCAGAATCAGTCCGGTACCGATAGTATCAGTTTTGTACTTCATAGGTTGATATTAAAATTCCCAGTCTTTCATTTCTTCCAGCGTCTTGTAACAAGTCAGGTCAATATGATTAGGTACAACAGACACATAATTATTCTCCAGTGCCCATTCATCTGTGTCCTGGGCGCCGGGCTCGGTATTGTAGAACTCCCCGGTCAGCCAGTAGTAGTTTCTTCCGTGGGGATCAGTTCGTTTGTCGAATTCTTCCTGCCAATATCCCTTGTTTTGCCGGCAAATTTTAATTCCGGAAATCCGATCATACTGCACATAGGGAACATTTACATTCAGGCAGATATTCCGGGGTAAACCGTTCTCAAATACCTTCTTTATGATTTTAGATACAAAAATTTCCGCTGTCCGGAAGTCGGCATCCTGATCAAGACTCAGCAGGGAAAAACCAATCGATGGTATCTGGTTAATACATCCTTCCAGCGCTGCTGCCATAGTTCCCGAATAAATAACACTGGTAGATGCATTTGATCCGTGATTAATGCCTGAAACCACCAGGTCGGGTTTACGATCCATTAACTGGTTTAAAGCAAGTTTAATACAATCAACAGGAGTGCCGAAACAACTGTAAACAGTAAGGTCCTCCTCTTCCTTCAGCTTTTTAATACGCAACGGGAATTTTACAGTAATGGCATGCGACATGCCCGACTGCGGTTCAGCCGGAGCCACTACCAGTACCTTTCCGAATGGACGCACTGCATTTATCAGAGCTTTTAATCCTTTTGCATCAACACCGTCATCGTTAGTTACCAGAATCACTCTTTCTTTTTCCTCTTCCACTGTAAGTAATTGTATTAAAAAGTTACAAAGATATTTAATATCTACTTAGTTGCAAATGCAGATGACACAATTGAAGAGTGATTTCTCCTGTTCATTCTTCCAGTCGTATATATTAAATATCCATTGAAAGAAATTACAAATCTGCTATCTTTTGAATGGCAGATGTATGTTTTAATCTTTAATGAAAATTAAGCTGATCTTTCTTTATAAAGCCGCTGTCAACTACTACTTTCCTAATATTACTTTTATCTACAACTACAGAATTCATAATAATGGAAGGTACATCTTTATAACCATTATTAAGTGATGTAGTTGTTTCAGTTATTTTTCCACCTTTTGAAAGTTCCAATGCCAGGTCCGCCGCCATTTTTGCCAGGCGGGGAAACGGTTTATATACAGTCATACTCTGCTTTCCGTCAATAATATTCTGACATCCGCCCAACGAAGCATCCTGTCCGGTAATAATAATATTACTATCAGCATTATTCATATCCAGAGCCATAATTGCCCCGCTGGCCAGTTCGTCATTCGCGGTTATAATCGCTGAAATATTTTTTACACCCGAATCAAGCAATGATTGTATTTCATTGAATGCATCGATTGAATTCCAGTCAGCCAGGTGTTTTTGAAGTATGATTTTTATAGCTCCTTTATCTACATAAGGTTTAAGCACTTTTAACTCACCTTTCATAAACAGGATAGAATTATTGTCGGAGGTAGGTCCTCCCAGAATGACATAATTCCCTTCAGGATGATGATCAACGGCATACTGTGCCTGTTGTTCACCTACCATCATGTTGTCGAATGATAAATAATAATCAACATCTGCATTCCGAATCATCCTGTCATAGGCAATAACCTTAACTCCTGATTTGTGGGCTATATTAACAATCTCAGCGCATTTTTCGGCATCGTTAGGAGCAATTACAAGAACCTTTACTCCTGAAGCAATCATTTTCTCCGACTGCTCAATCTGTTGCTTAGGATCGCCATAAGCAAATTCTATCATTACTTTTGCTCCAAGGGCATTTGCCTTTTTTGTGAATATTTCGGCTTCCAGACCCCAACGGTCAGAAGAGAAATCTCCTAGACTAAATCCGATTTTTACTGAATCCTGTGCTGAAAGTGATGTAATTCCGGTAATCAGGCTTAAACAGAAAATAATTTTTTTTAACATAGTCGTAGTGTTTTGGTTTATTAATCTTTATATGAAAATTATAAGTTAATTTTTAAATGCTTTTCATTTAATTCCGGACAAATTTGATTTATTTCATTCCATACCCAATAAAGCCGGAAAATACAACTTGTTCAAATTTTTGCTGATCCGGTTCTACTTTAATAAAAAAATGCTTTTTCTCAATAGTTAGTATAAACTTAAAGTCGGGTCCAATAACATTATGTACATTATGTTAACTATCGATTAAATTACCCAATTATTCCTGAAAAATGAAATTATTAATAAAAACTTTTCCACCTTGGTTAATTAAAACTGTTAATAATTTCGAAGAATTAAAATTTTGAGGAGGTTTTAAATCCAAACAGCATAGGAAATAGCTTGTAATTGCCGGATGAAGTAATCCAAAAGAAAAAAGGATTTTTATTGGCATTTTTTTAAGAACCAACTTCACAGTGGTCAGATAGCCAGTACTAACCAACCACTGCAAAATGATTTAATTGTATTTGATAATTTACCTGTGAAGCTAAAAGGAAGCGCCTCAGTTATAAAAAATCTAAACCAGTTCTGCAACTTTTACAATCTCCATGCCCCTTTTCAGTGCATCCAGGTTCAGAGGTATCAGGTGATGATGACGTTCGGGCAACGATTTTCCAAGGCCCTTTTCTACATTCTGAAGAGTCACCACCGGTTTAATTTTCAGGTATGCTCCCAGTACAATCATATTGAAAGTTTTGGTAGAAGCCATCTTTGCCGATTCAGCTGCAGCTTCCACCTGGTAAATTTTAATATCTGTTCTGGCAGGATGCCGTGTAATCCCGTTCGTATCATATAACAACAATCCACCTGGTTTGACCAGATCCTCGAACTTATCCATTGATTGTTGATTCAGAATGATTGCCGTATCATACGAATTAAGAATAGGAGAGCTTATCCGATCGTCGCTCAGAATTACGGTAACATTAGCTGTTCCGCCCCGCATTTCGGGTCCGTACGAGGGCATCCAGCTAACTTCCATATCCTGCATAACACCAGAATAAGCCAATATCTTCCCCATTGAGAGAACACCTTGTCCGCCAAAACCGGCTACTATAATTTCTTCATTCATTGTTCAAATATTTTCTTAATTATTTTTTAATTAACTCACCCTGGTCCTTAATATCACCAAGTGGATAATACGGAAACATATTTTCTTCCATCCATTTATTTGCCTGTACCGGGGTCATTTTCCAGCCCGAATTACAGTTGGAGACAATTTCGATAAAAGTAGTTCCCTTCTTTTCTTTCTGGTATTCAAAAGCTTTACGCATCGCTTTTTTTGCTCTTCTAACGCTGAGAGGTGTATGCACCGCCTGCCGGGTATACAAAGTAAGTTCCCGGTAACTGTGCAACAATTTCTGTCATGTTGAGAGGGTTCCCCATCATCGCTACATCGCGACCACGCGGGGAAGTGGACGATTTCATTCCCGGTAAAGTGGTGGGCGCCATCTGCCCTCCCGTCATTCCATATATTCCATTGTTGATGAACACAATTGTGATATTCTCTCCCCTGTTACACGAATGTATTGTTTCTGCCGTTCCAATTGCTGCAAGATCACCATCTCCCTGATAGGTAAAAACAAATTTATCGGGCCAGCACCGTTTTATGCCGGTAGCTACTGCGGGAGCACGCCCGTGTGCAGCCTGGGTCATATCAACATTCATAAAATCGTAGGCAAATACCGAACAACCTACAGGGGCAACACCTATTGTATCTTCCTGAATTCCCATTTCATCAATTGTTTCCATCATGATCCGGTGGGCCACACCATGTCCGCATCCCGGGCAATAAGTGAGTATCGTATCGGTCATCAGACTGGTTTTTGAATAAACCAGGTTTTCTTCTTTTATTAAAGTCATTTCTTTGGTTTCCATTTTATTTGCCTCCTATTAATTTTTGTTCCAGCGCATCAATCAATTCATCGGGAGTTGGTACCATGCCTCCCATCCGACCGTAAAATTCAACATCTTTTTTACCGTTGACCGCCAGGCGAACATCTTCCACCATTTGTCCGGCACTTAATTCTACCGTAAGGAATCCTTTTACACTTTTTGCCAGTTCCGCAATTTCGTTGGTTGGGAACGGGAACAACGTGATAGGCCTGAACAATCCTACTTTCAGTCCTTTGGCTCGTGCCATCTTCACCGATTTTTGACAAATACGGGCACTGGAACCGTATGCCACATAAATATAATCAGCATCATCACACTCTATGGCTTCATACCTTACTTCTTCTTTTCGCATTTTCTCATACTTCGCCTGCAGATCCTGATTATGTTTTTCCATAACAGGGGCCTTCAGGGCCAGAGAGGTAATGATATTTCTTTCCCTGTCTTTCGTTTTTCCGGTAGTCACCCATGACTGGTCGAACTCGGTAGCACGTGGTACCTGATCGAATAATTCTACCTTTTCCATCATCTGGCCGATAATTCCATCGGAAAGTATCATGGCCGGATTCCGGTATTTAAAAGCCAGTTCGAATGCCAGTTTCACAAAGTCAGACATTTCCTGTACCGAGGCAGGTGCCAGCACGATTAACCGGTAATCGCCGTGTCCTCCGCCTTTGGTAGCCTGAAAATAATCAGCTTGTGATGGCTGGATAGTCCCAAGACCGGGGCCCCCACGAACCACATTAACAATCAGACAGGGCAGTTCCGAGCCGGCAAGGTAAGATATACCTTCCTGTTTCAGACTGATACCGGGACTGGAAGATGATGTCATCACCCTTTTTCCCGTTCCTGCTGCTCCATAAACCATATGAATAGCTGCTATCTCACTTTCGGCCTGCAGAAATATCATCCCGGTCCTTTTTGCCAGATCCTGGGATGCCAGGTACTCCATTACTTCCGATTGCGGAGTAATAGGATACCCAAAATATGCATCTGCTCCTGCCCGGATAGCAGCTTCGGCTATCGCCTCATTTCCTTTCATTAATCTTAATTCACCCATTTTATTTGTAAGATTTTGATATTTACTCAGCTGTTGCTGTTACTTTTTGCCGGTATACGGTGATAACACCATCCGGACAGACAACTGCACAGTTTACACAACCGGTACAATTATCCGGATTTTCCATGTAAGCAAAATGATAACCTTTGCCGTTCACACGTTGCTCCATGGCGATGACGTTGGTAGGACATGCTACTATACACAGTTCACATCCTTTACATTTTTCCACGTCTACTACTATAGTTCCTTTTACCTTTGCCATTTTAATTGTATTCTTTGTAATTAACAATTGTTTCTAACATTACAGTGATCAAATGATCCTTTTATATTTATCTTGTTCAATATTAGAAATTTTAACTATAAAAACCATGTGTTTTATCATGAATAATGCTCATTAAAAACCTTCAACCTGTATTCCAGATCAGTAAGCTGTTCATCCCTCACCATTGATACACAGGCTCTTAATCCTTCATGCCTTTCACTGCCGGTAATATCAAGGGTAATGGCCCCTATTCCGTAATATAGCAGCTTCTCAAGTAATTCTGCCCCGGTAAATCCGGGATATGAAATGGTAAAATAAAATCCGTCAGCAAGTGGTCTTTCCACATCCTTTTCATATACAATGTGAAATCCGTTTTCCACAAATAATTGTTTCATCTTCTCTGCCCTCTCGCCGTAAACTTTCACCATGCTCCTGAAATCGAGGTTCCCGTCGTTGGCAGCCTTCAGCAGCGATGCCATACCATATTGAGCTGAATGCCCCACACCAGCAGTCATTGAATACAATGCACCATACACAATGGAATGCCCGAAAAGATTGCCCGAGAAATATTGCTTTAAATCATCGAACTGTCTTTCAAACAACTTATCGGAAATAACCATCATGGCTACCCGTTGCCCTGCATAACTAAAGGCTTTTGAACTGGAAACCAGTAAAAGATAATTGTCGGTGTACCGTGCCACTGTAGGCTGATATGGCGGAATTCCCGGACGTCCGTAATCTTCCCGGAAATCCATTGCAAAATAAGCAAGGTCTTCCATAACAATAACATCGTATTCGGTGGCAAGTTCCCCAATGGTTTTCAGCTCATCTTCAGTAAAACATATCCACGAGGGATTATTGGGATTTGAATAAACAAACGTGGAGATATTCCCTTTATCGAGATAGGACTTCAGCTTATCCCTTAGTTTCTCTCCCCGGTAATTATATATATCAAAGGTTTCATATTTCAAACCCATCACATGGTGTTGCATTTTCTGCACGGGAAAACCGGGATCGATAAACAAAGTATGATCCCTTTCCTTCCTGCATCGGCCCGATACCATGAAAGCCGCCATGGACCCCTGCATAGAACCGACTGAAGGAATACAATGTCCGGGGGACACATCAATGTTCAGAAAAAGTTTGACAAATCGCGCCATCTCATGTTTAATATCTTCTATCCCGTCGATCATAGGATATTTCGAAGCTACGCCATTTCTGAGAGCTTCTATTTCAGCTTCTATTCCCACCTGTGGCGGCTCCAGTCCGGGCACTCCCATTTCCATTCTGATGAACGGAATACCGGTAGCTTTTTCAAGCTGGTTCACCAGTTCCACTATCTCGCGTATGGATGCTTTTCCAACCTGTTCGAGCCCGCTTTCCTTAATCTTTCTGGTGACCACATCAAATGGTACGGGTGTATTTTCATTAATCTTCCTGTTCATTGCATTCTCCTGTCTCATAATTTTCTTTTGTCGATTACCCGCTTTGCTTTCCCTTCACTACGCTCTATCGTTTTTGGTTCCACCAGTTTCACATCCACACTGATTCCGAGTGCACTTTCAATGTTGTTCTGTATTTTCTTGCGCAACGACTGAAGCTGGCTGATTTGATCCTGAAAGAACTGCTCTTCCACTTCCACTTGTAACTGTAGCGTGTCGAGATTATTAATTCTGTCGACCACCAATAAATAATGGGGTTTTGTTTCGCTCATCTCAAGCAATATTGTTTCTATTTGTGATGGGAACAGATTAACACCCCTGATGATCAACATGTCATCGCTTCTTCCCGTACATTTTTCCATACGTGCCAACGTTCGGCCACAGCCGCACTTTTCATAATTCAACCTTGTGAGGTCGCGCGTACGATACCGAATCAACGGCAATCCTTCCTTGGTGATAGTGGTAAATACCAGTTCGCCAAGACTGCCCTCCGGCAACACATCACCTGTATCGGGATCGATAATTTCGGGAATGAAATGATCTTCGTTAACATGGAGTCCCCGTTGTTCAAGGCATTCGCTGGCAACACCGGGGCCGATCACTTCACTTAGTCCGTAAATATCGATGGCTTTTATTTTTAGTTTTTGTTCAATTTCCTTTCGCATGTTTTCGGTCCATGGTTCAGCGCCAAATACTCCTACCCTTAGCTTCAACTTGTCCCTGTCAATACCTGTTTCTTCTATTGACTCAGCCAGATAAAGGGCATATGATGGAGTACAGGCAATTACTGTACTGCCGAAGTCTTCCATCAGCTGCAGCTGGCGGCGTGTATTACCCCCGGAAATCGGAATAACAGCTGCACCGATTTTTTCCGCTCCGTAGTGCAATCCCAGGCCCCCGGTAAACAGTCCATATCCGTAAGCTACCTGTATAAAATCCCTGCGATCGGCACCGGCGCAGGCCAATGTACGTGCCACCACTTCCGACCATGTACTCAAATCCTTGCGGGTATATCCCACAACAGTCGGTTTGCCGGTGGTTCCTGATGAAGCGTGTAGCCGTACAATTTCACTCATAGGTACGGCAAATAATCCGAAAGGATAATTATCGCGCAAATCATCTTTGGTGGTAAAAGGTAACTTGTGCAGATCGTCAATGGTCCGGATATCTTCGGGGCCAACGCCTATCTGCTGCATTTTTTCACGGTAATACGATACGTTGAAATATACCCTTTCTACTATCTCCTGCAACCTGATACTCTGGAGCTCGCGCATCTTTTCGCGGCTCATACATTCTATACTCTTATTCCAGATCATTAGCTATTTCGAAATTTTATACAGATCATTTGCATTCAGCAGATCCAGGTTATGTTTTTTCAGGGTTTCAATAGCCAGTTCAGGATTATTGGTACGCATTACAATTATCGATTTATCCCCTATAGTAAATGCATAGGTATATTCTATGCTAATGTTGATATCGGATAAAATATGCAGAATCCGGGCATAATTTCCAGCTTCGCTGGGAGTAGTTACCGAAATCACATCGGAAAGATTCACTGTGAAAGATTTTTCTTTTAAAAGGGCTTTAGCTTTCTCCGGATCGGGAACAAGTAACCTTAAAATACCAAATTCGGAAGTGTCAGCTACACTTAAAGCAATTATTTTAATCTCTTCCTTACCCAATGTTTCCAGTACTTCTGTGAGCCTGCCCGATTTATTTTCCAGAAAAACGGATAATTGTTTAATTACCATGGTAATCGAAGATTTTAAGGGTTTATTTGTCAACAAACGCGGGCAAATTTCTACCTTTAAAGGTGCCTAAGTTATTTATTTTATTTATTCGTTAAACTTTTCACGACCAATTAAGAAAGATTTTAAATAGTTAATTTTTTCGGCTTCTCCACCCTGATACGGGCGTCTACAGCGATAATATTTTCTTTGTTCCCAATCAGGGGATTCAGGTCTATTTCCTTGATCTCTGTTGCATAACGCAACAAGGATGACAGTCTGACAATGATCCCGGCAAATTTCTCTTCATGAATTCCCTCCTGCCCTCTTGCGCCCTGGATAATCCGGTAACTTCTAAGGCTTTTTATCATTGAAAAAGCTTCTTTAAAAGTGAGTGGTGCCAGTCCGGATGAAAAATCACCGAGTACTTCCACAAAAATACCTCCCAGTCCACAAATGATCACATGACCAAATCGGGGTTCGTATTTCGCACCGATAAACAATTCGGTGCCGGTATGCATTTTTTGAATCAGTACCGACGATACACCCTTGATCTTTACCATTCGCCTAAATTCAGCGGTAAGATGATGTTCCGATTTAATATTCAGTGTTACCCCGCCAACATCCGATTTATGCACTGGTCCTATTACTTTCATAGCCACCGGAAAACCAATTTCGCTGGCTACTACCAGCAACTGTTTCCTGGTTTTTGCCACGGCTTCTTTCACCACCGGAATACCAGCGGCCTCCAGTAATTGCTGGTTGATTTCAGGTGGCAGATAACCGTTATCCGATTGTTCTATAATTTTCCGTATTCGTGGTATATCCACTCCATCAAGGAATATTTTTTCTTCAGCCGGATAAGGTGTATTATATACCTTAGTTAATGCCTGCCCCAGCAATACTTCATCGGGGAAGTTAACATGTTCCATCGATAAAAAATAACTGACTTCCTTATCTGCACTTGAAACAGAAGGCAATATCGGAAATATGGGTTTCTTACATGATAACATTTTTTCGTGAAGTACCCGGTAAGGGTCAAAAACATCGCTTAGTCCCGTGCTACCAAAAATAACGATCATGGCATCGATATTCGTGAATTTGTTTTCGCAATAATCGATAGCAAGTGCAAGGTGTTCTTCGGTACCTGTCGCAAGCAGGTCGATAGGATTCGATGCCGATGCACCCGGGTTCAATTTTTCAAGCAGTTCTTCTTTTTCTTTCCCGCTTAATGCCGGAATAGTAAGTCCCCCAGCCGATAAAGCATCTGACAGCATTACAGCGGGCCCGCCGGCATGGGTGATGATGGCAATCCGTTTCCCTTTCAGCTCTTTGTGCATCAAAACGCAAGCAACCGTAGTCAATTCCTCACGGCCAAAGCAACGCACTATCCCTGCCTTACGGAACAATGCTTCCACCGCCGAATCGGAACTGGCAATGGCGCCGGTATGTGACGATGCAGCCCTGCTGCCGGCATCTGTACTTCCTGCTTTTATGGCTGCAATCTTACACCCTTTACGAATAAGGGAAGAAGCATGCTTCAACAGCTTATCCGGATCTTTTATATTCTCAACATATAATAACTTAATTTTTGAGCTTTTCTCCTTATCAAATGTTTCGTCCCAGAATTCAAGTATATCCTCCACACCGGTTTGAGCGCTGTTTCCTACCGAAAAAAGGCTGGAAAATGTCAGTCCCTTCGGAATGGCCGATTCAAGAATGAAAACCGCTGTCGCTCCTGAACCCGAAACGAAATCACACCCGGAAGGACTCAATACCGGTACGGGAGAGGTGAATACACCCTGGTAATGTCGGGTGATCACCCCAATACAATTGGGACCGATAAGTGTCCCTCCAGCTCTGTTTACAATGGCTGCAATTTCTTTCTCCAGCTTCTCTCCATCTGCATCCAATTCACTAAATCCGGCTGAAAGAATAATAAATGCTTTTGTATTCTTTTGTTCAGCAAGTATTTCAATATTTTCCTTACACGCTTGAGCTGGTATAGCCAGAATGGCCATGTCGACATCGGGAATATCCTCACAACGATGATAGGATGGGATACCCTGCACCTCTTCCTCCTTCGGATTGATAACGTAAAGTTTCCCCTGGTACTTACCTGTTATAATGTTTTTCAGTATTTTTCCACCCGGTTTATGGATATTGTTCGATCCTCCTACAATAACAATACTCTCAGGTTTCAATAACTGCTGACTGATCATAATTAAAATATTGAATTAAATGAGTAGTAAAATTACATACTTGACCATGATAAAACCATGATAATCCCACATATTTAGGACACGGATAGTAACAAAACCAATATATCACATTGGTTTTGTAGTTATTAAAGAATTAAAACACAGGAAGACCACTTAATAGTCTTGGCAAAGAATAAACCTTAAAGATTGTATCTTATTTCTATAATTTTTTATAATCAGAAAGATATCGTTCAGTAAAAAGTGAAGCAGGTTATGGTTTCTTCAACTGCCCGAATAATCAAGAATAAATAGTTCATTATTCAGATACTGAGACAAACAAAAGCCGGATTATTTACTTTTTACAAAGTAAAATCCTGAAGAAATAATTCCATTATTAGTTAACTGAAGAATGTAAAATCCAGGAGTGAGGGTTCTGATATTAAGGCTAAAAGGAATCTGTTTGATCTTTTGTTCCAGTATTTTATGACCGGTCAAATCCAGAATGCGACAAGAATTTCCGGAGATATTACCTTTAGCACTGATATAAATATAATCTTCAGCCGGGTTTGGCCATAGCAAAATTCCCTGGTATAATGCATTTTCATTGACTACATCCGAAAGAACTTCAAGTGAAATATTGATTGTGGTATCTACAATAAGATAAAAGCTACCTTCCTGTGGATAATAATCAGTAGAGCCAATCGTGTAAAGATAATTTGAATCAACCTGCAAACCTTTAAAACCGGCATTCCCGGATACATCAGTTAAAAGCGAATCTGAACCAATTCGCACAACAGCTCCCTCGACCGGCAGAGAAGCATTCTTCACTACAAAGGTAGCAGTTGCCTGTTCGCGTTTCAGGTAAAAATTCATCAGGGTATCTGAAACAATAGTCAAATTGCCTTCTTCCGTTCTGTAATCAGGCAAAACAAAATTATAATGATAGTCTCCTGCTGTAACAAAGAATACAGCCTTACCCAGTGAGTCTGTTGTATCAGCAAGGCTTCCAAGCTTAACAGATACTCCCGGTAACAATCCATTATTTTTTTCATCCTTCAGCCGGAATGTAGCCTCATACTGTTGCATTCGAAGATAAACAACAAGAGAAGTATCACTGTCTATAACAAATTGCCTGTTTGATATAGGAATGTAATACTTTTTTTCAGCATTAAGAATAAAACTTTCATATACTGAATCAAAGGCAGCTGCTCCGTTACTATCCGAAATTTCTTCTGTATTATAGATACTGACATTACAACCAGGAATAACGTTACCAGTTGTTGAATCTTTCACTGTGAAATTAACATGAAACCTACCCACTGAAGCAGATCGATTAAGTCTCCGATCGAGTTGATCCAGGTATAAGGAAACCGGTCTTAAATTCTCTCCGTCACCTATTCCTTCTGAGAAATCCCTGGGAATGGTATTATAGGCATATCCATTTAACGTGCCTGTAACCGGAAAGAGATTCACATTGTAGGCATTACCTGATGTTCCGATAATATAACCCTGACCAAACTGCCTTGAATCAACAATATATTCCTTATTGGAATGATAGGCCTCTCCCACAGTATTATAAAAAACCGACTGTGTGGATGAATAACCATGTATAGCACTCCCTCCGTAAGGGCGGAAAACAGATTCGAGGTAATCGCTATCCACCGTACAATGATCAAAAAGATTTGCCATACTCAGGTACATGTGAAAATCACTGGCATATTTTGAATTTTCAGCTCTACAATTAAGGATTACATTACCATTACTGTAAGGATATTTGAAATCATAATTATGCCGACCCTTATTGGCTTTACTGTTTTCAATCAAACAATCATTTGACTCGAGGGTATACATATAACCATTTCCTCCGCCCCCTCTGTATTGAGGTTTTTGAAAGTAACAAGAGTCGACGGTAATAAACCGGCATTGATCCAGTAACAACATATTAGACAAAATATGAATATCTTCCGTATTTGAATCTGGTTTATAGGTATTTACATTCTTAACCCAACTATTAAAACAATTTTTAAATACTATCGCATGAGAAAAATGCACATCGTAAGCACCGGTTCCCAATGTATCCCATGATTCTTCATTCCACCCGGATTTCTGATTCTGTTTATTTCCTATTGACAGATCTTCAATCCCGCATTCACGTAAATGTCTGCCTGCATGATACACACGCGCTGTATCACGCGTTTTCAAATAATAACGGGTTGGTGCATCAATAATCAGCAGTTTGTTTTTAGAATCAACTGAGTCGATCTTTCGCATAAAAGCAACCGCACCGAAGGCATTTTTTGTCCATATCCCCTCCATTTGATGTTCAGAAAAAAAAGCATCAGTTGGTGAGGCAGTTACAATAATATTATCTCCGATATTGAATCCGTCAACCGATTCAACCGGCAGTATGCGTGAGGGTTCCATCAGATCTGCGGTGATCCTTGATGACGTTCCGAAAGGATGTAACCAGCCGGCATAATCACCATATACCTCAATGATACTTTTCTTTCTCATGAATGACGTATCATTGTAAATAAAAGTTGAATCGGTACCCGCTCCACGAAGAACTGTACTGTCATACCGTATTCTGAGTCCATAATCTGCATTATCCGGTGTTTTAATCCTGTACGTACCTGCAGGAAGGTAAACCACACCACCACCGGAAGCTCCCACATCATCAAGCGCCTGCTGAATTACAGCTGTTACATCATTTGTGCCTGAGTTGTCGGCATTATACGGAGGAAGGGTTACATTGAAAATCCTATCTGTCTTGTGAGGAATAGCTTTTTCTCCATGATGATATCCTGCATAGGAGAAATCGTGGAGGAACCGCCCCTGAGCATCTTTGTATCCCGGTTTCCAGTTATCCGGATAAAGGGAACTTCTCCACTCATAGCTGGTTCTGGCATTGTTCGATTCAATGCTGATCACATCTTTGTTATTGAAGACTTCCTTCATATGATCGGCCGAATTTTGCTCCGAAACCAGGTTACTCCAGGACATAAAGTATAACCATGGAGCATCATATTGTAAACAAGCAGACGGATCGGGAATGGGACCATTTTCGGACATAGCAATTAATTTTTGCCCGTTTGTAAGCTTGAATAGCTGGTCAAAAACTGTTTTCTGGATACCATAATTATAGCTACCCGGGTAAGAATCATAGCCAATGATATCAACTTTGTCATTCCCGGGATACCAGTCAGCCTCCGGAGTTGACCATACCCATATCAGGTTATGTAGCTGGTGATAATTCACCAATCTGTCATATAAAATGTCATACAATTTTTTACAGGCTTCAGGGCCCTTAGCGCCCCACCAGAACCAGCCCCCTCCTGCTTCGTGTAATGGCCTCCAAAGTATGGGAATACCAGCATCCTGGAATTTTTTTATTTCTGCTGCAATATCATCTATGTCACGGATAATATCGGTATATTCCTGCGTTCCGGGGGTTACAGCTTTTGTTACATCGAAACTGGTTAGTGAAGTATAAAAAGTATTGGTTCCGGGAGAGCCACCTGTAGGTGAATGCCAATGCCACTGGTATGAGACAATTCCTTTTCCACCGGTACTGTCATACCAGTTAATAAGTTCCTGAACCGATCCGTTATCACTCTTACCAAAAACATGTTGCCCATCCACCCACAGATATGGATATCCTTCAGTAAAAGGTTGAAAATCTCCTGCACGAATCATGGGAGATTTGCCGGCATCATTCTTCAGAACATTATAATAACTATTCGTTTGTCCGGAAATAATCCGGTGGCCAAATTGCATTCGCAAAAATTCGTATAGGGCTTTTGTTGCATCAGTCGCCTGGGAATCTACCAGGTTTGGAGTTATATTGTAGATATTTTTTTGGGATGCATAAATTATAAACTTATCAATGTTTGTCCATCCCCAATTCTTTCTGATTATAAAGGTATTTTCACCCTGATTCAGAAAAAAGCTACCTGCTTCAATATCAGCAAAGGTATTTGTTGCCGGAAAACTGACTGAAGAAGCTGGAGAATCATTGACAATCAGATCCTGGTATTTATCACCACTGGGGCCATTATACCGAATGACCAGTTTATAGAATCCCTGTTCAGGGATATTGATCGTTACTTTAACCTGATCTCCACTGTTATCGAATCCGGTAACATATCCGGTCCCTGAAAAACCGGAAACAGAGCTGCTTTTATAAACACCGGTAAGTACACCATTTTCTGCTTCAGCTTCGGCAACCAAAGTCTCCGATTGCGCATTGATTTTCCACAAAGGACTAAATAATAATAGTATTACCAGAAAATACCTGATGTGAAATTGATTCAAAAATTTTCCATGTTGATAATCCATCATCTTTTGCAATTGTTTTTAGTTTTTCAAGGTACTGTTTTTACCGGAAAGGTTGCGATAATATTCCCTGGTTTTAATACCTGATTCTTTAAGATCGGATTCTTTCCAGTTTCCCTTTGAATCAGCAGAAGGGTTCAGCATTGAACAGGTTTCATTTTTATCAGCAATGGACCAGGTTACCCAGCTGATTTTATTGGATGTCATCCAATCTATCCATTTCTGCCATTCTTCATAATTAATGGACCCATTGCCGTTAGCTTTCATACCCGCCGATTCGGAAACAAATATAGGAATACCCTTTTTCAACGCATAATTCGCTCTGTTGCGTAAGGATTGTTTATGTGTTGCTGCATAAAAATGAAGGGTATACATAATATTATGGAAACCCTTTATAGGATCATCGGCAACTATTTGCAAATCCTGATCCCAGTGAGGAGAGCCCACCAGTATAATGTTATCAGGATCCTGTTCTCTGATGGTTTTGATCACCTCCACGGAATAGGCTTTTACATCTTCCCAGGAATCCCGAACGGGCTCATTATATATTTCGTATATGATATTCGGATACTTCCCATACTTTTTTGCCATAGCAGAAAAGAAAGTTTTAGCTGCTTCTAATTGGATATGGTGACTATGCCAGTCGATGATCACATAAATACCATTATCAATAGCTCCCTGAACAACGGCTTCAACCTTCTGCTGCGACCACTCAGGATAATTAAGGTATCCTTTATCAGGTTCAACACCCATGGCAGCTCGCACCAGGTTACAGCCCCAGTCATTATATAACCAACCTACCGTTTCTTCATTGTAAAACCTGGGCCACCAGTTATGCCATCCATAGCTTACACCCCAAAGCATAACAGGTTTATTATTCTGATCAATTAAATGAATACCGTCCACTTTGAGTTGCCCATGTTCTTGTACAGGCTGCGCTTTACAGATTAACACCCAAAAGGAAAGTACCAGAAACATTACAGACCATTTTTCAAGTTTTTTCATTTTTTTAGTTGTCTTAAAGATTTGACAAAATTGATATTTGATGCCAAGGGGTTGTTTGTAATAAGTGTTGATTGTAAACCAGATAATATTCAGATATGTATAATGAACAACAAGGTTTCCTGGTAAAATCTTTTACTTTAAAGATAGATTACTGCAGAGAGTTAAAAATTATCTGAAGATTATTTTCTTCGAATATACTTCATTTCTGGTAAAAACACGCACTATATAAATTCCTGAGGGTAAAGAAGCTGTAGGCAATAAAAGTTTGCTTCCTTGATTTCTGATAGAAATAACAGGAGAACCGGTAATGTTGTAAACATTGACCATTTTTAGAGGTCTTCCATTGTTCATGCTTATCACTAATTCAAGGTTCTGATTTCTGTAAATGTTAATATTATCAGTATTATTATTATTAAGAGTTGTGGCAGTAGTATCACTGGGTAACTCAAATGTAAACTTATCAATATAAAATTGAGGTGAAGTAATAATGCTAAATCTCATAACCTGTAAACCTGTATCCAGAACCATAGTGGTTGTCACCGGTTGAGTAGTAAGATTGCTGTTAGTACTATACGCAGAAAGGGTATCAGAAAATTTATCTCCGATTTTGATTTGAAATTTACCTCCGGCTTCAATTGCGGCAATATAAGTCTTTATCGTATAACTACCGGCTTCAGTTACATTGAGGGTGAATTCAAACCATTCACCCGGAAATGCATTCCCAATTTGATAACCATCTCCGAGACGATCAAAAATATCCACTCCCTCGTTTGGCCGGTAAGCACCGGCAATGTTAGTTGCATCCAGGTCGTGATAGGTCAGACCTTCTCCTCCGATATCATAATCCTCAGCTTCCACTGTACCCGGTACCGGTATAGGTTCACCCAAATAATATTCTCTGACTTTTGGTATATAAACTGGTATATTTCCTTTCACAGGTTGGGAATAAAGATCATCCCCTGAATTGTAATGTGCAATTATTCTGTAATAAAAATCCACATTTTGTTTAAGCCCTTTATCCAGAAAATAAGTACTATCATTTTTCAATACAGCTATTTTAGTGTATCCGGTTGAACTGGTTCGTCTTTCAATAAATAAACTATCATTATCTGAAACCACGTTTGACCATGATACCTGCATAATTGTATCCTGTACTATTTTTAATTTCAAATTTGACGGTGATTCATGGGTTGTATGAAGTAAAATATCTTTTATCTCATTCCATTTATGCTGTTGCCTTTCCATAATCCTGAAGTCACCTCCGTCATCCCAGGCACAATAAACAAATCCGTATTGTTGGGCAAATTCAACGTATGCCCTGTAATGCCTCATTCTCGAATTATAGTCGCAGGTATTTACTGCGCCAAATTCCCCTAAAAAAACAGGGATGGTGTGCGTATCAGACCAGTTTTTAAGGGATATAAATTTATTTCTGAGGGTATTATAATCCGATGCACTTCCCCAGGACCCCTGGCCTTCAAGACCAAAAAGATAAGGATCATATGAATGAAAAGAACCCATTACATAGTCATCATTCGGAATAGCTGCCTGAATAAGATCGTCTGAGCCTCCCCAGTTATTTCCTTGAAAAATAACAATCCGGGTAGGATTGGTTTTTCTTATAATAGAGAGGACCCGCTGATGTAATTCATCATTCTGTGCTTTCGTCAATCCATATGGCTCGTTAATTATTTCAAAGAATAATTTATCCGATTTATCTTTAAATCGCACTGCAATTTGTGACCATATACTGTCAAAACGCGCACGGTATTCAGGATTATCATAATTCGATTTGATCCATTCTTCATGATGTGCATTTATAACAATGAATAATCCCCTGGAAAGTCCCCAATCCACAATCTGTTCTACCCGTTGCATCCATGCTTCGTCAATCTTATAAGGAGAAGTCTTTGGAGTATGCTCGTCCCATCGTATTGGAATCCTTACACACTGAAAACCTGCCTCTTTGTACATATCAAAATAATACTCCTGCGCCTTGGGATTATTCCAACCACCCTCATCCGGTGGTTCAAAAGTATTTCCAAGATTTATTCCTTTCTGCATCTCCAGAACAGCCTCCTTTGGCGTAATCTGGGCAATCAACTGAAATGATAATTGTAAAAAAAACAGGCAAGAAATGAAAAATAATATTTTTTTTAGTGAGACATGCATATTAAAATGACTTAAATGTAACAGTTAATAATTTGATGGAATACTAATTCCGTTCTATCTTTTTATTTCAATAAATCTGTAAAAATTCTTTAAAGACTGGAAAAATACGAAAAGAAATATAAAAATTCATCTTTTTGAACCCAGTAGTGATACCACTGATTGATTATCAGATTCATCAACTTGCAGAAAAATAGATTTTTTATAAATAAAAAGTGAGAACCTGAAACAGGTTCCCACTTTTTAAACAGATTCTTATTTAATACTTATTTAAGTACTACTTTATATTTACCAACAACACTATTATCCTTGTCAGTAATTATAATGAAATAAAGTCCGCTGCTATATTTTTCAAGAGAAAGCTCTTGACTAACTCCACGAACTTCTTTATCAAGAACTTTCACACCAACGGAATTGTATACATGAAGTATAGTTCCTGTAGTAAGTCCTGACATAAAGACCATACCAGAAGTCGGATTCGGGTACATCTTAACAGCATCGCTACTGTAATTATTAATACCGGTTACAGAAAGATCAACCACATAATTATTAGTAGTAACACCATCTTCAGCAGTAACCATAATGATATCTCCCTGAGCTACAGCATCCGTTCCGGCTTTTTCAGTACCACTTCATCGGTAACAACAGCGCTAGCACCGGCAGCAAGAGTAGATATTACCTAGCATGTCACGACTGTAGGAGCATTGGTTCCATCCGGATAAACAATAGAAACCTTGAATTCAACCTGATCAACATTATAAACATCAGAACTCAAGTAGGCCAACGTGCTAGGTCCTATAAACTTCTAACATTTGCAGGTAATAAGGCTTTGTTGTTTTACCATCCAAAGCTGTTACAACAACTTTATCATCAAGTACAACATTCCCTTCTGTACGTTCCTGACCTGTTTTGGTAAATATTTTCAAAGTTGCTCCCGGTGCAGGAATAAGGTTCGTGAATAATGAACTTACAGTTGTTCCCTGAGGTATAAGTGATATAAGAGATACATTCTGATCAACAGAGTATACTAGTAGATGTAACAAATGCAGCACTTGAATCGGCATTTGGCATTAACGTATAGTTAATGGAAGTAGTACCGTCTTCAGCTACAACCAAGAAATGTGTATGGCTGTTTACCATAACATCTACATAAGTTGTATCGTAATTCAGTTCTTTGAATGGTACATAAGCACCCGAATCATCAATTACAGTAAGTGTTGCTCCGTCAGGTACTGTAACACTACTCAAAAACAGTTTTAAGAGTAGTACCATAATCAAATCCCCCAACTGTTCCGGTACTTCCATCTACACCAATTGTATATGCATCAGAAGTAAGAACTGCATCGTGACTTAATCCACCATCAGTTACTTCAAGTATATATTTCGAAGTATTGGTTGAATCAGCAGACAATACAATAAGTGAATCACCGTTAGATACGACATCTGTACCAGTGAGTGTATTCCCATTTGCAGCAGCTTTTACTGTAAGTGCCTGACCTGGATCAGCCTTGATAATATTGGCAAGAAAACCGTTAACAGTAGTATCTGTTACAACTCCCCTGATCTGCTCATTGTCTGAATATCCAAGACTTACCTTATAAACAAAAGATGAAACAGTAGATCTGTATATAGTAACCGGGTCCATATTATGAGTACCAATTCCGCTAACTATCTGCAGAATATTCTGAGGCCAACCGAAACCTAATGCATTATAATAAGCGTCGTTTTTCATAATCCATTCACTGGTAGCTGCATCCGTTCCGAAAGAACCATTGTATTCAGGATTACCTTTGTAAATATCGGGCTTTCTTTCATAACTTTAACTTGCAGCATCTGTACTCCGCCAACTACCGGCCAATCACCGTCGCCACTTCCGAATACATCTAACAAGGTAAAGTCATTGGGGTCGTCTGCCGGTTTAGTTCCTGCCAAGATCGAATCGTTATCAATCCGGAACAAATACCAACCACCACCTTGCCATCCATCCATGGCTTTACGTCGGATTACATTTTCCCCCCACGGATCATGTCCAAGTCCAAAGATGACATCACATTGTTCACTTGCATACCAGGGATATCCACTTATGCCAGTCATGAGAGTTCCCAAAACAAATACATCGTGAGCTATTACCTTTGAATTAACATTCAGGTCGGGAACTGCAATAGCAGCCTGAACTTTCCAGAGTGTGGAATCCTGCCATTTGTAACCAGGGATATATTTTTTATATCTATTAGCCCAGTCAGCACCAGTATTATTAGAAAATTGGGTAATAACATCCGCAGGACTGGTAACATTACCTTCAGCAATCATATAGTGATTTAAATTAAGTGTTCCCTCTCCGGGATTGCATATCTGGATAAAGTTATTGGCAAATTGATCTCTGTATACAAACCTGGAAATAAACGGTTCCTTCACCCTTGCCTGAATATTAACTGGAGCTAATTCTTTATTCATTACTACTTTATATACATTAATAGTAGTATCATCTTCAGCCGTAGTAGTGAAACTTGCAGTTTTTGCTTCCTGGCTTGTGAATAAACTGGTAGCCCTTGTTAACTTAACTTTTGTATTAAGCGCATCGGTGTGTGCAACCAAAGCAGGAATACCGTCAACATCAAAGGGTACCTGAATGGTATAACTATAATTGGAAGTAGAAAAGTTCGGAATAGTATCACCTGTCCAGCCAAATATACCTTTATAAAAATCAGGAATATCAGGCCATGTTATTGAACTGAGATTTGCATTATGACTTGGACGATAGTGATCAACCTTGATGTAATATTCTTTTGTTGTTGTTCCGTCGGCAGCTGTAATTTTAAGTATGTCTCCATCTTTCAGGTCAGCTCTTTCATCTCCATCAACATATGTAAATGAATAGGTAGCGCCCGGTGCCATTTCAAGATACTTCATCAAAGAGTCTGTACGGGTGGCATATGGAATACCAACAATTTCATTTGATGCAAGAATTGTATCCATTTCGGGAACACCATCAGTTACCTGACAGAAAGCAGAATTCTGTGCGGCCATATTGGTATAATAACCATCACTGTTAAAAGCTTTTTTGGGTATTACCCGGGCTTCAGTGTTAGAAGGAGCAGTAACTATAATGGCAAATTTCTTTATTGTTACATCATCACCGCATACATATATTGTAAGGGTGTCTCCAGTTTGTGCACCAAGAAATGCCGAATCTTCATGATTGGCTACGTAATCATAATGCCAGGCCAGTCCGGGTGTTTTCTCGAACTGGAACATTAACGAATCATTTCTCCTTACACCCCAGGGTACAGTTATAGTTGCAGGATCACTATTCATATCAACAGTAACTCCGCTGTGTTTAGGTTGCAAAGTATTATCAGTTAATGTATAAGCGCCCTGATTTCCTACTGTCCAGAATGAGGCAAACGTTCCGTCATTATTTCCTGAAATACCGGAAAATGGAATGGGTATCCAATCTGATGCTACAGCATCACCCTTTGCAGTAAGCCAGTCAAGACTTCCTGTTTTTACGTTAAACTTACGAACAAGAACACAAGTATTTGTTGCATTTTCTACACCGGCAACTGATTCTGCGAAATTACCATTTGGTTGTGGTCTTGTACCATCGCTGAAATTTCCGTTTACCTGATCGACTACTACTGAGTCGGTTGTTGAAAGATGCTGTCTGAGATACCAGCAATCACGTCCGTTCCATACTGTAAATGTATTTACAAGTTGTGTTGCTGAAACACTGTCTTTGTAAATATGTCCGGGATGCTGTGTTTCCGAATTATAAACAGGTAAATCGACCAAATTTTTCATATCAGCCTTTGTAGCACGAAAACCATATAAAAAAGGATCGATTCTTTCCATTTTTGGCTGCCAGTCTGCTACAACACCAATAACATAGGTTGCACCGGGCTGTAAAACAGTATCCGGAAGCATGAACCAGTTATCTACTGGGCTAAAGTCTATCAGTCCGGGTGTAGTCCATGGCCCAATCCTTCCAAATTCAAACTGGGAAAGATTAACAGCAGCCGCTCCCATGTTTGTTAGCTCAACATAGTTGTCATCAGCCCTGTCAAGCCGAGCTTCTGTAATTAACAATGTCCGTATTGTATCCTGTGCACTTAGTATCCCACAGGATAGTAATAAGGAAAAAAGTAAAAGTTTAAGCTTCATAATGGTTAAGTTTTAGTTAAAAATTAAATTAATTTCGAAAAGTACTACTTTTAAAAATATTTTCCAAATATGGAAATTATTTATTATGTCTTTGATAAAATATGCAAAGAATCATACAACGAATCGTTTAAGAATACCATAAATATTACATTACTATTCAAATGTATTCCATTGCTTTTTTTATAAGGCGGTGCGTAAATCACATTATATTTCTTCATTTATCCTTATAATCAGTATGAATCATTCAATAATCATTCATTTATTCAGTAAAAAATCAGATTATGAAATAATTAAAATTCATTGTACTATTCTATAATAAACATCGTTTAATATACACATATTTGTTGATTCAAAATTAATATTAAAGAATTATTTCTGCGTGATATATATATTTTCATAATTTCTTATATTTCAAGCAAAGAAATTTTACCCTGAAGCAGAGTGAATAGATAATAAAAAAAGCAATATATATTTTTAAGAAAACAATAATTAATTTAAATACGTAGAGTATAATTACATTTTATTTCAAAACTATATCAAAAAAACAAAATATACTATCTTTGAAGCATCTAACATGTTTGTATTTCCCAGCATATTAAATTTCATTTTAAAGTAACTAAGGAGGTTCCCATGTTATTGCGCCGGTTGACGATGATTGGTATGGCGGTTTTCTGCGTGGTCCATACTATTGCAAATAACACTAATTTCAGATATCTGCAGCCAAAAGACGGTTTGATAGATGGAGAAGTCAATTCGATTGTCCAGGATAAAGAAGGTTTAATGTGGTTTGCCACGTGGTCGGGCTTAATCCGTTACGATGGATACAATTATACCTACTTTAAACCGGAATTAGGGAATCCCTCCAGTTTGCCAGACAAAAAGGTTAAAAAACTATTTGTCGATTCAGAAAATAATTTATGGGTAGTAACCAGTAGAGGATTGTGCCTCTTTTTAGAAAATACGCATACATTCAGGCAATATCATTTTGAGAATGCTTCTCCCACCGGAATAATAATTTCGAACTTAATGGAAGTTAATGGTAACCTGATTATACATACTCATGACAACTTTTATATAATTCCCTTATCGGAAAAAGATAAGGCAGGTTACCATGCTAAACTATTGCCGGTATATGACTCAGAAAATCAAGTTTCTCCTAATTATGAATATTGTACAGCTTTCAATAATACACTTTACTTTATTTCCAATAATTCACTGCAAAATACTGCTTTTGTTTACAGTGCAAAACTGGAAAATGTAAATCAATATCCAGCTGTTAATATTCACCGGATTCTAAAATTGGAAACCCAGGCAAATTATATAGAATGTGTTAAACCTGAAAATAATCTTTATATCGGTACCCGTAATGGAATTGAAATATATTCATTAACCGGAAAGAATAAAATAAGTACCCGCTATTTCCCTGGTTCTAATATTCAAAGAATAATTTATACCAGCGATAATAAAATATATTGCTCCACTCTTTCACCTGAGCTTTTATTTGTTAATCTGCATTCGGGGAAAACCGGAAAATATCAGGCAAATCCTTTCCAGTATGGAACATTGCTCAATAGTGTTATCCATGTTTTATATGAGGATTTCTCCGGAAACCTCTGGATCGGGCACCAGGGACAAGGTATAAGTATATTAAATCTTTATCAAAAATCATTTTATAGTTACCATCAGAATCCATTCAATAAACATACATTAACGGGAAATAAAGTAAACTGTTTTGGTGGAACTGAAAAAGAAATTTTTGTCGGCGTGCGAACCGGCGGACTTAATCTGGTCGATAAAACAGCTGATCCGTATAGCAAACCGGTTTTCAAAACTGTGAAACTGAAACTCGGAAACAAAACAGTTCCGTTTAATGAAGGAATATGGGACATTGAAAAAGCATCTGATAATCTTTTCTGGGTCGGATCAGATGCAGGATTACTTAAATTATATAAAAAAAATAATGAGTGGTTTCTTACTCCGTTTAGTTCGGATATACTCCTCAATAATACAATAAGGAAAGTATATGTCGATAAAAATGATAATATCTGGTGTGCAGCTTTAAATGCAGGATTGATTCTCATTCCCAATCCAGAGGAAAACAAAACAAAATCATATTTCCAGTATAAAACGGATATTTCGGATGACGAAACAATTTCTGATAACACTATTTTAACCATTGATATCGATGATGAAGAAAGGTTCTGGATAGGTACGGTTAATGGGTTAAACCTGCTGAAAATTCCTTATAACAATATTGATTTATCCGGAAAAGTAAAACCTGATCTGAAATTCAAAAGATTTGTAGCGTATAGAAATGACAGTAATTATTTAAATAATAATGAAATAAATTGTTTGTACGAGAATTTCGATGGGAAAATATGGATTGGTACCCAGGGAGGCGGAATCAATATTTGGGATCCTGAGACCAATCTTTTCAGCCATTTGACCACAGACAATAACTTACCTGATGATAATATTTTAGGTATGCTTGCCGACGAAACAGGTAAAATATGGATCAGTACCAAGAAAGGTATTGCATCACTTAATATGCATGATGGTAAACTGTCTGTAACAAAGTTCACAACATCTGACGGGTTACAGGGTGAAATATTCATGGTGAATTCATACTATAAATCGTTGGATGGAGAAATTTTCTTTGGCGGTGACAATGGTTTTACCTGCTTTTATCCAAAAAATATTAAATCCGACACTATAAAGCCAAAGATTATTTTTACTGATTTAAAATTCGCCAATAATATAGTTCATGTAGGAGATACCATTCAGGGACGGCAGATATTGTTTAAAAATATTAATGAAACAAATAAGATCATTTTACCATACAAACACAAGACTTTTAGTATTGGTGTAGCTGCTTTGCATTACCAATATCCTGAAGAAAATAAGATAACCTATTTACTGAAAGGATATGACAGAAAGTGGCGGACCATTCCTGCTATTTATCGTAACATCTATTATTCAAACCTGCCACCAGGAACCTACACGCTGAAAACAAAAGCCATCAGTTCTGACAATGTAGCTTCTGTTGAAACAAAAATACTGACTATTGAAGTATTAAGACCTTGGTATTTAACCTGGTATGTAATCTTGCTATTCATACTTATCGCAATAGCTCTGATGGGTAGCCTAATATATATTATAGTTAATCGACAACGATTAATTTATGAAAAAAAGGAAAGTCAGATAGTCCTTGAAAATAATGAAAATAAGATGTTATTTTTGACCAATATAGCCCACGGATTAAAAACACCACTTAGTTTGGTGGTTGCACCTATTTCCGATTTAATGCAAAACTATCAGGATATTAAACCCGAGTGGAAGAACCACCTGAACCTGATTCAGAGAAATTCGAATTACCTGTTGCAATTAATAAACCAAATTGTTGACTTCAGAAAACTTAATGCAGGAAAACTCATATTATACAAACAGAAAACTGATATTGTAAAAATCATCAGAGAGGTGGTTTTCAATTTTAAAAGCTTTGAAAAAAGTCAGCACGTGCAGCTCACTTTGGATATCCCATTTAACGCTTTATTTGTGTGGGTCGACCCACAAAAAATAGAAGAAGTACTGTATAACCTCTTATCAAATGCTTTTAAACATACATCCGAGGGCCGCAATATCAGCGTTACTTTATCGATTAATAAACAATCATTTAATAATAAAGGCAATCCCCAACTGGTTATATCAGTCTTTAACGAAGGTACAGTTATTCAGGAAAAAGACAGAAAGAAAATTTTTGAGCGTTTTTATAAAACTGATGAAAACATTGAAGGCACTGGTATCGGCTTATCTTTCTCTAAATCTTTGGTTGAATTGCATCATGGTAAAATTGAAGCCGAACCTGTTGAAGGGAAGGGTATGGCTTTTAATGTTTACTTACCATACATTCCATCTACTGTTGAATTGGATAATACAGTAATTGAAATTGAAGATAACTTAGAAACCGAATACGACGAATATGAGTCTCATGTAACAGACCCGCCTGATGTTAATAAAAAGGAAACCATTGTTTTGGTTGAAGACAATGATGAATTAAGGGCATTTATGAAACAGGTTTTATCCAGAAATTATTTATGCCTCGAAGCAATTAATGGGGAAGAAGGTTTAAAAATCATCAAAAATATTATCCCGGATATTGTTATCTCTGATATTATTATGCCTGACAAAGATGGGTACCAACTTTGCAAAGAAGTCAAGGAAGACCAGAAAACTTGTCACATACCTGTTATTCTTCTTACTGCTAAAACCAGGCAGGAACAGATTATTACAGGTTACAAATCAGGTGCCGATGCTTATATTACCAAACCTTTTGACCTTGAAATAGTTACTTCGCAAATTTCCAGACTTATTAAAAACAGGGAATTAATACGAAGAAAATATCAGAATCAGAATTTTATGGTTGAAATATCGGAGACAAATTTTTCAAAAGATGATGAATTTATAATGAATTTCCGAAGTATCCTGGAAAAAAATATAACAGACCCATCTTTTAATGTAAAATCTGTAGCCGAAAGCATGAATGTAAGCTCTACGCAGCTTTACAGGAAAATAAAAGCCCTGACCGGATACTCTCCGGTTGAATTTATCAGGATAATTAAACTTCAAAGTGCTTACGAATTACTGCTAAAAAGAAATAATAGTGTAAAAGAAATATGCTATTTATCCGGCTTTAACAATATATCCTATTTCATTAAATGTTTCAGAGGCCATTTTGGGGTTACTCCTGCTAATCTGAAGGAAAACGGGTCTGTACATAGTGAAAATTCCAAATAACACAAAACAATCAATAATAACAGAATTTGCACAGGTCTATACAGTAATGCACTGCAATTCTGATCATTATTCTATATAATTATTTCAAATAATTCAACTTATACTTTATTTATATAAATTTTTTATATGTTTGCATCAGCAAAAAAGACAACTATGAAGATTAAAACAAAATTAGCCTTAGTAGTATTGGTATGCATAGGCCTGGCCAGTTGTAAGAAAGATTTAACAGAACAGGCAAAGTACAAACGTCCCAGTTGGCTAGCCGGTAAGATTTATACACAAATAGAAGCTCAACCCGAGCTTTCTACATTTGCCGAATGTATTAAATTAACAGGATACGATACTATTATAAATGTATCGGGTAGTTATACAGTATTTGCACCTACAAACGATGCGTTTGATGCATATTTGAGTAACCATCCTGCCTACAATACAATAAATGACATACCCCTTCCCTTTTTAACCGATATGGTTAAATATCTTATTGTTCAGAATCCCTGGAGTAAAGATCAGCTTCAATCGTTAGATGTTTACGGTTGGATTGATTCTACCGATATAAACAACGATAAACCCAGAGGATTTAAGAGGGAAACACTCTTGCGTGAACCAGATCGTTTTTATGGAGTGGATCAGGATAATAAAAATAACATGATTATTGTTGATTCAAACAGTACTAACTGGTTTAGAAAAGTTTATACCGATTCGCGTAAATATGTACCCATCTTTTTTAAAAAATATCTTGACATTTCTGATTTAACAAAAGATGATTATTCCTTTTATTTTGACAGACCTTTTGAAGCAGATACCGACATTTATTTTGCAGGTGCCCGTGTATTAGGAAAGGAAATTTTTGCCGAAAACGGTTTTATCTATGATATCGACAGAGTGGTAGAACCTCTTAAAAAATGGAGAAGAAATACTCAGTACTGAAAAAGATGGTAATTCATATACTGATTTTCTATCGTTGGTTCACCAGTTTCCGGAATTTACTTACAACGAAAGCCAGACCTTTAAACAACCAGGAGCTGATATAGGTTTACAAGTAGATTCATTATTTAATCTTACGTACCCGGATCTGGCTTTTGACATATCTAATGAAGAAACCAGTCCTCCATTAGGTACATTTGGATTACCCAGTAATGTTACTATTCGCTATCATCATGGTTTGGTTGCACCGACCAATCAGGCATTCACTCATTTTGTCAACGACTATCTGGCTATTCCCGGTGGTTGGGGTACTTTAAAAAATGCACCAGCAAATATTAAAAGGATTATTGTGAACACCAACATGGCGGTGAATGCCATATATCCGAGCGAATTTAATAAAGGATTTTATAATGGTGAAGGAGACTATGTACCTATAGATGAAAATACGATTGTTCAGAAAGAATATGGCAGTAATTGTACATTCATTGGAGTTAACAAGGCACTTGTTCCCAGAGCGTTTAAAAGTGTAACAGGACCGGTATACCTTCGTCGTGGTTATTCCACGGTAATGTATGCTATCGAAAAATCAGGATTATTATCAGCACTTAAAAAACGTGATCAAAATTATTCATTTTATGTTGAACCGGATGTAAATATAAGAGTAGATTCATCTTTGCTCTACAATGAAACAACAGAGGTTTTCACTGCTTCTCGGGGTCCGGTGCAAGTGCAAGAAGAATATCTTTAACAAATAATGACCTGAGAACTCTTCTTTTAAATCATATCGGCACACAGGTTCCAAAAGGTATTGCCAGAAAAGAATTTATTTTAAATCTTGCCGGAAATTACCTGGTAATTAATAATGAAACAGGTGAAGTTAGTGGTACAGGTCCAACAACAATCAGATACAATGGAATAATGCAGGCGCCGGATTATCCTGTACAAATAAGTACAGATGCTGACAATGGTAGCAACCTATAATATAGACAACTGGTTTAGTTTCACATGCTTCCACTATTTACGGTAAAATAAGTGCATCATTCCCTTATTTTCATGCTTTGTTGAAAAAGGCAGGGTTATCTAATGATAAAGAATACAAATATACCTTTATTATCTGATAATGAGAATTATACGGTCTTCATCCCAACAAGTGATGCATTAACAGCATATGGGGCAGATACGCTTACGGGTGCGCGATTGGTGAATTTTCTGAAGCTGTATTTTCGTACAGGGCAGATATTATTTTTACCGATGGGAATGCAACTCCCGGGTTTTATGAAACCACACGTATTGATGAAAAATCGACCACCTATACTAAGATATTTACTAAAATCTATATTGACCCGGAATACGATATGATCAAATTTCCTGACAAGGCTGGAAATAATTACCTGACTGTTAATGAATCGGATTCTACTAATTTCCTTACCGGTCGTAATATAGGTGATGGAACGGAGAACATACCCATGACAGTTAATAATGCTGTAATTCATCAGATTAATAAAGTACTGACTGTAGATAATCTGGATTCAGAATAATTCTTCAGGAACTTTATCATACAACTAACTGACTAAAAATTTTGATCTTAATTACAATCTTTAAAAGAGTCGGAACCGCATTAAAACATAAACTACTGATACTAATTGCATCTGAATTGAAAATTTAAATAAAAAGATGAAAAATATCTATAAAGTCTTAGTCCTGTTGCTGATTGCATTAAATTCATTAAATGTAAATGCACAACAATATATTGTAAGAGGAAGGATTATTGATAAAGTGACAATACTACCATTATTGGTGCAAATATTATTGAATATGACAAAGATAACAGGGTCATAAACGGGACCACATCCAATATAAACGGAGACTTTGTTCTGAATATGAAAGATCCGTCCGACATTGTTAAAATCAGTGTGATTGGTTATCAGACAAAAGAAATTACACCGAATTTTACTAGTCCCATGTCCATTAAAATAGAGGCTTCCAATAATTTGATTAACGCTGTAACAGTCACGGCAAAGGCAAAATCGAATAACAATCTTACCAATATTGATGAACGGGATGTTGCTTCATCAACAACAACCATTAACCTGGCTGAAATGAAGGATGCCGGTATTAGCTCTGCGGCAGATGCCTTGCAGGGAAAAGTTGCCGGTTTGGACATTATCAGTGCTTCCGGTGATCCGGGATCAGGAACGCAGATTGTGATCAGGGGATTGAGTGGAATTGGTAACAGTAAACCTTTAATTGTTGTGGACGGGGTACCACAACCGCAATTCAAGAATCAAGTTGACAATACAAATCTGGCTGGTTCCAATGCGCAGGATATCAGTAATATGATCAGTATCGCCCTTCAGGATATTAAATCCATTACCGTATTGAAAGATGCTGCATCTACGGCTATTTACGGATCACAGGGTGCCGACGGAGTTTTGCTGATCGAAACGTATAAAGGACGACTCGGAAAAGTGCAGTTTGATTATCAATACAAAGGTAGTGTGAACTTCCAGCCACCTTCTATCCCCATGCTTAACGGTAATGAATACATCATGCTTCAGCTCGAGGAATGGCACAACAGCTATGGAGTTTTTAATATTCCACCAGAAATAGCCTACGATAAAGATTATGCCGGGTTTTATAATTATTCGGCCAATACAGACTGGATTAAAGCTGTAACCCAGATAGGTTATACCAATGACCATTATTTTAAATTTTCCGGAGGAGGAGAAAAAACCAGGTATTATACATCCTTCGATTATGTAAACGATGTTGGAACTACTATTAGTACCGGGTCAAGAAGATTTTCAACACGTATGAACCTGGATTATTACCTTTCAAAAAAATTGGTGTTTGGTATTAATTTTAATTATACCAATAATTTTGTTGATGGTAATTATAATGTTTATAAAGGATATGGCGGCTATGGTGACCCAAACAGTTATCGGAATATCAGGGATATGGCCTATATAAAACCCCCGAACATGAGTATCTGGGAATATGATGCTTACGGAAATCCTACAGGTGAATATTTTCCCCGATCAACAGTTACCAGGGAAATGGCCAGTATTACTTTAACCCGGTGGCAGTAGCCAGATTAGGTAAAAGCGATCAACGATATAATATTCTTGAAAATACCTTCCGGCTGAGATATAATTTATTAGACTGGCTGACCTTCCGGGAAACAATTACATTTCAATACAATGGAAATAAAAACAACGACTTCGTACCGTATAATGCACTGGGAATAGACTGGTTAAACGGACTCGTAAATACGGCTGTGGAAGTAAATAGTAATAGTACAAAAATAAGAACCGAATCGACAGTTTCTTTCGATACTCCGATTAAAAACAAAAATCATGATCTGACAGGAGCGGCTTCCTGGATTACCGATCAATCAACCTGGGATGGGATGAATGTACAGAGTAATAAAATTGCAAGTACGGATATTCAGGATCCGGCAACCACTGCTCAGATAAATTATATTAATAACGGGTCTTCAGAAAATCGGACCTTAAGCGGATTAATCAATTTAAATTATAAATACAAGGACCGTTACATGCTCCAGACCAATTTAAGAGCAGATGCTTTTTCGGGCTTCGGTTCAAATTACCGCTGGGGATTATTTAAAGGTGTGGCAGCAGCATGGCGTTTTTCCAGCGAACCTTTCATGCAACGGTTTAAATGGCTTGGGGAAAGTAAACTGAAAGCCAGCTGGGGTGTTGCCGGAAGACAACCGCCAGATCCGTATGCCCGTTTTTCAATATATAATTCAAGTACAGCCTATATGTATAATTCGTCAATTGTACCTCAACAGATCCAGTTAAACAACCTGCGTTGGGAATCGGTAACTTCGTATGATTTCGGGCTCGAACTGAATCTGTTTAAAGACAGGTTATCCATTGTAACGGATTACTATAACAAACTGACAAATGACCTGTTATTCACCAATTATGATATTCCTACTTCCTCAGGTTTTAACCAGTTAAAAGCTTTAAACGGAGGCCAACTTGAAAACTACGGCTGGGAATTGATGATGGACGGTAAGATCATTCGTTCGGAGAAATGGACATGGTCGCTCAATTTCAATACTTCCCGTAATATAAATTCTTTCACAAAATTACCGGATAATTTCAATACTGAAAAATCCACTTCCATCGGAAACGGGGAATATCCTAAAAAAGTTATTGTAGGTAAACCCATCGGATCATTCTTCGGCTTTCAGTACCTGGGTGTTTATTCCTCCAATGCCGATGCAGTGGCCAGGGATGCACAGGGAACTATTTTACGCGATGCAGAGGGAAATTCCATACCGATGACCTATATGGGAACCTATACTTTTAAAGGCGGAGATGCTAAATACAGGGATGTTAATCACGACGGAAAAATCGACCTGAACGATGTGGTTTATATTGGCGATTCCAACCCCACCTTAATCGGCGGATTCGGAAGTGTATTGAGTTATAAGAATTTCGATCTGTCTGTAAATTTATATTACCGGCTTGGATTTGATATTATTAATAATATAGCTCTTCAAACAGAGGGAATGAACGGGCGTGACAACCAAAGTAAGGCTGTTTTAAACAGGTGGCGGGTAGAAGGACAAAATGAACCCGGAATGTTACCCCGTGCAGCCATTAACAATCCGGCCAACAACCTTGGTTCCGATCGTTACGTGGAAAGAGGGGATTTTCTCAGGTTAAATTATATTAAACTGGGATATAATTTAAATGAAAAGTTTTGTAAAAAACTTAATGTAAGAAACATGGCCTTTTCTGTCAGCGCCAGAAAATTGTTCACATTAACGGAGTATTCCGGCCAGGATCCTGAAATAGGTCAGGATGCATCTGATCCTTTCTGGATTGGTGTGGACGATGCCAGGACCCCGCCTCCACGGGTTATAACATTTAGTGTATCAGTAGGATTATAATTGATTAAAAATTTTGTGATGAAAATAAAACTGAAAGCCATCTTAATTCTGTTCGTCCTGTTTTTTCAGGTGTCGTGCACCAAGTGGATGGATATTCAACCTGAGCAGGGTTTGACAAAACAAGAATTCTGGAAAACAAAGGAAGATGTGAAAACAGTCCTCATGGGAGCTTACAATTCCTTCAGGGGAATGGACGGATCACTTTTTAAATATGGTGAAATCCGTGCGGATATGGTTACGGGAGGTATATACCTGGGTGGTGATGATAAAAAAATAATGGACGGAATAATATACCCGGACAATTCCCTGTGCAGCTGGTCAGGATTTTATAGTGTGATAGAATATTGCAACGAGGTAATTTTGAATGCCCCCGAAGTAAAAAAAATAGATAATACTTTTACAGATTATCAGTTAAAAGGTTTTTTATCAGAAGCTTATTTTTTACGTGGCCTTGCTTATTTCTACCTGGTCAGGATATTTAAAGATGTTCCGTATGTTACCAAACCAACAGAAACCGACGATGCACAATTGTATCTGTCAAAAACGGATGGTAATATTATTCTTGATCATGTAACACAGGATCTGGATTCCATTTACCAATATGCAACTGTAGACGGGTACCTGACATTAGCCGAAAATAAAGGAAGGGCAACAAAAGCATCTATCGATGCCTTAATTGCCGATATAGCACTCTGGCGGTTTGATTACACTACTTGTATTCAGCGTGTTGAAAATATTGAAAGATCCAATAAATATATCCTCCTGCCAAGTGCCAGGTGGTTCGAATTGTTCTTTCCCGGCAATTCCGATGAAAGCATCTTTGAATTTCAGTTCAGCGATGCCCTTAATCAGAAAAACAGTATGTTCGGTTTAACCAGGAATGATATTAACAATCCACCCTCATACCTTCCAAGTGAAGTGGCAGACCATATGTTCGCAAGGGAATATACTGGAAATAATCCTGAACTTTACAGGGGAGAAGATGCTTCTATTGCCAAAATCTCGAAAGGGTCTTATATGATCTGGAAATATGTGGGACTGACCCCTGATGGACAAACAGCTCGTTCTGGAATCTACCAAAACAGTTGCAACTGGATTGTATACAGGTACGCCGGCGTATTACTTATGAAAGCGGAAGCATTGTCTCAGTTGGGCAGGTATTCTGAAGCACTTGACATTATTAACCGCATACGGGACAGGGCGGATGTGGTTCCCCTTTCCTTAACCGATTCAAAAGTGGCTTACGAAGACGCTGTTATGAATGAGCGCGCTCTTGAACTGGCTTTCGAAGGGAAACGGTGGTTCGACCTGCTCCGTTTAGGAAGAAGAAATGATTATAGTCGGAAAAGTACACTCATCAGCAAAATAGTTGCAAATGTCCCTTCTACTCAAAAAAGGATACTGGCTACCAAGCTTACCAATCCGCTGGGCTGGTATTTACCCATAGCAAAATCTGAACTGGAACGTAATAAAAACCTGGTTCAAAATCCTTATTATAATAACCTGAGCAAATGAAAAATTATACAATCATATCGATCCTGCTGATCTTTACCGTTTTAAGTCAATCGTGCGTAAAAAAAGAACCTGTAACGGTTGAATTTAAGGATGCAAATCCGTTGACAATCAATGATTACATTGTTACATGATTCGACATTCACCTATTTTCGGGAAATATTGCAAAAAAGCGGCCTGGATAAAACACTAAGTGCTTATAATCCTCTTGGATTAGGGTATACACTGTTTTTACCCGACAACAATGCTATCGATGAATTCATAAAAGAAAATGATCAGTTCAATTCCCTGGATGACCTGCTGAATGATGCCCAGTATGCTGCCGAATTTGCAAAATATCATATTGTCAACAGGAGCATTATTTCCGACGATTTTCCTTTCGGCGCTTTGCCGGCTTATACATTATCCGAGGATTTATTAACAGTGGGATTTGTTGTTCAACCCGACACTTCCTATTATATCATTAACAATCAGGCTCCGGTAATTCATCCAAATATTGAGATGTCAAATGGGATGATCCATCTGATCAGCAAAGCTTTAAAACCTATCACCTATTCCAGCTACGACTGGCTTGCAAGTCACCCGGCGTATTCTATTTTTAAGGCTGCTGTTGATACCACCGGTTTCAAAAATGTGATCAATTTTAACCTGAAGGATAAAAATAATACCTCCAGTCCGATCACTATGCTGATGGAAGCCGATACAATCTTTAAGAAAAATAAAATAAACAATATTAACGACCTGATAGCAATGGTAAGTCCGGATAATCATGACTTTACCAACCCTTTAAATCCGTTATATAACTTCGTTGGATATCATATGCTGGATGGAAATTACTACCTGGATAATTTTTCCGATGTCGCTACAAATTACGCCACTTATTCGGATATCCCACTTAATATAAACGGTAATAGTCTTGACATATACATTAATAAGGGAAAACAAACATTTGATACTCTTATAAATGGTACGGATTCTACTTTTATTGATTACATCCTTTTTGAATACGATGAAAGTAATGTTAGTACACAAAGCGGGGTAATCCATTTTATTAACCGTGTATTGCAACAGGTGCCTCCCTCAAAAGCCACACAAACATATCAGTTTTCAGAAGTACAGGCTTTCGATGAATTCCGGACAATACCAAATTCGTATCTTATCGAAGATTCTTCGACATTGAAAACCATTAAATATTCAGGTGCTGATTTATATTTTGTACAGGAAGCTAATGGAACCAGTAATGCAGATAATAGTGATTATTTGTTGATAGACGGAGACTTTTCCATTTCTTATACAATTCCAAAAATAGTGCAGGGAAGTTACACGGTTTACCTGCAAGCCGGAGCATTCAACAGTGATAATGCCCTGATAGAAGTTTATATCGATGGTATTAAAATCGGAGGTCTTATAGACCTGACATCAGGTGGAACGGCAGCTGCGCCGTTTTTAGCAACCGAGCTCGGAACTGTTGCCTTTCAGAAATATGAAAAACATACTGTGAAAATTGAGTCCCTGATTCCGGGAAGGTTTCTGTGGGACTATATTCAATTTGAACCAAAATAATAGTTTAAAGATATGAGTTACAAAACAGGCATATTGGGTTTATTGGCAATCATTTTATTAGCTGGTTGCAAAAAAGAATGGGATCAGTATTATAATTCAAATCCCCCCACAGTTGACGAAAATGTATGGGATGCCATTAAAAAGGACCCAAACTTGTCATCTTTCGTACAATACATGGAGGAAAAACAATTCGATACGTTGTTTGAATCAAATAATACTTATACACTGTTTGTGCCGGATAATGAGAGTTTCTCCGGGCTATCTGCATCAGATTCGATTACCAGGATGGTATTGGATTACCATCTTTCGGAACATTTTATACAATCCGGGATCATCGAAGGGAAAACCAAAGTACAAACCCTTTCTGATAAATTTGCCCTATTGGATAATAGCAGTGGCCAACTTCTGTTCGATGGCATTCCTTTAAATTTCGAAAGTCCTTTATACAAAAACGGTAAATACTATACCATGTCGCAGGTAGGTTTTCCACTACCGAATATATATGAGTATTATGCAGTAAATAATCCTATCTTAAAAAAGTATATCGATAGCCAGGACTCGATTATTCTGGATAAGGGAAGAAGTAAACCTATCGGATTCGATTCGGAAGGAAATACAATATATGATACCGTAGCTATTATTTACAATAAATTTGAACATAGATTTTTCCCTGTTAGTAAAGAGTTCAGAAATAAAACAGCAACAATGGTATTCCCGGTTGAAGCGGATTATAACCAGGCACTAACAGACATGGCACAATCAATGAATAGTGTCTACACGGATTATAAGGATATCCCTCTTGACTGGCAAAACAAAATATTGATACCTTTTTTACTGAAACAAGGTGTATTTGAAAATATGATTGAACGACCTGTATTCCTGACTCCTACCTATGGCGATACTATTAAAATGAAAAATATTTTGGGAGATAGTATAATCGTTAATTATATACCTGGATCAAAAGTAATCTGTAGTAACGGGTATGTATATAATTACCAGCATTTCCAGATTCCTGATACACTTTGGAAAGGCACAACCGTATTCGAGGGTGAAGCATTACTTTTCCAGACAGGAATAAATAAGTTTGGTTGGAGAGAAGGAGTTACTGCCACCAGCAGTGTATCAATAAAGCCAACCCGTGAATTTATTGCAATAGCTTCCAATGATTCAATTCTTAGAGTTCCATTCCCGGTGAACTATACAGGAACCTTCACACTTGAATTCACACTTAAAAATCTTTTCCCGCGAAAATACCTCATGAAGGTACATACCAATATGAACTATGGAGGAATTTACGATATATATGTTAATAATGTACTTGTGAGAACATTCGACTACGATCACTATAATGATCGATACGGACTATTGCCAAGTGTTACAGGACTATGGTGGTATAGACCAGAGGCAGGAGGGTTCAACTGGTTCGATTGCCTTGTTGATGATAAAGCTGAATATGGTGCCACTAAGATAAAATTTGTATATAAAGGTCCAAGCACGTTGTCATTCAACGGACTTGTTCTGGACATGATACAATTCAAACCATATGAATTTTGATGATTATAAACGTTACCTAGGTTTTAACTATATACCAGCAATGGACAAGAACAAAAAGACATTCAATTTTTATTCACCAAATGAAGCCGACAGACCTTTACCTAACGGGTTGTTCGGGAAAGTTAAACAATTCTTGTATGGGAAATGGGCTTCCTGTATCACGAAGCAAATTAATACTATAATGCAAATATTCTATACACCAGGTTTTATCAGGAGAGCATTTTTACTTTGTTCCCTTTTATTAGTTGTAAAACTAACCTCAACAATGGCACAGGACAGCCTGAGAGTTGAAGGAATTATTTTATCAAAACCCAATAACCCTGTGTCAGAAGTTTCAATATCTGCTGAAGGTTCAGAAAATCTTCCTGTTGTAACTGATTCAACCGGTAAGTTTACCCTTGTAGTTCCTGTTGGTAATAATTGGATCATGGTTTCACCTGCCAGTAAATTTAAAAAACAAAGCATTTTTCTGAATTCCAGAAGTAATATTACCGTTTATCTTACCCCTTTGGATGAGGCTTCCGGCCAGGATATGGTTACCGTTTTATCTCAGAATATTCAGAAACGAAACATGGTTGCTGCATTTACCAGTCTAAACACAGAAAATATTCGTCACACCCCCTATTTGTCTGTTGATCAATATATGCAGGGACGTGTTCCGGGAATGAATGTAGTCAACCGTTCAGGATTCCCGGGAAGTGGTACCGTGACAAATATAAGGGGTATACATACCTTGAATACTTCCCGGGAATCCTGAACGGTTGACTACATTCATTCCCGGAACACGTCCCTGCATATATTGAACAACCAGACAAATAGGGGGTACATAACAACTACTGCTGTATTTAGACTGGTAAATGCAGCAACCATGTTTCGTTTCTGAATATTCTGAGATAAAACGGTAACCATATCCTGACCGGAAGCCTCATCCAAAGGGGTAAGATAAACGGTAATATTACTTCTGGAATTCAGAAAAATAGTTTGTTTTTTAAATTTACTGGCAGGTGAAACCATGATCCAATTATTACCAACAGGAACTTCAAGGGTAAATTTACCGGTCGAATCAGTTACAACAGGAAGATTTTCTGAACCTTCAGCAGATATTGAAACTTCTGACACAGGGTTATTGGGTTTTGATAAAATAATTCCTTCAACTCTAAGGCTGTCTTGTGCCATTGTTGAGGTTAGTTTTACTACTAATAAAAGGGAACAAAGTAAAAATGCTCTCCTGATAAAACCTGGTGTATAGAATATTTGCATTATAGTATTGATTTGCTTCGTGATACAGGAACCCCATTTCCCATACAAGAATTGTTTAACTTTCCCGAATAACCCGTTAGGTAAAGGTCTGTCGGCTTCATCTGGTGAATAAAGATTGAATGTCTTTTTGTTCTTGTCCATTGCTGGTATATAGTTAAAACCTAAGAAAAGTTTATAATCATCAAAAATTATATGGTTTAAATTCTATCACGTCCAGAGCGAGACCATTGAACGATAATGTACTTGGTCCCTTATATACAAATTTAACTTTGGTAGCGCCATAATCTGCTTTATCATCAACAAGACAATCGAACCAATTGAACCCTCCTGTTTCTGGTTTATACCAGAAAAGTCCGGTAACACTTGGTATCAAACCAAATCGGTCATTATAGTGATCGTAGTCGAATGTTCTTACAAGTACATCATTTACATATATATCGTAAATTCCTCCATAGTTCATTTTGGTATGTATCTTCATCAGGTATTTACGCGGGAAAAGATTTTTAATGGTGAATTCAAGTGAGAATGTACCTGTATAATTTACCGGAAAAGGTACTCTTAGAATTGAATCATTGGAAGCTATTGATATATAATCACGAGTTGGTATAACTGATGAACTGCTGATAGCGGTAACTCCTTCTCTCCATCCAAACTTATTTATTCCTGTCTGGAGAAGCAATGCTTCACCCTCGAATATGGTTGTTCCTTTCCAAAGTGTATCAGGAACCTGGAAATGCTGGTAATTATATACATAACCGTTACTACAGATTACTTTTGACCCCGGAATATAATTAATGATTATACTATCTCCCAGAATATTTTTCATTTTAATAGTATCACCATAGGTAGGAGTCAGGAATACAGGTCGTTCAATCATATTTTCAAATACGCCTTGTTTCAGTAAATAAGGTATCAATATTTTATTTTGCCAGTCAAGAGGGATATCCTTATAATCCGTGTAGACACTATTCATTGATTGTGCCATGTCTGTTAGTGCCTGGTTATAATCCGCTTCAACCGGGAATACCATTGTGGCTGTTTTATTTCTGAACTCTTTACTAACTGGGAAAAATTTATGTTCAAATTTGTTATAAATAATGGCAACCGTATCATATATTGTATTTCCTTCCGAATCGAATCCGATAGGTTTACTTCTTCCCTTATCCAGTATAATAGAGTCCTGGCTATCAATATATTTTTTTAAGATAGGATTATTTACTGCATAATACTCATATATATTTGGTAGTGGAAAACCTACTTGCGACATGGTATAGTATTTACCGTTTTTGTATAAAGGACTTTCGAAATTTAAAGGAATGCCATCGAACTGTAGTTGGCCACTGCCATTATCCAATAGGGCAAATTTATCAGAAAGGGTTTGTACTTTGGTTTTCCCTTCGATGATCCCGGATTGTATAAAATGTTCCGAAAGATGGTAATCCAATACCATCCTCGTAATCGAATCTGCCGCAGATAGCCCGGAGAAACTCTCATTATCCGGTACAAACAGTGTATAAGTACTATTTGATTCAAACAACGTATCGAATTGTTTTTCCTCCATGTATTGAACGAAAGATGATAAGTTTGGGTCCTTTTTAATGGCATCCCATACATTTTCGTCAACTGTGGGGGGATTTGAATTATAATACTGATCCCATTCTTTTTTGCAACCAGCTAATAAAATGATTGCCAATAAGCCCAATATGCCTGTTTTGTAACTCATATCTTTAAACTATTATTTTGGTTCAAATTGAATATAGTCCCAAAGAAACCTTCCCGGAATCAGGGACTCAATTTTCACAGTATGTTTTTCATATTTCTGAAAGGCAACAGTTCCGAGCTCGGTTGCTAAAAACGGCGCAGCTGCCGTTCCACCTGATGTCAGGTCTATAAGACCTCCGATTTTAATACCATCTATATAAACTTCTATCAGGGCATTTTCACTGTTGAATGCTCCGGCTTGCAGGTAAACCGTGTAACTTCCCTGCACTATTTTCGGAACTGTATAAGAAATGGAAAAGTCTCCGTCAATCAAAAGGTAATCATTACTCCACGCATTACTGGTTCCTTCAGCTTCCTGTACAAAGTATAAATCTGCACCTGAATATTTAATGGTTTTCAATGTCGAAGAATCTTCGATGAGATACGAATTTGGTATTGTCCGGAATTCATCGAAAGCCTGTACTTCTGAAAACTGATATGTTTGTGTGGCTTTTGAAGGAGGCACCTGTTGCAATACACGGTTAATAAAATGGATTACCCCGCTTTGCGTACTCACATTACTTTCATCGTATTTAAAAAGGATGTAATCAATAAAAGTAGAATCCGTACCATTTACAAGGGTATCAAATGTTTGTTTTCCCTTATTAATGTATATGTCAAGACTATTACCGTTTATATTAAGTGGGATATCCGAATAAGTGGCGTAATTTGTAGCGACATCGGAAAAATTATCCAGGTAGTAATTTCCATCCAGCATATGATATCCAACGAAGTTATATAACGGATTTAAAGGGTTGGTAAAGTCATGATTATCCGGACTTACCATTGCTATCAGGTCGTTAATATTGTTTATTTTATTTTTCTTAAAGATTGAATCGGCTTCCATCAGCATAGTGATCGGACTGGAGGTATTATTTTTATCCTTCAGGTTAAAATTGATCACATTTTTGAAACCGGTGGTATCAACAGCAGCCTTAAAAATAGAATACGCCGGGTGACTTGCAAGCCAGTCATAGCTGGAATAGGTGATGGGTACTAAAGCTTTGCTGATCAGATGGATCATCCCATTTGACATCTCAATATTTGGATGAATTACCGGAGCCTGATTGTTAATGATATAATAGGAAGTGTCGGGTTGAACAACAAATCCCACTGTTAATAAATCCTCGGATAACGTATAAGCCGGCAAAGCGCCGAAAGGAAAATCGTCGGAAACAATGCTCTTGTTGACAATATGATATTTTGCAAATTCGGCAGCATACCGGGCATCATTCAGCAGGTCATCCAGGGAATTGAACTGATCATTTTCATTTATGAATTCATCTATAGCATTGTTGTCGGGTAAAAACAGTGTATATCCCAATCCATGGGGATTATAGGCACTTAGTGTTTTATCCAGGCCGCTTTTTTGCAATATTTCCCGAAAATCGGAGTATGTCGAATCATGGTTAACAATGTAATCATTGATTGTCAACGGATTTGCATCCTTAAATTCAACCGTTACAGGTTCTTTTTTTACGCACGATTGACTTAAAACGGTAAAGATCAGCAGGATCGATATGATTGTATAATTTTTCATTTGCTCAGGTTATTATAATAAGGATTTTGAACCAGATTTTTATTACGTTCCAGTTCCGATTTTGCTATGGGTAAATACCAGCCCAGCGGATTAGTAAGCTTGGTGGCCAGTATCCTTTTTTGAGTAGAAGGGACATTTGCAACTATTTTGCTGATGAGTGTACTTTTCCGGCTATAATCATTTCTTCTTCCTAACCGGAGCAGGTCGAACCACCGTTTCCCTTCGAAAGCCAGTTCATGAGCGCGCTCATTCATAATAGCGTCTTCGTAAGCCACTTTTGAATCGGTTAAGGAAAGGGGAACCACATCAGCTCTGTCCCGGATGCGGTTAATAATGTCGAGCGCTTCGGAATACCTGCCCAACTGAGACAATGCTTCCGCTTTCATAAGTAATACACCGGCATACCTGTATACGATCCAGTTGCAACTGTTTTGGTAGATTCCCGAACGAGCCGTTTGTCCATCAGTGGTCAGTCCCACATATTTCCAGATCATATAAGACCCTTTCGAGATTTTGGCAATAGAAGCATCTTCACCCCTGTAAAGTTCAGGATTATTAGCGGTATATTCCCTGGCGAACATATGGTTTGCCACTTCACTTGGAAGGTAAGAGGGTGGATTGTTAATATCATTCCTGGTTAAACCGAACATATTGTTTTTCTGATTAAGGGCATCGCTGAACTGAAATTCAAAGATGCTTTCATCGGAATTGCCGGGAAAGAACAATTCGAACCACCTGGCACTTGGCAGGAGGATATATTTATTGGATCTTTCAATATTTTCAACACGCTGAATACAGGTAGTGTAATCAAACCGCCAGAGTGCTATATCGGCAATTAAGGCATCGATAGATGCTTTTGTTGCCCTTCCTTTATTTTCGGCTAATGTCAGGTACCCGTCTACAGTTGCATATTGGTAAATGGAATCCAGATCCTGTGTTACATGATCAAGAATGATATTACCATCCGTTTTTGGCAGATACAATTGTGCATCGTCGGTTTCTGTTGGGTCGGTAACATACGGAACATCTTTAAAAATCCTGACCAGGTAGAAATAAGCAAGGCCACGTAAAAAATAAGCTTCTGATAAAAAACCTTTTAACTGATAATCTGTAAATGTATTGTCTATTTTTTTTACTTCGGGGGCATTCAAAATTACCTCGTTGCAATATTCTATCACACTATAAAATCCTGACCAGCTGCACAAGGAATTGTCCGGGTATATAATTCCGTCCATTATTTTTTTATCATCACCACCCAGGTATATACCTCCCGTAACCATATCCGCACGGATTTCACCATATTTAAAAAGTGATCCGTCCATTCCCCTGAAGGAATTGTAAGCTCCCATGAGGACTGATTTCACATCTTCCTTTGTTTTCCAGAATTCTTGTTTTGTCAAACCCTGCTCAGGTTGAATATCCATCCACTTGGTGCACGACACCTGAAAAAACAGGACGGACAGAATCAAGATGGCTTTCAGTTTTATTTTCATCACTAAATTTTTAATCGATTATAATCCTACTGATACACTAAATGTTAAAACCCGTGGAGGCGGGGTCCTGGCATTGTCCACACCAATCCAGAAAGGATCGGATGCATCCTGGCTAATTTCAGGATCCTGGCCGGAATACTGCGTTAATGTGAACAATTTTCTGGCGCTGACAGAAAAGGCCATGTTTCTTACATGAAGTTTCTTACAAAACTTTTCATTTAAATTATATCCCAGTTTTATATAATTCAACCTGATAAAATCCCCTCTTTCCACGTAACGGTCGGAACCCAGGTTGTTGGCCGGATTATTCATTGCTGCACGGGGTAACATCCCGGGATCATTTTGTCCTTCTACCCGCCACCTGCTTAAAACAGCCTTACTTTGGTTGTCACGCCCGTTCATTCCCTCTGTTTGAAGAGCTATATTATTTATAATATCAAATCCAAGCCGGTAATATAAATTCACAGACAGATCGAAATTCTTATAACTCAATACACTTCCGAATCCGCCGATTAAGCTTGGATTGGAATCGCCAATATAAACCACATCGTTCAGGTCAATTTTTCCGTCGTGATTAACATCCCTGTATTTAGCATCTCCGCCTTTAAAAGTATAGGTTCCCATATAGGTCATCGGTATGGAATTTCCCTCCGCATCGCGTAAAATAGTTCCCTGTGCATCCCTGGCCACTGCATCGGCATTGGAGGAATAAACGCCTAGGTACTGAAAGCCGAAGAAAGATCCGATGGGTTTACCTACAATAACTTTTTTAGGATATTCCCCGTTTCCGATGGAAGTGGATTTTTCAGTATTGAAATTATCCGGTAATTTTGTGAAAGAATTTATATTACGGGAAGTATTGAAATTGAGCGACCATGTCCATTTTTCCGAACGAATGATCTTACCGTCCATCATCAATTCCCAGCCGTAGTTTTCAAGTTGGCCGCCGTTTAATAGCTTTTAACTGGTTAAAACCTGAGGAAGTAGGAATATCATAATTGGTGAATAACAGGTCATTTGTCAGTTTGTTATAGTAATCCGTTACAATGGATAACCTGTCTTTAAACAGATTCAATTCGAGCCCGAAATCATACGAAGTTACCGATTCCCAACGCAGGTTGTTTAACTGGATCTGTTGAGGTACAATTGACGAATTATACAGATAGGCTGTACTTGAATTATATATTGAAAAACGGGCATATGGATCTGACGGTTGTCTTCCGGCAACACCCCAGCTGGCTTTCAGTTTACTTTCACCAAGCCATTTAAACCGTTGCATGAAAGGTTCGCTGGAAAAACGCCATGCAGCTGCCACACCTTTAAAAAGTCCCCATCGGTAATTCGAACCGAAGCCCGAAAAAGCATCTGCTCTTATATTGGTCTGGAGCATGTAACGGTCCTTGTATTTATAATTTAAATTGATTAATCCGCTTATGGTCCGGGTATTATGAAGATCAATTACTTATATAGTTTATTTGTGCAGTTGTTGCCGGATCCTGAATATCCGTACTTGCAATTTTATTACTCTGTATATTGAACCCTTCCGAACTTGATTGATCGGTAATCCAGGAAGCTGCTCCCGTCAGATCATGATTTTTGTTTTTAATCGGGGAATCAAAAGATACAGTCGATTCGGTTCGTATTTTTGTATTATTGCTATTATCTTCCTCTGCTTTATTCACGGTCCAGGCTAACCAGTCGGTTCCCAGGGCATTATAGGGAATATAGGAGTTATATTTTCTTCCCTGGTATTGAAATGTAACAGTTTCCCGGAAGGTCAGCCAGTCTAATAAATTATATCTCAGCCGGAAGGTATTTTCAAGAATATTATATACGTTGATTGCTTTTACCTAATTTGGCTACTGCCACCGGGTTAAAGTAAGTACCGCCACCTCCCTGGTAACTGTTGATAGGTGTAAAATATTCACCGGTTGGATTTCCGTAAGCATCATATTCCCAGATACTCATGTTCGGAGCTTTTATGTAGGCCATTGACCTGACATTCCAATAACTGTTTGGGTCACCATAATCACCATATCCTTTATACACCTGATAATTACCATCAATAGAATTATTGGTATAATTGAAATTAATACCAAATACCAGTTTTCTTGAAAGGTAATAATCCAGGTTCATACGTGTTGAAAATCTTCTTGACCCGGTATTAATAGTAGTACCAACATCGTTTACATAATCGAAAGATGTATAATACCTGGTTTTTTCTCCTCCTCCTGAAAATTTTAAATAGTGGTCATTGGTATAACCTATCTGGGTTACGGCTTTAACCCAATCTGTATTTGCCGAATAATTATAAAACCCGGCATAATCTTTATCGTAGGCTATTTCTGGTGGAATATTAAAAACTCCATCGCTGTTGTGCCATTCCTCGAGCTGAAGCATGATGTATTCATTACCGTTAAGCATGGGGATAGAAGGTGGCTGGAAGTTCACACTACCTTTGTATTGATAATCAAACTGCACTTTTCCGAGACGTCCTTTATAGGTCTCAATCAGCAACACTCCGTCGGCACCCTGTGACCCGTAAATAGCCGTAGATGCAGCATCTTTCAATACAGTAATGGATTTAATATCCTGAAGCGCGATATTGATCATATTACTGATATCCTGGGCGTTGGAACCAGCCAGATTTGTATTGTACTTCACTTAAATTGCGGTACCCCATCAATAACTATCAGTGGTTGACTATTTCCAATTCCACTCAATCCCCTGATCACAATCTGCGATCCTGATCCCGGATCACCGGAAGCGCTGACAATATCCAAACCGGCAACTTTTCCCTGCAAGGCATCTGCAGCAGAGCTAACACCGGCATCCTTCATTTCAGCCAGATTAATGGTAGTTGTTGATGAAGCAACATCGCGTTCATCAATATTGGTAAGATTGGTATTCGATTTTGCCTTTGCAGTGACCGTTACAGCGTTAATCAAATTATTGGAAGCCTCTATTTTAATGGACATGGGACTAGTAAAATTCGGTGTAATTTCTTTTGTCTGATAACCAATCACACTGATTTTAACAATGTCGGACGGATCTTTCATATTCAGAACAAAGTCTCCGTTTATATTGGATGTGGTCCCGTTTATAACCCTGTTATCTTTGTCATACTCAATAATATTTGCACCAATAATGGTTGTATTGTCGTCTTTATCAATAATCCTTCCTCTTACTATATATTGTTGTGCATTTACACGTAATGAATTTAATGCAATCAGCAACAGGACTAAGACTTTATAGATATTTTTCATCTTTTTATTTAAATTTTCAATTCAGATGCAATTAGTATCAGT
>CAVVIO010000034.1:0-81645 GCA_963748095.1 uncultured Bacteroidales bacterium
ACCGTGAAGATATTTACTCTATTTGGTTTAATAAAGCTTATTTTCAACAAAACAATTTTCAAAACCTGTTTGAACCGACAGATGTGGGTTCTCATTCATACATGCTGAAACCTACCAAGATAGCCATTGATAATTGGGAAACAGTATGGAGTAACCAGATTATTGCCAAAAATAATACAAATCCAAGTATGTCGAAAATGACGCAAGTCGGAACACCCGGAGACTATTCCCGGGGATTTAATGCATCATTTGTTTATTACAACAATGGTCAAGGTATTTCCAGGCTTGGTTGGGATAGAATGATGGACTTAAGAGCTCATGGTGATTTAAGGGGTTCCAGAGCAATTGTTGAAGGACTGGATACAATTGTAACGAAATATTCCATAGGCAAACAAGCTTTTGATAATGATGCCAAATATGATATATACAGGGCTGCAAGTATTCATCTGTATTTAGCTGAAATATGGACTTATTGGGCACAACCTGACGTAAATGGTAATGTGAAAACTGCTACTATTAATGCAGTTGGTTTATTAAACAATGGAGCAACGCCTGCATATTACGGGACTTTAAATACCAGACTGCAAATGGGAGTCCGCGGTCGTGCTCGGCCTTATTGTGACGAATGACGATATAATTAAAATTGATAATATTGTTTATACCCATGATCCATATACCAATAAAATAATTGGATATAAAAACTTCACAGGTAATCCGTTAGCCGGACAAAAATACTTTACAGAACAGATTCTGGATGAAAGAGCACGGGAACTTGCTTTTGAGGGGGAACGTTTCTACGACCTGATGCGCATAGCTGACAGGAGAAACGACCCGTCATTCCTGGCTAAAAAGGTATCTGCCAAATATCCTGCCGGACAAAGGGAACAGATTTATTCGCTGTTACTGGATAAAAACAACTGGTATATCCATTATTTTGATGATACTCCTGCCAGTAACTAATAACTTTAATAAGATACAAAAAAGCTCCTGAAATCCGGGAGCTTTTTTTGTATCTGTTAACTATCAGCTAATTAAAATAAACCCCGGGGTCGAATTCTTACAATAAGTTGATTTGTATGATTAAGGTTGTAAATCTACCTGAAACGAATTATTTTTATTCCCGAAAATTATAGCGGAGATGGAAGTAAAACATGAGTACCTCATATCTTTAGATTACATATTATTATATTTAAAATACAATTGAACTGATAAGCTTTTTCCTGATGCGAAATTCATTGATACTCCTGTTGTTACTGGTAATAAGGCCTTGCTATTCCTCTCCGGGTGATTCATTGTACAGCATTTACAATAAAAAAAATCCGGTGATTGAAGCCCGGTTCCATTACGGAAAGATCGTACGGAATTACGGCAACATGCCCGATCGCCGGGAAGCCGGCCTGTTTGAACTTTTCGTGGGCAAACAGACGAATGGTGAGAAAGACTGGCAGCAGATCTACGGCCTGCCGCAAACCGGGGTTTCCTTTTTCTACGGCGGACTTGGAAACAATGCCGTGCTGGGTTCTGTATTCGGCATTGTGCCCAACATCACCTTTGGCAGCGCCAGCAAAAAGAAGTGGAACGTGAAAGTAACCCTGGGGATTGGTTTCGCCTATTTTAACAAACCCTATAATACTGTATCCAACGAGAAAAATGAAGTGATCGGTTCGTCCATTACCAACATGTCGATGGCAGAATTGTATCTGCAGCGCAATCTCACTCCCCGCCTATCGCTTACCGGCGGTTTCCTGGCTATGCATTGCTCCAACGGCCACTACCAGGTACCCAACGTGGGAATGAACCTTCCGGCACTGAACATCGGCCTGAAATATTACCCCGAAACAAGAAACTACGATTTTCCCCGGCGGGAAGTGACTGTTCCCAAGGGAAAAATCCGGTTGAACGTACGGTTCGGAATGGGTATTCACGAGTTTGCTGGCACCTTTGGCCCGGTGGGCGGACCCAAATATACCATCTACCATACATCGGTATACCTGTCGAAACGGTACGGCAGGGTAAGCAATGTGTATGCAGGTTTTGAAGCCAAGTACTATACCGACTTTTACCAGTACATTGTTAAAAACGATTATTTCCCATCGCATCCGCACATGAATGCTACGGTACTGACCTATTTCATGGCACACGAACTGATGATTCACAAGCTGGGCTTCCTGCTTGAAGGAGGCCTCGAACTTTACAACCCTTTCTATAAAAAATACCACAGTGATGAAGCTAATAAGACCATTTTCGATTTCCTGGAAACCTATACCAGCTCGAAAATTGGACTGCAGTATTACCTGTTCGACCCGAAATACTGCAATGCCCCCAATGTTTTCCTTGGACTTTTCGTAAAGGCCAACTTTGGCCAGGCTGATTATGTAGGGACGAATATAGGTGTGAGTTTTTAGGAGGAATTAATGAATATTTATATTACTGATAATGTATTTATTTGGCGCCCAAAAAATTCCAGGATTATAAAAGCAACAAAGAAATACAGGAAGAATTAAATTTTTTGGAGAAATGCATTGCCAGATTATAACATTATAATGATTGCAATTCACCGGTTCTCAAAACACATCTTTGGCTACTGTGTATATTTCTGTACTAACTGAATTAACTTGTTTCTGTTAATCGGCTTAGTGATGTAGTCATTACAACCTGCTTCAATTGCCTTTTCTTTATCTCCGGACATTGCATAAGCTGTTTGTGCAATGATCGGTACGGTTTTGTTAAATTGTCTGATCTGCCGTGCAGAATCATAACCATTCAATTCAGGCATTTTAATATCCATTAGTATTAACGATACAGTCGGATTTTCCTTCATCAGCCTTATCGCATCTTTACCATTTATAGCACGCAACAGGTTTACTTTTATTTTTTTAAATATATTCTCAATAAATAAATAACTATATTCATCATCTTCAGCGACCAATATGGTAAGTCCTTTTTTCAAAATAATGTCCGGTTCATCACTTTCAACTATGTTTGTTGCTTCCTTGTTAACAGGTTCAAAAGGGAGTGAGAAATAGAAGGTACTGCCTTTCCCGGTTTCAGACACTACCCAAATCTTACCCCCCATTAGGTCAACTATTTTTTTACAGATAGTAAGTCCTATGCCCGCACCCCTGTAAAGTACATCCTGGTTATTCTCGATCTTGTAAAAAGAATCAAAAATTTTGTCAAACTCTGATTTATCAATACCTATTCCCGTATCGGATACAAAAAACCGAACAGATTTTTCAAGTACTTCATAACCGAATTTAATATGACCTGAGTTAGTGAATTTTAAAGCATTGTTTAGCAAATTAGTGAATACCTGATGAAATCTTACTTTATTGTAATAAAGTTCCACCATAGAGCCATTTTCAGCCTTATTTACATATTCTATATCAATTTGCTTATCATTCTTGAGCTTATAATGATCTTCAATTTCATTCAACAGATCATCTAAATTGAATTTCTCATCTGAAAATAAAACTTGGTTTGCTTCCAATAATGAAATGTCCATTATTTCATCAATCATGTAAAGAAGTGAATCTGTACTGTCATTTATATTTTTTACAAAAAGTGATCTTTCTTCCTTACTCAATTTTTCATTGGCTAAAAGACTGGAAAAACCACAGACTACATTCAACGGAGTTCGGATTTCATGACTGATATTTCTCAAAAAGGCAGTTTTTAACCTGTCTGATTCTTCGGCTTTGTTTTTTGCTTTCAATAATTCTTTAGTCCTTTCATCTACAAGCTGTTCAAGATAATTCCTGTATTTCTTCAGTTCAGTATTTTGTTCGGTGATTTTTTTCTGCTTTTCTTCAAGTAAAGTATTCTTCTCTGTTATTTCAAGTGTGCGTTCATTCACCTTTTTCTCCAGCATACCTTTTTCTCTGAGATATTTGTATTCACGTCTCTTAATAATAATTGTGACTGTGATACCCAGTAAAAGAAAAACCAGAATATAAAACCACCACTGCTTCCACACAGGTGTTTTTATGATGATATTAATAGTTAAAGGTGATTTTGTTATAACACCATCTCCGGAAGAAGCCCATAAAAAAAATGTATATTTCCCATCATTCAAATGTGGATAAGTTACACTGGTAGTTTTGGTTTTTTCCGGTAACCGGTCATAGCCTATCAACTGATACTGATAGGTAACAAGAGCAGGTTCCTTTAAATTAATACCCAGGAAATCAATTTTAATTTTATATCTGCCGGGAGGAAGTACCAATTTATTCTTTAAATCAATTTTATCGTCATTTACTTTAAATGAAGTAATATTTAATATCGGAGCTGATAATGCCTGATTCTCCTGAACCGGATCATAAATCCACAGTCCTTCGTCAGATCCAAACAATATCCTGTTCTCATTATCTTTAAAAACAGCATTTTTACTGAATTCACAACTATTGGTAATACCCACATACTGACTTAAAGGTTTAACAAAAAAACCGGTTGTCCTGATTTTGCTTAATCCTCCACGGTGACCGACCCATATATTTTTATTGTCTGCTAAAAGCGAATAACAATAATCGGAAAAGAGACCTTCCTTTGATGTAATGTTTATAATAGAATCCGGTTTTATACGAAAGATACCACCCCCGTATGATCCGACCCAGATAGTTGAGTCATTATCTTCAGAAATGGGACCCAATGTAAGAACACCTTTTTCTGATGGTATTATAAATTTTCCGACTTTGCCGTTCCGGATGAATGTCAAGGCGTTACTAAGTGTTGAAATCCATATTACTCCTTTCGAATCAATAAATAAATGATTTACATAATTATGCGGCAACCCTCCCTTTTCAATCGTATACCACTGAATTTTATTGGAAGCCAAATTTATATTGCACACTCCTTTTTTGGTGCCGATCCAAATCTGGTCATTTCTTCCGGCAATGGCAGTTATGGAATTCTCAAGTTTGCCTTCTCCAATCTTGTAAGAATGAATTTTTTCTTTATCAACCACCATTCGGTATACCCCGTTTTTGTCAGTTCCAATCCAAAGTTCTTTGTCATTATTAGAATAAAGTGCTGTAATTTTATCGGTGGGCAAACCGTAATCGGAAGAATAGAAATGAAGAACTTTCCCGTCTGATTGATTAATCTTTAACAACCCTTTTTCCGTTCCAAGCCACGTATGGTTACCGTGGGCAAAAATTGAATAAATAGCAGTGCCGTAGCGAGCTTTATCAAATGAATAAAATGAAAAAGCCTTCCTTGTTATCTGCGTAAGTCCTGTCCCGTAATTTCCGCTCCAAATGTTTCCTTCCCTGTCTTCGTAAGCTGTTTTTACGTTATTTGTTGAAAAACCAGTTGCTTTATTAAAGCAGGTTGCTTCATTAAATTGACCTGAAGGGGAATACACCAGTTTGATTAGCCCGTTCCCAAAAGTGCTGATCCATATATTTGATTTGCTGTCTTCAAATATGCTTTGTGTACCGCTAAAATCAAGATTTAACCCTGTACCAACCCGCAATACTTTAAATCCTTTACCTTCCGGCATAATTTGAAATATGCCTTTACTATCCGTTGCAACATAATACCCGGAACCGTTCCTCATTCTGATGATATCCTGAATTCTACATTCCGGTATTTCATTGATATGCCGGATTACTTCAATTACACCAGATCCTTGTAAACTGCAATAAATTAAACCATTTACCGATCCAACAAGAATTTCTTTATCCGTTATAAATTTGAAAGTTAGAACCGTTATTTGATTTTTCACTAATGTATTTTGAGAATCATCTGCCTTCCGATTCAGTTTCACAAGGCCATTAGTATAAGTACCTGCCCAAATATCACCGTTAGGGCTTTTTTCAATATCTGTAATAGCTGACTTCTGATTAAATATACTGACCGGATCAAATGCTTTTCCATTGTAATGTGATACCCTGCCATTCATATGACCAAACCACAGATCGCTTCCATTTTTAAAACTACACGTTATAAAATTGTCAGCCAGTGAATCATTGGTTGTAAAAGTTTTAAAGTTAAATCCATTATATCTGGATAATCCGTTGCCAGTCCCTATCCATAAATATCCGCTATTGTCCTGAATTATCGTATAAACATAAGGTTGTGCAAATGCGTCAGGATATTCGCGTAAATTATATTGCTGTGAATGCGCAGAAAGGGGCGTACTTAGCAAAAGAACACATACGAACCTTTTAAGATTTCTAAAGGACAACAAGTCAATTGTTATTAATCGCTTTAACATTATTGAACTGCTTTCATTCGTATTTTTGGAGTATATACGGGGATGCCACCAATTGGGACGACGAAAAATGGTAATGACAGCCCATATTGATTTCTGACCACGACAACTACGTTATTATTTAATATTTTCATGGATTGATTTTTTATAAATTGGATCTCAATACTTGAATTCCGCTCTTCTTCAACGATAGGAAACTTTCTTTTAATCCAATTATCTTCTCCTGAAATGTCACATAGAATTCCATTTTTTGCCGCTGAAATTATTTTTATTGTCCCATCATCGTCCCAATCAAAATTTGAAACTTCGATAGAAATGGTTTTATCATCCACGTAAGGATATATCTGACAAACCTGATTTTGATTATTTGGCAACCTGAAATGGTACTTATAGGTAAAGATATTACCACCCTCAACAGCTATATTTTCATCTTGACTGGTACTTAAAAAATACCTGTAGAGATTTCCATCATCGCCGGATACACCTTGTGCAATTATTTTAAAAACACGTCCGTCAAATTTCTCAACAAATTCTCCTTCATAAGGATTAACAGGGCCGAATGTATAATATTTTTTGTCGTATTTCGGGTCGGACCCAAAAGTTTTTGATGATAACAATATTCCGCTTTTATAATTTTCAACCGATGCAATTACCTGCGTATCTTTTTCGGACCAGCAACCGTATCCGCCATATACCGAAAACTTTGTGACGGTATTAAATTCACCTTTCGGTTCATCCAGTTCACCTCCTGTATCCGGATCATAAACCCGAATGTAAATGGGATTAGTTTGTGATGCAGGAACAATGAAATAGAATACCTGGTAAAAATCGTCATCACCCCATGATGATTTGGAGTCGGCACCGAAAGTTACCAAATAAGGAATATTTTCATCAGATGCTGGAGCAGACTGTGAAAAGAGATTTACACTGCTAATCAGGATAATTAATATTAATAATAAAAATTTTTGCATCAATAATTTTAATGCGTGTTATTCCTAAAAATAAATTCTACCCTACCATTCGTATTCCTGCCATCTCTTTTGTTTTCAGAAACAACAGGACGTGATTCGCCATACCCTTTGCAATGTAGGGTTTTGGATGTAATTCCGTTTTCAGAAAAATATGTATACAAATTACGGGCCCATTTTTCTGATATTTCAAGGTTTTTACCGGGAAATCCTTTATCACCCGTATGTACAGCGATTTCAAGTTTAATATCAGGTATTTGTTTTAAGGTCTTCACAATTTCGACTAATACCGGATAAGATACAGGTTCAATTTCCGAATCGCCAAATTCAATTTCACATTCCTTAATTGAATACAGGTTTTTAACAATTATATTCTTCTGTAATTCTGAAAGATCATCCAGTAAATATAGCTTTATCTTCAACAAGTTTAATTTTTTCACTTCACCACTGTCTCCTTTTACAGATATTAATTCGCAGGGTTGCAAATCCGGTTTTTTTTGATTTTCAATAGTATAAAATTCATTTGGATCATCTATTTCTTTTGCTGTTTGTACAGCCAATTCCTGGTAATCATCAAAGATTTTTATTTTTTTGTAGACACAGACTTTGGAAGTATTACCAAGACTATCTGTTTCTCCCAACAGGCCCAATTGAACGGTATACTCACCTTTTTTATTAAAAATTTTATTAATTGAAGGACCTCTGGTTTTAAATCCTTCGCCAAAATCCCATAAATAGTCTGTAATCCTGAAACCCGGAAGATTTGTTTTTAACCCGTTAAATGATATCACTTTATCTACAATACCGGCATCGGGCGAGTTAATATAAACTTGTTTTGCCTCTTTGAGTTCTAACTTGTAGGAAGCCCGGCCAGATATTGAGTCATTCATCAAACTATCACGGATAATTAACTTAACCTCATATTTACCGGGGCCCGGAAAACAATAATTTACCTGTAATCCGTACTTTTTAATACCATTCCCAAAATCCCATTCATATTTTACCGGGAAGGTATCGTTTTTATGGTAAAATTCATCATAAAATAAATAGCAATACTTATTTTCCACCATGCTGTCACAAACCGGAAATTGAACCGGGTTTACAGTAAAGTGGAAAATATCATCCGTCTTTCGTCTGTTTGATGAAAAATAACCGTCCTCAAAATCCGCATTGGTGACAAATCCAAAATCATCATAAGGAGAGTTAATTTCGGCATCAAGATGGACAGGATTTATCCATGTCCCATTAAATTCCTGGCTGTAATATATATCTTTCCCTCCGAAACCTTCATGACCATCGGATGCAAAAAAGAGCTTCCCGGATTTATCGGTAAAAGGATACGATTCATTTTTGGGTGTATTTATAACAGGCCCCAGATTTACCGGTTTATCCCAGCCATTATTGTTCTTTTCACAGTAATAAAGATCGGCTCCCCCGTATCCGCCGGGCATATCGGAAGCAAAATACAATCTTTTCCCATCAGGTGTCAATGCAGGTGTTACAAAGGAATACAAAGGATTATTATAAGGAAAAGCCCGTATATTGGTCCATTTTCCATTAATTAACGCTGCAGTATAAATCCCAAGCTTGTTTGTAGTATCGGAAATATCTTTGATCTGCTCCTTAATGTTGTTATTCCTGCAATAGTAAATTGTGTCACCGGTTTCATTAAATGTTACTGGCCCGTCATTATAATCGGTAGTTAATTCCTTTGCCAGTAAACGAATATCTGTCCAATTACCACTATCTTTTTTGTCGACAAAGAAGATATTGAAAAGTTTTTTTTGTGCATTCTTATAAGTAATCGGAGAGTTATTTTTCAGGTTTGAACAGAATACTATCCCGTTTTTATAATAAACAGGTGAAAATTCATCGTTTGTTACTGAACTGAAAGAAGTCCGGTTAACCCGGTAACTTTTTGTTTGTGCAAATAAGTTAATGTGTATCATTACTGCAATCCCCAACAATATGTACCTGGTGTTTTTCAATTTAAATAATTTTATCCAAATTCTTTAGGTTCTGAACCTTAAACAGTAATTAAAATTGTCTGGGTCCTACGACTTCAGTTTTATATTTAAAAACATAATTAAGCATGATCTCGTGCGCATTGTATTTATAAAGTGCATCGTTCCCAATCATAAAATCATAAGAATAGGCAATTCTGAGTTGATTGTTTATCTGACACTGGAGCATTCCCACCAGAACATTTTTACTTCGATAGGAAGCTCCCAGCCAAATTCTGTTTCTTAAAATCAGTTGAGAGTTTATATCGAACTGTATGCCATCTCCATTATGGTATTTAACTAATAGCGAAGGAAAAAACTGAATATCCGGATTAATTTCAAAATTATACCCGGCATTGTAAAAATAATTATATTCTTTGAAATCATTTCTTATAATATATTTATCTTTTGCAGCATCATACTCATGACTCAGAAATAATGGCATGCGATATTCCCATAAAATATTTTTTGGTTGAATAATAAATTCCGATGCTGAAATCAGGCATCACACCTGTGGAAGAATTGTCGGCTAACAATGCATCATCCACATCCTGGGCAGCCAGTTTATTCCATGCTGTATTGCAATAGATGAATCCAAAACCTAATCCAAAAGCCAGTTTGCCATATCCTAAATCCATCCTGTAAGCATAATTTCCTACAAAACTGGTTTCCTTACTAATCCCGATATTATCATTCATCATAAAAAAACCTAGGCCCATCCGTTCATTATTGAGGGGGGCGTGGATTGACAGGGCTGTGGTATTTGGAGAACCTTCAATGCCCACCCAGGAATTACGGTAAAAAACCATTATACTTAAAGCTTCCTCACTGCCCGCATAAGCGGGATTAATAGCAAGGGCATTATATACATAATGGTCTGACATGGTATATAATTGTCCATTAAGATAAAGTGGAAAAAAAAGAATCCATATAAATGAAATTAGTCGCCGCATGCTATCTTTTTATTACTACAAATCCTCTGGTTATTTTTCCGTCTGCAAACTTCAAAATATAAAAATAGGTATCGTTTGAAAGTTGGGTTCCATTATTACTTTTTCCATCCCAATCATTCATATAGTTGGTATTGTGATAAACTTCATCTCCCCACCGGTTAAATATAACCAACTCTGCCGGGCTATTTTTCTCAATATCCTTAATGACAAAGAAATCATTTTTAAAATCTCCGTTAGGGGTAATTACCTGAGGCACAAATAAATTTTCGACTCTAACGATAATACTGTCAGAAGCTGAACAATTTCCTGATCTGACATTCCACAAAAATATATTTTCACCAGGAGACAAGTCTGATACAACAGTAACCGGAGAATTAATATCATTAATTATGCCCGAACCTGTTAATAATGACCATTCGCCGGTTTCCGCAGGTAATAATTCAGCTCCCATTTGGGTTGTAAACGCATTATTCAATTCCTGGTCTATACCCGCATTTGCAGAAGGAATTTCATGAAATGTAATGGTAACATCAGAACTGGACGGACAGTTACTGTTTATGACCGTCCAGGTAAACTGATAGCTTCCGTAGTTGGTAATCTTAACCGATGCACCGGGATCTTTATCATCCGGGGCGAAAGTTACATTACCGGTACCTGAGGTTACAGTCCATGTGCCGGTTCCCGGATTTGAAACAGCATTAAGCGTATAATCCTGCCCACATATTTCATCTTCCATTCCTGCATTAATATCCGTCTTTGTAACCTCTATAGACTTATTGGCAGTATTTATACATCCATTGGCACCGGTTACTGTTACTGTATAGATTCCTGCTATATCTTTTGTGATCCCGGCGGTTGTTTCTCCCGTTGACCAACTGTAGCTTGTTCCGCCTGTAGCAGTCAGGGTGGCACTCTCTCCCTCGCAAATGATCCCGTCATTATTGGCAATGCCCGAGTTGTCCGTTACGGATATTCCCGGAACCGGTAAGGCATTTACAATTATCGCTGTGTCTGCTGTATTTTGACAGCCATTGACATCGGTTACTGTTACTGTATAGATTCCTGCTATATTTTTTGTGATCCCGGCGGTTGTTTCTCCCGTTGACCAACTGTAACTTGTTCCGCCTGTAGCAGTCAGGGTGGCACTCTCTCCCTCGCAAATGATCCCGTCATTATTGGCAATGCCCGAGTTATCCGTTACGGATATTCCCGGAACCGGTAAGGCATTTACAATTATCACTGTGTCTGTTGTATTTTGGCAGCCATTGACATCGGTTACCGTTACTGTATAGATTCCTGCCATATTTTTTGTGATCCCGGCGGTTGTTTCTCCCGTTGACCAATTGTAACTTGTTCCGCCTGTAGCAGTGAGGATGGCACGTTGCTCCCTCGCAAATGACCCCGTCATTATTGGCAATGCCCGAGTTATCCGTTACTAATATTCCCGAAACCGGTAAGGCATTTACAATTATCGTTGTGTCTGCTGTATTTTGGCAGCCATTGGCATCGGTTACCGTTACTGTATATATTCCAGCCATATCTTTTGTAATCCCGGCAATGGTTTCTCCCGTTGACCAATTGTAACTTGTTCCGCCTGTAGCAGTCAGGGTGGCACTCTCTCCCTCGCAAATGATCCCGTCATTATTTGACAATGCCTGAGTTGTCCGTTACGGATATTCCCGGAACCGGTAAGGCATTTACAATTATCATTGTGTCTGTTGTATTTTGGCAGCCATTGACATCGGTTACTGTTACTGTATAGATTCCTGCTGTATTTTTTGTGATCCCGGCGGTTGTTTCTCCCGTTGACCAACTGTAACTTGTTCCGCCTGTAGCAGTCAGGGTGGCACTCTCTCCCTCGCAAATGATCCCGTCATTATTGACAAGGCCTGAGTTGTCCGTTACGGATATTACCGGAACCGGTAAAGCATTAAATGTTATCGTTACTTCATCAGTACTTGTACATGGGTAATCGCTAATCGTCCATCTTAATACATAAGTAGTTCCGGCTATACCACTGAATGTACTTGTCGGACTCGTCACTGTATCAATTGTTCCACCTTCACCACTCTGTATGCTCCATAAACCGGTGCCTTCCGTCGGTATGTTTCCTGCCAGTATAGTAGTAGTCAAACCACACATTCCTGAGCCTGTCTGGTCGGTACCAGCATTAGCTGTTGTTGGGTTACAAGTTTGCTCGAAAAAAGATTTTATCGGAGAATTTGAAAGATCCGCCATATTTCCATAACTACATGCTGAACTATCATAGGGCGAACTTCCCGGACAACTGAATACCGGATACAAAACGGGATCCAGAACTGCGGGAATAACTGAATCTCCAATAAATACATTGCTTGGACTATTGTTACTTACAAATGAACCATTTGTAATAGTACCAGTTTTAATAAATTTATCTCTCACTGCGATAAATGCATTGTTCTCTATTTGTATTTTTGCAATATTCACAGCTGTAAAATCGCCCCGTACAATTAGTATCCCATTTACATTAACCAGTAAAGTGGTTGAATTCCCCATTCTAAGATCACCATTTATAACCAGGGTATCATTCACAAGCAAGGTATCTCCAACAGAAGAAAAAGTAAGTGGTCCGTTGCAGGATATATATCCATTGATAGTAATATTGGACCCGCTGACAGATGTCAGTGGCACATCCCATGCAGGATTCCAACTGGCAGGTGTTTCCCAGTCGCCAGTATAATTATCCCGGGTTGAGTGTACTGTTTGCGTGAAAGTTGTCCGGAAGACAGTAAGTAATAAAAATACTATCAGCCCAATGCTTTTCATCCTTAAAATGGAACCGTGAAATTTACGATTATTGAATAAATCAGGAAATACAGAAACAAACAGATAAAACCGGCGCATAAATACGCACCTGTTTTTAACCGCAGCATTTAAGAGATAGTTAGAGTTAACTTTTTTTTGACTCATGCCCGGATAATACTACAGAAACTTTTTTTATGATTATAAGACCATTTGTACATCTTACTACGCAAATAATTATCAGGAGGTTATACCTTTTTTACAAACGACACCTATTGATTGATAAAATATTAAATTTCAAGGAGGTAACTCTCCGAAAGGCACACCCTAAGCTAAACTGCCAACACTACATTGTGAGTTATTATCGGATGAAAAGTTCTGGTGATTTTATTGCCTGCCTTTTAATGTCAGTAATTTATATTCTATAAGACTGAAATCTTAGTTTTTCTTTTTCCTTAACATTTCAATCTCTTCCTTCAACTCTGTCACCGCCTTTTTCTGGTATTTTTTTCCTGTATCAACAATTGCTTTTATCCTCCCTGCATCGTTGAAGGTAGAATCCCTTTCGGCAGGTAAAGGCGGAACAGGAATAGACCGAAAGTACCGGTTATCATAAGGAAAATCAAATGATCTGCTCAGGCCACAGGGATTGATCACCAGGCTGCCATTCACTATTTTTCCATATATAAGCCAATCGCCTCCACTGTTTATATAAGGTTCACAGTCTGTATCATTCTTACCAGAAAGTATTTGTCCCTTTTTAATATTGCCTTTAAAAGATTCCGTCACTCCTATTTTAAAATCCACCCATCCCTCCGATAATGAAATAATTCTTCCGGTAAACACCACATCGGAGTTTTCATATTCTTTCTCCCGGATTGTATCAAGCTTTTCGAGTGGACCGCAATCACATGCTAAAAGTCTTGTGCCGGATACAAAAAAGAACAATACGGATATGAATAATTCTAATTTCATTTTTCTTATTTACAAGATAAAGATATATAAATTGTGGTTTTCCACTGTATTTGTAAACCTAATATTTATTGTCACCTGGTTACTCATTTTACATTAATTCTGAAAAGTGAAAACAAAACACTTTGACCTTAAGAAAACTGAGATTACACGAATAATAAAACTGAAAACTTTTCTGAACAAGGAAGAAAACCGCTTTCTATATTTTCCCGGTAAATTGAAGGGGCAAAGCAGTAAAAATTAGCCGCAAAGGGAGCAAAGGAATAGTTAATAAATTATAAAAGAATCTGAATCCTTATCTCTGAATAATTTAAAGTGATTTTTTCAAAACAACGTCAGGTTGCACTTGTTGTATAATATTGAACTTACAATAATAAAATATCAGAAAAAATGAACAGACAAATAATACTTCAATCACGACCTTCGGGAATGCCGGTACCGGAAAATTTCAGCATGGTGGAAATACCCGTTCCGTCACCTGCAGAAGGTGAACTGCTTGTAAAAGCAAAGTTTATATCCGTGGACCCTTATATGCGCGGACGTATGAATGACAGTAAATCTTATATCGGTGCATTCGAAACAGGAAAACCGATCAACGGTGGTATTGTGGCTAAAGTTTTGGAAAGCCGTCATCCTGGTTTTAAGGAAGGAGATGCAGTAATTGGCGCCATGTCATGGCAGGAAATACAGGTGGTAAAAGCTGATCAGGTAAGTAAAATCGACATGATCGCTGCACCGCTGAGCTATCACCTGGGTATCCTGGGCATGCCGGGAATGACCGCGTATTTCGGTCTGCTGGATATTGGAAAACCAAAAGCCGGAGAAACGGTTGTAGTATCGGGAGCTGCGGGAGCCGTAGGAACGGTTGTCTGTCAGATAGCACGCCTTAAAGGCAGCAGGGTGGTAGGAATAGCCGGGAATGATGAAAAGACCGACTGGCTGAAAAATGAAATCGGCGTGGATGAAACAATCAACTACCGGTCGGCTGAGAACCTGCAGGAAGCCTTGTCAGAAGCCTGCCCTAACGGGGTGGATGTTTATTTTGACAATGTAGGCGGGGAAATCTCAGATGCTGTAATGACACAAATAAACAAAGGCGCCCGGATCATTATTTGCGGCCAGATATCGCTGTACAATGCAACACAAGCACCCACCGGTCCGAGAGTACAACCGATTTTGCTGGGAAATACTGCTCTTATGCAGGGATTTTTGGTGCGTAGCTATTCAGACCGGTATCCTGAAGCTGTCAAAGAACTTTCGAAATGGATAAAAGATGGAAAATTAAAATACCGTGAAACCATCAGCAAAGGTTTTGAAACTTTGCCCAACGCTTTTATAGGGTTATTCCGGGGTGAAAATACAGGAAAATACCTGGTGGAGGTTGAATAAATATATTTCAACTATTCATTTTTTTATCATTTATGTAAATCCTGTTTCAATTGCCTCCCAGTGAAAATTTTGTAATCCGGGATTTTAGTTATTTTACAGATATAATCTATCTGACGGAGATATTCGTTACCCTCAGAGCAAATTTTAATACCTTTACGATAAAAAGAATGTAATGTATAAAAAATTGCTGCTGTTTCTGTTTCTGGTGACCCCGGCGTTATTCCTCTATGCACAGGATTGTTATGTACTGGTATGGTCCGACGAATTCAATACCGATGGTTATCCCAATGCCGCCAACTGGAATTATGATCTTTTTGGTCCAGGTACCGTTAATAATGAAATACAAACGTATACCAATTCTTACAAAAATGTGAGAGTGGAAAACGGGAATCTGATCATTGTGGCAAAAAAGGGAGCAAATGGCTGGACCTCCGGTCGGCTTCTTTCGAAGGGAAAACATTCCTTTACCTATGGGCGGATAGAGTTTCGTGCCAAACTGCCGGCAGGATCAGGAACATGGCCTGCACTGTGGATGCTGGGTGCAAATATCGATACGGTCGGCTGGCCTGCATGCGGAGAGATTGATGTAATGGAAGAAGTAGGAAAAGAACCTGCCAGGATTCATGCCTCTCTGCATACTAACTCCAGCTATGGCAATACGGTAAATACAAGTGTTACCATTGTAAATGATTTTTCAACGGCTTTTCATGTGTATGCAGTGGATTGGACTCCTGATAAAATGGATTTTTATGTTGACAACAATCTTTATTACACCTTTAAGCCTGCTGTGAAAAACAAGGACACCTGGCCATTCGATAAACCGGCCTTTATCATTATGAACGTCGCCATGGGTGGAAACTGGGGAAGTGATCCGCAATACGAGACCGACGGGCTTAAAAACGGCATCGATCCCAGTCTGGATTCGGCACGCATGGAAGTTGATTATGTACGTTATTACAGCAAGGACCTGACCCCGAAAATTACCGGCAGTATTTACCTGAATACCGGTGATACGGCTTCTTTTTCCATTCCTGAAACAGAAGGCGCTACGTATAACTGGACTGTCCCTTCGGATGTGGGAATAATCAGCGGACAGCATACCGGCCAGATCGATGTAAAATGGGGAGCTTCTTCAGGAAATGTAATCGCTGATGTCAGTTATTCCTGCGGAAAGGAAATTACCGATACCCTTCCTGTTCAGTTGGGAATAAGTCCCTCTGATTCGGTTTATTCAGTATCGAATACTGACAATATCGGTAACTTACGCTGGGAAGAAGTTCCCACTGACGGCAATTCTATGACATTGTCACTCACTCCTGATCTTAAGATAAATTATGATATTACCCAACCTTCAAACAATCCCCGGCTGAAATACACTTTTGATAAAACTACAGACTTTAGCTATTTTGATTACATTGCTATAACCATTAGAACGGAACCCGGTAATCTGCCGGCGGTGATCCGTCTCGATCTGATCGACACTCTGGGAAACTACAACCAGGATAACCTGTTTACCGTCACTCAATTTTCCACGGACAACAATTTTCATACGTATGCCGGAAAAATAACTTCCACGTCACAGTTCGACTTATCTGCCATTAAGGAAATGATCATGTATATTAATTATGGTTTTCCCGGTAAAAAAGGTCCAGGTGAAATATGGCTTAAAAAAGTATTCTTTTCAACAAAAAGCCCCGTGGCAACGGCCTATCCTGAATATAAAAGTAATAACCCATCTCTTGTCGTATATCCAAACCCTGCTACCGACAGGATTACTATCGAACCTCATCGGAATATTGCAGGCATTTCGATATTCGATATCCTGGGACAGCGGCAGTATTTTCAATTAAATTCTGGTGGGACTATTGATATTTCATCTCTTCATCCGGGCATGTATGCCATTCGGATTACCGGAACCAATCATCAGTCCTGTTCAATCAGTTTTATAAAAGAATAACGACTTAATTACAAATTCACCAATCCGGTATAGGATGATTATTTTACCGTATGACGCAACTTTTTGCATTTATCATTCATCCTGGAAATTATGAAAACAACAATACTATTTATTCCGGTTATATTTTTCTTTACTTTTTCCACGTGTAAAAAAGATACTATTGAAAAAGATTATTTAAGTATGATGGATACTATTTCTGCGCAAAAGTATTACCCCAATGAGGTCCTGAGTGAAAAATACTTAAAACTGTATGGTATATGGAAAGTTACAGGTACCTCCGGCGGATTTACCGGTATGGGCTATAAAGCTGATTTCGATTACCTTCTAATGAAACCCTGCGGGATATTTGGGATTATTCGTAACGACAGCCTGGTCGCCACCGGAAAGATTTTAATCATCGATCAGTCCGATAAAAATCTGCGGATTGATTTTGTTTCTGAGAAAGATCATGGTAAGTTACGGATCGAGATGTTGCAGGACTCGGAGAAAAACGTAGAAATTGACGGAGATTCTTTATCATTGAATGCTCCGTGCTGTGACCGGTTTAATACACACCTGACTAAGCTAAAGCCTTAAACATCAACAGCCACGGCCTTAAGACCGTGGCTATTGATTATAAAAACAGGCACTATTTATTTAGATTCTATTTCAGCACAAGATATTGCCAGGGGGCAAGTTCCATTTTGGTTTTTGATGTCAATTTATAATTTTCACCGCTGAATACATCTGTATATTTGCCTTTCAACTCACCGGCACCCAAGGTTACAGAAGCCGGCTGACTGCTGAGATTAAAAATTGCCAGCAAACGGTCTTTCCCTTTTTCTCTTGAAAAAGCAAAAACATTCACATTATCCGTTTCGATCCGGGTAAGACTTCCTGCGGTAATACCAGCTTTAAGCGCAGGATTATCGTGTTTCAGCATATCGAGTTTCCTGTAAAACGGGTACAGGGTAGTATCGCTCCAGTTAACGGTATCTTTCTCGAAAAAACGTAAGCGTTTTTTCATGGAAGCCTCCTGTCCGGAATAGATCAGGGGCATACCCGGCATCATGTAGGTCAGTACGGCAAACGTTTTAACTCCGCCATCGAGACGATCGAATGCTGTCCCGCTCCAGGTATTCTCATCATGATTTGTAATAAAATTCATCAGAATATCGTCTTTCTGGTATAAAGTATCATCCTTAGCGATAAGACTATCGAGGGCAGTGGCATTCTTTTTTCCCTTTGCAATATCATTCATTGTATGCAACAGGTCCCAGTTATAACCGGCATCAAATGCTTTTTTCATTAAATCGGGTTCCCAGGCTTCTGCCAGCATAAAAACCGGTTTCACACTGTCGATTGCGGCACGTGCTTCGTCCCAGAAATCTACAGGGACCATGGCAGCTGCATCACAGCGGTAACCGTCGATATCTGCTTCTTTGATCCAGTATTTCATGGCATCGATCATGGCAGCCCGCATTTGCAGGTTATCATAATTGAGATCGGCTACATCCGACCAATCAGCAACCGGACTGATTATTTTACCTTCTTTGTTATGTGTATACCAGTCGGGATGTTTTTCAATCCACCAGTTATCCCAGCCGGTGTGGTTGGCCACCCAGTCGAGAATGACGTACATTCCCATCTGATGGGCTTTGTTTACCAGGTTTTTCAGATCCTGAAGGTTTCCGAATTCGGGATTTACTTTCTCATAATCAGCAATCGAATAATAACTTCCAAGTGTTCCTTTCCTGTTTTTTACAGAGATCGGATAAACAGGCATCAGCCATAGAATATCAACACCCAGTTTTTTTAGCCTGGCAAGATGTTCCGAGGTAAATGCATTCAATGTGCCTTCCGGCGTATCCTGGCGGATGTTTACTTCATAAATAACAGCTTTTGGCACCCTGCTTTGTATGGAAACCTCATTAACAGAACCTCCGGTTTCGCTTTGTTTCGATACAGGATTACATGCCGCTAAAAATAGAATTATGCTTGTGATCAAAAAATAATTACGTCTCATCTGATTCATTTTAATTTATCTTATTCAATATATTATTTTAAAAACTGTTTTGTCCGCATTCAGATCTGTTTCCATGGTGGTTACATCCACTTCGTCGGTTGGCCCGTAATTCATAAACGGAAATTCACTGGTGATCATGTTCATCTTTTCATCCGTGACGGATAAATTTTTTGTTCCTGCTTTTACGGATTTCACAGCTCCGAAACCATGCAGAATAAGTTTGATCTTATTGAAATCGGAAGGATAACTGCCTTCTTTTTTTTGCAGGGTAAGCGTATGTTGTTCCGGATCGTATTCAATATTGCGTTTTGCATTCTGCCCGTTTTCATAACCGAATGTAGTGCCGTCATCTTCGTAAAGTAAAAAGGAAGATTTACCGGCTCCATTGTACAGATGTAAATACAGCACACCGTCGCCTTTTTCTTTCAGGTTTTGAACACTACTCTGCATGGGAATAATGGCGCTTTGTTTGATAAATAGCGGTAACTTTTCAAGGGGAGCTTCCACAATATATGTTTTTCCGCCTTCATAAACCTGATCATTAAACAGGGAATACCATTTGCCGGCGGGCAGGTAAACTTTACAGAATTGTGCATCTCCTTTTACAGGTGCTACCAGGATATTATCGCCAAAAAGATATTCATTATCAAATTCCCGGTTGTAAATATGATCATCTCTCGTGTAATCGATTGCCAGGCTGCGGTTAACCGGCATTCCGGTTTGGGAAGCATTATAAAACGTGCTGTAGATATAAGGCATTAACCGGTAGCGCAACTGAATATACCTGCGTGAAATATCTTCCGCCTTTTCGCCAAATACCCAGGGTTCGGAATGCATAGTACCAACAGCAGTATGCCCGCGATACATGGGACTGAATGCCCCTATCGTCATCCAGCGTGTATAAAGCTCCTGTGTTGGACTACCACCAAAACCGCCTACATCGTAACCGCAAAATGGAATCCCTGATAATCCCATACTATTGAGCATGCGAATCCCCAGCAACATGTGATCTTCATTTGACTGATTATCACCGGTCCAGATAGCTGTATAACGTTGTAAACCGGAATATCCGGCACGGGTAAGTACGAAAGGACGATTTCCATTTAGCAATTTCTTCGTTCCTTCATAGGTACTGCGGGCCATTTCCATGCCATACACATTTTTGGCCTGCACGTAAGATGTCTTATGCCCTTCCCAGTCGAATTCGATTAATCCGGGAACTGCCTTCCCCCACGCTGCTATTTCGTTCATATCATTCCAAAATCCTGTTAATCCGTAGTTTACTGTTTTTGTGAATTGTTCTCCCCACCACTCTCGTGCAGCAGGATTCGTGAAATCCGGAAAATTACACCATCCCGGCCACACCTGGCCTGTATAATAAGTACCATCGGGGTATTTTACAAATACATCCTTTTTTATACCATCGTCATAGGATGTATATCCCTTCTCGACTTTAATGCCGGGATCGAAAATGGCGGCCGTATTAAAGCCGATATCTTTCAGTTGCTTCAATAGCGAATGCGGATCAGGAAATTTTGTAGGACTCCAGGTAAAAACCTTGTAATGGTCCATGTAATCGATATCGAGGTAGATCATATCAGCCGGTATTTTACGTTCCCTGAACCTTCTGGCTGTTGCCAATACATCCGAATCGGGATAATAACTGTACCGGCACTGCTGATAGCCCAGGCTCCATTTGGGAGGAAGGGTCATAAACCCGGTAAGTTTACTGTAGCTGTTTAAAACTGAAGCAACATCTTTACCTGCAATAAAATAATAATCGACTTCGCCATAATCGGCAGAGAAACTTGAAAACCGGTCATTGGCAGCCCCAAAGTTAAAACGCGTCTTACAGGTGTTATCCAGAAATATTCCATATAAACCGTTATCATTTATACCGATATAAAAAGGGATGGAAGAATAAATCCGGTCGCTGTTCCAGTCGTAACTCGGATCATCAGTATTCCAGTTGACTCGTTCAGTCCCTCTCCGGTCGAGATCACCTACCTGTTCTCCCAGACCAATAAAACGCTCACCCGGCTGGAGTGTCTTGTATACTGTCGATTCATCACCTATCCAGGAAATGCCAAAAGATTTGTCATCGGCATTCAGGACTTTCCCGGTTGTTTTATCGATAAAAGAAAAACGTAAAGGTTTTTTGGTAATATTTACAATTACATCTGCAGAGGAAAATTCAAGGTGGTCCCCTTTATCCTCTACTTTTACCGCTACATCGCCAGGTTCTGCAACAACTGCATAACTGAAAGCTTTATCAATTTTTTCCTTATCTGCCTGAAGACGAACTACCTGTGGTGTGTAAAAAGTGAGGTATACCTCTCCAAAGGTGGCTTTCAGTTCCAGTTGTTTATCCTGTAACTGATAATTAACCAAATCGCCCAACGATTTATTTAATGGCACATTTGCCATAAGCGGTAATCCGCAAAGCACAATAGCCAAAGGGATCAGATATTTTTTCACGATATTCTGTATTTATGGTTTCGACTTTATATTATTCTTACTTTCAGGGTTTATCCTGCAAATTGTATAGTATTAAAGCAGTGGCCCTGTACTTCAAAGTTAATCGATCTGAACCAAACTGTCTGAATTCAGATGCTAAATGATCATCACATTTGTTTTATTTATCCAGTTCGATTACCATGCCTGTTTTGGCAGCAACATCCATGTCTGTAAGATTTACTTTACTGCCATCTAGTATATTTACTCCCGAAACAGCGCCCTTAATGCATTCACTAAACCGGCCGGTATTTAATTTCGTTTCTTCTGTTGAATTGTTCATGACAACCATTACAGTTTTTGTGTCATTCATTCTGAAATACACATATACATTTCCCTGTGGTATATATTGGATCATTTTTCCGGTTTGCAGCACAGGATTTTCATTCCTGTACTTCAGAAGTGAGTGCAATACATTATAAGCTTCATTTTCCTTTTCGGTTCTACCCTGTGGTGTGAAAGCATCGCGTTTGTCATTTGGCCATCCACCGGGAAAATCACGCCTGATATCGCCGTCACCTTTCGATTTTTCACCACCCATCATGATCTCTGTACCATACAGGATTTCCGGAATACCGCGTGTAGTCAGCAGATGGATCATACCAAGTCTGAATTTGTTTACATCGAATCCTATTTCTGTTGAAAAACGGGGTGTGTCATGGTTATCTGCAAAAATCAGTAAATCGAGTGGTCTGGCATACAGGTAATCCATCACATAATTATTATAGAACATCCCTACTCCTTCTCCCCAGTTTTGATAATCCTGATTAAAGGCAGCCTGGAAAGCATCGTTCAAAGGGAAATCCATTACAGTGGGAAGATACGAATTGTAACCATTGTAATTTTTTACCCCCGATTGCCAGTAGGCCACTTCAGACGGACGATGCATCCAGCATTCACCCATAATATTCAGATTCGGATATTCATTAAGGATTGCTTTTGTCCAGTCGGCAATCTTCCACTCGTTAGTATATGGATACGTATCGACTCTTACTCCATCGAGATCTGCATACTCTATCCAGTAAATAGCATTTTGTTCAAGGTAAGTAAGCAAAAAAGGATTATTCTGGTTCAGGTCGGGCATGGTTACATCAAACCAGCCATCTTCATTCAGTTTCCGGTCTATTTCAGCAGCATGCGGATCGTTCCAGGTAGATATCCGGTAATTGGTGCGCGTAAATTCGGGAAACTGATGTACCCAGTCTTTCATAGGCAGGTCCTTCATCCACCAGTGATCACTGCCGCAATGGTTGGGAACCATATCCATGATCAGCTTTATTCCCCGGCGATGGCATTCTTCTGCCAGTCGTTTGTAATCTTCGTTGGTTCCGTAACGGGCATCAATCTTGTAATAATCTGTGGTAGCATAGCCGTGATAGGAATATACGGGCATATTATCTTCCAGTAAAGGCGTACTCCACAAAGCCTTGATTCCTAGATCTTTCAGGTAATCGAGGTGATCAATGATCCCCTGGATATCACCCCCGTGCCTGCCATTGGGATCCTTCCGGTTGACCTTTTCTGCCAGCTCCTTTACCGAATCGTTTGTAGTATCGCCATTGGCAAACCGGTCGGGCATGAGCAGGTAGATCTCGTCCTGCTGGCTAAAACCTTTACGGGCAGCAGAGCCTGCCTTGCGTTGTTTCAGTTCGTAATCGGCAGTTAAAACCACTTTCCCGTTTTTACTGAATTTTACAGGGAATTTCCCGGGATCAGCATCTTTCGATATCTTAAGAAAAACAAACAGGTAATCGGGGTTCTCCGTACGTGTTACGGTAGTTACAGATACTCCTTTATAATTAATTGAAGGTGTAAGATCGCTGATTTTCGGACCATTGATCATTAACATTAATTGGGGGTTGTGCATGCCAATCCACCAGCCAGGAGGATCGAGATGCCTGATACTGTATTTTTGTGCCTGTACTTGCCCGGCAATGCAAAAAAGACCGATAAGCATTCCGGCAACAATTTTTTTTCTGATGTGTATTGATGGATTCATATTTAAGTATTTTATTTATTTACAACAAAGGTTTTTCCGTTAATAATAACTTCCAGTTCTTCACCCCTTACAAGGGTGACTTTTACTTCCTGTCTGGAAATGTCTACCCGGAGCAAATGATTTCTGAAATTGACATTAAAGGAAAGATGTTCCCATTTCGCCGGTATATTGGTATTGAAACTTAGTTTCCCGTCTTTGATATGCATGCCTCCGAATCCCATGACGATCGACATCCAGGTACCTCCCATACTGGTAATATGCAGACCTTCTTTAACTTCTTTGTTATAATCATCGAGATCAAGCCGTGAAGTACGAAGGTATAATTCATAAGCCTTTTCCACCTCATCAATGCGGTTGGCTAGTATGGAATGGATGCAGGGAGAAAGTGAAGATTCATGTACACAACGTGATTCATAAAATTCAAAATTTCTCCGGATAGTATCTGTATCATACTCATCTATGAAACAATAAATTCCCTGTAATACATCTGCCTGTTTTATAAAAACGGAACGTAAAATACGGTCCCATGACCAGTATTGATTGATAGGCCTTTGGAGAGGATCGAGATCGTCTGTCAGTAGCTGCTCCTTGTCCATATAACCGTCCTGCTGCATGAAAACCTGTTGTTCTTCATGAAACGGAAAATACATGTTTTCAACAATATCTTTCCAGACTTTCGTCTCTTTTTTGTAGTCAAATGAAGTTTTATCAGTAATCCTGGTATAATCTTCGGGATGGTTTTCTTTTACAAGATCGATAGCATCAAGTGTATACTTAAGTGTCCATGCAGCAATTTTATTGGTATACCAGTTATTGTTTACATTGTTCTCGTATTCATTCGGTCCGGTAACACCCAGAATAACATATTTCCCTTTGGCATCCGACCAGTTGACCCGCTGTCTCCAAAACCTTGAAATAGCAATAAGAACTTCCAAACCATACTCAGCCAGGTAATTTTTGTCACCGGTATAACGGAGATAATTGAAAATGGCATAAGCAATGGCGCCATTTCGGTGTATCTCCTCAAAAGTAATTTCCCACTCATTGTGGCACTCTTCTCCGTTTATGGTGACCATCGGATACAATGCCGCCCCGGAATGAAATCCCAGCTTTTCCCCATTCTCTATGGCCTTTTGTAAATGTTTATAACGATATATCAACAGGTTGCGGGCAACAAGCTGGCTGGCTGTACTGAGGTAAAACGGGATAAGGAATGCTTCCGTGTCCCAATAGGTAACACCTCCGTATTTTTCCCCGGTAAACCCTTTTGGCCCGATATTCAACCGTTCATCCCTTCCTGTATAAGTCTGGTTCAAATGAAAAATATTGAACCGGATACCCTGCTGCGCTGATGGATCGCCCTTTATGATAATATCGCTATGTGACCAATTTTCAGCCCAGGTTGTAATATGTTCTGCCAGGAGTGTATCGAATTTTTTATCAAACGCACGGTTGACTGCTTTTTTTCCGGCTTCTGCAATTACTTCCGGTTCATAGTTCATTGAATTCAATACGGAAACATACTTATACAGTGTTATGGTTTCATTTTTCGCAACATTAACTGTAACGATATTCCCGGTTAGTTCATCTTCCTGTAGCGTTTGTACATGCTTATTCTTAAGTTCTCCACTTGTTTCAATTTCGTATCGCATAGTCATGCAAATTACAAAACCTGTCTTTTTGGTTTTTGATACCAGATACCCAAATCCTTCTTCTGCACCGGTCTCAAGTGTGTCCCAGAATTTTTCGTCATAGTTGGCATCTTTATTTCTTACATCTCCATCGATGAACGGGGTAAATTTTATCTGTCCGTCAAAATTAACCGGTGTAACCGAATACTTGATAGCGCCAATTTCATCATCAGCAATACTTAAAAACCGTTTGGCATCCACTTTCAGTTTTTTTCCGGATGGTAATTCGGCAATAAAGGACCTTTCGAGATAACCTTGTTTCATATTGAGTTCCCGTCTGAAATCACTTACGGTACAAGTATGCAAATCGAGTTCCTCATCATCTGCTTCTACATGAATTCCTATCCAGTTGGGGGCATTTATTACTTTCGCGAAATATTCCGGATATCCGTTCTTCCACCATCCTACAATGGTTTTGTCGGGATAATATACTCCCGCGATATAAATTCCTTGTAATGATTTTCCGGTATATTTTTCTTCAAAATTGGCCCGTTGGCCCATCCTGCCATTTCCCAGACTGAAAATGCTTTCAGATGATTTCTGCATTTTAGGATTAAATCCTTCTTCTATAATGCTCCACTCGTCTATTTTATAGTAATTCTTCATGTTCATATGTGTTTGCTCGCTTTTCTGTTTAAAAAGCACAGAAATATTATTAAAATCTCAGATCGCCGGATTTAAAATTTTCAAATCCTTCAATCACCAAATCGGCACCCGACAACAAATCGGGTGATCCAATGCCTATACATTTCATACCGGCACGATGTGCGGCTTCCACCCCGGCTATGGCATCTTCAAATACAACACACCCGGATGGTTCCACACCCAACATGGCAGCTCCGGTCAGAAATACCTGGGGATCGGGTTTTGCCTTACTCACTTTAGTGCCGTCTACTATGGCATCAAAGGTATCCTGCAGCCCGATTTTTTCAAGAATGGTTACTGCATTCTTGCTGGCAGAACCCAGGGCAATGGAAATCCCCCTTTTCTTCACTCCGGTCAGGAAATCGAAAACCCCGGGCAAGATGTCATCCGGAGTCATTTTTAAAATATAGCTGAGATAGATTTTGTTCTTTTCTGCGGCATATTTTTCCTTTTCCTCATCCGGTAAGGTTATCCCGCCTATTTCAAGAATAATATTCAATGAATCCATCCGGCTTACCCCTTTCAGGCGTTCATTATCATTTTCTGTGAAATTTATATCCAGTTTTTCAGCCAGTTTTTTCCATGCTATAAAATGGTAACGTGCCGTATCCACTATTACTCCGTCTAAATCGAATATGCAGGCTTTTATCTCCATTTATTTAATTTTCTTTCCTTTTACATCATCTACAAATAAAACAAGGACTGCAGCTAAGATCATTGAAATTCCTCCTGCTACCAAAGCATATATACTCTGATCTTTGAACAGGGTTTTTACCATAAAACCGAGAATAGTGGCTGCCAGTATTTGGGGGATCACAATGAAAAAGTTGAATATTCCCATGTAAACACCCATTTTATGCTGCGGCAACGATCCGGTAAGAATGGCATAAGGCATTGCCAGAATACTAGCCCAGGCCAGTCCAATCCCCAGCATTGAATAGATCATCTGGTGCGGATCGGTTAAAATGTAAATGGAAGCCAGTCCGATTCCGCCTGTTATCAGTGCGATCATGTGGGTGATCTTTCTGTTGGTAAGTTTAGCCAGCCAGGGTAACAGGGCAAGACTGAAAAATGCAGCAAAAAGGTTGTACCATCCGAACATTCCTCCAACCCAGTTAGCGCCTTCGTTATATAATGCAGAAGTTGTATCGGTGGTATGATACAAATGACTGGTTACCCCTGAAGTGGTGTATATCCACATCGAAAATAAAGCAAACCAGGAAAAGAACTGAACAAACGCCAGTTGCCGCATTGTTGGAGGCATGCTGTACAAATCGGTGATGATGGAAACCAGGCCTGTATCCTTTTTATTCTGCTGTACAAGTAATGCACTTAATAATTGTAATAATCCGAAAACTGCCAGACCTCCGGCAAGAATATAAAGTTCTTTTTCCAAATGAAACCGGATGATGGGTAATGTAAACAGGATTCCTGCAATGGTCCATATTAATCCACGCCGCAAATAGGTATTGAAAGGCGCTGCTGTAACTTTCCGATCGGGTGCAGGTTCATTCGGATTCTCGTTAAACTGCTGCATTTCTTCAGGAGAATATTCCCTGGATGAGAAAACTGTCCATACCACTGCTAACAGAAATACAGCTCCACCCAGATAAAATGAATATCTTACAGTTGGTGGAATTATTCCTTCCGGGGCAGTATTGGGTATGTTTAGCCAGTGTGCCAGTACATAAGGCAACCAGGAAGCAACAAAGGCGCCGATACCTATAAAAAAACTCTGCATGGTAAAGCCAATGGTACGTTGCTCATCAGGTAGCATATCCCCTACAAAAGCACGGAAGGGTTCCATAGAGATATTAATGGAAGCGTCCATGATCCATAACATTCCTGCAGCAATCCATAATGAAGGTGAGTTCGGCATTAAAATAAGCGCCAGTGAAGCCAGTATGGCACCAGTAAGAAAATAAGGACGACGGCGCCCGAGTTTTCCCCAGGTGTTGTCACTCATGTGGCCGATTATCGGTTGTATGATCAAACCTGTTATCGGAGCGGCAATCCATAATATAGGTATCCGGTCGACATCCGCTCCCAGCGTTTGAAATATTCTGCTGACATTGGCATTCTGGAGTCCGAAACCGAATTGAATTCCAAGAAATCCAAAACTCATATTCCAGATCTGCCAAAAGCTTAATTTTGGCTTTTTCATATAGATTTAGTTTAAAGTTAGCTTGAGAAATGCTTTGGGGATAAACAAAAAAAATCCCTGCCTGTTCTCACAGTTCAGAGATCAACCAACAAAAAGTAACAATCAGGAAGTTATTTCAATCCAAATGTATAAAAAAAATAGTATACATTGCAAGTGCTTTGCTGAAAAATAAAGCATTACAGAAGATTAAAAACCACGCATCCCTTGTTTCAAACGTTTGCGTAAGATGAAATATTTTTTAAAGTTTTTTTGTAGATCCTCTTATAATAAGGTCGGTTTTAATAATATCCGTAAGAGGATCGTCGGTTTCGCACAGATTGTTTAACCTTTTAACAAGTATTTTTGCAGCCCTTTTACCCATTTCAAATCCATGCTGACTTACTGTAGTTAATAAAGGGTCGGAAACAGTAGAAACCAGTCCATCGGTAAATCCGACTATGGAAATATCCTGCGGAACTTTTAATCCCATTTGCTTAATTATATTTAATATACCCATAGCAGTCATGTCGTTAACAGCAAAAAATGAATCAGGCGGGCTGGGAAGACTCATGATCTTTTTAGTTTCCTCTAAGGCACCTTCAAAAGTATCGCAATGGATGATCAGGTCATCATCGACTTTTATACCGTTTTTTTCAAGTGCTGTAATATATCCTCTTTTCCGCTGGTATCCAATCTGGAGATGTTGAGTTGCAGCAAAATGCGCAATGCGTTTGCAACCCGTGTGGATAAGAAGTTCAACAGCCCGCAATGCCCCGTCAAAATCATCGACGATTACTTTATCCGTTTCAATTTCATCGCATGCCCGGTCGAAAAATACAACAGGTACATCATTATCGATCATCTGTTTAATATGTCCATATTTCCGGGTAGTTTTGGCCAGTGATATCAACACTCCGTCCACCCGGCTCGAAAGCAAGGACTGAACATTTAGTACTTCCCGCTCATAGCTTTCATTGGACTGAAAAAACATCACATTGTACCCCGCATCCATAGCTGACTCCTCGATACCCGATATTACGGAGGAAAAAAAGAAATGAACGATCTCAGGTACTATCACCCCAATGATGTTTGTTTTTTGGTTACGCAAACTCAGCGCTACATAATTCGGTTTGTAATTAAGCTTCTCAACCAACTCACGCACCTGCTGCTTGGTATGCGGACTGATATCCGGATGATCCTTTAAGGCCCGCGAAACTGTTGACGGAGACACCCCCAGTTCACGAGCGATATCTTTAATAGTAACCTGATGCATTTTCATTTAATTGATTGCTTTATAATTTAGCTGTAGGCTGATGTTAAAACTTAATCCTAAACATTCGTAAATTAAATATTTTCAAATTTCATTACCAAAGGGATGTCTATTTTTAATTTCAAACGTTTGCGGAATCGTTTGCGGAGTTTTATGATGTTTTTAATGACATTAGCTGATAATTTAAACTGTATGATTTATTTTCTTTGAGCATGCATTAATGATTAAAAATTGTTTACAAATTAGTCAGAGATGTGAAGGGAAGTTTCAGAGATCAGCCAATAAAACAAATTTAACAAATAAACAGGAAAAAATAACTATAAAAAAATAAGATTTTAAAAGTACTATTTAAAAGTGAAACTATTTAGAAATCACACAACTTACAATTGCAAAATGACTGTAAATGCAATTTGTAAGAAACTGTGTTTTTCAGATACATGACCAAAACATGGTGTGGTATAGTTTAAATTATATCTGCACACAGTAAAAAAACCTGAAAAATTGTTCATATGTGAACACAGGCAATAATCCCTATTTTAATTCACAAAATATAAGGAATGATTTTACACATTTTTAAAACATTAATTCCGAAAAGCGTTTTTAATCCAAAACGATCCGTATTATTTTTCGTTATCCCATTTATTTCAATTCTCACCATTTCTGCTCAAATAATTACCACCTCCCCCGATCTTCCAATTGATACCAAACCTGTGACGGTATATTTCAATGCTGCATTGGGTACAAAGGGACTGATGGATTACACCGGTGATGTGTATGCCCATACGGGAGTTATAACTGACAAAAGTACCAGCAGCAGCGACTGGAAATATGTAAAAGCCGCCTGGGATGTAAATATTCCCGAGTGTAAAATGACCCGTGTGGAAACCAATTTATATAAATTGGAGATTACCCCTTCCATTCGTGAGTTTTATGGAGTACCCAACGGAGAGAAAATTCTGAAAATGGCTTTTGTATTCCGTAATTCGGATGGAACAAAAGAAGGAAAAGATGACGGCTCAAAAGATATTTTTGCCGATGTTTTTGAAGAAGGTCTGAATGTTAGTTTCACACATCCTTCCGGAAGCTGGGTTTTAACCGACTCAACAAAAACATTGTCTTTAACGGCTTCATCAACCGACACTTCGACACTTACATTATATATCAATAATACTTCTGTTAAACAAATCAACGGAACCAGCATAACCTATGATTATTCATTCCCGAAAGCCGGGGATTACACTTCTGTTGTTACAGCGGAAAAAAATGGAAAAACCGTAACCGATACACTTTTAATTTGTGCGCAAAAAGATCCTGATATACAGGCCATACCAGAAGGGAATTCTGATGGGATCAATTACAACTCTACATCTGAAGTAACCTTTGTACTTTATGCCCCCTACAAGAAAAATATTTTTTTACTGGGAGATTTTAACAACTGGTATCCTCAAAATGCATGGCAATTAAAAAAAGACGGCCCCAGATGGTGGATAACCGTTTCCGGTCTGACTCCTGGAAAAGAATATGCATTTCAGTACCTTGTGGATAGTACTATCCTGATTGCCGATCCGTATTCTGAAAAAATTCTGGATCCGTCGAATGATAAATATATACCTACTTCAGTTTATCCGGATTTAAAACCTTATCCTGATGGTAAAACAGATGGAATCGTGGGTGTGATAGCTCCCGGAAAAGAGAAATTCCAATGGGATGATTCCGGATTTGTACCTTCTAAAACCACAGACCTTGTAATTTATGAATTACTGATCCGTGATTTCGTAACAACTCATGACATTAAAGATGTAGCCGGCAAACTCGATTACCTGCATACGCTGGGAGTGAATGCGATAGAACTGATGCCTTTCAGTGAATTTGAAGGAAACAGCAGCTGGGGATATAATCCTGATTTTTATTTTGCTCCCGATAAATATTACGGCCGTGACATCGATTACAAAGCATTTATCGACGAATGTCATAAAAGAGGAATTGCCGTCATAATGGATATGGTATTAAATCATGCATATAATCAATGTCCGTTGGTGCAGTTGTATTACAATTCTATAGCCGGACAACCGGCTGCCGATAATCCCTGGTTTAACCAAACCAGTCCAAACCCTGTTTTTAGCTGGGGAAATGACTTTAACCACGAATCGCCGGCTACAAAGTATTTCGTTTCAAGGGTAATCAAATACTGGATGAAAGAATATCATATCGACGGTTACCGCTTTGATTTTACAAAAGGTTTTACCAATACACCCGGTGACGGATCAGCCTATGATCCTTCGCGTATAGCTATACTCGAACATATGTACGACACCCTGAAAACTGCCGACACCAGTGGAATTATGATTTGCGAACACTTTACGGCAAACTCGGAAGAAAAAGTACTTTCAGCTTACGGAATGTGTATCTGGGGAAATTCAAATTACAATTACAGTCAGGCTTCTATGGGTTATCTGAATAATTCGGATTTTTCCTGGGGATCTTACGAAACAAGGGGATGGTCGGAACCACATCTGGTTACTTATATGGAAAGCCATGATGAAGAGAGGATGATGTATAACGATCTCACCGCAGGGAATCAATTGGGAGATTACTCGGTAAAAGATACCGCTACTGCTTTGCAACGGGTTGCCCTTTGCGGTGATTTTTTCTTCACCATACCGGGACCAAAAATGATCTGGATGTTTGAAGAACTGGGGTATGACTACGGTATCAACCGTTGCGAGGACGGAAGTTACAGTTCAGATTGCCGTGTTTCGCCAAAACCTGTTGTGTGGAATTATTACAACATTCCGAAAAGAAAAGAACTTTACCTGGACTTTGCAAAACTAATTGAAGTTAAGAAAAACTATCCGGCTTTTGAAACAAAAGACTATACATTACATGTAGGCGCTAATATTGCTATTAAAAAAATAACATTAAAAGACCCCGGACAGGATGTGGTGGCAATGGGTAATTTTGGTTTAACCGAAACATCTACCGAAGCCGGATTTACAAAAACCGGCCTGTGGTATGAATTATTCAGTGGAGACTCACTGAATGTCACTGATACAAGCATGAATATCGATTTTAAGGCCGGAGAGTACAAACTTTTTTCAACCGAAAAGATGCTGACCCCAACTAATACCAGGGATATAATTTCCAATAATGCCACTTTCACTTTGTTCCCGAATCCGGTAAAAAATCAATTATCCGTAACTTCGGATGCTACAGTTTCAGCTTTTGAAATTTATGATCTTTCGGGAATTAAACAATTGACAATTAAGAACCCCGAAAAACCATACAAAATCAATGTATCGAAACTGTCAGGGGGATTTTATCTGCTGGTCGGCAAAACTCAGGATGGAAAAAATATTATTCAAAAGTTTGTAAAATAATTCCTGACTTTTTTAGATCAAAAAAGTGTAAGATTTTTCCACTTCTTCCTTATCAAAACAGCTTCACATTAACATTGTTTCCATCACCCTTATTATCGAATAAAGCGGTCCGATTGCACATTTCCTGTAATGCACAGTCGCACAATCAAATAATGATTTTTATCATAAAATTACGCAATCGTTTGCGGTAACGTTTGCGGTAACGTTTGTGTCGATTTTAGCATGTATTTACCCGCATTCTTTTTGTCAAACAACGCGGTATATGTAGCTTAGACTTGTCTTTATACACTAAAGATTTTTCATTTAAAAATAATCTAAATTATTTATTACTAACCTAATTAACGATTGTATGAGAAGAATACTAACCTTGAAAAAAGTATTACTGCTTTTGGGCGGTTTGCTTTTTATGGTTCAACTACAAGCACAACAGCATACTGTTACCGGAATAGTAACAGATGCCAAAGACGGTAGTCCCTTACCGGGAGCTACCGTGGTTATTGAGGGAACAAACAGAGGTACCTCAACCGATTCCGATGGCAAATACCAGATTCAGGCTTCTCCGGAAGACGTGCTCAACGTTTCATTTGTAGGATACAATACCGAAAATATTACGGTAGGTGACAAAACTACAATTGATGTTTCATTAACTCCCGGACTGGCACAACTGGAACAGGTGGTAGTGATTGGTTATGGTTCCGTTAAAAAAACAGATCTAACCGGATCTGTCGATGTTGTAAATTCAAACGACTTTAATAAAGGTGCCATTACCAGTGCTCAGGATCTGTTGGTCGGAAAAAGTGCCGGTGTGGTAATTACTACTAGCAGCGGAGCTCCGGGAAGTGGTGCAAAAATCCGTATCCGTGGCGGTTCATCTTTGAATGCTTCAAATGATCCACTGATTGTAGTTGACGGGGTACCTTTATCTAATAATGTACCGGGCGGAAGTTCTAACCTGCTTTCCTTCCTGAATCCGGATGATATTGCTTCTTTTACTGTTTTGAAGGATGCTTCAGCAACTGCAATATACGGATCAAGAGCATCTAATGGTGTTATCATTATCACCACAAAAAAAGGCCAGATCGGTAAACCAATGAAAATTTCCTATAACGGTTATGTTTCTGTTTCCGATCCTGTAAAATTAATGGATGTTTACTCCGGTGACGAACTCCGGCAGATTGCTTATGATCATCGTGATATTTATGGGGTATCCAGCTTTAATGCATTAGGGACTGAGAATACAAACTGGCAGAAAGAGATCTATCAAACAGCCATTTCCCAGGATCATAACCTGAGTATGTCTGGTGCATACAAAACGCTACCGTACAGGGTATCGCTGGGTTATACAGATCAGAATGGTATACTAAAGAATACAAATATGAACCGGTTTACCGGTGCCATAAGCCTCAATCCCACCCTGCTTAATAACAGCCTTACTGTAAACATTAATGCAAGAGGGATGAGCACCAATCACAACTTTTCCAATGATGGTGCAGTTGGAAGTGCAATTGCCATGGATCCCACTCATCCGGTCATGGATGGAACTACGACCACAGACGGATATTTTCAGTGGCCTACTTACGGTGCAAACCTGGGGACCCCCAACCCGGTTGAACAGCTATTAGCTAACAATAATAAGTCGCATGTTATGAGGGGAATAGGAAATATCGAACTGAATTATAAACTTCCCTTTCTTCCCGATCTGAAAGCAGACCTGAACCTGGCAACTGATTATACGGACAGTAAAGGACATAATAATTACCCGACCTCTGCACCTTCCACATTAATTGCCCCGCTGGATAACGGGAAATTGACTAATTACACCGGTAAGGAATATAACAATCTGCTTGATTTTTATTTGAACTATACAAAGAACCTGGACAAAATAAAGAGTAATATTGATGCAACTGCCGGTTATTCCTGGCAACATTTTAAAAGGGAAGGCGACAATTACAGTCGTGGAATTGTTGATGCGGAACATGCCTATCAAATGTCGGACAGTACTACTTTTGCTTCAGAAAATTACCTGGTATCATTCTTCGGAAGGTTAAATTATTCACTGATGGACAGGTATTTACTGACATTCACAATTCGTGATGATGGTTCATCCCGTTTTTCAGGTAAGAACCAATGGGGATATTTCCCGTCTGCAGCTTTTGCCTGGAAGATTAATGAGGAATCTTTCCTGAAGAATGTGAAAGTTATTTCCCAGTTGAAATTAAGACTGGGATGGGGGCAAACCGGACAACAGGGTATTGCCGGAGTTGCTGGAAATTACCCTTCACAGGCTGTATATATCAGTTCGGTTATCGGTTCGTATTATCCGATCGGTGGTGAATATCTCCCCACATTACGACCCAATCCTTATGACCCGAATATTAAATGGGAAAGTACAACTACCCAAAATGTTGGACTTGATTTTGGATTTTTTGATGACCGTATTTCAGGATCGGTTAATATCTATAAACGTGTTACCAATGATTTGCTGAATAAGGTTACGATTCCTAGTGGCAGCAATTTCTCCAATACACTGGTAACAAATGTTGGCAGCCTGGAAAATAAAGGGGCAGAAGTTACATTGAACCTGAGACCTATCTCACAGGAAAATATGTCATTGTCTTTAGGTTTTAATCTGACTTATAATAAAAATAAAATAACCAAATTATTATTAACGGATGATCCCAGTTATATTGGAGTTCTTTCAGGAGGTGATTCATACACGGGCTATTTACAGGTAAGTAGGGTTGGTTATCCAGCTTATTCTTTCTTCATGAACAAGCAGGTATATGATGCTAACGGCAACCCGATTGAAGGCTTGTATGCGGATCTTTCAGGTAACGGTGGAACCGTAAATGGTACCAATGCCGATAAATACATAGATCACAAACCTGCTCCGGATTATTTACTGGGTTTCTCTCTGCGGTTTAATTACAAAGATTTTGACTTTTCTGCTTCAACCCGTACCAGTATCGGAAATTACGTGTACAACCAGGTTGCATCGGGTGCTTCCTTCGATCAGATGTATCAGATCGGGTACTGGCATAATGAACCGAAATTGCTAAACGATACAAAATTTGTGAAGCGCCAGTTTACTTCCGATTACTTTGTTGAAAATGCTTCTTTTTTCAAACTAGACAATGCATCGGCTGGCTATACTTTCAAAAACATAGTCAGCAAAGTGAACTTACGTGTTAATCTTACTGTTCAGAATGCGCTGACTATTACGAAATACACCGGTATAGATCCGGAGGTTGATGGCGGTGTGGATAATAATTTCTACCCCAGGCCCCGTACATTCCTTCTTGGTGTAAGTTTAACCTATTAATCTGTTAAAGAGATGAATAAAAAAATTATAATATTAGGAATTATATTCTCTGCATTGATGATATCATCATGCACGAAAGATCTGAATGTGACACCGATAGATCCAAGTCAGATCCTATCAGGAAACCTGAATGACAATCCTGTTTACATGAAGGAGGTCTTAGGGAAGATCTATGCCAGTTTCATTATTCCCGGACAAGGGGGTAGTCAGGCTGACAACGGAGTAGATATTACTGCTTCCGATCCTAACTTTTTTACTACCATGCGTGCATTGTGGAATCTTCAGGAGATTACTACCGATGAAGCAATTTGTGCCTGGGGTGATCCGGGTATTGCAGATTTGAATACGCAGACATGGAGTCCGAACAATCCGTTTTTAACGGCGCTTTATCAGCGGTTAAGTTTAAGTATTACTTATGCTAACGATTTTATTCAAAGGACCAATGGAAATGCCGATCCGAATGTGATCCGTTATAATTCAGAAGCCCGCTTCCTGAGAGCACTGGCATACTCCTGGGCAATTGATCTTTTTGGACAATTTCCATTTACAACAGATGCTGACGGCGTAGGTAAATTCTTTCCTAAAATAGGAACAAGAACAGAAATCTTCAATTATATCGAAACCGAATTACTCGATATCAAAGACAAACTGGGAGCTCCGGGGTTTTCTTATCCCGAAGCTGACCAGGCATCTGCATGGATGTTACTGGCCCGGTTATATCTGAATGCAAAAGTTTATACCGGTACAGAAAGATGGTCAGATTGTAAGGCTTACTGCGACAGCGTGATCGGATGTGGTAAATATTCGTTGGCTACTAACTACAGGAGGAATTTCAGCGCCGACAATGATGGCAACCACAATCCGGAAATGATCTTTGCATTTGAAGAAGATGGTATCTATACCCAGGGTTATATCGGTACTACTTTTATCATTGAATCTTCCAGCGATGCCAAATATATCAGAGCAGAAGATTTTCACGGATTAACATCGAACACCGACTGGAATGGAAACAGAACCATGAAACAATTCTTAAATGTTTTAGTGGATACCATTGCAACTTATGGTAATGTATCGGTTCCCACCAACGATTCATTGTTCACTCAATGTCCGGATAAACGTGTATTATGTAAACGTAAATTAGCATGGAATATCCCAAGTCCATCGGCAAATGGTGATTATGGTATTGGCGTGTATAAATTTACAGCAAAGAATACCGATGGCTCCCAGAATGTACATTATAATCCTGCCTATGCCAGTACGGATTTTCCAATTTTCCGCCTGGCAGATGCTTACCTGATGCGGGCTGAAGCTTTACATCGCATGGGAGATGATGTAAATGCTGTAAAAGATGTAAATAAAGTAAGAGAACGTGCATACGGAAATACTAATGGTGATATAACAGCTGCACAATTAACAGATAAGTTTTTACTGGACGAACGTGGCCGGGAATTCTATTATGAAGCACAAAGACGTACAGACCTGGTTCGTTTTGGACAATTTACCAACGGCACATACACCTGGGCATGGAAAGGAAATACGATAAACGGTACACAAACCGATGCACACCTGAATATTTTCCCGATTCCTGCCGATGATGTGGCTGCCAATCCAAACTATAATGGGGAAAATAATCCTGGTTATTAATCTTAAAAATTCTGAACAATGAATAATAAATTAAGTATATTTTTAACAATTATCGGGTTGATCGGTCTTTTGTCCGGCTGTGAAAAAGATGAGACAAAAGTTACTTTATCGGATAACACGATAGTTCCAGACAATTGGAACATTACCCAATCTGACCCTTCAAAGGACAAACGGAACTGACACGCTTACATTTGTCGGAACCCCTGTTGATCCGGGATTCCAGGCTTCTGTCAATTACTTCCTGGAAGCATGTGCACATGGAAATAATTTTAAAGACTCGGTACTGGTGCTGACTGATATTCAGGATACAGCCATGAAAATTACAGTGAGCGACCTGAATGGGATATTAATAAAAAAATTCCCTGCTGATCAGGCTTCTTCCCTTGATTTTCGAATCAGATCCGTTTTAGTTGTGGATGCCGGTACAGGATTTACACCTTTGGCATATATTTCCGAAATTAAAACAGCAGATGTTACCATTTATGGTCTACCCAGACTGGATCTGCTCAACTCAGGAATTGACCAGAAAGTGGAATCTGCTTTGGGTGACGGGAACTATTTAGGTTATGTAAAACTGGATGATACCAAAGCTTTCACATTGAAAAATCCGGATACAGGAGTTGAATACGGAGGAAGCGGTGGAACACTTGCTGTTGATGGAGCCGCCATTTCATCCGATGCAAACGGCTGGTATAAACTCTCTGTAGATGTAAATAATCTCACTTATGAATTAGCTCCGTATATGGTTGGTGTTGTCGGTGAATTCACCGGCTGGGGCGGATCATCTGATTACTTCATGGATTACGATTTACAAAAAGGATACTGGTATATTACAATTGATTTACCTGTTGGTCCAATGAAGTTCAGGCTGAACAGCGACTGGACCTATAACTGGGGTCCAGGTGCAGATACAGACCTGCCTTCAAATGGCGGTACACTTGCGCTTCCGAATACTAACGGAAATATTAATATTACCGCTGCCGGAAATTATACTATACATTTTACCATAACCGGAACAACTTCCGGATCGGTGACTTTTATTAAAAATTAATCCGAAATAAAATTGGTTTACTGTACTAAAGGAATAATCCTTGCTATGAACAGTAAACCAATTAAAAACAAAATAAAAATTTAAAGAACTTAACTTATGAAAAGAAAGTCCATATATAATACAATTCTGGCTGCCTTTATAATTGCTGCAGGTATTTTTACAGCATGTACAAAGGAAAACACGGAAGTAAAATTACCTCCGCAGCTGGCTACATCCCAGGTATTGGATGTTAAATCCGACTCTGCAACTGTTATTGGTTTTGTAGTTGCTGCCGGTAGTGGTTTTACCGAGAAAGGTGTTTGTTACGGTACACAACCAGCTCCGACAATTGATGACAACAAAGTTGCGTATGATACCGTAAGTACACAGGCAACTTATACGGTTAAGCTGAGCGGTTTGAATTACGCCACCAAATATTATGCGCGTGCGTATGCAACAGATGCAAGCGGCACAATATATGGTGATGAGCTTACTTTTACAACCATGCCGGTTGCTCCTACGGTTACAACTGCTGATTTCACAGCAAATACAGGAACTACTGCTAACGGTGGCGGTAACGTTACCAATGACGGTGGTGCTGATGTTACCGCACGTGGTGTATGCTATAGCACCGATCACAATCCTACAATTTCTAATAGTATGACTTCAGATGGTAGCGGAACCGGAACGTTTACAAGTTCTCTCAGTAACTTGAAGGGACTTACAACTTATTATGTTCGTGCCTATGCAACCAACAGTGCCGGTACAAATTACGGTAACGAGGTTTCATTCACCACTCCCAAAGCAATTGTGACTTTATGGATTGCAGGTGATTACCAGGGCTGGGATCCTGGCGGAGCTACTGATTCCCTGATGAATACGGATGCTGATCCAACTGTCAAGGGATATGCTTATATTTCAACAACCGGCGGATTTAAATTTGTTGGTGAAAAAGACTGGAACGGAACAAACTATGGCGACGGAGGTTCTGCAGGAACATTAAGCACTGATCCCGGAGCTGGAAATCTGAGTGTATCAACTCCCGGTTATTATTGGTTCAATTTAGATCTGAATAACCTGACCTATACTGCCACTCTTACCACATGGGGTGTAATTGGCGCTGCAACAGCCGACAGATGGAATTCTGACCAGGCAATGACTTATAGCCCATTGTTAAAAAGATGGTTCGCTACAATACCGATGACAGCAGATGAATTCAAATTCAGGGCTAACGGTGCATGGGATATTAATTATGGCGCAGGTGCAGAAGCCGGTCAATTAGAATTTAACGGATCCACAAATCTGGCGGCTACAACAGCAGGAACTTATAGTGTAATGCTGGATTTATCAGCTCCTCTTAATCCCAATTATGCACTTACACAATGGAGTATAATAGGCGCAGTTACTGCAGGTGGAGACTGGAGTACTGATCTGGATATGACTCCCAATTCTGATAATACCTGGACGGTTACAGGAACATTTCCTGCCGGAGAATTCAAATTCAGGGCAAATCATGAATGGGTTATTGACTTAGGCGAGGGAGCTACGGCCGGTACGTTAGAGTTTGGTGGTAGTAATTTATCCATAGCTACTGCTGGTACTTATACTATTACTTTGGACCTCGCTAACGGTACTTTTACTATTCTATAATATATTTTATATTCTAAAATTTAATTTAAGTCAGTAAGTTTCATAAAAGTTAGGAAAAAGTTAATTTAAATTAGAGTTGTCTTTGAAAAGAGGCCGTTCCGGAATTTGGAACGGCCTCTTTTTTTAGTGATACTTATAATCAGACGATGCTTTATAGAATAGCGATGATGTTTTAAGAAAGTCACCACTTCGTCCAAGGCTGTAAAAAAAACAAAAAACGGTCCAAGGTTAAGCGATAGCAGTCCCTGGTCTTTTTGTCTGGAACAATGATTTGTGTGATTGAATGATATCCATGATTAAATTTCTGCTTCACAAAGAATTTGATTTTACCTGGAATAAATTTATCTTTAAAAAACAAAAATATTAACAGACGAAGGCAAAATAGTGTACAACGCGGGAACATATTCATACCAGTATTTCTTAAAAGATCATCTAGGGAAATGTACGTGCCGTGATAGACCAGAACCAAAGCCTGGTTCAGGCTACCGACTATTACCCGTTTGGTATGCAAATCCCACTGAAAGGAGATCGGCACACAGAAATACCTGTACAACGGCAAGGAATTACAGGAAGATGTGGATTGGTATGATTATGGGGCACGAATGTACGACCCGGCTATAGGGAGGTGGCATGTGTTGGATCCTTTATCGGAAAAGAGCAGAAGATGGAGCCCTTATAATTATGCTGTTGATAATCCAATTCGATTTATTGATCCTGATGGAATGATCCCGGGGCTCCCCGGAGATCCAGTAACGGATTTAATTTTCTCAATTGCGGCTAAAAGAACGTTAAAACAAGAAAAAAATAGAGAAAATTTTAATTCAGTCGCAAAGACTCTCCTTAAAATGGAACCTACAAAAACTAAAACTAAAGGAGAAGATATTATTTCAATGGAAGCAGGAATTACTATTATTAATACTAAAGCTTTAACTATTGATATTAAATTTAAGTCTGCAGTTAATGAAGATAAAGGGCTTGTAACCAGTGTAAAAGCAGAAGCAGTTGCCGGGAAAACTTTGGGTGGTTCATATGAAGCCTCAGTATATGAAGGAGAAGATGGGAAAGCAAAAACTGAAACAAAAACAGATGCTGGACCTGTTAACCCTTCTCTGAATCCATCTCCAGTTAAAGTGAATGTTTCAGCAATGAAGAGAACTTGGGAAGGACTTAAGGAATCATTTAATAACTTAATTGACGAAACGGTTAAAGAAATTACAAATCCCCAAAGAGAATATTATGATAAAAAAAGGACTCAGTAAATTCATTTTAGCAATACTTTGGTATACATTTATTATTTTAGGAATAGCTATTATTATTGATAGTATAGCTATAATTAAAGCCTTATACATAGAAAGTCTTAGTGTATTTATATTTATTTTAATTTTTCTACTTTTTGAATTGGTATGTTTTATAGCTACAATAAAATTATTAAGGGATAAATTTTCAAAGTATTTATTTTTTCTAATAATATTTTATTGGGTTGCCCAAATTATAGCTTTCGGAATAAAAGGGAATATTTATGCTTTTACAACAGGACCTGAAATTTCAGTTTTTATTAAATACATTGGGACAATCGAATGGGGTCATTTTTTTAAATTTTGGAGTCAAGAATTTTCAATAAAATTAAATACTGATAGTAATAGAGTATATTTTGGTGTTAATATTATACCCTTAATACTTTCAATAGCATTGGTATATCTAAATAAGAAGATTAATCGTTCGACCGATTAACAGTTGTACCGTCAATTGTATAAAGAGAAAAAGAAGCCCGGCATTGTTCGGGTTTTTTGTTTATAGTGCAGCAATATTTTTATTAAAGAAGTCTTTAAACTTTTTCTTGGTCAGGAAGGTCTCAATCATTTTAAAGACTATACTTTTTTTCCCCTACTAGTCCAAGCTTGTAAAAACAAAAACTGGTTCAAGGTTAAGCGATAGCGGTCCTTGGACCTTTTTGTTTTTGGTTCTTAAACCGGATCATCAACAGAGTTCCAATATTCCCGGCAATAGAGTGTCAAATCGTACATTAGTCCGGTCCTGGCTCCCCCCGGCTACGGACATAATTAACAGAAATAAATAAAAACATGCAAACAAGGGAAGTTGTAATTCGTAATTCAAGGTGTTTTCTTCTGTTAACCCCACTAGGCGTAGAATGCCCAAATAATGAGCACAACAAATAAACAAAGCGACTAAGCGTAGTTTTTTTAACTACGCTTTTTTATTTGAATGTTTGTATTGAATGATAATATCTCTCGTCGTAGTTTGAACTACGACAAAACAGAAAATTCCTGCTTTAAAAATTACGGATGACTTACATGGAAAATCCTGTCCGTTCAGGCTGGGTGGTCAATCCTGAAGATTATTTATATAGTCCAGCCAGAATTTATGCTGAACTGGAAGCATTGATAGAAATTGACAGGATATAAGAGGTGTAGATGCAATCTATACCTGACGACAAGGCAGGTCCGGGCAAGCGTGATAACTTACTGGCTGAAATTGCACAATTTACGACAGGTACAATACATGGCTGGTCATCGCTACATTAGCAGCACTGAGGCTTACCTGATAAACGATATAGAAGATTTACATGAGGATATAAATAAATATCATCCAATTGGATAAAATAAAACTAAAATGTAATTTAATCGTTAAATTAGCAGACAGAATGCCAACAGTATTAAGAATAAAAGGTTACAGGTTCTTCTTTTATAGCAACGAAACCGATGAGCCAATGCATATCCATATAGAGAAAGCCGAAGCCATTGGTAAAATGTGGATACATCCCACTATCGAAGAAGTCTATTTTTATGGATTTACGACAAGAGAAATAAAAGAAGTAAAGGCCATAATAGCAGAACATATTGAATTATTAAAATCATCATGGAATGAGTACTTCGGGCAATAAAATACGGAATATAAGGGCAAAAGACCCTATTGATGTGTTAATCTTTGAAAAAGGTTTACGTGTTAAACGAGTTATAATAGATAAAGACCTGGATTTAATCGGGTTAATCCTGAATAACGGTAAAATATTGGAAACAAGCCTGTCAGAATATCCACGATTAGCAAAAGCCGGGGAAGAACAGCTTACAAAGTGGAAATTAACCGGAAACGGTGTGGGAATAACCTGGCCCGAACTGGATGAAGATTTATCTGTAAAAGGGTTTATAAAAAACACAGCGATAAAAGAAATGCTGGAGCACCTAAGGTCTCCTGTACCAAAAAATAAGACCATAGCATAGTAAATTGCTTTTACCCCAACTAAGCGTAGAATGCCTGAATAGCAAGCACAATAAAAAACAAAGAGACTAAGCGTAGTTTTTTAAACTACGCTTTTTTATTTAAATGTTTGTTTTGAATGATAATATCTCTTGTCGTAATTTGTACTACGACAAAACAGAAAATCCCCGCTGTCCGTAGCGTCCCCGGCTACGGACATAATTAATAGAAATAATTAAAAACATGCAAACAAGGGAAGTTGTAATTTGTAATTCAAGGTGTTTTCTTTTGTTAATCAATGATTAAAGCAATATATTAGTAAAACCAACAAAACCGGAATTTTATGTCAACATCAGGATATAAAACTGGCTAAACCCCCTACCTAAGCGTAGAATGCCTGAATAACAAGCACAACAAAAAAACAAAGCGACTAAGCGTAGTTTTTTTAACTACGCTTTTTTATTTAAATGTTTGTTTTGAATGATAATATCTTTTGTCGTAGTTTGAACTACGACGAAACAGAAAATTCCTGCTTTAAAAATTACGGATGACTTACATGGAAAATCCGGTTCGTTCAGGCTGGGTGGTCAATCCTGAAGATTATTTATATAGTTCAGCAAGAAATTATGCAGAACTTGAAACACTAATAGAAATTGACAGGATATAAGGGTGCAGATGCAATCTATCCCTCAGACTTGTGGGGGGGGGTATAATAAATCGCTAATGAAAAATTCATTTTGTATATTTTAAAAAATATACCCGATCTGATATATTATTAACTGAAATATTTGTATTTATACCCGAAAAGGTATATTATTGCATATATAATATCTTTTATACCCGAAAAGGTATAAAATTGAACAAATAATGATTTTTATACCCGTAAAAGGTGTAGTTATGAAAGAAAATCTAGTACAGTTTGTAAAAAAAAGGCGTAAAATGCTTGGCCTTACTCAGGAAGAGTTAGCAGAAAAGGCAGGAGTAGGTCTACGATTTATACGTGACTTGGAGCAAGGCAAAGTTTCATTGCGTATGGATAAAGTAAACCAGGTATTAGCTTTATTTGGCCATAAATTGTTTCCTGTAGAGTATAAAAATTTAACTAAAGATGAATAGAAAAGGAAAAGTATTTTATGATAATAGATTTTGCGGTATTATTGAAGAAACAGAAACCGGTTATCGTTTTAATTATGATTTAAATTATGTAAATGATTCGGACCCTAAAGCGGTTAGTAAGACTTTGCCCCTATCTGAAAGGGCCTACACATCAAATACCATGTTCCCATTTTTTGATGGTTTAATTCCTGAAGGATGGTTGCTCGATATTGCACAAAAGCATTGGAAAATAAATGAAAGAGATCGTATGGGTTTATTATTGGCATGTTGCAAAGATTGTATTGGGGCAGTAAGTGTACAACCTATAACTTAAGAATGACAAAAGAAATTTGTTTATATTGTTACCAGGAAAATAATTCGGGAGTGAAGGATTATCATCCATCATGCAGTAAAAAATTATATGGTGTTGATAAACCTCCCATATTAAGTTATACTTTTTCTGAAATGTCAAAACTTGCAGAAAAAGTCATAAGTAATAGTGTCACAGTTCCCGGAGTACAAGCAAAATTATCTTTGCATTTGGATAAAAAAGGCAGCAGGCCATCTAAATTAACATTGGTTGGTTTATGGGGTGATTACATATTAAAACCTCCAACTGCAAATTATCCACAGTTACCGGAAAATGAAGACCTGAGTATGCATTTAGCAGATATATTTAAAATAAAGGTTGTTCCACATTCACTTATCCGCTTAAAATCAGGAGAAATATCCTATATTACAAGAAGAGTAGATCGTGATAAGAAAGGGAAACTGCACATGGAGGATTTTTGTCAGTTATCTGAGCGATTAACTGAAGACAAGTACAAAGCTTCCATGGAACAGGTTGGAAAACTGATCCTTAAATATTCGTCAAATCCATTACTGGATGCAATAACGTTTTTTGAAGTAACAATTTTTTCTTTTATAACCGGGAATGCTGATATGCACTTGAAGAATTTCTCATTACTTGATTACAGGAATGGATTAACAGGACTGTCACCGGCTTATGATTTGCTTTCAACACGGTTGGTAATACCAAAAAAGGAAGATAATGAAGAAATAGCTTTAACTTTAAATGGACGAAAAAGAAATTTTAAATTACAGGACTTTATTGTTTTTGGAGAAAAATTAAAAATGAATGAAAAGCAAATACAGAATTCATTTAATAAATTCTCAAAACAATTAAACAAAGCATTAACTTTTGTTGATTTGTCTTTTTTATCATCTGATCTAAAAAAAGAGTATAGTAATTTAATTAGAAAACGGGCAAAGTTATTGGAGTTGTAGATTAGAATTTATTGCAATAATACAGTTATTGTAAAATAACATTTTCTCATATTATAGAATCGATTACATTCTTTAGATTTCATCAAATCAACTTCGAAATCCCCCTACCTAAGAGTAGCATGCCCAAATAACAAGCACAACAAAAAAACAAAGCAGCTAAGCGTAGTTTTTTTAACTACGCTTTTCTATTGAAAGTTGGATAAGAATTATGCGATTTCTGGTAGTAATTTGAACTATGACGAAATATAATCGGAATAAAATGCCAATATCTCAGACATTCTTATTTTATAGATTCTTAAAGAAAGTTATAACCATAATTCAATAGCCCCGGCATTAATACCGGGGCTATTGAATCAGGAAATAGTCAATTCATTACCGCTTACCTTAACCGTATACTTTTTTAGCGGAGTTCCGGCCGGACCCTGTAAAACACTTCCGCTAGTGGCAAATATCGAACCATGACAGGGGCATATAAATTCATCCCCCGACCGGCTGTACATAACCGAACATCCCTGGTGCGTGCAAATGCTCGACAAGGCAATATAAGAGCCACTCTCATTTACAATGATAATATTATCCACTATCACCGACCCTCCTGCATTCTGAAGTGAGCTGTAACTTGAACTGGTGAGATCGATTTTTAACGGGAGTGAAGCATTACTGCCTGATGAATATCCTGGCGTTGTGTTGTCTTTCATGCAGGAATCCAGAATGAAAGGTGCTGTTGCCATGGCTGTCGCCCCTGCTGCAAAACGGTAAAGAAATTGTCTTCGTTCCATATTTAGTTTTTTTGTGAATTATTTCAAGTAAAACAACACAATGCATGATTATGGTGCCTGCTGATATGTTAAATAAAGTTAAAAAGGTCTTTTTTTCTGATAAGTCAATGGAATAAGAACTATTGTTTTGAGTGTTGAGAAATTTAAGCTTATTAAAACAAATCAGGAATTATCTTGTTTTCCAGTCAATAGTAAGGTTACCTTTTTATTTTTCAAAACTTAAAATACTATAACATGAAATACAATCAACTTGGAAATACCGGCGTTTTTGTATCGGAACTTTGTTTGGGCGCTATGACATTTGGCGGCAAGGGTTTCTGGGAAGCGATCGGACGTCTGCCCCAGGACGAAGTGGATAAATTAGTGAAAACATCCGTAGATAACGGGATAAATTTCATCGATACCGCCAATGTTTATTCAGAGGGCATGTCGGAAATGTTACTTGGCAAATCATTGAAGTCACAGGGAATCAACCGACAAAAAGTAGTCATTGCCACCAAGGTAAGGGGACGTGTTGGTGACGGAGCCAATCAGGTTGGATTATCCCGTCTGCATATCGCCGATTCGGTAAATGACAGTCTCGAACGGATGGGACTATCCTATATCGATCTGTTATACATTCATGGTGTGGATCCCGTAACACCACTGGAAGAAACCATGCGCGGACTGGAAGATGTAGTACGTTCCGGGAAAGTTAGGTATCTGGGTGTAAGTAACCACCCTGCCTGGATGGTTGCAAAAGCAAACGGGATAGCCGATAAAATGGGCTGGACCAAATTTGTGGCTCTGCAAAATTATTACACCATTGCCGGCCGCGATGTGGAACGGGAAATTGTTCCCATGGCGCAGAGCGAAGATCTGGCATTGATGCCGTGGAGCCCGCTGGCCGGAGGTTTCCTTTCGGGAAAGTATACGCGCGATAAAGAAAAAGCAGGCGACAGCCGCCGTGATGAATTTGACTTTCCACCCGTCGATAAAGAAAAAGCGTACGATATAATTGACCTGATGTTTGAAATTGGCCAAAACCATAAGGTTTCGGTTGCGCAGGTAGCATTAGCCTGGCTTTTGAATAAAGAAGTTGTGACAAGTGTAATTATTGGCGCTAAAAAACACGAACAACTGGTTGATAATATTGCTGCTACCCAATTGGAGCTTTCCGGTGATGAGATGGAACAACTGGATGCCATAAGTGCATTGAAACCGGAATATCCCGGCTGGATGGTGGAACGTCAGATGCAGGGAAGACTGCCTTCTTAAATTAGTAAATACTTTACACCGGAATGTCTATTGGAATTCGGGAATAACAGAATAATGGAATGTCGGAATATTGGGGTAAAGAATCACAAACACATTGAAATCTTGTTAATTTATGAAAACAAACTCTTATTATCTCAATATTCCGGGATTCATTTCCATTACCACCTGACTAAAAACTATTGAAGAATAATGTTGCTCTAAAAAAGGTCAAAATTAGTTTGTTGATAAAAATCACCTGACGTTCGCAACCTCCCTCCTCTCCTTTCGTTTCATAAATCTCAACTCCTAATATCTAACTTATTTATTTCTTTAAGTCAGAATGGTCAATTTGAAAGTTGAGGAGATGAAACTTTAAATAATGGAATGTTAGAATATTGGGGTAAATAATCACAAACACATTGAAATCTTGTTAATTTATGAAAACAAACTCTTATTATTTCAATATTCCGGATTCATTTCCATTACCACCTGACTAAAAACTATTGAAGAATAATGTTGCTCTAAAAAAGGTCAAAATAAGTTTGTTGATAAAAATCACCTGACGTTCGCAACCTCCCTCCTCTCCTTTCGTTTCATAAATCTCAACTCCTAAATGTATCCCTGTCTTTTTTTCTTTAGTCAGAACTGATATTTTTGCAAAAAATTTTAACATGATAAAAAATCTACAACTTTCAATTACTGTGTTTCTTTTCACAGTTCTTTTCCCTTTTCAAAACTTCGGACAGCAGAAAGATCTGTTTTCGCGTATCGAAATAAAAGTGGATACAGCTACTTATACATCCGCGAAAAATACAGTAATAATCAACAATACCCCAAGACTTTATTTTTATTATGATAACGACGAAGAAGTAGCCGAAATTAAATTATTTCCGGCAGCTCATCTTCCCATTAAAGGCCTTAAACTTATCGAATCAGCAGATTACAGCCTGATGGATAGCCTGATTTTTTTCAATAATAACTATTACCAGTTTAAAGTACGCTTCCATGATCTTACCCGTACTGATTTTCTGAAATTCACTTTCAGTTACCTTTCCGATAGCTCTGTTATGTATTACGAAGTACCACTTCTCCCCTGTACCCGGACAAAGGTTAATATCTATCCTACCAATGATGAATTATACATAGGAGAAGAAAAAGTGCTGGAACTGATATCGGATAATACAAATAATATAAGGTATTCAAACGAATGGACCACCGGTAATGACATTGACTACCGGATTACCGGAAATAGCGGAAAGTTGTATCTTCATCTGCTCGCGAACAAACTTGGTAAAAGAACCCTGGATGTGCAACTTGAAAGCAATAAACCTTTCATCGATACTTCCGGCCATCCGGATTATAAATTACCTCCCCTTACCTATTTTTTTGATGTTAAGGCAAGCCGGTTGCGGTTTCTGAATATCGACCAGAAAGACATAACCCTTGATGAAAAATCGAAAACCGAAGGTGTGGAGATACAAATGGACAACAGTTACGGGCTTAATATGAACCGGACTTACCGGATCGAGAATCAGGAAGCTCCCGGAGGTGCATTGATTGCAGAAATATTTACAAAGAATAACCTTGCCAACAACAAGGTACTGTGTATTCTGCGTCCTTACAACTACCACCGCCAATCGGAAGGTTATCTTTATATTAAAGATTGTGACGAAGCTAAATTCATTACGAATTTCAGTATTACCCCAAAAACGAAGATCGAAAAAATAAGTGTCCTTCACGAAGGAGGTGACTGGGTACAAAACCCGGATGTACAACCAGGAGAAACCATCGACCTGAAAATTGAAGGAGTGGGACTGAATAAGGCTAAATTCAATTTTGAAGACTTGTCTGTTATTTCCAGCGATTCGACTATCAGCAGTGAAACCGAAGCTATATTCAAACTGAAGGTTCCCATGAATATCAGTAAAAGAAAAATCAACATTTACAACTACAACGAACCTACCGGTTATTCCATGGATGTAGTGGAATACCAGCTCCCCCGTGACTTCGATTACATTTTTGTTAATTATGGCGACCTTGGCCGTAGGGTTAGCGGTATTCACGGTCCCATTTTTTATGAGAAGACCATTCCGGACGTAACACTAACATTCAACAATAAACTAATAGATAAAGATAAACTGTACGGAAAACAATACCTATCCATTGATATAAAAATTACCGGCAAAAACAATGAGTTGATTGAAATGCGTACCATTTCCAACATTGTTATCTGTCCGGGTGATAATTCTCCCCGTTTCCAATATTACAATACAAAGGATTGCAGTGATGACGAGCTCAGTTTGAATAAATACATCAACAGGAAAACGTATGATCTGGACGAATGGTCGAAGATCTATATTACCATCCATCATCAGAAAGATAAATATGGCGGAGAAGGCTCGGAAAAAGAAATTGAAATCATCATGAAACGAAATTATAAATTTGACGTGGATGTCTCTTTCCCTGCCGGATTAATTACCATCTCAAAACAGGCTGACGGACAGATGGGTTTTGGCAGTCTCAGTGGCATCAGCATGGCCATGGTGGCCCAGTTCAGTTTTTATCAGCCCAATAAAATCGCCAAATACCGCCCCTATAAGATCGGCGCCGGTTTCCTGGCTTTCAATGCCTTTAACTTTTCCAACGATAATACCAGCCGTGATGTGGGAATTGTATTACTGGGCAGCCTTTACCCGACAACACATGATGTTAAACTCTCTTTTCCCCTGTATGTGGGAGGCGGATATTTCCTGAAACAGAGTAAATGGTTTTTCCTGATTGGTCCCGGAATTCGTGTGCAGTTATAAAAAAATTCCACAAATAGAAATTTAATTAGGAATTTAGGATTTTTTTGTATTATTTTGTTTCCTTATACATCAATAACAATATGAAAGCAATTCGTATCGTACTGTTCACAACAAAAGCCCGTAAGCACGGGCAAAATGGGAAAGGTCTCTATTTTTCCATTTACGATATGTGTTGCTGTTGCTGTATGTAATACCTTCCCTGTTTCCCAACTAAATTTTTTTAATATTCACGGAAAAAGAAATAATCCATAACCGGATTCTTTCTTAATTTGTTATTCATTTCAGAAATAATCAAATAACCACATAAATTTTAATAATCATGGCAGAAAATCACAGATTTGAAACCTTGCAGCTACATGCAGGACAAGAAGTAGATGAAACTACTTTATCACGGGCAGTGCCCATTTATCAGACCACGTCATATCTATTCAAAAATGCCGAACACGCAGCCAATTTGTTTGGATTAAAAGAATTCGGCAACATTTATACCCGCATAATGAACCCCACAACCGATGTGTTCGAAAAGCGCATTGCTGCACTCGAGGGTGGTGCAGCCGCCCTGGCAACCTCATCGGGACAATCGGCACAGTTTTTGGCTATCACTAACATACTGGAAGCCGGAGATAACCTGGTTTCCACATCTTATCTGTATGGAGGTACATACAATCAGTTCAAAGTGCAGTTTAAACGACTGGGGATTAATGTTAAGTTTGTAATTGGCGACGAACCGGAAGAATTCGAAAAACTGATCGATGAAAAAACCAAAGCCATTTATCTGGAAACCATTGGAAATCCCCGGTTCAACATCCCCGATTTTGAAGCGATTGCCGCTGTAGCAAAAAAACACGGCATTCCCCTGATCGTGGATAACACCTTTGGCGGCGCTGGTTATTATTTCAGGCCGATAGAGCACGGAGCTAATATCGTGGTACAGTCGGCCACTAAATGGATTGGCGGACATGGCACCAGCATCGGCGGCGTAATTGTCGATGCCGGTAATTTTAACTGGGCTAATGGTAAGTTCCCTCAGTTCACTGAACCTTCCGAGGGCTATCACGGACTTAAATTCTGGGAAGTTTTCGGTGAAGGAGGCCCTTTTGGAAATATTGCATTTATCATAAGGGCCCGTGTGGAAGGATTACGTGATTATGGAAATGCTTTGAGCCCGTTCAATGCTTTTCTTTTAATACAGGGACTTGAAACGTTGTCGCTGCGTCTCGACCGTATCGCCGAAAACGCTCTTGCACTTGCTAAATGGCTGGAAAAACAGGATTTTGTGAAAGAAGTAAATTATCCCGGACTGGAAAGCAGCCCGTTCCATGCCCTGGCTAAAAAATACCTGAAACGCGGATATGGCGGCGTATTATCATTCTCCATAAAAGGAGGCAAAGAAGTTGCCGATAAACTGGTAGATAGCGTAGAACTTATTTCGCACCTGGCAAATGTAGGTGATTCAAAAACACTCATTATCCATCCGAGTTCCACTACTCACGAACAATTATCGCTTGAGGAACAAAAACTGTCCGGTGTGTTTCCGGGTTCCCTCAGAGTTTCTGTTGGTACCGAACACATCGAAGATATTAAAGCCGATCTCTTACAGGCTGTTAAAAAAGCGCTTTAGTTTATTAAACTGATTCTTGAACCCGGGAAAATTCAAAACTTCCCGGGTTTTTTATGCGGTATTATCAATAAAAATTATAAGTGATCAGATTTTATCCTAACAGTCTAATAGCCCACGGTCTAAAAAGCTAATGAAATTGTTAATAACTCATCCTGAATTTATACTCCCGGTTTACGTATAGTGAATAAAAATAGAAAGATGAAAAAGTATATATTTCTGATAGCGGGATTTCTTATTTTGTATTTAAACATTTATGCAACTGATTTTCTGAATATCGACCGGATAACCGGGAATATCACAGATATCTCACTGAAGGATTCCCTCAAAAGATATTACAATTCTTTTCATTCATACCTGCCGGATAATCCGGGGGAAGCGCTTCATTTAATCCAGCAGTTTGGTGAAAAAGAATGGGTAAAAGATAACAATTACCTGAAGGGCATCTTTTATTATTGGACAGGTTCAGCGCTTCTTCAGTCGCATCGTTACGACGAGGCTATCTACAATTACCTGCATGCCAAAGATATTTTCAGCAGGGAAAACCTTTTACCGGAAGAAGCTAGTGTATTAAACCAGATTGGACTCGTATATCGTGAAACAGGAGATTATAATAAAGCAGTCGAAAATATAACCCGGGCAATGACATTGTTTGAAAATGCAAATGAAGAATCCGGTGTGGCCCTTTCACTGAATTACATGGGAAGTGTATCACTCCGGCAGACTCAATATGGCAAAGCCCTTGATTATTATAACCGTTCGCTGAAAATTCGTGATAGTCTTAACCTTACCGATGACATAGCTTCCACGTATACAAACATTGCATTGGTACATCGCGAAACCGGGAATTACGACTCCGCGATTATTTGTCTGCAAAAGGCCCGTGAAATTTACAATCAGGCTAATGACCGGACAGGCCTGGCAGATGCATCCAATTACCTGGGAAGCATTTATTTCCGCATTAACAAGTACGACAAAGCGCTCGGTTATTACCAGGCTGCCTATAATCTTTATATTCTGGAAAAATCGCAACAGGCGGCTGCTTCAACTGCCACCAATATAGGCGCAGTTTTTAAAAATCTTACCAAATCCGACAGCGCCATCCGCTATCTTCAGGCAGCTTTGAAAATACAGAAAAGCATTAACAATACTTCGGGAATTGCCCGGACTTATACCGACATGGGAAACCTGTACAAAGAAACCGGTAATCTTTCAAAAGCCATGGAATATTACGGAGAAGCATTAAACATTCAGAAAAACGGAAATCCCACTGTCGAACTTGCCGCCACCTGTAAAAATATAGGAGAAATATATGCGGATATTTCACGCTTCGATAAGGCGCTGGAATATAATTTAAAAGCCGCAGGTATTGAAGAACAATTGAATGACAGGTACCGGCTCGCATATACGCTTAACCTGATCGGGAATAATTATAAAAAAGAAAAAAAATACGATGACGCACTGAAATATTACAAAAAGTCGCTTCAGATTAAAGAGGATATCGGGAACAGGAAAGAACTGGCGATGACTTTGAATAATATCGGTGATGTAAATTTTGAAAAGAAGGAATTTGAAAAAGCAATCGAATATTACCAGTTATCGCTGAAAGCCGGCAATGAGGTGGACGATCAGTGGCGGGTGGCCAACCAGTTGAATAACCTTGGAAACGTATACCGGGAAACGGTGATAATGATAAAGCCTACAATTATTTTGATAAGGCCTTCCTGTTAAATAAAAAAGTTAATAACCGTATCGGAGAAGCATTATGTGCCCGCAAAATGGGTGAAATTCTTTTAGAAAGAAAAGCCTTCTCCAGGGCATATTCGCTGTTTGAATCGTCATTGAAAGCAGGAAGGGAACTGGGGAACGACGTGCTAATCAAAAATGCTCTTTTTGATATCTATAAATATCATAAATCTACCGGAAATTATGAAAATGCCCTCAATTATCTGAATGATTATTACACTCTTCAGGATTCCATCAGGGAACAAATGTACAACAAACGTATTGCCGATATTCAGCTTAATACACGGATGGAAACCCATGAGAGCGTTTCATCTGATACAGATAATATGACACGGCTGGTGATCCTGGAAAACAAGCTGGAACAAACCGCCCGTTCACGAAATATCATGCTGATCATTTTAATTTTATTTATTCTTGTTGCCGTGCCGGTCATCGTTATTATAAATTTCAGGTTACATAAAATGAAAACAAAACTGATACAGGCTGGCAATGAAACTGACGGGAACAATAGTAAACCCGATCTGTGGATTGAAAATCTGCAAAAAAAAGTTCAAGAAGCCGATGCCGAAAAAAGCAAATTATTCCGGTTACTGAACGATGAATTAAAACAACCCGTAAAAGAACTGAAATTATTACTTGCTGAAAATCCGGCGTTGAGTAATACAGATGAAAACACTACAGGTTCTCAGATGAATAATCTGTACCATTTGATTTCCCGTTTGAGTGATAAACTGGATAATTTGCTGAACTGGTCAGGGATTCAGACAGGGAATGTACGGTTACAATCAAAAATGATTTTTTTAAAACCCCTGTTGGACGAAATAATCCAATCGTATAACATTCAAACCGTAACCAGGCGTATTACAGTACTAAATAAAGTAAAAGGGGAAACAACCTGTCATTCCGACCCGGATGCACTAAAAATAATTCTTCAAAATATGATTGCCAGTGCCATTGAATATATTCCAAATGACGGATTTATTGAAATTACCGCTGATGAAAATGCAGATCAATTACAATTGCAGATTACCCATAAAAGTTCTGAAAGTGTAAGCGCTCATTCCGATGATAATCCGTACAAAACAGACAACGATTCTTCTCTTTCAATGATTGTAAATAAGGCTTATCTGCAAAAGTTAAGAAGTACATTTGAAATAGTAAACAGCGATAAAGGAAGCAGGATATTCAGAATTACATTACCAAAGTTTGCCTTATAATATGGAAGATCGCGGGAGATTATTAACAAAAATTTCAGGTAATTTACAGATGTTGCATGCAATCTTTTAAAATTTGTGGTTGTTGAAAATTCAAACGTTACAATGATGTAATTATCAATTAACAGGCAAAGAGGTGAAAATATTTTTGTTGAAATATATGACCATGAAAGTGCCTAAATATGTGAGTTAATTGTATATTTGCAGCATATTTATGTTACCTAAAAAACAATAACCGTGAAAGTAATAAATTATCTGAAAGCTTCGCTTCTAACTTTGCTCATAACGAGTATATTCGTAGTAACCGGATGTAAACAACGTACATCTACTTCACAGGCCGGTGAATCTGCAACTGATTCCTCTGCTCTAAACATGCAGGAAGTTAAATCGGATGTGCAGGATATTGTTTACCCTTTGCCTGCACCATTTGAACTGAGTCAGCAATTAGACCGGGCTGGTGCAAGTTATGTAGGAAATGTATTAAATCCCGTGAGTAATGCCGATAAATATTTTACTGAAAAAAGTAAAGCACTGGCATTAGGTGTATACGGGGCTGACCTTGCTTATGCCGGCACTTATAACAATGCAAAGGATATTAACAAATATTCAGGTGTACTTAAATCGCTGGTTGACGATCTGGGTATTAACGTCAAGTATACGGATTATTTCAACGACGATTCTCGTGAGAAATTAAACAACAAAGATACACTTGTAAAGGTTGTCTCGAATGTATTTTATGATACATATACCTTTTTGAATAAAAAAAGCGACCCTGCACTTGCGGCCCTTGTGGTATCGGGTACGTGGGTAGAAGGATTATACATTGCCACTCATATAACAAAAGACACTTACAATAATAATGAAATGGTAAAACTGATCTATGATCAGAGCAAATCACTTGAAAAGGTTATCAGCTTGCTGGATAAATTCGAAAACAATGAAATGGTTGCGGGTATATCCGGAGCATTAAAGAAACTGAAAGCCATGTATGACGAAACAAATGGCAGTCTCACAAAAGAACAGCTTGATACCATAACAAAAACGATAGAAACAATCCGGTCAAGCATCGTATCATAATACGCAAAATATAATTTTCAAAACCGAAAATAGCCTTTCGTAACGGAGGGCTATTTTATTATTTACAGTATGCATCTGTAATTTTATTGTAAATAAAAATGAATGAAACGGTCCTTAAAGCCTTAATGAGGCTTTTTGCCATAGTAGCGAATGTAACTGAAGGAAAACCCCGCAACGAAAGAGATGTGGTGCTGGATTACCTGAACCGCCAGTTAAGTAACGAATTGACGGAAAAATACCTTGAGTATTTCGATAAACACATTTTACACTATCATCCCGATCTGAGCCATGCCGATGAGCTTGAGATCATCCAACAGGAGAAACACCGTCTTAAACGTCTGAATGAATTATGCAACCAGCTAAACGAAGAACTGGAGCACCAGCAAAAAATAATTATCTTAATACATTTACTCGATTTTATTAACCGGGGAGATGATGTAACAGAAGAAGAACTCCGACATGTTGAGATCGTTTCAGAAAACCTCAAGATCAGTGAACCGGATTTTAATGATGCAAGGGCATTTACTTTCGGCAATATTGAAGCTGCTAATAAGAATAATTTACTGATTATTGATGCCGAACAACTGTCAAATGACCCAAAAATCAAACATTTACAGGTTAATAAATTCGAAGGTCGTATTGAAGTATTGCATAACGCAAATACAACCACCTTCGTTTTCAGGTATTACGGTAATGAGAACCTGTTTCTGAACGGACACCTGGTGAAACCCAACCGGTCATATATCTGGTACCAGGGATCGGTTATAAAAAATCCAAAATTCGGTTCGGTCTATTACATCTGGATGGCCAGTAAATTTATTGAGGCTACCACCGGATCGAAATTTGTTTTTACTGCCAGGGATATTGATTACTCCTTTGGTAACAGCCCGAATGGTATTAAACGGTTTACTTTCACGGAAGAATCAGGCAGGCTGATCGGAATAATCGGTGGCAGTGGTTCGGGAAAATCCACCCTGCTGAAAGTATTGAACGGCACACTGAAACCCAAGCGGGGATCTATTCAGATCAACGGTTTTGATATTCATGAGTATAAAGAAGCGCTCAAAGGAGTTATAGGTTATGTTCCCCAGGAAGATTTCCTGCTGAAGCAACTTACAGTAAGCCAGAACCTGTATTACAACGCTAAATTGTGTTTTGGGCATTATACCGAAAAACAATTGAGCCGTGTAGTAGAAGATGCCCTGATGGATTTTGATCTTGTAGAAGCCAGGGACCTGAAAGTGGGCGATACACAAAATACTTTTTTAAGCGGCGGACAGCGGAAACGGCTGAACATTGCCCTTGAACTTATGCGCGAACCCTCCGTATTGTTTGTCGATGAACCTACTTCGGGACTATCGTCAATGGACTCGGAAAAAGTAATGACCCTGCTGAAACGGCAGACCTTAAAAGGAAAACTGGTAATTTCCATACTTCACCAGCCTTCATCGGATGTATTTAAGCTATTGGATAAACTGCTGGTGATCGACCAGGGAGGACGCGTAATTTTTTACGGCAATCCGGTGGATGCAATCGGCTATTTCAAGCGAATGAATCATTATGTGGACGCAGAGGAAAGCGAATGCCTTACCTGCGGAAACATTAATCCCGATCAGATCCTGAGAAATGTGGAAGTAAGGGTGGTAGATGTGAACGGCCGTCTGACAAGAAAGCGAAAGACCGCACCCGAACAATGGTATAAAATGTACCGGCAGAATTTCGATCCGGAAATAAAAAAAATTAACCGGCCCTTTGAACATGTCATTCCCAAAAGTAACCTCGATATTCCCAGCCGGCTCCAACAATTCAGAGTATTTTTTGTACGCGACCTGTTATCGAAACTGGCCAACCAGCAATACCTTCTTATTACATTTCTCGAAGCTCCTTTACTGGCCCTTATCCTTGCATTTTTCACGAAAAGTTCAAAGAATATTTACGGTCCGCTTTCAGGTTATACATTCGGAAATAATGTGAATATCCCGGCATTCCTGTTTATGAGCGTCATTGTTTTTCTCTTTCTCGGACTTGTGCTGAGCGCCGAGGAGATCTACAAAGACCAGAAAATACTTAACAGGGAAAAGTTCCTGAACCTGAGCCGCAGCAGTTACCTGAATTCAAAAATTGTGCTGATGTTTATACTCTCTGCCATACAGGCAATCACATTTGTGGCAATCGGTAACAGCATACTTGAGATCAGAGGAATGGAACTCCGGTACTTTTTGATTTTATTTACCACTGCCTGCTGGGCAAATATGGCCGGATTGATCATCTCATCCGGTTTTAATTCGGTCATTACCATTTACATCCTTATCCCCATAATTCTGGTACCACAGTTACTGCTTAGCGGTGTGGTGATCGATTTCAATAATATTAACGATAAAATACGATCGGATAAATACGTGCCTGTTATCGGTGACATGATGACTTCGCGCTGGGCTTACGAGGATATGGCCGTTACCCAGTTTAAGAAGAATAAATTTGAAAATTATTTCTTTACAACAGAACAGAAAGCCAATGAGGCGATGTATAACCAGGCCTATCTCATTCCCGAACTGCAAAAAATATTGAATGAATTAAAAGACAAGGCTGACGATGGTAATTTTACAAATGCGGATGACAATAAAATAAATTTATTAAAACAGGAACTGCTATATCTCGATCAGCAGTTTCCTTCTGCAAACATTAATGAGCTGGCATCATTAAATACGAAGAACTTCTCTGCTGAGGTTTATAATAACATCGTTAATTACCTGAATAATGCAAGAGACTATTTCCTGCATAAATACCAGGAACAGATCAACCTGAAAGAGAAAAAATACAATCAACTTGTAAACAAACTGGGAGGAGAAGAACAGTTCCTGAAATTCAAGAACATGTATTACAACAAACAACTAGCTTCGATATTGCTGAATGATAAGGAACTCATGGAACAACAGGTTAACAAAAATAATATTGTACAACTAAAAGACAAGATATTTCAACTACCTGTTTCAAAAAACGGACGGGCACCCTTTTATGCCCCGTCCAAACGTATCGGGAATCTGTATATTGATACTTTCTGGTTCAATATTGTTTTTATATGGTTATTCTCCGGCCTGCTGTTTGTAATTCTTTATTTCGATCTGTTGAAAAAACTGATAAGTTATGCAGACAGTATAAAGCGTATAAGATTCAGTAACAGGATCATGAAAATATTGCACAGAGAATGGCAGGAAGGGTAAAAATTATAATTATAATGGTAAGTATATCGCAGCCTGTCTTACATCCTGAATTTATCGGGATAACTTGTTATTGTAATCATTTAATCTCATTTTAATCTTTAAGTAATACCTTTCCTAAAATTATTTGAAATTTATTTTTAAATATCTACGTTATCTCAATGTATCACAAGATAATACACAATAAATTATCATATATACAATCTTTATAAATTTATTTTGGATTATTGAAAATACTATTTGTTCAAATTATTTTACTACTTTTATTTATGTATATGCAGATTGGATTTAATCATTTCAATACCAGTCATATGTTACACTATTTCATAATGCGTAAGAGATACGGGTGAAGCAACAAGTAATGATACTATGGCAGCCCATAACCATAAATCAGTCTTTGTATTTACCTTAATCTTACACCTATGTCTCAACCATCTGTCAAATTGTTATTTCTGCCGGTAATGAAATTACTTTCAGGTAGAAATCTTAAAATCACTCGCTTTTCTTTTCTTTCCTTTATAATCTTTTTTTTCGTTCGTGTAATTTCAAAAAACCGCAAAGGTATCTCTTCGGTAATAAAATCAACTTTATTGCACATTACGGCCCCGATTTCCTGTTCACAATTCAAATTTTCTGTAAGATGAGAAGGAGCAGTAAAATTCACACGGCATTATTCTGCAGCCTTTTATTTCTGACAGGATATCCTTTAAAAGCCCAGAACATCGAAAACCTGAAAAATGAAAAACCTTTTACCCTAACAGGTACGTTGGGCGGCACAATGACTTTTTACGATGTAACGGGAAAACAACCAAGCCGGAAACCATTTGTGTGGCTGCTGACTGGTTCCCCTACCCTATCCATTTACGGCGTCACATTGCCTTTCTCTATTACGGTGAGTGAACAGCAACGAGATTTCAGGCAACCCTTTAATAAGTTTGGGGTTAGTCCTTATTACAAATGGATCAAGCTGCACCTGGGTTACCGGAGTGTGGTATTTTCGCCTTACACCCTGGCAGGGCATACCCTGTTAGGCGCCGGAACAGAACTTAATCCCGGAAATTTCCGGTTTGGTTTTATGTACGGAAGATTACTCAAGGCAATAAATCCCGATCAGCAAACACTTCAATTAGACAACTCAGCGGTATTAACTCCGTCGTACGAACGGAAAGCCTGGAGCATGAAGGTAGGGTACGGAACAGAAAAGAATAATGCCGACCTGATATTTCTGAAGGGTTGGGACGACCCGAATTCGCTTACCCTCGATACCACCAACCGTACGCTGATGCCTGCAGAAAATTTTATTGCTTCTTTCATAACACATCAGCAGTTTGCCAAAAAATTTCACTTCGATTTTCAACTGGCACAGTCCTTATATACGGAAGATCTGAATGCTACAAATCCCGACAGTTCATCACACAAACTGCTTGATGTTTTTTCCGGATTTTATAAAACAAATGCCACCACAAGCACCAGTTCGGCTATAGAATCATCTCTGGGATATGGCGGGATGAATTTCTCATTAAACCTGCATTACAAACGGATCGCACCCGGCTACCGTTCCATGGGTGCTTACTTCTTTCAAAACGATTTGCAAAATATAACCATCGAACCTTCCGTAAGAATGGGACAGCAAAAATATTCCCTGGGCGGCAGCCTCGGTTTTCAGCGCGACAACCTGAATAATGACCTTCCTGCTACCACACACCGTACGATTGGTTCGTTAACTTTTAATGCAACTCCTTCACAGGTTTACAATATCAACGTAACGTATTCAAATTATGATATGGGACAATCAGCCGGACAAACAGCTGTTGATTCGTTGTATCAAATTTCGCAGACTACCCAAAACCTGGCTGTCAGTCAGAATGTGAATATTTCAGGAAAGTCATTAATCCAGAATATTATGCTGACTTATAACCTTCAGAAACTGAAGGATAAAAATGACAACACTGCAAATCTAAACTCGTACAATTCAACTACCCTGATGGCCAACTACATGCTGTTTTTTGTAAATGCCGGATTGAACCTGAGCCTGAGTTTTAATTATACATTGTATAACCTGCAAAACTCTAAAAATAAAATTATCGGACCGGGAGTTGTACTTACGAAAACACTGCTGAAAAATAAATTATCACTAAGTCTTGCTGATAATTATTTTAAAAATGCCATCACTTTTACCGATGGCAACGATGACAGAATTTCCGGCATTAACCGGATATCTTTTCAGGCCGGCATGAAACCATCCAAACACCACCGGTTTTATGTCAAATTCTACCTGAATAAAAGCACTGCTATTACATCTAATATTATCCCGTTTACAGAACGAAAAGGAGACATCGGTTATGTATATTCATTTTAAGAACTTGCTGAAAAAAAGTACAGGATTTTTCCTGTTATTGTTGATAGTGCCGGTTTTGTATGCCCAACGGCCGACTGTAGTTAATCTGACTACTAACGTGCTTGGCCCGCCTTATAATGTTCCTTTCGACCAACTGGCAGGAAAATTAAGAGTTACCCTTATGTCAAATGCCGGTATGGAAGGAGTGTATCTTACCATGATGATCAGGGGGGATAACGGAATTGTAATACAAAGCAACGGCAACCAGATCGACCAGTTCTACCTACCGGCCAGCACTCCGTTAATTATACCCGATGTGGACAAATCTTTTGATATCATTTTCCAGCAACAAAATCTTACTTTCAGCGGGGTTGACCCTCAGACAATTTATAATTACGGACTTCCGCCCGGTCATTACCAGGTTTGTTTTCAGTTATGGTCACCTAGCGGAACAGCCGGACCAGTTCCTCTGACCCAGGCCGCCCCCTCCGGGTGTGCCGATTTCACTATCCAGCAAAGTAACCTGAATATCAGCACCATTGTAATGCCTCCGTATACTGCTGACTTTCTGCAATATTATGACAAGGTACGTGTTACACTTTCCTCAACGCAGTACACAAATCTTCGTCTGAAACTTACCCTGAAAGGAAATAACGGGATCACCATCGCCACTTCCCCCGGTTATGTTCCGCAGCAATTTACCGAGCTCCAGCCGAATATTCCGGCAATCCTCACCGGACAAGACCTGTGGGACTTTTTCAATTCCGATAACCTGGTATTTTCGGGAATTTCCAAACAGGAAGTAATGGACAAGGGACTTCCTGAAGGCACTTACCGCTTGTGCTTTAGGGCTTACGACCAGAACGACGTCCCATTGTCGGGTAATGATCCCATCGGGTGCAGCAGTCCGTTTACATTGCAGGTACTCGAACCACCGACTATACTGTCTCCCCATTGCGGAGATACCATAAAACAACCTGCCGGGCAACCGCTGTTATTCACATGGACTCCCTCACCCGGCGCACCTCCGGGCACCCCTTATACCTTAATGATCGTTGAAATGGCAGATCCAAACGCTTCTCCCGGTGACGCCCTGCAAACAGCCACTACTCCTGCATTTTTTGAAACAACGGTTATGGGTACTTCTTTCCTGTATGGCCCTGCCCAACCGGTACTCGAAAAAGGTAAAAAATACGCGTTCGAAGTAATCGCAGGCTCAGAAGCTGTCGATATTTCCAACACTTTCGATTTCAATTCATCCAAACTTCGGTTTAAAAACAAGGGGAAAAGCGCCCCCTGCTACTTCATATATGGAAAACCGGAAGGTCTCCAGGTATTCCCGGTAATTACCACTACCAATAATAACGAACCGACATTTTCAGAGATCAAACCCGATCCGAAAATACTCCCTTACTCCACGGTTTCCGGTCAGCTGAACTACAAATTCAAATACACCTCACCTCATTATAATATTCCCGGTGTTAGTGGCCAGTCATCAGGTCCGAATGTATCGCAGGCTTCCCAATCCGCACCGTCTTCACAAAGTTCTCAGAATGGTGTTAGTATAGGTAATTATGGCGTAAGTAATGTGACAACCCAGGCATCCCAGACAACCCAGGCAAATCAGGTTAATTTAGCCAGCAGCCTTGGTTATATCGATCCGTCAGGTTCGAAACCACTGGCCGGTGTACCGGTAAGCCTCGTGGTAAGGTACGTGGTGCGGTCAGGATCCATCAATTCGGAAGATGCTTCCGGCCATGTAATCAACAGGAATGATTTTGCGCTTACAAGTGATGAAAATTACTACAATAAATTCAAAGATGACGGAACTGTTCTGAAAACCACCTATACCGATCAAAACGGAAAGTTCAGCTTTACCTTTGTGAATGCGGATACTTCCATGGGAAAAATGGAAAATATGCTCGTTACACATGGCGGGGAATTTGGTGATCAGGCTTCCGGCCAGGTATATAAAACAGTCCGGCTTATCGTTGGCAATAAATATTATTGCAGTCCCGATGTGGATATTTTCATTAAACCCTGGAAAAATGCCGATCTGGGAACGCTCGTTTCCTGGGTGAAGAGTTATAATCTGCAGGTTACCGTACTTTCTACCAAATCGACTTTTTATGACCAGACCTCCGGTTCCGGGGCCCCGTTGAATGAAGTGGTTACAAAGGTATTGAGAGGTCCGCCTGTGCCGGGAGTTCCTTTTAATGAGGGTGATGTGAAAAGGCAAATGATCCATTTTGGCGGACAGAAGTACACCATTGAGGATGGCAAAACAAATATGGACGGTAAAGTTTTCTTTACAAACCTGGTAATGCACGATCCCGATAATAATCAGGACAGGTACTATATCGATTGCAGCACTTCCGAAAGTTCGGGCTTACTGAATTATAAAGATCTGGAAAGAAGATACAATCCCATTTACCTGAACGATAAGAAAAAATTTCCATTTAACTCACAAAGCAAAGACCTGGTTTCATCTGGTAATCATGGAGGTATTGATCTCGGACCACAATACGAGTATTACGGACAAGACATTACCTTCAACAGCGAATTCAAGGTGAAGACCTATGACTTTACCATGGAAATGTATCCGAAAAAACCGCGAATTTACGGACAGACACTTGCTTCCGGACTTAAAGACCTGGTGAACCTGAATAATGTAATGAAGGATACCACATTAAGCGGTGTTAAAGTTTTGCTGTTCAGTAAATATAAACCGGATGAAAACGGATACGTGAAACTGACCATTCAAAACATGTATACCAATGCCGACGGTTTTTATGCTTTTAACGACCTTCCGCTTCAAACAAAAGTAGAAACTGTTAAAATAGATGATAAAACCACCCTAAAAGAAGATGTAATTGGTCCTGACAGGTGGGTCGTTGCCAAACCCAAGGGATTCGGACTTCTTGAAAAACCGGCGGGAATATTGAAACGCGGTGATCAGATACCATTGAATTTCTCATTCATGGCAGATGGTATTCTTATCGGTTATGTGACCGATAAAGACGGAAACCCGGTTCCTGCCGATGTAAAAGTGGAAGGGTATCCGGCACTGAAAACAGGGAAACCCAATCTTATTACAGCACTGGCCGTGCTGAAAGCAAAAACACAGGGCCTCGATCAATTGCCGAATAATGCAGAAATGTTCGTCTTCCTGGCTCCGTCAGGAGAAAACCAGAAAGTCACCATTATCCCTCACGATCTTACAACCTATCTTCCGGTTACCAAAACCATTGATATTCCAAAATTTGAAAGTAATGATACGAAGATCCTGCAAAAAATCGTCGTTAAAAAACTCGAGCACCGGGTAAAATTCAGGGTGATGGGTTATTCATCCCCTCCAAAACCGGGAAAACTGCAACTGGCACCCAAACCACTGAAAGATGTAAAGGTTAAAATCACTAATTTACTGGATGATATATCAGGTACAACCAACGACAATGGGTATATAACCTTTGAATTTGTAAGTTCCGATACCACGTTCAACATGGATATTGTACCTGATGAAAATTCGGATTATTCCGTTGTACACGGCAATTTCTCAAATACGCCAACCGGAGATGTGAAATTCAAAAAAACATTTTACCTCTACCCCGGATATAAAATTTCAGGAAAGGTAACCATCGGGGATAATGATGAACCGGTCGATTCGGCTAAGGTCTATGTCGAGAACAATGCAGATGTTTTCGCATATACCGACAATAAAGGTAAATATACCCTGAAAAAGGTACCCGGTACCATGTCATCTATTGCTGTGAAAGCAGAAAAGTTTGAACCGGGTAAAACCATCATCGGCGATAAAAAAGACAATGTATCGCTCCCCTCCTCTTCGGATGTTGATCTGCACCTGAAAATTGCCAATGAAATACCCGGTGAATTATTCGGGTTCCCGGTATATGTCGATTCAGTTCAGGAACAGGGAAACACGGCAACTATTTCCGGTTCCCTCAGGGACATCGATAAAATAAAAAACAATAATTTCAGTCTTAAACTGGATCCGACCTATAAGATAAAATTCAGTAACGTAAAACTGGTGAAAAAACAGGGCAGCACAACGCTGCAACCGGAGAGTGATGCTGTATCGCTTGATATGGATAAGTTCCCGCTGGAGATCAACCAGGCGTTCCTGGGAGAACAGTTACCTGCCTCCGGTTCACTGCTGAAGATCGAATCCGGCAATGGCGGTAAGGGATCGATTCGCGGAAAAGTCAGTTTGTCCAACTCATTTAAGTTCAATGCCAATCTTTTCGCCTTTGGAAGTGATGGCGCCTGGCTGGCCGAACCCGGCGCTTCGAACAATACAATTACGGTTTTCAGTTCACCACCTGAAACTGCGGCTGCACGCAAGTTTTCACTTGTGAATAAATCAGGTCAGGATATGGACGTAACCCTGAAAGGCTTTGACGGTATCGCGAAAAAAAGTCAGTCGTTCCTTATCAAGGATACCATGTCGCTTTCGCTTACCATTAGTACAAAAGATATCCAGGGACTGAACCCCTCAAAAATAAAAATTGATCTGGGAAATCTGAAACTTACCAATTCGGGGTTTGTTCCTTTAAACAGCACCAGTTCCCTGAGCTTTAGCCTGGAAAAATGGAATGTCGTTTCACAAAACTGGTCGTTTTCACAACAATCGAAAGGGATTGAGATTGCATCAGGAACCCTGAAAACCGGGGTTGTTAACCTTCCGGTAAAGGACATTGTGCTCACTCCCACTACCTTTGAGATCAATCAGATAAAACTCGACCAGATATCAATGGCCGGTGTGATGCCGCTGACCATTAATTCCACCGACTTGTCATTCGGTTATTTCCCGTCCATCGGCTCCGATCACAAAGCCCACTGGCGGCTGGCAATCGTGGGAATGAATGGTAAACCTGCAGTTACCCTGTCGGGATTACCCGGTATTGCTGCCGGAGAAAATATTCAGTTCCAGGTTTTCTCCATGCTCAGCAACGGGGAACAATCCATCGATCTGGCCAACCAGGGTAAGGAACTTACTTTTTACGATATCCTGAAAGTGAAGCCGCTGGCTATTGTCCCGTATGACGGGTATTTCCAGTTGGTAGGTTCCATGGACATGGGTATTCCGCGCATTGAAAAACAAAACGGTAAAATAAGGTTTGCCAAAAAGAACAATGCGGTAGAATTTATGTTATACCCGCTCAATATGGGATTTGATGCTCCCGGGAAAGTGAAATTTATTTCCAGCCAGACTTTCGGCGACCAGGTATTCAAGAACAGTACCTTCTCAGCGCCCGGAGTATTGAACGATGCCGAAGGCCTTCAACTGAAAGCAGTGCTGCACCGCGATCAGCAGCATGCATGGGTGGAAGTGGATCCGTACAATCAAAAATTACCCATCGGCGGCGATAATTCTACTTATTTGTCGGATGTGAGAGGTGAAATGAAGGTGGATTATACCAAGAAAGACTGGGGTTACTTCACTTTCAACGGTATAATGAACGGGGTGAAAGGAATGGAAGGGGACAAGAAAAAAACCTTTACTATTTATGGCGATATTGTGGCAGATGGCCAGCAGGTGCAAGTCAAAAATATTGACACAGGATTCGGGAATCTTAATATTACTTATGATTTCCAGCATGGTCGTCTGCTTGGTAATATGAATATCGACAAGGATTTTGCCAGTCTTTCCATACATGGCGTTGCCAACTTTTTGGTAGATCACAGTGGCTGGTACTTCCTGGCCGGAGGACAGATATCAGCTCCCGGGATCGGGGATTTTCAGGCTGGCGTTATGATCGGAAATTATGACGTGATGCCTGCCGATGTTACCGCCAAGATCATGCAGTTTGCTTATAACAAAAATATCCCAAAAGCTTTTCAGAATCATATTTCCGGGTTCTTTATCACAGGTCGTAAAACCTTGCCGATTAGTATCCCCGATGTAAGTATTGATCTGTGGGTAATAAGCGCACGTCTGGGAGTAGAAGCCGGTCTGGATGCACGTTTCTGGATGGGATTCGATAACTCCGGAGACGAGTTCGGAATCGGGGCCATGGCATTTGCCCATGCTTACTTTATAGCCAGCTCCATTACCTGTACCAACCTGAGTGCCGACGCACGTGCCGAATTGGGAGCACAGGGAACCTACAATACGGGAACGGGAGCGTTCACTATCGGAGGCTGCGGCAGCTTCTCCCTCGGGGCACGGATAGAACAATGTATACCGACACTGGTTGCCGGATGTAAAGGTTGCATCGGAAAATCACTTTCCGAATCCATTAAGGTCAACCTCTCGATTGACTCTCATGGAAATTCAGATTTCTCTTTCGGTTTCGGAAACTGCAGTGGCCAGTCAACCCTGTCATCCGGATTTTAAAATAAAACTATGTTGATCATGATAAAAACAATGCGAATATTTTTGGTTTTCCTGATGCTGACACTCAGCAGTTTCGACGGTTCTGCACAGTATCCGCTAGCTGCAGGTGCACCATCGGGCATTTATGTTTTTCTGGATAACCATATCCCGAAGGAGGGTTATTATGAAGTGTTCCGCTCTCCCGGTGGAAAAAACAGTTTTACATCTATTGGAAAGGTATCGGCTCCAACGAATGAAGATGACCTTACCAGCCGGATCAGGAAATACGAACTGGTTTTCCCCGATCTGGGTCATTATACGCGAGCGGATATAGACAAGATGTGGAATTACCTGCAGAAAAATACGGGAATGGATACCCTCGCCCCGGTCAACTTTCCGGTAATGAACCTGGCTGCAGGAACCGCTTTTTTCGACGATCAGGTTGCAGCCAATACCAAATATAAATACAAAGTGGAATATTATGAAAACAATTCACAGAAATACAGTAAGACCACTTCCGCTGTCTCTTATCCCGGTAAATTTGATATAAAAGCACCTGTGTTTCACAGTGAAAATGCCACTCATAATAATATTTATACCGACTGGAATATCGCCTCCGATCCATTACTGTATACATTTCGGGTATACCGTAGACAAAACATGGCAGGAAATTTCGAAAAAGTAAATGTAATAAAGGGTTTTTACAACAGGGGAGATTCCCTTTTCCTGGTAGTGAATGATACCACTGTAAATCCCCCGGATGGTTTATGAATATTACGTGGTACCGCTTGACCGGTTGGGAAACCCGGGTGGAAATTCACCAAAGTCAACTACTACGAGTTTTCAAAACGATGATGTGCCCATTATCCGGCGCCTGAATGTAACTACCGGAAAAGAAGACCATTCGGTAGTGGTAACCTGGAATTTTAACCATGTGAATATGGTTAGAAGCATCGGCATTTACAGAAGTGATAATTTCGACTCGGGATTTGTGAAAATAGCAGAAGTTCCGCCTCTCGATACTACCTATACCGACAGGGTAACCGGCGCCATGGAAAACTACTATTATTACCTGGTGCTTCAGGGGATCATGAACCGGAGTTACCCCAGTGCCAAAGTCGGCGGGCATTCCTTTAATCATACCGTGCCGGCACCGCCATCCGATGTGGGAGCAGAACCGGTAAAAGGGGGTGTAAAAGTATACTGGTCCCATCTCGATCCGAATGTAACGGGATACTACATTTACAGGGACCTGGGACTGAACGATACCCTGCAGCAAATTTCAAGACTGATCAAGCCCGACAGAGAGATCATGTCGTATACCGATACATCGGCAACACTTACGGGAAACCGGACTTTTACATATGCTGTACGTTCCGTAAATGACAGTTACCTGATGAGCATGCTATCTGAAAAAGTTTCGGCGCAACCCGATATCCAGACCGTTGTTGTCTCTCCTTCGAACCTGAGAGGAGGGTATTCCGGTGGAAAAGTTTTACTGGTATGGGATGATATGAACACCACCGACGAAAACCTGCTCGGATACAATGTGTACCGGAAAAAGACAGGCAGTTCAAATTATTCCAAAATTAATCCGGAAATGTTGCTGTTCAGTACCAATACGTACACCGATTCCACCCTGGCAAACGGAACGGGCTATGATTACGCGGTTACCGCCCTGGATTTATCAAAAAGTGAAAGTCCGAAAAGTAAGATCTTTACTGTAAAAATTCCGGCTGTTGAAAGTACTGCTGATGCTCCGTCAGGTTTCAGGGTTTCGCGAGGTAAAGGATCTGCTATTCTTACATGGACCCGTGTGGATGACGATAACCTGGGACAGTATGCCATTTACAGGTATCTACCCGGAAGCAAACCGCAACTGGTGACAAAAGTGCAACCCGATACTTTTACATATGAAGATAAAACAGTAAAGAACGGAACGCTCTATTTTTATTATATGACGGCTATTTCGAAAACGGGCCGGGAAAGTGAACCCTGCCAGACGGTAAGTATCCGGTTTTAATTTCCGGAATTAAAAGAGGTGGCAAAACATTTTTTTTAAACCGCTTTTAAAATGTATAAAAGCAGAACAATGAAACATGGAAAAATGCCTATAAGAAACCTGCTCTGGCTTACAGGGTTTATTACTTTGCTGGTATCCTGTGAGAAAACAGCAGTATATGATAATCCCAATCCGCCGGTAATACAGTCGTTGTCACCCGACAACGGGCCGGCTGGTACCTCCGTTTATATTAACGGGAAAAATTTCAGCCCAAGGATTTCAGATAATACTGTGATGATAGGATCTACAGAGATAGATGTGTATAAAGCGGATTCCAACTACCTGGTGGTTATCATACCGGTAGGGTTGAAAACGGGAGCTGTAAAAGTAACGGTAAATGATAAAAGCGTAACTGGTCCCGTTTTCACTTATGAACCTACTGTAACGGTTTCATCTTATGCCGGGAACGGACTGATAGGCTTGCAGGATGGTTCGCTCGCGGGAGCACGTTTTAACCTGCCCAGGGCAATGGCACTCGATGCGAATGGAAATATGTATGTGGCCGACCAGGCAAATAACGTGATACGTAAAATAACTTCCGATGGACAGGTAACCACGCTGGCAGGGAACGGGGAAGCAGGATCTATGGACGGAAGTGACAGCAGTGCACGATTTAACCAGCCCGGTGCTCTTATAGTCGGAAAGGACGGAAATATATATGTAGCCGATTACGCGGGAAATGCCATACGTAAAGTAACACCACAGGGCGAAGTGACAACCATTGCAGGCGATTCGATCCATGGCAATGTAAACGGTGACGGAACCAATGCCCGTTTTTACGGACCTTCCGGAATAACTATGGACGATCAGGGAAATTTTTACGTGACCGATTTCCTGAACAATCAGATTAAAAAGATCACTCCCGATTACCAGGTATCTTTATATGCAGGTACCGGCGCAGTTGGCACAAATGACGGGGACCGCCTGCAGGCAACTTTTTTCGGACCTACTACCATCACCACGGACAATGATGGAAATATGTATGTAGGTGACTGGTTTAATTTCCGGATACGTAAGATTGACCCATCGGGGATGGTAACCACCCTGGCCGGTAGCACTTCGGGATATACCGATGGTATGGCTTCATCGGCACAATTTAATACACCCGTGGGGCTGGCAGCCGACAACCAGGGCAACCTGTATGTCGCCGACGGATTTAATAATGTTATCCGTAAAGTGGATAGTGATGGAAACGTTACAACCTTTGCAGGAACCACCAGCCCTGGATACAAGAACGGCAATCCGGCGGATGCATTATTCAACGGACCGGTAGGACTGTTGTACGACACCAATGCCAATACCCTTTATGTAGCTGACTGGTACAATTACAGGATCAGGAAGATTACAATAAGGTGATATCACTTAATATTTGTGAAAACCTAAAACTTGCGCCAGGTTATTATTTTTAAACCTGAAATTGTTGGGGGAATCTATCCACAATAATTTCTGACAGGGTTGGTGAATCATTAAATTTTGTATATTGTACAAAAAAACGAACGGTGTAAAAAATATAGTCCGGTATGCCGCTGTTTTTCATATACTAAAACATACTGTGCCATTATTCTGAATAATATACGAAGCAGTAAATTGATATAAGTATTATTACTAAAGATGAAAAACCTTTCATTTAATAAAAGAATCATCTATACCTTGTTGAGGATGACAGTGGGCTGGCATTTTTTATATGAAGGTATTTCCAAATTAGTCGTATCCGGCTGGTCATCTGAAAATTTCCTTATTCATTCAACCGGACCTTTTTCGGCAATGTATCAGTTTCTGGCATCGTCGCCTTTTCTTTTAAAAAGTGTTGACTTTCTGAATATTTACGGATTGATCCTCATTGGTATCGGGTTATTTATCGGTTTATCAGTACGGTATGCAGCTGTTGCCGGCATTGTATTGCTTACACTTTATTATTTTGTCTATCCTCCCTTTGGCGTCTCATTACTGGGAAACACTGAGGGTCATGTTTTCATTGTAAATAAAATATTTATTGAGGCTGCTCTTTTACTCTTTTTGGCTTTTTCGAGAACAAAGGGATATGACATTGAAAATTTACTTAATCACAGAGAACAGTTTAAAAAAAGTAATAAGGAAATAACAGGTGATAAAGAACCGGCAAAATCAAGGCGTGAAGCATTAAAAAGCCTTATGTCTTTACCGGTACTAGGCCTGATGGCCTGGGGCGGATTCCTGAGAAAAAACAAGTACGATGTGGATGTGATCTCCGGGGCGACCATACAGGTAGGTGAGTCCCCTTTAAAAGAATTGAAGGGTGAGTTGCCCAAAGGGAAGATCGGAACACATGAAATAAGCCGGTTGGTGCTGGGCGGAAATCTTATTGGCGGATGGGCACATGCAAGGGACCTGCTGTATGTTTCTTCGCTGTTTAAAGCCTACAATACGGAAAAGAAAGTGTATGAAACCCTTATGCTGGCTGAAAAGGCAGGTATCAATACTATCAATATAGGGTTTCCTTCGAATCCACTGCTGGCAAAATACAAAAGAATCTCCGGAAGCAGAATGAAAGTAATATCCCAGGTGGGACCCGATATGGACAACAACGATTACTACGGACAGATTAATAAGGCAATCGATTTTGGTGCCGATATTATACAGGTGCAGGGTAACTGGTGCGACTGGCTGGTTCGTGATCATAAAATAGATGTAGTGGGAAAAATGCTGGACCACATAAGAAAGCAGGGATATGCTGCCGGACTTGCCTCACACACTATCGATGCGTTGATTGCCTGTGACGAGTATGGCATTGTTCCCGATTATTTCATGAAAACAATGCATCACGATAAGTACTGGTCGGCACATCCGGTTGAAAACCGTGTACCTTTCGAAGTGGACGGGGACCGGTACCTGGACCATAACCGGTTTCACGACAATCTCTTTTGCCTGTTCCCCGATCGTACCATCGATTTTGTGAACAGGGCCACCATTCCGGTAATGGGATTCAAAGTGCTGGCAGCCGGTGCCATAGAGCCGGAAGATGGTTTCAAATGGGCGTTTGAGCATGGCGCGGATTTTATCTGTGTGGGGATGTTCGATTTTCAGATCGTAAATAATGTAAATACCACTATCAGCATATTAAATAACCTGGCTGAGAGAAAACGTAACTGGTTTGGCTAATAATTTCACAGCTTTGGTTTGGCGTGCTCCCGAAATTTTCTGTCGGGATGCTTCGCGATCCAGCGGTCTCACAACACTTTAATAAGGTTTTCAAAAATATAACCGGTATGACCCAAAAGAATAACGTACTTTAAATTAAACAATATGTCAAATGTATTAATAACAGGGGCCTCCGGAATGGTTGGCAAAGGTGTGTTGTTGGAATGTATTAAAAGTCCTTCAATCAGGTCGGTTACACTAATTGCCCGCTCGACTGTTGGTGTCCAGGATCCTAAAATAAAAGAAATAATCCTTCCGGATTTTATGGAAATTGATTCCGTTAAAAACCAACTGAAAGACATCGATGCCTGTTTTCATTGCATGGGTGTTTCGTCAATGGGTATGAGTGAAGAAAAGTATACACAACTCACATTTGAGATCACTAAAAAACTGGCCGATATGTGTTTTGAGCTCAATCCTGATATGACATTCAATTACGTCTCGGGAACCGGTACAGACAGTTCTGAAAAGGGCCGGATAATGTGGGCGAGGGTAAAAGGTAAAACAGAAAATTATATTCTGTCCAGGGGATTTCAAAAATCCTATATGTTCCGGCCCGGGGTTATCATCCCCGAAAATGGCATAAAATCCCGTACCAGGCTTTACAACAGGCTGTACATCATTATGAGGCCCTTTTTCCCATTGTTAAAAAAACAGAACAGTATAACCACTACTACCAAAATTGGTCAGACAATGATAAATTCTCTGATTAAGCCTGCATATGACTCTGTTTACCTCGACAATAAATTAATCAATAAATTAGCCGGACAAATCGAATAAAATAGTTGGAACTTATTAAAGGGTTTAAATGAAAATTAACATCTATTAATGACCGGTTTTCAAAATCACTAAATAAATTTACTATGATCAAGAAAGGATTTTTAACGAACAACACAGGACGTAATTCAAAAGACACACGCTATGTTTCAGTTGCAGGCAGGTCAATATTATATTTAGGAGTAGTGATCTTAATCGCCGCTTTGGTTTATATGATTGCTAATTTTGCAAAAGCAGATACTATCATCCATGTATGGCTACCGTTTATGATTGCCGGAGTATTCCTGATATTTATGAGTCAATTGATTAATTGGAATTATTTAAGACATCATAGATAAAAACAACTGTGACTAAGCCTTATAAAACATAGCGGACTTCCATGTAGGTTCAGGATTGTACCAAACCGATTCAGGCTTAGCAAAGAATAAAAATTAACAATGTCAGGAATTTTAAAAAATAATACACCGCCTGATTTAAAACGGAAAAGAGATTTGTACACGCATATCGGTAGAGACACGATGCATAATGAAATAATCATAAATGGTAACATTACTTACAGTGAAACCGTAATAATTACTGCAATATAAAATATTAAACAACGACTTAAAAACGATTCAGTATTGAGTTTTCGAAATTACTTGTTATTCTTGTACTATTAATAGTTATTGGTTTAAATAAAAACGTATGAAATACCGTATATCCTTCATCCTGTTAGCTACATTATTCTCTTTCTCTGCACAGGCTCAGAATTACAGTTTTGAGAAAACACCCAAATGGGTTAAAACAATCAATTTCCGGAATGATTCTTCCATTTCAAAGTACGATGCCTTATCGGGATATTATTTTTCACTGGTCGACTACCAGGCGAATCTTGAAGATGAAGCCTATTTTAATCATGAGGTCATAAATGTTGTGTCGTATAGCGGGATTACCCAGGCGTCCCAACTATCGGTATCGTATGATACTTCTTATCAGCAGTTGATATTTCATCATCTTTATATATGGAGAAACGGGGAAAAAATTGATCGCACCAACGATCTGAAGTTTCAGACCATGAATAATGAATATAAACTCAACGAGGGAATTTATACAGGTAAAATAACAGCTTATGATATTTTAAGTGACATACGAAAAGATGATCTAATAGATTTTGCCTATACGTTAAAAGGTGACAACCCGATATTTGATAACGAAAAATACCTTTTTATTCCATTGGAAACAATAAACCAGGCTGCATTGTATTCTGTCCGTATACTGTTTCCTAAAGAAAAGGATTATAACTATAAATGTATTCATTGCGACAGTCTCAGCTACTCCGATACAATAGCCGGCAACTACCGTCAAATCGAAATTCAGACCAGTTGTATCAAACCGGTCAAATATGAGGATTATATGCCTTCCTGGTCGATGCCATCCAGGTATTTTACTTTAAGCAGCTTTAAGTCGTGGAAAGATGTAAACACCTGGGCACAACGGGTTTTTGCACTAAATAAAGAACCCGAACTGAAAAGTGTTTTTGATGAAATATTTACGGGAAAAGAACCGGAAGAAGAAAAAATCAATAAAATAATCGACTATGTTCAGAACGATATCCGTTACATGGGCATTGAATCCGGTATCGGAAGTATAAAACCGTTTCCGCCCGAACAGGTAGTAAAGCAACGGTTTGGTGATTGTAAAGATAAATCTCTATTGCTGGTTTCACTTCTTAAGAAAGCAGGCATTAAAAAAGCTTATCCGGTACTGGTAAATGCCAGTATGAAGCAGAAAACGGATAAACTTTATCCCAGTAACGAAGTTTTTAACCACAGCATTGTCAGGTTTGAATACAATGACAGTATTTATTGGGTCGATCCTACTATTGCCATGCAGGGTGGAAGTTTTAAAGACTTATCGAATTATGATTACGGTAAGGTTTTAATTGTTGGCATGCCTACGGATTCCCTGCAGGATATGTCTCCCCGGAAAATAGAATCAGGCGTGAACCTGGTTGATGAATTGACGGTAAAATCTTTTACAGAACCAGTAGAATTAAAAATGTCCTCGACCAGGTACGGCATGGAAGCAGATAACAGAAGGGCTGTACTGGAATATTATTCGGCCCAGAAGCTTTCTGATATGGTAACCGAAGAGTTAAAGTCCATCTACCCGACGGTAAACAAAACATCTGAAGTAGGTATTACAGATAACAGTAAAGATGACACTTTTACTTTGGGGTATAATTACGAGGTTGACGGAATTTGGCAAAGTATAGACAAGGGAACAAACGGGGCAACCAATAATTTCAGGATGTTTAAATATCAACCTCAGTCGTTGTATCAATATATGAAAATGCCTGCCTGTCAGGAGCGGAAATATGATTATGAATGGTTTAATTATCCTATGAATCTGAATTACAGTGTTATTTTTCATTTCCCAAAGGATATGTTAATAAGTGATGACTATCATTTTTATGATAACGAATATTTTACCCTCGAAGAAAAGATCGAACAATTAAACAGCAGTTCTTTTAAGATTGATTATCATTTTAAAACAAAATCAACGATTATCAAAGCGAAAGACTTTAAAAAAATATGCGATCAGAAAACCACTATAGTAAACAGTTTACCCGAAATTATTATATTCCCGAAATAAATTTATATTCCCATGAAAGCGATAACAATAGGATTCCTTTTTGTATGCGTAGCGTTGAGTAATAGTTACGCGCAGGATACGCTTACTATTTACTACGATAAAAACTGGAAAGAAATATCCAATAAGGATATGGCTGAATATTACAGAAAAGCATTTACAGACAGTAACAACGTATGGACTGCTCATGACTATTATATAAGTAATAAAATTCAGATGACGGGTACTTTCAAATCAAAAAAGTTGAAAATAAAGCAGGGTCAATTTGTATATTACTACGAAAATGGTAATATTTCTTCCGAGGGCAGGTATGTTAACGATAAAAGAGAAGGAACCTGGATTGATAATCATGAAAACGGGCAAAAAAACTATGAAGGAACGTTTAAAAATAATAAAGGAGAAGGAAAGTGGTGTTACTGGTATGAAACCGGAGAAAAAAAGGCGGAGGGCGAATTTCTGAATGATAAGAAAGAAGGCGTATGGAGTTACTGGTATGAAAACGGACAAAAAAAATCTGAAGGAAAATATGTTGCAAACAGTACGGAAGGTATCTGGAATTATTGGCATGAAAGCGGCGAACAAAGGGCACAGGGTAAATTTGTGAATGATAATAAGGATGGCTTGTGGAAATACTGGTACACAAACGGTCAGTTGGACAGTAAAGAGGTTTTTAATAACGGTACTATATTATCGACAACCGGATATTTTGAGAATGGCGCCATGAAATTCAAAGAGGAATTCAAAAACAATAAAAAACAGGGTGAAGGTGAATACTGGAATGCTGACGGACTAATGACATTTAAAGGGAATTATAACAAAGGGAAAAAAGAAGGTGAATGGATCCGGTATTTTCCGGATGGCAATATGAAGCTCTATTATAAAAACGGTGTTTATCAGGGAAAACAACTGGGTGGAATTATCAGGGTTAACAATATTCAACAGTAATAAAATTTTATACACATTAGGTGGAGACGCGATTGATATGGAGATGCGATGCATTCGATAAATGGTATATCAGTTTTAGAATATGAGTTTGAAATTATTACTATCACAAGATAAACTTCCGTATAGCATACTTCTTTAAGCAAGTTATATTACCAAAATCTATGTATACATACAGATCATATACCAGTAGCAGAAACTTAATCTCATCTTAAAATGAAAAGAAAAATTTTTGTATTCACACTAATGATCTTAACCCTTAAATTATTTGGTCAGGACATCTTGTTTGAAAAAGACATAAAATTAATCTCGGTTTTGAAGGATAAAAGAGAGTCATTGCCTGTTGTAAACCAGTCTAAAAGTGAGCTGGCACTGTTTCTGCTGGACAACCAGAAAATAAACTGCCTGCTCTTTAACAAAGATTATGAACTGACAGATGAATTCACTACTATCAGGCCCGGCAGGAAATTCAGTGTCCTGTTAGGATACAGTATCACCCGGAACCGGTACCATTTATTTTTTACGAATAACAACAAAAAACAATTTTATATAGAGTCAATAAATATCCCGGGTAAAAATTCTCAAGGCAAACAAACTAATATTAAACTAAGATCTGAGAGATTTTTGGAATCAATAAGTTATAAAGGAAAATTCTATATACTTACAATAAAAGATCTATCATCCGTTTTAAAGCTCTATGTTTTCGAGGGAGACACTTTATCCCAAACCGGACAATTTGATTTTTCATCATATAAGTTTTCCAATACTGATTATTATAAATTATCTGATGTATTTAACGGAGGCACTTCTGTTTACCGGGCGACACCAAAGATTAATAAAATTGATATCAGTAATCCGAATCCGCTTGATTTAACAGTAAATGAAAATAAAGTTTATTATTTCGGTGACAAATTATACCTGACCCTTGATAATGATAAAAATAACACCAAACTGATCACGATAGATCTGAAAGACCTAAGCAGTGAGATCAAATTTTTTGATCAGATTAAAACCGGTTGTGGTAATACACTTAATACGAAATCCAATTCGTATGTATATCGTAATTATTTATACCAGGTTAAAGCATGCAGTAACGAATTAGCTTTCCGGATAACCAATATTACAAATGATTCAATAATGAAGGAATACCGGGTTAAAAGCGATGAAGAGATCACTTTTAAAAATTCTCCGCTGATGCAGGAAGGTGGCAGAAGTATTTTTGCGCAGGGTAAAGAAAAAGAACTTGATAAGACAAAGCAGGTGTTAAGGAAGATATGCGCAGATGATATTGGTATATCGGTAAGACCATTAACAGAAAATGTTGAGATAACAATCGGGGGGGTTATGGAAGTTCAGGTAGGGGGAAGAGGTGCGACAATGCCAATGTCTTCAGCCGGGCCATCGTTTTCAGCTCCTTACGGTACAGTTACTACAGCACCGGTTTACCATTATAATCCCTCCATGTATGGATACAATATGTATACTTTAACGAGGGCTGTTTATTTTAAAAGTTTAATGGATAAAATTACTTTCGATCATGTGGAAGGAAAAGCACCGGATAACGTCTACGACAAGATCAAAGATTTTGAAAATGGTTTAAATAATAAAATGAAAGACATTTTATTTAATGGTGATTTAAATAATGCAACGTCGGAGACCATATTTAAAGTGGATAATTATTATGTTTTGGGCTATTACAACAAATATAAACATGAATACTATTTACTAAAGTTCACAAACTAATGCAGACGGAATGTTATTCATTTGCCGGCAAAAACACCAACGAAACCTTACCGGCAAACAGGCAATATAAGCTGACCTCTGCAAGGATGATTAACGGATAAATAATGAGTTGCTATGACAACAGATTTCAAAAACGTAATGTCGCAACGAACTGATGAAGAATTAATCAGGATCGTGACTGTTCAACGGGATGACTATCAGCCAATGGCTGTAGTGGCAGCAGAGGATGAAATTCAGAAACGCGGAATTGATCTGACAAAAATCGAAGAAGTAAAGACGGATCTTGAAGAGAAAATTGAAGAGTTAAAAGGAATTTGATTCAAAAAGGGTTAATTCAATGATAAGATTATTAAATTTTATAATTGACTCATTCGCTTTCCTGATAGTTTTTTTAATTCTTGCATATATATTCGGACTATTTTTCAATACTGACAATCCATTAATAATTAAAACTGCAGGATTCATTTTACTGATCGTTGCATTTTTTGGATATTATGTCTTTATGGAGTACAAATACCAAAAAACGATTGGTAAATTAATTACAAAAACCAAAGTGTTAAGAATAGACGGGGAAAAGGCCCAGCTGGGAGATATTATAACACGAACTTTCTGCAGGCTGATTCCTTTTGACAGACTGTCCTATATATTTACTATAAATGGATTACATGACAGATTATCTTTTACGACAGTAATAAATGATGATAAAGAAAATTAATGAAATACTGCCCCGCTGATGTGCTCCTGACTTTTTCTGTCTGGATGTTTCGCATGCCCATTTAAATTTCTCCCTGACATAACGGAAATTCAAAACCGGGATTCTCTCAACAGAAATAATAATAAGATAATTTTAATTATTAGCGGTTCTCCCCGCTGGCGGGTGCAGGGGGTGGATTCTTTTCTCTTTCTTCAATCCACACTATCAGGCTCCTTCTCACATTCTCCATATCTTTCAAAACTTCTTCATCCTGAAACCTTAAAATGGTAAAGCCGGCTTTGATCAATTCTTCCTGTCTCTTCAAATCATTTTTAAAAATATCTTCATCATCATGACTGATGCCATCCACTTCTATAATCAGTTTTAGTTCCGTACACATAAAATCTGCAATATAATTTAATACGGGTCTTTGTCTGCGAAACTGATACCCTTTCATCATTCGTGCCCTGAGAACATATTTCCAGAGACAGGCTTCGGCTTTGGTCATGTTCTTTCGCAGGTGATTGGCAAATGGTTGCAGTTTTTTGTTGTAGAGGTAGTTGTTGGATTTGTCTGTTTTCATTTGTTTGTTTGTTTTTTTCCACCCCCTTTATCCCCCGCCAGCGGGGGACAGTGCAGGAAACTAGGCTTAGCTGATAAGTAAGGATGACTTACCAATAATGATTGTACAAAAGATATTGCTATAAATTTAAACCGTTTTAGGGTATTTCATGCTATAGGTAACTATAAAATCATTCTCTAATTAATGGATTAATAAACACAGAAAATTATTATTAAAAAGAACAGTTTATTTTAAAAGAAATTTTGAATCTAGCGATTTCCCCCGCTGGCGGGGGTGCAGGGGGTGGATTTTTTTCCCTGAGAACATATTTCCAGAGGCAGGCTTCCGCTTTGGTCATGTTTTTTCGCAGGTGATTGGCGAATGGTTGTAGCTTATTATTGTAGAGGTAATTGTTTGATTTATCTGCTTTCATTTGTTTTTATTTCTCCTCCCCCTTTATCCCCCGCAGCTGTGGGTTTGCAACCCACATCCTGTTCTGTAGAATCCCGGATTCACGAAATATGCCAGCTAACCGTAACAGTTGTTTTTTACGGGAATAACT
>CAVVIO010000035.1:0-19113 GCA_963748095.1 uncultured Bacteroidales bacterium
GTCAACAACTTAATGAATATCTGGAGGGGTGACAGAAAGATATTCGAAATACCATTGAAGATGGTTGGGTCATCGTTTCAGCAAAGTGTGTGGAACGAGTTGTTGAAAATTCCTTTCGGAATGACAAAGAGTTACTTAGAAATTTCTCAAAATGTTAGCAATGAAAAAGCTATCCGGGCTGTAGCAGCAGCTAACGGCGCTAATGCCATCTCAAATAATCATTCCTTATCACCGGGTAGTAGGAAGTAACGGTGAATTGACCGGATATGCAGGTGGACTTAATGTGAAAAAGAAATTATTGTTTTTGGAAAAAAACGGGAAATATCCGGAGCAGTTGGAACTATTTAAGGAAATCTGATTTTTAAGATAGAATTGAGATTAAAAGAAGTTTTATTTTCATTCATTAATGAAATCAGACTATGTGATAATCTCTTTTAAATGGGTGTTTGTCAAATTAAATCCGATGATTTGTCCCGTTTAAAATAAATTATTATATTGCTCTGGTATTAGAGATGTAATTTGAAAATAAAAACAACACATATTAACTAATCGGTAGAAAAATTGGGGAAGTTATTAATAATTAAATGATTTTTATTTACAACTATACTTGAATTGCCGGAATAAGTTAAATGAAAAGTTATAAGAAGTAAAAAAATCAGAGAATGGCGATATGTTTATTACTTAAATTGTTCAGCATCTTAAATTAAACATTAGGAAAAAAGAAAATATTGAACTATCATAAAAAATAGTTGTGGAATACAAAATTGTAGTTAAAAAATTAACATTAGAGAATAGTAATAAAGTCTGTTATTCAATTAATCAGCTTAATATAAAATCATAATAAACTTAACCAAATTTACACACCATGAAAAAAGTATATTTTATAGTAATGTTACTTAAGTATTTTTGTCTTAGGAAACTCACAGGTTGATACAATTTCAACGAATATTTACCAGAAAGATGGAAATCTGGGAATAGAGGTACAAATTCAACCTTCGAAATGCAAATTAAGAATTGAAGGTGATGTAACAGAACTGGAGACAACGTGTTATTTTCAGATATAACAAATACTAGTCCAAAATCAGGTCTGATATGGAAATAGAAGCTTGGTTCAAGTGGTAAACACTATGGTCCTTTTAGGTCATACATCGGATACTTATGCAGCTAATGATTCAAGGATTTTAACAGGATGGGAGTTATAAGTACTAAATGGCAATGGATTAATTATAATTTACTAAAAATCATCAGATTCTGGGATCTTTAAATTTTATAGCTAATAAAGATCTGGTAATATTATATGAAAGAATGAGAATTAAATGCGACTGGAAATATAGGAATTGGAACAAAAGATCCAGAAACTCTTCTGGATATCAATGGCGGTATAAAAATCAGCAATTCAACAGATCAATATGCCGGAATGTTAAGATGGACAGGTAGTGATTTCGAAGGATATAACGGAAGTTCTTGGTTGTCGCTGACAGGAGGATCATCGGAAATCTATGGCAGAAGAGTGGAAATAATGTATTTTATAATATAGGTAAAGTTGGAATTGGAACAGGATTCTCCGATGAATGCATTATCTATCGAAGGAGATGAGACAGAATGGCCGGGCCGGATGTTACTTTCAATTATACAATAAATCTGTCAGTCCAAAATCATTGGCTTATATGGAAATAAAAGCCGGTTCAAGTGGAAATCACACTATTTTGGGGCATATTTCAGAAACTTATGCAGCTAATGATTCACCACAGGATTTACAGGATTACGGTATAGTTTCTTCAGATGGCAACGGATTAATTATTAATGCAACAAAAAATGATCAGAGCCCGGGTATCATTAAATTTCTAAGCGGACAAAGTTCAGGTACCACAATGGATGAAAGAATGAGAATTAATATGGTCGGTAATATAGGCATTGGAACAAAGGAACCAAAAACACTTTTAGATGTCAATGGCGGTATCAAAATCAGCAATTCAACAGATCAATACGCCGGAATGTTAAGATGGACAGGTAGTGATTTCGAAGGATATAATGGAAGTTCGTGGTTATCGCTGACAGGAGGATCATCAGAAGCATGGCAGACAAATGGAAATAATATATTTTATGAAAGTGGTAATGTTAGTATCGGTACTTCAAAATCCGGGGGTTATTTTAATCCAAAATTGAATATAAGAAATGGTTGGTTACAAGTAGTTGACAGTTCCGATAATGATGCCGGAATTGTAATATCGCACCTTCACCGGTCTGGGTATGGATATGCAAGAACATTGCATTCAGTTTTTGAGGGTGTAAATGGAGATCCATATACAGAATTTCGGATAAGGAATACAAATGATGATTTGACAGTGACAAGCTGGGCAATAGGATCAGATAATTCAGATAATGACAAATTGATTATTTCAAATAGAGTAAATACAACTACAGGTGCTTCACCAAGTTATGGTAATAAATTGTTGGCAATTGATACAACTGTAAATGCAGGAATTGGAACAAAAAAACCAACATCAAAACTGGAAATTGCCGATGGAGATATCTATATTAGCGATATTGATAAAGGTATTATTATGAAATCTCCCGATGGACAGTGTTGGAGAGGTACATTAGATAACAACGGATCTCTGAATTTTTCACAAATAAGTTGTCCTGAAATAAATGTTCAGACAAATTCCACTGAGAATGTTACAACTTCAGCAAAAATTTCAATATTCCCTAATCCTACGGAAAATTCTATAACAATTAAAAATGAAAATAATGTAAAGAAATTAAGTTATAGAATGCTAAGTATGAACGGCCAATTATTGAAATCCGGAAACGTAAGATCAAATAATATGTCCGTTGATATATCATCTTTCAGTGCCGGAATGTATATTATAAATATTTTAGACAAAAGTGGTAATAAACTGGTCTCTGAAAAATTAGTAAAAAAATAAATTCCTGATTAGCGTCAGGCACAAACAGACACTTTATCTTTTACCTCCTTTTCATCATGTGAAGAGGAGGTATTTTTTTGGAAACTTTACTGAAAATATATGTTCAGGATTAGAAAATTAATCAGTAATTTATCGACAAATTTTGACAATTTAACATTTTTGAAAATGGAACTCAATAACTGTTCAACGGCCTTGTTTGTAAAAGACATAGAAATTTCGAAACAATTTTATATCGGGATTCTGGGATTATCTGTTAATCTTGATTTTGGTAAAAATGTGATCTTTAAAAACGGATTTGCCATCTGGGAGATCAGTGAGAATCATATTATTCCTTCCACACTTGGGTTAGATAAGCTTACCGATTCTTCTGTAAACCGGATGGAAATCTATTTTGAGACAGAGAATTTGTCTCAGATTTTTAAACGCTTAAAGCAAGTAATATCCGGTTTCTGCACGAAATTCACGAAGAAACCTGGGGTCAGCGTACCATTCGCTTTTTCGACCCTGATAATCATTTATTAGAGGTAGGAGAGTCGATGAAACAATTTGTTGGCAGGTTTTATAATCAGGGAATGACAATTGAGCAAGTTGCAGCCCGTACTTCAGTGCCGGTAGAAGAAGTGAAGCGGTTGATATCTGAATAGTTGAATTTCTAAGTAGATACGAAATAGTCATATTATAATCATGGAATTTGCAAGTGACTGCGGAATTTTGCATACAGGACATCTTTAGGTGTATTGATTTTTCTGTTACAGTGGGGGTAGTCATTTTTAATCACTCGTTTCAAAATCAGTTATAAGGTATGGCAAACTACCCACATAAATCCGGTGAATTCGTTGAAATATGAGTGATTTAATGGATTATATAATTTTATAATTAAAAAGCTTACCAGATAAATAAATTTGCATTTCCCTTAAATATCGCATATATTTATATAAGAAATACAAATATTCATTCTATTGGAATTTTATATTTATAGAGCAAAATGAGTACAAACGATATTAACCAACCTGTTGAAATTTTTTCCGGGACAATATGGGAAGCAGAAACGCTGAAAAGTCTTTTGGAGAATGCTGAAATCAAAGTTTTTCTCAAAGATGAAATCACCGGGACATTGGCTCCCTGGCAATCAGCACCAGGGGGTGTAGGATCTGTAAAAGTGGTTGTTTCAGGTTCAGATTTTGAGAAAGCAATGCTTATTGTTAAAGAATACAAAGGAAATAAAAAGTAAATTTATCAAATCAATACGGATCTCTTTTGATTATTTGTCATGCATCATTAAAATACTTCTGTTCATGTTCAGTAAAAAATGATTTATTTGAAATGGGCTACCTTTGACATATGGAAGAACAAAATAAGAAAAATGCAGTTGCTTTTTATGATTTAATGTTTAATCAATGCGAACCTGAGAAAGCCATTGAATTGTATACAGGTGACATGTATATCCAGCACAATCCGCATGTAGGAGACGGAAAGCAGGCATTTATTGATTATTTCAACAGGCTGGCAAAAGAATACCCGGGAAAGAAGGTGGAATTCAAAAAAGTTATAGCGGAAAACAACTTTGTCGTTTTACATTGTTTTCAAACCTGGCCCGGTGATGAAGATTATGCCGGAATTGATATTTTCAGGTTTGACGATAATGGTAAAATAGTGGAGCACTGGGATGTATTGCAGGTTGTCCCTGAAAAATCAGCAAATAAAAACACGATGTTCTGAAACGGCTGTAAAACCCTTGAGAACAACCTATTTCAGATACTTATGGTTTATGAATAAATCAGATTTTAATTTATTTTTATCACCTGAAAATTTTCCATAATTTTATTTTCTTATGAGATGGATTGAGATATTAAGGTACTTTTATTTGCTTGGAGCAGCTAATGCGTTGTTCTTTAGTATATTGATCTTTTCCAAACCCAAACGAAAATTGGCCGATAAATTATTGGGATACTGGTTGATAATATTGACGCTTCAATTAATATTCCCCTTTTTGTACCTGGCCGATCTGAATGACTATTATCAGTTTGCAGGACTTGAAGTGTCATTCTATGCTATTCACCCGCTTTTGCTTTATCTATATATTAAAAGTACCATTGGACAGTTGCCTTCTAAACGAAAACTAACTTTTCTGGTTTTATTTGCCATTGCCATTGAGATTTCTGTTATGACATACTTTTTTATACCTGCTGAAGACCGGCTGAATTTAATATTGGGAAAAGAGCCTGTAAATATGCTTTATTATATTCTTTTTATACCGTTCATTTTTTATTTTCTTTACTTTTTCATATTAAGTATCAATACATTGAAAGACTACAAATCCAATATATTACATGTTTACTCATACAAAGAAAATATTGATCTGATGTGGCTTAGAAAGCTTGTATTGTTTTTTTATGGGTTGCTTATATTGATTCTTCCGCTGGTAATTGTTTTTTATTTCAACAGGATTCCAATCGCCGAAGGTGACTATTTTTATTTTGCCGGATTAACTTTTTTCATTTTTTTCCTGGGATATTGGGGTTACAGGCAGGGAGAGGTTTTTAACTTTCAACCGGTTATTGATGATACTAAAATGAACAGCTATGCCATACAGAATAATGGAAAAATTCAAAAGAAATTTAACGGAAAAGCAGCGGAGTTAAAAGAATTAATGGAAAATAAGAAGCCTTATCTGAATCCTACACTGACTATTTATGAACTGGCCCGGTTAATCGATATGCAGCCACATCTGTTATCGAAGCTGATCAATAAAGAGTTTAATTGTAATTTTTTTGAATTTATTAATAAATACAGGATTGAATCATTTAAAAATGATTTGATATCTGATAAATACAAAGAATTTACATTATTAGGTGTAGCGCTGGAATGCGGGTTTAACTCCAAATCGTCTTTTAACAGAATTTTTAAAGAACAAACAGGTATCACACCCGGAGAATATAAGAAAAATCCCACCCAACTGACGACCTGATAAATTGGGACTTTATTTTAAATAACTATATATAAGTTAGTTAAAATTTATTTTGTCCCAATTTCCTAAAGTGGAGCGATGGGACTCATTCATTTTCGTTGATTTGCATAAAAAATTTTCAGAAAATGAATGCTTTAAAAGAAACACAGCAATTTCGCATGAATCCAAGGATCATAACCCACCCTGAAGATATTTGTATGTTCGATAAAGGTATGTTGAAGTTGCCGCATAAAATCCGACAAGAATCTATTTTAATTGAAAGCTATTCCGGCAGCAAAAAAACAGGTTTTTTATTAGTAATGCCCTTGTTTTCTAAATCATATCCTAAAGAGAAACAAGCTGTTTTTCTTTCTAATATGGCATATTCAAACAGGACCGAGGCTAAGTTGCTCATCAAAGAGGGTTTAATGTGTTCATGGGAAATGGGCTATCATGTTGCCTTTACAACTGATACCAACTCATTTTGCAGTGATTTCGGATTCCAAATCATTTCAAAAAATTTCTTTTGCCCTGTTATCCCACAAATTTCTCTTTTGTATTCAGAATTAACATGGGACGGTATAAAACAAATTTCGCACGATTTAATATTCCCTTTTATTGTAAATATTTAATCAACAGCTAACATTAATGAAATACAATAAACACGGAATAATCAGCATTGTTGTTGCTTTTCTGGCCTTTGTCCTTGCAATTGCTGCTATCTCGTACAACCGGTCAATTTTAGCTTTTATATACATTCTGATTATTTTATCAGGATTTGTAATAATCATTTACTCGTATTGTACAAAATGCGAAGGGCGTTTCAGTTGCGGACATGTTGTAATTGGAAAAATAGCACAATGGTTACCACATCGGGTAAACAGCTCTTACACAAACCTGGATTATATGGGTGTAATTATTCCGTTTTTGATCATTCTGATTTTTCCACAGATTTGGCTCTGGAAAATTAAATGGATGTTTGTCTTATTCTGGATATTATTGATTGTTGCAGTGTTTGAAATTAAAAAATTTGTATGCACCCGGTGCGTTAATACCAAATGTGTATTGTGTAAAAATAACTGCATAAGGAAGGTTATAAAGGATTAAATGATAAAGACTTTTAGTAACTCAAATGAAATTAATACAATTCATTCACGGAAATTAATTTTAATAATATATTTAAAATATTTTGGTAAGAATCGGCTGATTAGTATATTTGTTTCACAAGGTATAATCAAATTCTTAATCAATATGAAAAAATCTTTCCTCTTTGCTATTGCGCTATTTGTGACATGCTTTGCATTTGCAGGTAACGCCGATCTGTTTAAAGTAGATGAGCAGGCTCTGAATAACGAATTTTCTGATTTGTCTGCGCTCGAAAGTTATGTCGTTGCCAACAATTTCGTTTCTCTGAATGAAATTGAAACAGGTAATCTGTATGATCTTTCCGGGTTAAATGTTAATTCCATGGGAGCTACTTCCAGTGCTGATTTTACGTTTCAGTGGGAAGGTTTTTTATGGGGTTTTCTGTGTTGCCCGGTTGGATTCTTTGTAATAGCGATTAACGAATCCCGGGATCACGATCAAAAGATGTCTTATTGGATTGGAGTGGCTGCCGGAGTTGTACTTTCAGCAATTACTTCACCCATATATTACCATTATTAGTGCTGACTGACAGATAAATTATTATAAATCCCATGATAAATATCCGTTTCAAACTGGTAATTGTATTTATCATGGGATTTTTGTTTACAGGCAATTTGTATTCACAAATATTTTACAGGATAGAAGCTGATTATACAATAAAGGAAAAAAGCTCTTCCGGTTACGAAAATCTTATGATGGGAAGGGTATTTTATGATAAAAACCAACATCAGATTGTATTCAATGTTCAGTTTCCCGGGAAAGAAATTTTAATAGTAAACGATACTGCCACCATATCTGCAAATGCCGGTACTTACAGGAAACACATGCTAGGGAGTAATCTTATCGATTTTTCAGTATTGAATCTTTTCTTAAATGGCAAACTGGAATATTTTGGATTAAACAATACACCCTTTAAACTGGAAAAGGTTGAAAAAGATGACGGGTTGGTTATCAGTACCTGGAAACTGGAAGACAAGTATGTAAACAGTCCGGTTTCCAAAATGCTTTTATCGCAAAAGGATAATAATTTATATGGATTAATAACTTTCGGGCCGAATGATGTTATTATCAGCAAACAGATATTTTCCAATTATATTTCAGTGGATGGGATGAATTTCCCTTCAAGGATTCTGCAATTTAGTTATATGCCCGACGGCACTGAAGTTACTAAAATTACTACCTATAAAAATGTGGTAATTAACAGTTCAAAAAATGATACGTTTTATAAATACAGGTATCAGCATAATTAGTATGTTGATATTGAATTGTGCCTGGTCCAATGCACAATCTTTAAAAGAGTTGAATGAATTAAAAAAGGGACCTGTTATAAACCGGGAAACTGTATATATTAAATCAGCCCGGCAATATAATTCCGAATACGAGTGGGCTTTCGGGAAACTTTTCATTTTTTATAAAAAATTCGTATCATCACAGGATGCCAGTTCATGCAGTTTTACTCCATCCTGTTCAGAATATGCATTAATAGCAATAAAAAATGAAGGTTTATTAGAAGGTACCATCAATTTCTGGGACCGGTTTTCACGATGCAACGGGTTGTCACCCGGGAATTACCCTGTGGATAATATTCATAAAGTTCTGATAGATCCCGTTAGAGACTGGCGATATAATGAAAAATAAAATCTTTTTAGTTTTGTTGTGGTTCACTGGTTCCGGCGTATTTTGCCAGGAAACAGATATTTTTAATTATAATAATTCTTTGAAATATGCAAATTACCTGTACAACAATAAAGAATTCGCCCTTGCCCTGAATGAGTTTAAGAGGATTCTGTTTATCGATTCTCTGAATATTCAGGCGAATATAAAAATACACGACAGCTATATCCGGTTGGGGAAATACTCCGAAGGAATTCACTATTCCAATCAGGTTCATGCAGCATTGGTTAAAAACGACACTCTTGCAATACTTAGGGGCAAGTTGTTATTGCTGAATGGCAATTTTCCTCAGTTTAATTCTGAAATTGCCCATGACTCATTTTTGTCTCCCGGGGAATTAATTTTTCTTAAAATGTCTGAAGATGTGTTTCAAAAAAACTGGAAAAGTGCCGAAAAATCTTTGGCAGATGCCGAAAAATATCCTTATTTATCACCGTATATTCCTATTGTAAAAAAAGCAGCATCCATAAAATATAAAAAACCGGCTGTAAGCCTGATGATGTCGGCTATTGTTCCGGGTTCCGGTAAAGTATACAGCGGATATTGGAAAGATGGCCTGGTTTCTTTCTTATTTGTGGGTATTTCTGCCTGGCAATCGTACAGGGGCTTTAGTCAGAAAGGTGTAAGCAGCGTATACAGCTGGATAATGGGAGGTATCAGCTTATCGTTCTACTCGGGAAATATTTACGGATCGGTAAAAGCCGCTAATAAAAAGAACTATGAACTCAATCACGCGATACTCGATGATTATAAAGAAGCTTTTATTTCTACTTACAGCAGTTATTAGCCTGGGTTTAACAGTACACGCACAAACGCTTACCCAGACATATACTCATGCGAAAGCGCTTTATTTGAATGGAGAATACGAAGATGCAATTTCGGAACTGAGACGTGTACTTTTTTTTGAAAATAATTCAGATCCTGAAGCATGTTTGATGCTCGGTAATTGCTACCGCAGCATGCAGAATAATGATAAATCGCTTTATTATTATAATCTGGCATATCATCTTTTTTCATCCGACAGCATGAAACTGCAGACCAAATTCAGTATTATTTCGCTTTATTTAATTTCTGATGAACCCAATTATTCATTGACCCAGCTATTTTCCCTTCCGGATAATTTGGATTCTTCAAATTTACGGAGGAAGAATTTTTATTCGGCCCTGGCTTGTTACCAGACCAAGGAATACAATTTATCCCGTGATTATTTAATAAAAGCATTGGGATATCCCGGTAAGAAAATTGAAAACAGTGTTGATTCCATCTTTAACCTTGCAGTAAAAAACAATAAGTTTAATGTGTATTTACCCATGTTATTAAGTATTATTCCGGGTATGGGCCAGCTTTACCTTGGGGAGTACGAAGCTTCGGCGAACTCATTGATGTTAACCGGATTTCTTGCTGGTTTATACATAATTGCCATTCAAAACCTTACCCGGTTAGATGCAGTTTTATCTGTACTGCCCTGGTTTGAGCGTTACTATCAGGGTGGGCTTTTGCAGGCAAAAGAGTTGGCCGTTAAAAAGAAAAAGAGAAAGGACGATGCATATTATAATGCACTCATTGATATGTATGCTAATCAGATTTATTCATCAACCTATTGAACAGAAAACAAATAAGATAATAGCAAAAAGCGACCAGATACCATTTCTTTGTATTAAATTAAATCATTACATTTAAAACTTTCCCGATCCGGCAAGAATAGTGTATATTGTACGGACTAACAAGAATTTAACTATTATTGACAACTTGCATTACAACAAGTATAAATGAACAGATAAGGAATGGTAAATCAGATAAGCAACCTCAAATAATATGAATTATGAATTTTAAAAAAAGGTATTTTTTTCTGACAATGGTGCTATTGTCAATATTTTTACTCCCTTCTTTTGGACAGGGACAACAGATAGATCCTGTTACGCCAAATGCTTCTCCCGAAGCCAGGGCTTTACTCAAATATATTCAGAGCCTGAGTGGTAAGCATATTTTAACCGGTCAGCATAATTATCCGGCAACGGGAGATACCAATACAATGTTTGCTGCCAATTACATTGGGGAAACTCCGGTAGTATGGAGTCAGGATTTTGGTTTTTCAAGAGATGGAGATAAGGATTCTTATCTTTCGAGGCCTGAAATTATTAAGGAAGCTATCCGTCAGTATAAGAAGGGAGCCATTGTCGATTTATGCTGGCATGCTGTTCCGCCCACAGCCGATGAACCTGTTACTTTCCAGCCCCTTCCCGGAGCTGATCCGTTACATTTGGCGAGTGTGCAGGGAAAGCTTACGGATCAGCAGTTTAAAGATTTGCTGACTCCAGGAACCGAATTGCATAAACACTGGGAGAAACAGGTTGACGTTATTGCATCGTACCTGAAACAATTGCAGGATGCAAAAGTACCTGTACTCTGGAGACCTTATCACGAGATGAACGGCAACTGGTTCTGGTGGGGTGGCCGTTACGAAGGGAAATATACTACTGCAGCTCTGTACCGGCAGATATTCGACAGGATGGTAAATTATCATAAACTTAACAACCTGATCTGGATATGGAGTGTTGACAGACCAACTCAGCCAGGCAGGGAATTTGAAAACTATTACCCCGGCGATAAATACCTGGATATTCTGGCCCTTGATGTTTACGGAAATGATTTCAGTCAGTCCTATTACGATGGATTAATGGCGCTGTCGAAAGGCAAGCCTGTTACCCTGGCTGAAGTAGGGAATCCTCCTTCTTTACAAATACTCGATAACCAGCCGAATTGGGTGTTTTGGGTAGTTTGGGCAGATATGGTGAGGAATACTCCTTATTCAGAATATCAAAAATTAATCGCCGACCCGCGTGTTTTGTTCATGGAAGATCAGGCTTATATTGATGGTACAAAACAATACCGCATTGCCTGTGGTCTCGAACCGCTGACATTTAACAGGGCAGTTGATTTTTCCGGTAAATGGAAACTGAATGAATGCGAGAGTAATATACCGGATCCGGGACAAACAGAAGCACCTGCTAAGATGGTTATTGTCCAGAAGGATAATAATCTGAACATTAAATCCTTTTCCATTGTGGAATGGTCGCGTAATGATGCAGTGACCGATCAGACTCTTATACTGGACGGTACGGATAACAAATCAACAGTATTCAATAATGTTCCCCGTATTCAAAACGCAAACTGGAGTCCTCAGAAAGACACATTAACAATCGATTCAAAAGTTACTTTCGATTATGGAGGTAATACAAGAGAGATGAAAGCACAGGATGTATGGACCTTGCAGCGGATGGGGGGAAGGCTGGTTATTTATAAATCTGCTGAAGGAAACAGGATGGGTGAAAAAAGAACAACAACTTTGGTTTACAATAAGCAATAAAATAGAATTCCGGCATATGACTCTTTCATTCATATGTCGGATTTTTTTATATTATACCCCTATTAAAATGACTTACAGTTTTTGATTTATCCGAAAGCTATTCCTTTACCGGTTTATTTACATTTCCAAAAGGGATGGTAATTCCAAGCCATGGTATAACAAAAGATATTCCGGAATCTTGTATGGAAGGTAAGATCAGCCCGTAATCAATGCTTACCCTCTTCACAAAAGAACGACCTCCCAACATTATAAGTACAAGATTATCGCCCGAAAGGACCATCAGATAGTTTTCGGTAATAAGATATGTTCTGGGACTTACCCGGATCATTCCGCTTAGGTTTATGGTTGGGACATCGGACCATCCGTTACTGCCTGAATAGCTATAACCCAATCCAAGACTGAAGTTTTTATCCCTCGAACCAGCGGTAATAATTCCGTATGCCAATCCGGCCGTACCTTCGTTATCTCCTAATAGTGATGTAATCATTGCCCCGGCGCCGATATTGAGTTTATTTTCAATTACCGGGAATGAAAATTTTGGTGTTAACCAGACCGGGACAAAATCTGCACCAAACAGAAATGTGGGAATAGTACCAAATCCCACAGAAAAATAATTTGTTACTCCTACACTTAACTGGTTAAACAATACCCATATATTCTGGTAATAGGCTTCTCCTTTTTTAAGTCCGTATCCGTTCGGCGCCCACATATATCGTGCTGCCTGTGGATTTTCCATCCAGAGTTTCCCGTTAATATACCTTTTCCTGTCAATACGTTCCATATTTTTTATATACTTTCTCCTGATTACCAGCGAGTCTATTTCAGCTGTTTTCACAACAATTACAGAACTATCCTTTCTGATAATGTTGCCTGAATACTCGTTGCCATCGGTTGTACTTATGTGATATATATTCAGTGAATCAAGAGGTTCCTGTGCATAGTTGGCAGAAATGGCAAAAAATAGAAACAGAATAATACCATATTGCCTTGCACATGACTTTAATGGTTTTGTTTTCATTAGTATAAGGTTTGATTTAGTAAGTACAAGTTAGGTAATATGTTTATTAAAGCAAATTCATTATTTGCAAAATGTTTTGAAGTCATTCAAAGAAAAAATATAATTCCGGCATCTTTTAATTATTGTAATTGACTTTTTTGATGTCTTTTTTTTCTAAATTTAATTTCGAATTAATTTTTATAAGTATATGTAAACAGGTAATAATTTATTTTTCATGCAATCATTCAGGGAAAGTAAGCAGGATTATGGAGATTTGATTCCATATCAATATTATCAAAACTTCTAAAATATAGTATTTCATTTTTTATGGGTAGGACAGGGGTATTAATTTGTTTATTATTAAGATATCGTTTATATTTAATGCCGGGATTGCTGGAGGAACAAAAGTAATTTATCAGATCTGACGGGATTAATGAATTGAATATTTCAACCGGAAACTTCTAATAATAATTCATAATATGACCAATGACATTTTAATAGCCTTACTAATTGGAATAATAGCCGGAATTATTGATGTAATTCCAATGATTATCCAAAAACTTGAGAAAACTGCCAATATCTCGGCATTTGTGCATTATGTGGTACTGGGGCTCATCATTCCGTTCGTTGACTGGGGAATACCACCCTGGATCAAAGGAATGATAATTGCCGAGTTAACAGCACTGCCTGTAATGATTATCGTTATACCAAAGGACAAAAAAGCATTGATCCCTATGATTTTATTTGCAGCAATTCTCGGCGCAGGGATTGGTATTGCAGGAGCAAAATTTATTGGGTAAAACGGGAAATTTTAATTAGTGTCGGCAAGAAAAATTCATTTTCCGCGTTACGCTTGTCAGAATATTCCTCATTTACATTAGTAAACTGCGGATTTTCTGACTTCGCAAGCCTTGAAAATGAACTTTTCTTATCCAACACCGGACTTTTCGGGCAAGCACTAATTATAACGCTGTATTATAATACGGCTTTAAAAAATATAACTAATCATACAAGGAGGCGTTAGATGACCGGAAAGATATCCGGATGGCAGAAGAATATCCAGGTAATGTAAATTTCAACGCAAAAAGTGCTCCTTGCTTTTTTACTTACTCTTTTCCCCCACGAAATAATGGTCCTTTTCTGCAAACAGGATGTTAAAAGTGGTCAATGAGCCGTATATACGCGTAATGTATTGCTGCAGGTTGACCTTTTCCTCATCATTGAGATTTGTATTGCTGTTGATATTTTGTTCCAATACCCGCAGGCGGTCACGAAGCATCACAATTTTATGAAAAAAGTTTTCTATGGGAATTTCTTTGGCCTGTATTCCTGTTTTTCCGGGTTGAAGTATCAGTTTGCCCTCTATCCACTTTTCTCCCAGGGGTACTTTTTCCTGCAGCATCCCATATTTATCGAGGGTATGAACAAGCAGTTTTTCAAACGAATCGAGATCGAAACCTGTAGATGTGGATGCTGCAGTACCTGATTCTTCCAGCACAGTCAGCTCATCATTCGATTTCAACACTTCCACCTTGCCTCCCTTGGCAAAATAAATATCATAACTAACCGGGTTTACTTTTCCGACAATCCCTTCGCCATAACGATCATGATCGACTCTTGTTCCAATTGCTAGTTCCTGCGACATATTTTTTGAATTTAAGTTTTTTTATCAAAGTTAATAAATGTTCTGAAATGGTTATTAATACTACCTGAAGTGTTAATGCAAAGTATGGTTGTTTAAATAATACTCGTTAATCGATGATGAAAATCTTAAAATGTGCCATTCACCATACTGGCAATAAAACTGGCACGATACTTTGGGATAAAAGTGGAAGAATTATTTGAGCTGGTAGGAATAGCCGGATTCTGATAAAACATCAAACAGAGTTTGTATCTTCGGATATTCCGTTTAATTTTATATCTGCAGATTGAAAAGTATAATTAAATATAATCAAGTGAGAAAAGCAATTGTATTTTTAACGCTGGTTCTGATTTTCGGTCAGTGTACCACGCCGGTAAAAGAAAAAACCACTATGAACGAAGGTATATCTGAAAAAATGATGGATGAAACCATGAAAGCCCTGGTAACTAAATACGGGGAAAGTAACTCATCTATGATCGATAGGGGAGTGAAACATGCCGCTTCGCTCTGGCGACCGGATGATGGTACCGAAGATAATTTCAAACAGTTCTGCATGGATTATTATATCGGGGACAGCAGTCAAAAGGAAGTTGTATTTAAAAAGGCTTCCGGATACTTTGAGTCCTTATACGGGCATTATAATGAATTATCCCTCGATCTTAGGAAGAACCTTGATCTTGACAATGGGCCATTGAATAAAATTGACCAGATGTTTGGGGCCTACAGTCCGGATGCACATTTAAGTGATGATTTTTTTGCTAATAAGATTGCTTTCATTATTGCACTGAACTTCCCCTATTATACCCTGGAAGAGAAAAATACGCTTGGAAAGAAATGGAATGCCCGGGAATGGGCTTATGCCCGGATGGGAGATATTTTCACTTCGCGTATACCGGCTGCAATTCAGCAAAAAGTCAATGCGGCAATGACCGATGCCGATGTTTATATTTCGGAATACAATATCTATATGGGAAAACTTATTGACAATGAAGGCAAAAAGTTATTTCCGGATGATATGGTGCTGTTATCTCACTGGAACCTGAGGGACGAACTAAAATCGGATTATACTGATAAAGAAAACGGAACAGCCAAGCAAAAAATGATCTATGAAGTGATGAAGCGGATCATCACCCAGGAAATCCCGGAAAAAGTGATCAACAGTGCTGATTATAACTGGGATCCCTATACAAATAAAACTTTTAAGAACGGAAAGGAAGTAAGCTTGCAGCCCGAAAGTGATACACGTTATAAAATGTTACTTGAAAATTTCAGAGCCTTAAAGGCCGAGGATCCTTATACGCCGGAGCTGAATACATATATTAAACGAAAATTTTCGGGTGAGATGGAAATATCGCAACCCGAGGTCGAGAAGTTATTTGATGAATATTTGCGCTCTCCGGAACTTAAACAACTGGCCGGAATTGTAAAAAAGCGTCTGGGGCGTGATCTTCAGCCATATGATATCTGGTACGATGGTTTTAAGGCACGCAGTTCGGTTTCGGAGAAGAAACTGGATCAGATGACTGAAAAACTTTATCCCAATCCAAAAGCATTTGAAAAAGCTATGCCGGAGATGCTGGTGAAACTGGGTTTTGATAAGGAGAAGGCATACTCACTGGCCTCTTTTATTACAGTAGATCCTGCCCGTGGATCGGGGCATGCCTGGGGAGCACAAATGCGTTCGGATAAATCGCATCTTCGCACGCGTATTCCTGCTGCAGGAATGAATTACAAAGGATACAACATTGCAGTGCATGAATTTGGCCATAATGTAGAGCAAACCATATCGTTGCACGAAGTTCCTTACTATATGCTTCATGGCGTTCCCAATACGGCTTTTACCGAAGCACTGGCATTTCTGTTCCAGAAACGCGATTTGGAATTACTGGGAATAAAAGATGAAGATCCTCAGGTAAACTATTTAAAAACACTGGATATCTGCTGGTCTACTTACGAAATAATGGGTGTTTCGATGGTAGATATGCAGGTATGGAAATGGATGTATGATCATCCGGATGCCACTGCAAAACAACTGAAAGAACAAACTATTGCCATTGCCAAAGATGTATGGAATACTTATTTTGCTGATACTTTCGGTGAAAAAGATGAACCCATTCTGGCAATTTATTCCCACATGATCAGTTATCCGTTATATTTATCGGCCTATTCATTCGGTGAACTGATCGAGTTTCAACTGGGACAATATATGCAGGGAAAGAATTTCGGAAAGCAGGTAGAACGGATATTCAGCCAGGGTCGCCTCACTCCACAGATATGGATGAAAAAGGCAGTGGGAGAGGAGCTTTCAACAAAACCACTACTACAGGCAGCTGCTGTTGCCATGAAAAATTTGAATTAAATAATTATTTAAGGAATTTCGTTTTGAACATATGAGGTAACTTACGGCTAACTGTAATATTTTTTTCGGTTCTTATTAGTATGTAAATTGTATATTATATATAGTTGAAAATTATTTCAGATTAGGCAAACCTTATTCAGGAAGAAAAAGATAATTTACAGAAACTTCAGGAATGTGAAATAATTTGGTTATGCAAGCAGGATCTAATTAAACTGAAAACTTATATTTAGTGACATACTATTGGTGCTTAAATATTGTGTAATTCCAAAACCATGTTGATAAATTAAATCAAAGTTGATCTGATTCTTTTCGCCTATCTGTTTTATCAGACCTATTCCTGCACTAGGCCCCATGTTAAATTTCTTAAATGGATATACGTCATAACTTTTTGTATCGTAGTTATCACCCCATGACCATTTTACATCCTGAATTCGTGAATATTTGGGACTAAAATAGAAATCTGCAAATAATCCGGCCTGAAATACTGGACGGTATTTTCCTTTGGGAAATTCATACCTTACAAGTAATGAGTTACTAAAATCGTTTATTGTAAAGGAAATGTCGTTTACAACATTCATACTATAAACAGGTTCGATAAAGGAATTTAATGTTTTAGATTCCCATCTGCAATATGAGCCCTCATATTGCAGAAATAATTTTTCATTTATATTAGGCAAACTCATTTTAAGCAAAATTCCAATATTCGGATATACAGAGGTGCTAAAATCACTGTTTTCAAGGTAGTAAAACGTAATATAATCCTTGAATTCATTTATTGTCAGAATCTTTACGATATTTATACCAGCAGAAATCCCATATGAAAACTTTATTTTAGGAAGCTTTTTCTCATAAACGATGCACTGTTCATCCGGACAAACTTTGTTCTGGTATTCAGTCGTGATCTTTATCAGCGATTTATGATCCAGGGAAAGATTATCAACCTTTTTTGAAATAGCAGGCTCATCCTTGAATAAATATTTTAACATTCCGATATATGCCTTTGATTCTTTTACATACTGAACCCCGTCAGCAAAAAATTTCACTTCATCGTTCTTAAGAGGCAAAAGTTCGCCTTTATTATCATCTGCAAAATAATAATCTCCCGAATTATCCCTGTAATAATATATATCAACAACGCCGTTAATCAGGTATTCTAAAAAAATGGGTTCTGCCGTGCCCTCCTTATTAATTGTTTTGGATACATAATATTTGCTGTTAATAAAGCGATACGCTTTTATATTCCCGGGTTCGTATTCTGTAATTTGTGAAACGGAATCCTTTTTAAATTCACATTTTCTGGAGTTGGCAATATCACCCCTGTAATTGATCAGACCGTAAATGGTATCATTATTATTATTGATAATATATCCCTTTCTGAAATCGGACTGTGCCGACAGGACAAAAGGGAATAAAATACTTACTAAAAACAACAGTGTAGAATGTTTCATAATTAACAGGTTTAATATGAGAAAAATCGTCGCAAAGGGATGCTGATTTGTCGGTTAACTTTTATTTACGGACTAAATATAACTAAAAAATACTAACCGGATAAATCGGATAACGTTTTATTCATATATTAAGACTTCAGGTACTATTCTCGCACAATAATGGGTTTATATCCCGGCAAACCTCTCCTTTGCTTCATCCACACTATTAACAAAAATAATTCTTCCGGTTTTATTGCTTTCGTAAATAAAATCCTTCAGGCTTTTGCTTGAATATTCTGAAAAATTACCAACGATAGCCAGCTTAACCTGATACGTAGAGAATTTTTGAAGAATCTCTCCGGCAATCCCTGTCTTCAGATCGAAGAAATCAGGAATGATATTTTCTTTACGCATGATAATCTTATGTGAACCCTGGTAACTGCAGTCAGCCATCATATCCAGTGCATCCTGCACTTCGGTTATCACAATACTGTCATCAATAATTTCAGCTATTTTAATTCTGTTTATTTCAGTTATATTTATTTTCATTTTAAAGTTTCTTAGGTTATAATATATAGTCTGTTTGTATGCTTCATCTTTTATTTATCCCGCAACAGAAGCACC
>CAVVIO010000036.1:0-4101 GCA_963748095.1 uncultured Bacteroidales bacterium
TTATCGCTGAAAAGGCACTTTTATTGAATACAGTAAAAGCTTTATTGATTATTTGAATGCATGGCATTCTGAACAATTCTTTTTCCGTGAAAATTCTTTCACTCATGCCGTATGGTCTGTAAGTTATTATGGGAGCATTATTGTCATTGAAAAAAGGCCTATGGAACATCCAAAAGATTTGAGGTCCGGTGCGAATTCTTTTAATACTGATCTTCCTGCAAAAAATTTCAATTTCTATTTTTCCTTTTTGTTAAAATTCCTAAAGGATAATATTTTTGAAGGGATATTTGCTCTTTTACGATTACCAAGTCCCTTTTACGGAAGCAGAACATTTTTCAGGTGGCGCCTTAAAAAGTAATAGGATAAAAAAAGTTATGAAAAGTTGGTATAAATTGTTCACCCCAACTTTAAATAAGTCCAGAAACTAAAGTAAATAAATAAAGTAAATGGCAGATGATATAAATAAAAACTCCGGATGCAAGATATGTGCAAATGAGAAGGGTAACAAAATTCATTCCTTCGAAGAGAATATGTTTGGTACCGGTGAGAAGTTTAAGTATCTGGAATGTGGTCATTGCGGGTGTGTGCAATTGTTGGATTCACCGACCGATTTATCCAAATACTATCCCGGTGAATATGCAAATTTTAATTCTATAAATTATACAGAGGATGGCAAAATAATCTCATTGATTCGCCGAATTAAATCTCAGTTGATGTTGAGCAGATATCTTTGGGGTTTTGTACGTTGGATTACTAATAGTACATTTTCCGGTGACTTTATTTCAAAACTGGCTCCGGCTAATTTGACACTTAATGACAGGATTCTGGATCTTGGAGCCGGCAATGGTGAAAGAATACTAAAACTTTATAAGCGGGGATTCAAACACGTCAGTGGAATTGATCCGTTTATTTCTTCAGAAATTAAGTATGGAAAAAATGTAAAAGTGCTGAAGAAAGATATTTTTGAAATAGAAGGTCAGTGGGATTTAATTATGCTTAACCATTCATTGGAACACATGCCAAACCCAAAGGAAATACTAACTCGAATAAATCAGTTGGTACCACCGGGTAAAAAAGTCTTAATCCGAATTCCTGTAGCACGATCATATTCTTATGAAAAATATAAACAAAATTGGGTAGCTCTTGATCCCCCGCGTCATTTTTTTCTGCATACTACGCAGTCAATTGAAATATTATCAGAAGAATGTGGTTTTAAACTGGAAAAAGTGATCCATGATTCTATGGAATATCAGTTCGTTGGCAGCGAACAACTTGAAAAAGGAATCAAACTCAGGGACGAAAGGTCGTATTATATGAATAAGAGTAAATCTATATTTACTGAGTCAGACATTAAGCGATTCAAGCGTTTTGCAAAAAAACTGAACCGTTCCGGTAAAGGAGACGCGGCTTGTTTTTACCTTATAAAAAAATGAAATGTCTGTGCAAAAGAAAGAAAGTGTTCTCGTTCTGATTAATAAACTGGATAAATGGTTTACTGTAAATGGATTAAGTGGCTATGATCCTTATGATGTCAAGTCTCATCCTTTGATAATCAGAATTACAAAACGAAGCGCCCATTCAAAGTTTTTCACATACCTGCGTGAGTTTCTTTTCGAATTTTTTCTTCTTTTCCCTCATTTATCAAGGAGATTATTGAACATAAAAAAATCAGTAAATCCAAAAGCAATAGCTTTATTTGCATCAGGATATTTAAATTTATACAAAATAGAAGGGGAAAAGAAATATCTGGATAAATGCAGAAATTTGCTTCTATGGCTAATAGAAAATAAGGTAACAGTTAATAATGGAATCGGATGGGGCTATCCGTTTGACTGGCAATCTACAGAATTTATTCCTGCAAATACTCCTAATGGAATTGTAACAACTACCGTTGCAGAGGCATTCTGGAGATATTATAAATATAGCAATGATACCCTTTATCTTGAATATTGTAAACAAATATCTGTATTCCTTAATTCATTGCCAACTTACAATATAGAAGGTAAAGGCATTTGCTTTTCATACACTCCTTTGTTTGTTAATCATGTGCATAATCTCAATTTATTTGTTGCTGAATTTCTTTTAAAAATTGGCATTGAAACCGGAAATAAAGCTTATATCGGCCGGGCTATGCAAGCAATAGATTATACAATATCCGATCAAAAATCGGATGGCTCATTCGATTATAACGGCCCGCCCGAAAAACCAAATCATTTTATAGACAATTATCACACCGGTTTTGTTATGCGCATGTTATTATCAGTCTGGCATCTTACAAATGATAACAATGTTTATTCTGCTCTTAATATGGCTTATTCATTTTATCTTTCCAGTTTCTTTGAAGATAATAAGATTCCAAAGTTTACTCCATCTTCGAAATACCGTATTGATATTCATTCCTGTTCGGAGAGTTTAATTTGTCTTTCCGAACTTCACATGATCTTTGGTAAAGGAAAGGATATTGCAGAAAACGTGTTGAAATGGACCGTGAATCATTTAATGAATTCTCAAAGGAATATTTTTTATCATGGGATTTTCAAAAGTAAAATTTCCGGTATCCCTTTTAAATCAAAAATCGGATATATTAGGTGGGGGCAGGCCTGGATGTTTAAAGCGCTTACTGAATATTATTTGAATACGTATGTTAAATAAACTAAAGGTAACTGCAAAAAATTCGGTTATATACAGTATTGGGAACTTTGCCACAAAGTTTGCAGGACTTTTTCTTTTACCCCTTTATACTTCAAAATTTTCAGTTGATGAATATGGTGTTATAGGTTTACTGGAAGTAACCGTTCAGATAATGATCGCATTATTCGGATTGAATTTGTTTAATGCATTTTTCAGATGGTATTGGGACAAAGAATTTATTAAAAAACAGAAATCCATCTATTTTACAGTATTAACTTCAGTAAGTGTTGTAACGGTATTTTTTGTTTTCTTTTTGGTGATTTTTGGAAATATTGGATCTCAACTCATTTTTTCAGATAAAGCCTACTCTCTTATTTTTCGTTTATCTATTATTTCAGCAGGACTTGAAACAATCGGGGTCGTTCCTTCTACATTATTACGATTGCAGGGTAAAGCGACAAAATATACAATTGCCTATGTTTTAAAACTGCTAATAAATGTTGGATTAAATATTTATCTCATTGTTTACAGAAATCTGGGCATTGAAAGTATATATTATTCATCTATTGCCGGAAATCTGATATACCTGGCATTCCTGTCAAAAGAATCCTACCTTAATTCAACTCCAGTATTTGAAAGGAAAATATTGAAATCAATGCTTTCTTTCTCAATCCCTCTTTTACTTTCTACAATAACAGGGGTAATTTTAACAGTAACTGACCGGTATGTTTTAAGGTTTATGTCCGGTTTAAATGATGTAGGAACCTATTCGCTTGCCTATAAATTGGCAAATTCAATACGTTTTCTCATAATCATTCCGGTAAACCTTGCTGTACTTCCCATATTTTATAAAATAATCGATGAGCCAGGCAGTAAAAGATTTTATGCCCGCTTCACCACCTATTACACGTTTGTTGTAATAATGGCAGTATTGGTAACAACTTTATATTCCGATGTAATTGTAAAAGTTTTTGCAAGAAATAAGGAGTATTGGGATTCCATTAAGGTTATCCCGATTCTGGCAGGAGCTGTCTTGTTCGGAATGTTGAAGGATATGGCTCTTACAGGTCTGCAAATTAAAAGAAAAACAAAACCCATAGCTATAACCATTATAAGTCTTGCAATACTAAATCTGGGATTAAACATGTTATTAATTCCAGCTTATAAAAGTATGGGCGCTTCATTTTCCACCCTGGTAACGCAAGCACTTTTTTTTATAACTACCTATATACTTTCACAGAAAGTATACCCAATCCCGTATGAGTTAAGCCGAATAATTAAGATGATATTTGCAGCTTCGCTTATTTATATAGCTAACCTCTTTTTTATTGATGTTTCTTTCATCTTAAAAAGTTTCATCAACTTAATACTCCTTTGTAGCTATCCATTAATTCTTTATACATTGAAATTTTTCGAACCGCAGGAATTTAAAAGCATTGCTGGTTTTATAAAGAAGTGGAAGAATCTGGG
>CAVVIO010000037.1:0-72425 GCA_963748095.1 uncultured Bacteroidales bacterium
GAAAAGGGAATATGGAACATATCCCTGAAAGACAAGCATCCGAGAAATAAATTCTTTATCCGGCAGTTAAGGATATTTATTCTTGCCATTCGTGGATTTAATGAAGATAAAGTACAACTTCGTGCATCGGCACTGACCTATTATTCTTTATTATCTATCGTTCCGATTCTTGCTATGGTATTCGGTATAGCCAAGGGATTTGGTTTTCAGGAAAAACTTGAAACGGAACTGATTACTAATCTTTCCGGGCAGAAGGAAGTACTAAATCAGCTCATTATATTTGTAGAAAGGTATCTTACCCATATCAAAGGTGGATTTATTGCAGGTACCGGTCTGGTTGTCCTTATCTGGTCGGTGATGAAAGTACTGGGAAACATCGAAAGATCATTCAATGATATCTGGCAGATTAAAAAATCACGGGTATTTGTTCGTAAATTCAGCGATTACTTATCATTGGTAGTTGTTGCTCCCATATTGCTTTTCCTATCCAGTAGTGTAACTGTATTCCTGGTAGAACAGGTACAAAGCAGCGCACAAAAGTTACCCCTGCTGGGTTACCTGGGGCCGATATTAACGCTTCTGGTTTCACTTATTCCTTATGTACTGATTTGGCTGGTTTTCACCCTGTTGTATATCATTTTGCCAAACACCAAGGTAACTTTCAGGTCAGCCATGATTGGGGGTATAATTGCGGGAACCATGTTTCAGTTACTGCAATGGGGTTATATTCATTTCCAATCCTTACTTTCAGGATATGGTGCTGTATACGGAGGATTTGCAGCCCTGCCATTATTTCTTATCTGGTTGCAAACGAGTTGGCTGATTGTATTGTTCGGTGCCGAAGTATCTTTTGCCAACCAAAATGTGGAACATTATGCATTGGAAGTCGAATCGCTCCTTATAAGCAATGCCTATAAACGAATTCTTTCCCTTGTTATCACCCGTCAGATCATTCATAACTTTATGAACGGAGTGAACCCGATGATTGCTGAAGAACTGGCTCATAAACTGGATGTTCCGGTAAGACTTGTACGTGAAATAATTTATGAATTACTCGAAGTAGGAATTGTTTCCGAAACCATGACCGGCAATATAAAAGAAAATGCTTATCAGCCCGCTATAGATAGCAGTGTTCTTACTATTGGTTATGTTCTCGACAAGCTTGATAACAGGGGGGGTGACCAGATTGGGGTAAAATCTTCACCAGAATTGAAAGAAATTTCAGGTATACTGGAATCATTTAATGAAACATTTAAAAAATCACCAAAAAATAAATTACTGAAAGACATTTAACAAATTTTACGCACCTGATTATTTTTATTGAACTTTCGTTAACCGATAATTATTTATTTATAAATATTCATTCTAAATTTGAATATTTGCAAAAATATTTTTAATATTGCATTCATATTTTAATAAGAGATGAATAATTACATTACACATAACCACCATCATCATATATAGCTTGCTATAAGAAGATGTGGTATGTGTAAAACAGAATATTAATTCCAAGAGGTTTGCAACTACTGCAAACCTTTTTTTGTTTACTAAATATAAATTATGGAAATTCTAAAAATAGCAATTCAGAAGTCGGGCAGGTTAAGTGAAAAATCACTGGAGCTGATAGAGGAGTGTGGGATTAAACTTGTTCAGGGTAAAAGGCGGTTAATATCCTCTTCCCAGAATTTTCCGGTTGAAGTACTTTACCTCCGTGACGATGACATTCCGCAATACGTTTATGACGGTGTAGCAGATATTGGCATAGTGGGAGAAAATGAAATGCTGGAAAAAGAAAAAGATGTAGAACTGGTCGACCGGCTGGGTTTTGCAAAATGCCGTCTTTCATTAGCAATTCCCCAATCCGAAGATTACAGTGATGTGTCATATTTTAAAGGTAAAAAGATTGCCACTTCGTATCCGCGGATTCTTAAAAATTATCTGGATAATCATCAGATTGATGCCGAAATTCACGAAATAAGCGGATCGGTGGAAATTGCTCCCAGTATAGGATTAGCCGATTCAATTTTCGACATTGTAAGTTCTGGCAGCACCCTTATCAGTAACCGCTTAAAGGAAGTGGAAGTTGTCTGTCAGTCAGAAGCAGTTATCATTGCGTCTCCGGGCCTTTCAGAGTCGAAAAGGAATATACTGAATGATCTTATTTTCAGGATTCATGCTGTACTCCGTTCGAAAAACAATAAATATATTCTGCTGAATGCGCCAAATGACAAACTGGATAAAATCATTGAGTTGTTACCTGGTATGAGAAGTCCTACAATACTGCCATTGCATGAACCGGGATGGAGTTCCTTACATTCGGTAGTCAGCGAAAAAGAATTCTGGGAGGTGATCGGTAAACTGAAAGCCAATGGGGCACAGGGGATTCTGGTCATACCCATTGAAAAAATGATTGTTTAAAGTGAATAATGAATAACAAATCATGGAAGTATTAAAATTTCCTGATAAAAAAACATGGACCGGTATATTGAAACGTCCGGTAATGGAAATAGCCACACTTTATGATACCGTCGAAAAGGTGATGGAAAAAGTGCGATCGGATGGAGATGCTGCTGTTCGGGAGTATACCCGATCGTTCGATAAAGCAGATATTCAGGAACTTCGTGTTACTGAAAAAGAATATGCCGAAGCAAAACAACTGGTAAGCCCTGAACTGAAAGAAGCCATAGCCCTGGCTGTAAAAAATATCGAAACTTTTCACCTCAGTCAGCAAACCGGTATCCGTAAAGTTACAACAGCACCCGGAGTTACCTGCTGGCAGAAAAGTGTAGCCATCGATAAAGTAGGATTATATATTCCCGGTGGTACAGCTCCCTTATTTTCTACGGTACTCATGTTGGCAGTTCCAGCGCGTATTGCAGGTTGCCGCGAAATCATTATGTGTTCCCCGCCTGCAGAAAGCGGGAAAATTCATCCTGTGATACTATATGCTGCACAACTGGCAGGAGTTACAGCCGTTTTCAAGATTGGAGGGGCACAGGCTATCGGAGCCATGGCCTATGGCACGGAATCGGTACCCGGAGTGTACAAGATATTTGGCCCCGGCAATCAATATGTGATGGCAGCAAAGCAACTGGCAGCAAGAGATGTTGTTGCTATTGACATGCCTGCTGGTCCGTCTGAAGTAGCAGTAATGGTTGATGATACAGCGATACCGTCGTTTGTTGCTTCCGATCTTCTCTCCCAGGCCGAACATGGCGTTGACAGCCAGGTTCTGTTGTTGACTACTTCGGAGAATCTGATTGCCGAAGTAAATGATGAGTTGGATAGGCAGTTAAATGTACTTCCCAGGAAGAACATTGCTGAAAAAGCCCTGAAAAACAGTAAGGCAGTTTTACTACATACTGTTGAACGATATGTTGGATATGGTTAACGAATATGCTCCCGAGCACCTGATCATTTCTGTGGATGGCGCCGAAAAAGTAGCTGACCACGTGATAAATGCAGGATCGGTATTTATTGGTAATTTTACTCCGGAAAGTGCCGGGGATTATGCATCGGGCACCAATCATACATTACCAACACACGGATTTGCCAAAGCCTACAACGGCGTAAATCTTGATAGTTTTGTACGAAAGATTACTTTTCAGCAATTAACAAGTGAAGGGTTACGGAATATCGGACCGGCTGTTGAAATTATGGCACAGGCTGAAGGGTTGCAGGCGCACAGCAATGCTATATCATTACGAATGAAAAAGGATTGATCAGCAGATATAATAGTCATGAATAATACCAAAAATTAATAATACCAAAATGTTCAACCTGAATCAACTGGTACGTGAAAATATAAAAAAATTAAAACCCTATTCATCAGCAAGGGATGAATACTCCGGTGATGCAGCTGTTTTTCTCGATGCAAACGAAAATCCGTTTAATGATCCTTTCAATCGTTATCCCGATCCGTTGCAGCGGAAACTGAAAGACAAAATTGCACGGATAAAAGGCGCTGAACCCGAACAGCTTTTTCTGGGAAATGGCAGCGACGAAGCCATCGACCTGCTGATACGTGTTTTTTGTGAACCCCGGGAAAGTAATATTGTCACCATCGATCCTACTTATGGCATGTACGAGGTTTGTGCAGACATAAATAATGTAGCAGTCAGAAAAGTTTTGCTCACTTCCGGATTCCAGCTCGACACTGCTGGATTGTTAAATGCTGCAGATGAGAATTCACGGTTATTGTTTCTTTGTTCACCAAACAATCCTACATCCAACAGTTTTAAACATGACAATATTCTTACTATTGTGCAAAATTTCAGTGGCATTGTAGTACTTGACGAAGCCTATATTGATTTTTCAGTTGAAGCATCATTAATTCCGGAGTTGAAAAACTTTCCCAATCTGGTAATCTTACAAACATTCAGCAAGGCCTGGGGATTAGCAGGGATACGCCTGGGTATGGCTTTTGCCTCGCCGGAAATCATCAGTTTATTAAATAAGATTAAATATCCGTACAATGTGAATTCCATTACCCAGCAAAAAGCCCTTGAAATGACAGATCAGGAATTTACAAAAAATGACTGGGTAAATGAAATTTTAAAAGGCAGGGAGTATCTTATTAATGAATTGAATAAAATACCTGTTATTCAGAAAATCTATCCTTCAGATGCCAATTTTCTGCTTGTCAAGGTAACTGATACACGGAATGTATTTAATTACCTGACGGATAATAAAGTTATTGTACGCGACAGGTCAAAAATGAATCTGTGTGAAGGATGCCTGCGCTTTACCATTGGCAGCAGGGAAGAAAACAGACGATTGATAAAAGTTCTGAAGGACATGTAAAACAAAATTTGAACGATGAAGAAAGCTTTATTTATTGACAGAGACGGGACACTGATTGTTGAGCCCCCGGTAGATTTCCAGGTAGATTCGCTGGAAAAACTGGAATTTATACCTGCTGTCTTTCGCAATATGTATTATATAGGTCACAACCTGGACTTTGAACTGGTAATTGTTAGTAACCAGGATGGGATGGGATCGGCATCGTATCCTGAAAAACATTTTCAGATAGTACAGGAAAAATTTCTGAAAGCTTTCAAAAATGAAGGTATTTATTTCGACGATATATTAATTGACAGTTCTTTACCGGAAGAGAATGCCCCAACCAGAAAACCACGAACAGGAATGCTCGAAAGATACATGGCTGGAGATTACGACCTTGAAAATTCTTATGTAATAGGCGATCGCATTACCGATGTGGAACTGGCAAAAAACCTGGGTGCAAAAGCTATATTTTTTACCAGTGATGATTTTTCCGGGGAATTGAAAAAAAAGGATTTAACTTCAAGCTGCGTTTTACAAACTGACAGTTGGGACAGGATATATGAATTCCTGGCGGGAAAAGAACGATCGGCAAAGGTGGAACGAAAAACAGCGGAAACCGATGTGAAAGTGGAGCTTAAACTCGATGGAACCGGAAAAACGGAAATTTCTACCGGCGTGGGATTTTTTGATCACATGCTTGATCAGATTGCGAGGCATTCGGGTTGCGATCTGAAAATCAACACAAAAGGAGATATACAGGTTGATGAACATCACACGATAGAAGATACGGCACTGGCGCTGGGTGAAGCGTTTCGCCGGGCACTGGGTGATAAAAGGGGAATCGAGCGTTATGGTTTTGCATTACCCATGGATGATTGTATGGCGCGTGTTCTGATTGATTTCGGAGGAAGAAACTGGCTGGTGTGGGAAGCGGAATTCAAACGGGAAATGGTAGGTGAAATGCCTACTGAAATGTTTTTTCATTTTTTCAAATCATTCTCGGATGAAGCAAAATGTAACCTGAATATCCATGCTGAAGGAAATAATGAACACCATAAGATTGAAGCTATCTTTAAAGCTTTTGCCAGGGCTATAAAAATGGCAATAAAACGCGATGTTTTCAATTACGAATTACCATCAACTAAAGGAGTACTATAATAATATGCAAAAAAAAGCTTATTCAAACAGCCCCGATACAGCCATTTTGCTGATGCACTGTCCCGATCAACAAGGTATTGTAGCAAAAGTTACTGAATTCCTGGACAATAATAACGGGAATATCATTTACCTCGATCAGCATGTCGATCACCAGGAAAAAGTATTTTTTATGCGTATTGAGTGGGAGATCGAAAAATTTCTGATTCCCAGGGATAAAATAGCCGATTTTTTTGGCACCCAGATTGCTGCAAAGTATGGAATGACCTGGAGCATTTATTTAAATGACAAAAAACCACGCATGGCTATTTTTGTTTCAAAAATGTCACACTGTCTTTACGATCTTCTTTCGCGGGTGCAGGCAGGCGAATGGGAAGTGGAAGTTCCGCTTATCATCAGCAATCATCAGGATATGGAACATGTTGCCAGGCAGTTTGATATACCTTTTTATGTTTTCCCGGTAAATGAGAATAATAAAGATGAGGTGGAGAAGCAAGAGCTGAAATTGCTGGAGGAATTTAAGGTCAATTTTGTGGTGCTGGCCCGGTACATGCAAATTATATCATCTGAATTCATAAAATTATATACCAATAAAATTATCAACATCCATCATTCGTTCCTGCCGGCTTTTCCAGGAGCAAAACCCTATCATTCGGCATATAAAAGGGGAGTAAAGGTAATTGGTGCAACCAGTCATTATGTGACCTCCGATCTGGATGCCGGGCCGATTATTGAACAATCGGTCACCCGGATAAGTCACAAAGACTCTATTAATAAATTGATCAGTAAAGGTAAAGATCTGGAAAAGATCGTTCTTTCAACAGCAGTATTGTTGCATTTACAACGAAGAATTCTGGTTTATAATAACAGAACAGTAGTGTTCAGTTAAATTTCAGTAAATGAAAGTAGCTATTATAAAATACAATGCAGGTAATATCATGTCGGTAGACAATGCGTTACAACGCATGGGCGTTGAAGCGGAAGTTACAGATAATAAAGAACAGATACTTGCTGCCGATAAAGTGATCTTTCCCGGTGTGGGTGAAGCAAGTACTACCATGAATTATCTGAGACAACTACAGCTTGATCAGCTGATCAGGGAACTTAAACAGCCGGTTCTGGGGATATGCCTCGGTTTGCAACTGATGTGCAGGTATTCAGAAGAAGGGGATACGGAATGCCTGGGGATTTTTGATGAAGTAGTTAAGAAATTCCATCCTATTGAAGGTGAAGAGCATGTTACCAAAGTACCTCATATGGGATGGAACAGTGTGTATCATCTGAAAGGGAAAATATTTGATTCATCTTTAGAGAATAAGTTTGTTTATTTTGTTCATAGTTATTATGCGGCAACCGGTGAAGATACTGTTGCAGTGTGTAATTATATTCAACCTTTCAGCGCTGCATTGCAGAAAGATAATTTTTATGCCACCCAGTTTCACCCTGAGAAAAGCGGAAAGATCGGTGCACAAATACTTAAAAACTTTATTGAATTATGATCACTGTTATTCCTGCAATAGATATTATAGAAGGTAAGTGTGTACGGCTTACCCGTGGTGATTACGACAGGAAAAAGGTATATAATGAGGATCCGCTGGAGGTGGCAAGGATGTTTGAACACCACGGATTGAAGCGGCTACATCTGGTTGATCTTGACGGGGCGAAAGAAAAACATGTTGTAAACTGGCGGGTGCTGGAGAAGATCGTATCCCATACATCACTGACCATTGACTTTGGAGGGGGAATTAAAACGGATGACGATATACGGGTTGTCTTTAATTCGGGTGCTGATATAGCTACTATTGGTAGTGTAGCTGTTACCGAAAAAGATATTTTTCTTTCGTGGCTACAGCGTTATGGTGCTGAACGTTTGATACTGGGGGCGGATGTAAAAGACAATAAAGTCGCTATATCCGGCTGGCAGGAGGTTACCGATAACGATCTGTTTTCATTTCTTTCCGGATACGCCAGCCTGGGTGTGAAGAATGTGTTGTGTACCGATATCAGTAAAGACGGCATGCTTGAAGGAACGGCAATAGATCTGTACAGTAAGCTGAGAAAGGAATTTCCGGATTTATATTTGATCGCCAGTGGAGGTATTACAGGTATTAGTGAATTGGAAAAGCTGGATGAGTCGGGAATAAACGGCGCTGTGATCGGGAAAGCGATTTATGAAGGATATATTTTATTAAGTGATCTGGAAAAATTTATATTGAAAAATAATTAGGAGATGTTGGCTAAACGTATCATACCATGCCTTGATGTCAGAGACGGACAAACCGTTAAAGGAGTTAATTTTATAAATATTCGCGAGGTAGGTGATCCGGTTGAACTGGGCGCTTCCTATGCCGATCAGGGGGCCGACGAACTGGTTTTTCTCGATATCACGGCATCGCACGAAGGAAGAAAAACTTTTGTGGAACTGGTGAAGCGTATTGCCCGGAATGTAGATATTCCGTTTACGGTTGGTGGCGGTATTGGCGAATTATCAGATATAGAAGCCTTGTTGAGTGCCGGGGCCGATAAGGTATCTATCAATTCGGCTGCCATCAGGAATCCCGGCTTAATTGATCAGATGGCTTTGAATTTTGGTAGCCAGTTTGTGGTTGTGGCCATTGATGCCAGGGAAGAAAACGGCAAGTGGACAGCATACATCAATGGGGGACGTATACCTACTGAAAAAGAATTATTTTCGTGGGCGAAAGAAACCGAGGATCGTGGGGCAGGAGAGATTTTATTTACTTCTATGAACCACGATGGTACAAAAAACGGATTTGCGTATGAGGCTCTGGCGAAGCTTTCAGATAGCCTTTCAATACCGGTAATAGCCTCGGGTGGTGCAGGTAGCATGGAACATTATGCTGAAGTATTTACACGGGGGAAAGCGGATGCCGGTCTGGCAGCCAGTATATTTCATTTCAAGGAAATAACCATACCCCAGTTAAAAAAGTATTTGAACGAACGTAATATACCGGTAAGATTATAATAATTTAACTAATAAGCAATTATGAACCTTGATTTTGATAAATTGAATGGATTAATACCTGCTGTTGTTCAGGATGCATCAACAAATGTTGTGTTAATGGTGGGTTTCATGAATAAGGAAGCAGTAGAAAAAACACAGGAAAAAGGGCTGGTAACATTTTACAGCCGGACAAAAAAACGATTATGGACAAAAGGGGAGGAGAGCGGTAATTTTCTGAAGGTTGCGGAGATCATTCCCGATTGCGATAATGATACATTACTGATAAAAGCCCATCCTGCGGGCCCTGTCTGCCATACAGGGAACGACACCTGTTTTGATGAAATTAATAAAAGTAACCTGTATTTCCTGGAAGAACTACAGGAAGTTATTTATCAGCGTAAAAATGACATGCCCGAAAATTCGTATACAACGAAGTTATTTAAGAAGGGAATTAATAAAATTGCTCAGAAAGTTGGAGAGGAAGCAGTTGAACTTGTAATTGAAGCCAAGGATAATAATGATTCACTGTTTCTGAATGAAGCGGCTGACCTGATGTATCATTTGGAAGTATTACTGGCAGCCAAAGGATTTCGACTGAAAGATGTGATTTCCGTTTTACAGGAACGACATAAATAGACTTTACAGCTTATTAATAATATTCAGGAACAGTTGGTTAGGTGTAAATCCAAGTTTGTCGGCTGAATATTCCGGCTTAATGCGGTTAACAAAATACATATCGACTTTTCCGATATTTTTGGCCTCAATCTTTCCCCTGTGGTCACACTCGAAATAATCTTTAATATATTCATAAGTAGTGCCTGAAATGTTCACCATTCCTACATGGCCGGCCTGTTCCATCCGGCTGGCGATATTCACGGTTTCACCCCAGATATCGTAGGCGAATTTTTTCTTACCAACTACACCAGCTACTACTTCGCCGGTATGAATTCCAAGGCGCAGTTCCCATATCGATAAATTTTTAACCACTTTGTTGTCATTCAGAACATTCATGTATTGCTGAATTTCCAATCCTGATAACACTGCATTGAACGGGTTACTTTTATTACGCAAAGGTAATCCACCTGCACACATGTAAGCATCGCCGATGGTTTTGATTTTCTCCATGTAATGATTGCCTATAATATCATCGAACTTGGCAAAATAGGTATCGAGAATGTTCACAAGGTCCTTTGCCTCTAGTTGTTTACTCGATTTTGAAAATCCTTTGAAATCGGTAAAAAGTACACTTACCATTTTGTATTGGCGGGTACCGGCCCTTCCTTTTGTTTTTAACTGCCGGGCTACCTCAAATGGAAGTATATTGAGAAGCAGGGCCTCTGATTTTTTCTGTTCTTCTTCAATTAACGATCGCTGCCTGTTCATTTCCTTGGTTTGGTCCTCAAGCAAAGCGTTTGCTTTTTCGAGATTTTCCGTCACTGCAAGCATTTTCTGGTTTTGGCGATGAAGTTCTTCCTCCTTTATTTTTAATGATGTAATATCATTTTCAATGCCAATTAATATTTCAATTTCATTTTCGTCACTTAGTTTTGGTGAAATGATAGTTTGTATCCATCTTATTTTGTTTTTACTATCCCTGATCTTAGAAATAAAATTAAAGGAGTCTTTATTCTGTATACAATTATTAAATAAATTCATTATCTCAGGATCGGGGCAAAGACTAAAAATGGTGCTGCCTAATTTATTCTTGAATTCCTCAAGCGAATACCCGTGTACTTTTTTAAAACCTTCATTGGCCCATTCCAGTTCTCCATTGGGCTTGATAAGTATAAATGAATTTTGGGTATTGTTAGAGACCATCGCCATTTTTTCAAGTTCTCCCATCTCCTTTTTATAGTTGGCAATTGTCTCTTTGATGCCTTTTAACGACTCGCCAACACTTAGTGATTTCTTTACCCTCGTTTCCAGTTCAAAAACATCTATGGGCTTTGCTAAATAATCGTAAGCCCCCAGTTCAAAGGAATTTTGAAGATTTTCATGTGAGTCATATGCAGTAACAACAAGCACGGGAATATCTGTAAGTTTTTCATCACCATGAAATTTTCTCAGACAGTCGAATCCTGAAATATCGGGCATTTTTAGATCAAGAATAATCAAGTCGGGTATAATCTTCTCTGCTAATTCTATGCCTTCTTTCCCATTGTTCGCACGGTGAAAAACGTATCCGTTTTCCTCTTTGGAGAGTGTCTCAACAATCAGGTCAAGGTTTGTTTTATTGTCATCAATTATTAATATTTTATGACGCATGATAGAGATTCAATAAATAAGTATCAGATTGAAAATCCAATTTTTTTATAAATGAATAATTCGATTTCTTTTTATCCGTATTGTTTTCATTTCTAAAAACTAAGATAAAAGATATCAGTTCTACGGATTAAATTTAAATTGAGTTGGGAAAATAATCAACAATTTTAGTTTACTTGATAAAAACTTTATTTTACTCATGATTAAGCGGCTTGCAAAGATCTGATTTATCGATTACGATTATCTTGTTGAAGATGTAAGAAAGGATAAAAAAACCCGGTTGAAATGAACCGGGTTTTATCTGATAATCAATCAAATTGCTTGATAGTTTTATTGATAATATCAATTGTTTCCCTGAGTTGACTTTCTGTGATCACCAATGGGGGAGCAAAGCGAATGATATGTTCATGTGTGGGTTTGGCCAGTAACCCATTCTCTTTCAGGGCCAGGCATACGTCCCATGCTGTTTTTCCTCCTTTTGGCCGGATAACGATCGCATTGAGTAATCCTTTTCCTCTGACTTTTTCAACAATATCAGATTCTTTTTCCAGCTTATTCAGTTCTTCACGGAATATTTGTCCCATTTTTTCGGCATTTTCAGCCAGGTTTTCATCCTTTATCACTTTCAGTGCAGCTATAGCAACTTTGGCAGCAATAGGATTTCCCCCGAAAGTAGAGCCGTGTTCACCGGGTTTGATGCAAAGCATGATATCGTCGTCAGCAAGGACGGCTGAAACCGGATAAAAACCTCCCGAAAGCGCTTTTCCAAGTATGAGAATATCAGGGCGTACGTTTTCATGGTCGCAGGCAAGAAGTTTTCCCGTGCGAGCAATGCCCGTCTGTACTTCATCGGCTATGAACAGTACATTTTTTTCTTTACAAAGATCGTAGGCTGCTTTCAGATATCCGTCATCAGGAACATAAACTCCGGCTTCCCCTTGTATTGGCTCAACCAGGAAACCGGCCACGTTAGGATCTTCCAGCTCTTTTTTTAATGCGTCAAGATCATTATAGGGTACTACAACAAATCCGGGTGTGTAAGGGCCAAAACCTTTGTAGGAATCGGGATCGGTTGACATGGATATAATGGTAATTGTTCTTCCGTGGAAATTCCCTTCGCATACAATAATCTTTGCCTGATTTTCAGGAATACCCTTTTTATCATAACCCCAACGGCGACAAAGTTTAAGAGCTGTTTCATCTCCTTCTGCTCCTGAATTCATTGGAAGCACTTTATCGTAACCAAAATATTTTGTAATGTATTCCTCGTATTCTCCCAGACAATCATTGTAAAAAGCCCTCGAGGTAAGAGTAAGTGTCTGTGCCTGATCCGTAAGGGCTTTCAATATCTTTGGGTGACAGTGTCCCTGGTTTACTGCTGAATAAGCCGATAAAAAATCATAATATCTTTTGCCTTCAACATCCCATACATATACACCTTCGCCTTTTGATAATACCACGGGTAACGGATGGTAGTTGTGTGCTCCAAACTTTCCTTCTTTGTTTATGAAATCTTGACTTGCCATAATTTATTAAAATTTATACATGATTAAAATATGATTTTCTTTACGTTTTTTATAATTGAATAATTATACAAAAAATTCAAGATAAAATTACAATAGTTTTTTAATAAAAAGCATGTGTTTTATCATATTTACTAAAAATATATATTTTGATTAACTAATTGTGTGGATTATTAGTAATATGCTATGAGTCTTATAAACTTATGCTGTTTAAAGTTAAAACGAGGATTATTCAATGAGTTAAATATTTATGCATATAAAACGCATAATATAAAGATATAATTTCACAATTTCGCAAAGCATCCTCTATGCCAGTCAAAATATAAGTTGAACTATTAGTGCATAGTTACTGTTCGTAGATAATAAATCTATGGCATGCCATTTTTTTTTGATTATGATAGAGATTAATGAGTTGATAGGTAAAAGGCGGAGTACTGTTATTTTTTCAGGTAAACCGATGGAAGAAGAAATTCTGAAAACTGTTTTTGAAGCTGCCCGATGGGCTCCTTCTAGCAATAATCAGCAACCCTGGAGATTTATTATCGGGAGAAAGCAGGATGAAACAGTATTTGCTAAAATGTGCAGTTTGCTTCATCCATTTAATCAGGTATGGGCGTGTAGTGCTTCAGTACTGATGTTGAGCGTGGCAGAAACCATAAGCAGCTATAATAACCGGGAGAATAAACATGCACGTCACGATGTAGGGCTTGCAGAGGGAAACCTTATGATACAGGCGGTGTCTATGGGACTGGTTGTTCATCCCATGGGTGGTTTCGATGCTGAAAAGGCGAAAGATGTTCTTCATATCCCGGAAGGTTTTGAACCGGTAATTATGATAGCTTTGGGATATCCGGGCAACCCGGCTGATTTTCCGGAAGAAATTCGGGTGAAAGATGCCCGGAAAAGAGTGCGTAATCCGTTGGATTCTTTTGTTTTTGATGGAGACTGGGGCAATAAGATATTTTGACCATTCAATTCCTTCTTAGTCTTACTTTTTCTAAAAATAATCGCATTTAGAATTTTGCTGAAATCCGGATATTGAACCTTCTTCCTGTAAGGTAATTCGGTACGGCAAACATGTTGAACTGGCCGCTCTGGTTACTGACTGTTCTTATCCAGTCGTACGATACTTTATTCTTGAATCCAAACAGATTGAAGATCTCGGCGCTTATCCAGATATTATCGAACTTACCGGCAATACTGTTTTCGCGCACAGTTTTATGTTCACTTTTAAGGGCTTTTGAAAATCCTACGTCTATTCTTCTGTATGGGCCCAGACTGTAAATTTCCGACGGACGGTTGTAATCGGGAGATCCGTAAGGTAATCCCGAACCATAAACCATGGTAAGATGTACCTTGTAATCGGGATTATCAGGCAGGTAATCCTGAAAATACAAACCAAAATTTAGTAACTGATCGGTAGGCCGTCGGTAATAACCGGGAAATACAACAGTACCATCCCTGGTATATGAATCGTTCGAAACATCTTCGCGGGTACGCATCAATGAAAGACTGGCCCACGATTCGGCGCCTTTTACAAATTCTCCGTTGATCTTAAATTCAATACCGGTGGCATAGCCTTTCGCGGAGAACTGCGGTAAATACTGGATTCTTATATTTTCCACCTTGTACGGAATCAGGTGATGCAAATCTTTATAATATATTTCGGTGGTAAATATAAATGGCCGGTCCCATGCAGTAAAGCGGTAATCACTTCCTGCCACAAAATGTGCAGATTCCTGAGCTTTTAAATTCGGATATAAATTACCCTGTGGATCGAGTAATTCCTTAAAAAAGGGTGGCTGATAATACAATCCCGATGCAAAATGAAAAGTCAGTCCTTTTTTCCAATGCGGATCGAGTGTTAAAATACCCCTGGGACTTAGGAGTAACTGATGGTTAAGTGACCAGTAATTACCACGGATACCGGCATTCAGAAAAAATGTTGAACTTCCTATATTAAAATTGACTGTCTGCTGCAGATATCCTTCAATACGGGAAGAATATAAATGGTTATTTGATCGGGAGGAGGTATAAAGATTTACATTTTCATCCGAATAGGGTATGGAATAACCTGCCGAGTCGAGCATTTCCCAACGGTTCAGCTTATCATTAATATCTTCGTACTGGTACGAAATACCCCATTTGAAAGTATACCTGCTGGCAATATAAGTACCTTTATGTGAAAGTGTATAAATTACTGCATCGAGATAATCCCGGGCATGATCGAGTAATGTTCCTACACCTATGTTTAAGATACTGTCCCCGTAAGTATCCGATCCAATAACATTGTCAAGCTGGTTGATCCAGTATTGGCCCTGTATGTCATAGGCCACTTTTTCGAGTGAATGGAATGTTGATCCGATCAGTTTCAGCGATAATTGCCGGTTAGGTTTGTAATTCAACGTAGTGGCACCGGTATAATTCAAAAACCGATCGATTTCCTTTCCGTCATAATATATTTTGAGACTTAATGCTTGCTGGTATGTACCAAATGATGTTTCACGCACCTGGGGAACAAGCTGGTATTTGTTCAGCGATAGATTGCCAAGTGCGCTAAGTTCAAGCTTGTCACTGATTGCGTAAGTCAGGTAAGTCTGGAAATCAAAAAATTCCGGTTTGTATTCGCCTTTGGTATCAAGCGTTCCAAGCAGATATTGGTTGGTTTTGTATCGTAATCCGGAATTGTATGTAAATTTCTTATTTTTCGAAATGCCTTCAAGATGTAGTGCGCCCCCTAAAAGACTCATGGAAGCTGAACCTTCGAAACTTGTCGGCTGTCTGTATTTAATATCCAGTACCGATGACATTTTATCACCATATTGAGCGCCAAAACCGCCAGCCGAAAATTCGATAGACGAGATCATATCCGAATTAATAAAACTCAATCCTTCCTGCCGTCCTGAACGCATTAACAACGGCCGGTAAATCTCAATATCGTTTACATAAATAAGGTTTTCATCGAAGTTACCACCCCTAACGGAGTATTGAGAGCTAAGTTCATTACTGGAGGAAACGCCGGGAAGCGTTTTTAAAAGCCCTTCGACACTTCCGGTTGTGCTGGGAAGGTATTCAAGCGATCGGGTGTTGATGCGTACCAATCCGTTGGCCCGGTCGGGTTTTCCATAAACCACCACCCTCTCCAGTTCCTTAGAAGAGGCTTTTAGTGTTTTGTTCAATACCATCGTTTCCCCTGGTTTCAACCTGACTGGGATTTCAATGGATTCATAACCCAAATGAGAAATGACAATGATTAAATTCCTGTTAGCTGTAATTTTCAGATTATAATGGCCCATTGAATCGGTTACTGCACCTTCGGGTTGATCTTTGACAGATATAGTTGCAGGATAAAGAGACTTTCCGTTTTCATCGGTAACAGTACCTTTGATAGTTGCAGTTTCCTGGGCATTAATTGCACATACCTGTATCAATAATATGATTAGTAAGGGATATAATTTTAAGTTCATCTTTATTCAGGCATACAATTAATAGTAACTCAATCCGGATAAATAAATTGCGAAGATAAATAATAATTCCTCTATTTATTTATTCTCCTGTTTGAAATCTCCCTGTTTTAAAGCTTTGAAAAATTTCTCCCATGCAAAAACATTAAACAACTGATAGGAAGGATATCTTCCCTGCATAAATGTTTGGTCGTATTGTTGTTTTAATACATATTGAAAATTTGCTCCGGGATCGGGGTTGTCACTCAAAATTATTTGTGTTTTAATAAGTGCAATGTTTTTTCTTGCCCGTTCAGCATCATCATCTGGTAATTTCAGGTTTACAAATGCATCTTTAAATTCCTCATAATTTCTCCATGGATATACTTCTACCTGTTTGATCATAAAAGTATCGGTTTTGAGAAAAATATCACGATGCAAAAAAGGTTCGGATAATGTGTCGGGAATAATAATGGTTTTTCGTTTATATCCCAGGGAAGAAAACATGACCGTATCGTTTTTCTCCACTACGAATGAAAATTTACCGCTGGCATCGGTAATGGTACCACGGCCGTTGTTTAATATGAATACATGTGCATAGGGCAGTGGTTCAATCAGTTCGTTATACAAGCGTCCGTAAAGTTGTACAAGTTTATTTTTTTCCTGCGCATGGACCGTGATAACCGGCAGGACCAGCAGAATACCTGAGATGATTACTTTCACGAACCATTTGTCCGTGTAATGACGACTTTTATTTGTTATTGTCATGGTGGTACGGATCAAATCAAAAATAACTAAAATATTCCTTTTATGCATCCATTACAGGTAAAACCTTTTTTCGTTAAATTTTGTTTAATTTTACATGTTAAAGTTTTAAAAACAACCAGAAAATATGATCTTTCAAAAAGAGATTACTTTAAAAGGATACAATCGTGGATTTCATCTTATCACCAGAGTAATTGAAGAAAATCTGGAAAGCCTTCCCGAAACAGGGCTGATCAATCTGTTGATTAAACATACTTCGGCTGCCCTTACCATAAATGAAAATGCCGATCCATCGGTAAGAGTTGATTTCCGTAGCTTTTTTGATAAACTGGTACCTGAAAACTTATCTTTATATACACACACACTGGAAGGGTCTGATGACATGCCCGCCCATCTGAAATCTTCTCTGTTAGGGCAATCTCTGACTATCCCTGTTACCAATCACCGGTTAAACCTGGGTACCTGGCAGGGAATATATTTTTGTGAATTCAGAGATTACGGAGGCCCCAGAAAATTAATTATAACCATCTACAGTTAACCAAACATCATTATGTTTTCAGAAAAAGACAAAAAACAAATTTCACAACGCGGGATGACGCCCGACATGGTTGAAGATCAAATCAAAAGGTTCCGTAACGGATTTCCTTTTCTGAAACTTTACAGACCTGCCCGCCTGAATGACGGCATAAAAGCCATTAATGAGCCGTTGAAGGATCATTATTTGAAAATTTACGAGGGAAAAAAGAAAACGCATATTGTCAAGTTTGTTCCTGCTTCGGGCGCTGCTTCCCGTATGTTTAAACATTTGTTCGAGTTTGAAGATGCCTTTATACGTTCCGGACGGGATGCCTCCCTGATTAATCAGGAACAATATAAATCCGCAAAGGAATTTTTCCAACATTTACCGCAGTTTGCCTTTTACAACGAGCTTAAAGAGATATTGCTTAAGCAGGGTAAAGACATCGATCAGTTGGTTAAAGAAGGAAGCTATCGACGTAGTGTTAAACTTTTTTTTAACGGATGCAGGACTGAATTATGGCGAACTGCCGAAAGGATTGTTGCATTTTCATAAATATGACAAGCATAACCGTACTGCCGTGGAGGAACACCTGGTGGAAGGCGCTCAATATGCAAGTACTTCCGATAATCGTGTTGTTCTGCATCTGACGGTTTCGCCTGAACATCGTACTGCTTTTAAAACTTTACTTGAAAATGTGGCTTCGCAATATGAAAATCAGTTCAACCTGAAATATGATTTTGAATTCTCTGAACAGGAACCAGCATACCGATACGGTAGCCGTTGACATGAATAACGAGCCTTTCCGCCTTGAAGACGGATCGTTGCTTTTTCGTCCTGCCGGACACGGGGCATTACTGGAAAACCTGAATGCTATTGATGCGGAATTGATTTTTATAAAAAATATTGACAATGTTGTCCCCGACCGGTTAAAGGAAACAACCATTCTGAATAAGAAAATTATTGCCGGTGTTTTAATTGAATTACAACAGCATATTTTTAGATACCTTGAACTATTGAATAATGAACTGTTGGATCAGGTTTTACTGGAAGAGATTACTGACTTTGCCCGTAAGGAATTGTTCCTGACAATGCCCGATGACGTGCTTTATGGTAATCGCGAATTCCTGATAGAATTCTTAAAAATGAAGCTGAACCGGCCTTTACGCATATGCGGAGTGGTTCGAAACCAGGGAGAACCCGGCGGAGGCCCGTTCTGGGCTAAAGGAAAAGACGGAAGTATTTCATTACAGATAGTTGAGAGCTCGCAGGTAGATATGAATGATGAGGAGCAGCATGCTGTTTTCGGGTCTTCCACACATTTTAATCCGGTTGACCTTGTATTGGGAGTGAAAAATTATAAAGGCGAAAAATTTAACCTCAGTAAATATTCCGATCCTGAAACAGGGTTCATTTCCAAAAAATCGAAGGACGGCCGCGATCTGAAAGCCCTTGAACTTCCCGGGTTATGGAATGGAGCAATGTCGGACTGGATAACAATTTTCGTGGAAGTGCCGGGAGAAACCTTTACGCCCGTTAAAACTATCAACGATCTGCTGCGTCCTGCCCATCAGTAATTTGTGAGTTAGGGTACTAATAACTTTGTGGCAATCTGATTTTGTGATTTTATTTTAGATGAATACGGTAAACTCCTATCGTAAAAATTAACATTTATTTAATGTAAACATCATTTTAACTAAAGATGTGATTCATTGTGCAGGGTTATCTTTGTAGATGTAAACTAAAATTAAAAATCATGAAAAAAAGGTCCGTATTCTTTATAATGTTTCTGTTGATATCAGTAGTAATGATGGCTAATGACGGAAATGGAAATAAATCGGGTAAATCAATTGCTACTACTTCGTTAGCCGGAAAGGTGATCGATAAAAACAGCGGGGAATACCTGGCAGGCGTTGCTGTGAAACTCGAAGGATCAGATAAAGTAGTGTATACTGACTTTGATGGTAACTTTGAATTCGCCAGCCTGAAACCGGGAAATTATCATGTTTCTACCAATATGATCTCGTATAAAGAAAACTCTGAAAATGTTAAAATCAGTCTTAAAGACGAAAACCGGGTTGAATTAAAAATGGAAACCCTGTCAGTAAAATAATTCTGTAGATCCTTTTTTATAAATCGGCCGGTTTCTTTTGAACCGGTCTTTTTTGTTTGTATCCTGGCCTTAAGTAAAATCCCCCATAAGTACTTTTTACTTTTCATCATTCTGAAATCAGTTTTATGATCAACCCGATACGCGGCGACATCTATTGCCCGGTTGATAATTTTGGTTAATTTTGGGCTCTTTCAAAATTAAACAGGGATGCTGGTAGACGAATTTTTCGAATTATTATTAAAAGAACTCGATGAAAATCCGGGATTGCGCAACTATTACAGGTTTCATAAAAGGGATTCCAGGTTTGAATTTCGCAAGGCTTATTTTTGCCAGCGTTTACAATATATTTCCGACAAGGTAAAAGATAATTCTTCCCGCATATGGGACTGTGGCTGTGGTTACGGAACTACCGGCTTGTACCTGGCACTTAACGGCTTTAAAGTTTATGGTACCACTATCGAATATTACTATGACCAGATCCCTGAAAGATTTGATTTCTGGAAAAAATACGGAGATATTTCAGGATTCTTTGTTGAATATAAGAACCTGTTCGAACAACCGCCATCATCCAATCAGTTTGATTATGTGATTGTGCAGGATGTGCTGCACCACCTTGAACCGTTGGGGGAAGCTATCCGGATAATCAATGATTCGATGAAAGACAGCGGGAAGTTGATCGCTATTGAGGAAAACGGGAAGAACGTGATCAACAATATGAAATTATACCTGCGGCGCGGAAATAAAAGGATTATTGATATCTACGATGAAAAGACAAAAAAATACGTGAAGCTGGGGAACGAAAATATAAGGGGGTTCAATAAATGGGAACAGGAATTCAGGCATCATCAGATGCGTATTGATCCGGGATCACCCGAATTCATCCGGTTATTTCCGCCTGCTTTTTTCAATAATACAAACTATCAGTCAGTACTCGACCGCGAAAAAAAACTGTGGAAACAATATGCTTTCCTTCGGGATTATTTTTACTTTGGCGTAAACTTTACCGTTTCTAAAAATGAAGGGCTATAGCGTCCGGAACCTATGAACATTGCCGTAAATACACGATTATTACTGCCCAATAAACTGGAAGGGATCGGCTGGTTTACATACGAGTCGCTGAAACGTATCACCAGGCAACACCCGGAACACCGGTTTATTTTCCTGTTCGACCGGAAATACGACGAACAATTTGTTTTCAGCAACAACATTACTCCGGTAGTAGTTCATCCCCAGGCACGGCACCCGGTGCTGTGGTATTTGTTTTTCGAGTATGGTGTGGCGGCAGCTTTAAAGAAGTACAAAGCGGATCTTTTTGTTTCCCCTGACGGCTGGCTTTCTTTGCGTACTACTACAAGATCAATGGCAGTGATACATGATCTCAACTTCTTTCATTTTCCGGAATTTATTCCCTGGCATATACGGCAATATTACAAATCCTTTTTTCCGCGATTTATAAACAAAGCCGATCGAATTGCCACTGTTTCATCTTTTACAAAATCGGATATTATTGACAGGTTCGGTTACGATGCCGGGAAAATAGATGTGGTTTACAACGGGGCCAATGAAGACTACCAGCCGTTGGCGCCGGATGATCAGCAAGCGGTAAGGGAAAAATTTTCGCAGGGAAAACCGTACTTTCTGTTCGTGGGACTGATCCATCCGCGAAAAAATCTGGCCAATATCATGCGGGCTTTCGATGCATTCAGACAGGCAAAAAGTTCGGATATGAAACTGCTGGTGGTGGGATCGGAAAAATGGTGGGACCGCGATCACGAAAAAGCGCTGCAGGAAGCCACAGCCAAAGAAGATATTATTTTTACCGGACGGTTGGAGGTTGAAGACCTTAAGCAGGTAATGGCTTCGGCATTTGCCCTGGTGTATCCATCGTGGTTCGAGGGATTTGGCATCCCCATACTCGAAGCCATGTACTGCGATGTGCCGGTTATTACTTCCAACACATCCTCCATGCCCGAGGTGGGAGGGGAGGCGGCCTTGTATGCCGATCCTGCTTCGGTAACATCTATAAAAGATGCCATGTTGCAGTTGTATTCCGACAGCGCTTTACGCGATAAGCTTATCGCGAATGGCCGTGAGCAACGGATGAAATTCAGTTGGGATAAAACAGCGGAGAAGCTTTGGGAAAGTATTGAAAAGTGCATGCTGCTATAATGTAAACCCTGTAAGTGGTCGGAGACCCTGACAGTGGTTGGGTGTAAAGGGGAATTATGAATTATGAATCAATATCGTTTAGTTAAACTATTCCGTCATTGCGAGCGAAACCAGCCTGACGGACAGGCAGGCCTGTCTAACGCCAGGTAGACGCAGTGAAGCGCGGCAATCTCCTTCTATTGAAAGAATTTGTTGCTAATCAAGTAATTCAGTCTATCATAGCATGAGATTGCCTGCCTGCTGCAGGCAGGCTTCGTCGTTCCTCCTCGCAATGACGTGGTATTAGATGATGAGTTATTCGCTATTTCACAATTCTGCTGTACAAAGGAAGGTCGGCGTGATTCCATCACGCCGGAAAAACTACCCTGGATATTTCACAATGCCAGTATAGCGCAGAATAAATTTTCTTTTACAATTACTTATTCATACTGTAAATGCAGGAGTTCTATCCGGGTTCATGGATTATCATTCGTTAGAAGCACGCTGTACTTACCATCCTCTATATCGTATTCAATTTTATAAATTTCCTGCACAAACGGACTGGCAGCGTAATAATACAGGTCAAAATCCAGCGAACGAATACAATTTCCTTCGTACCTCATTATATCATCTGCATAGAATTCAACCAGCACTTCTTTCATTTTATGATGTACCTTTTGCACGAATTTTTTGTGGATCTTATCATACTTATAAACTTCCCAATGGCTTTTGATATATAATTCCTTTCTCGAATCGGGAATATCGACGATATCTTTTTTTAATTCTTTTTCCGATTCCGGCCTGGTTTTGATTTTAGGTACGGGTGGTACCGGACCCCGGTCTTTTTTGCTTAATGACATCAAACCGGCACTGTTGTAACATTCAAACGTTTCTTCTGTATATTCGGAAACCAATTGCTGCAACCTTTCCGAAATCTGCTCCTTGTATTTTTTTATATCCGGACGGGAGGAAAGGATTAGTTTAAAGAGCTGTTCCGATAATTTTTTCCGGAAATTCAGCCCGATTCCCTCCTTTTCTTCGAGCAGGTTAAGTGCATTTTGAAAGATCCAGTATTTTTCTTCCCGTTCCATCGTTTTTTCCTGTTTATGATGATTGGCAAAAATTTATAATAATTAAAGTTAATAAAAAAATAAGAATTACTCCCTTATGGTGTGAACCCCCTTCGGTTGGTTCCACTTTGTTGTGTTTATTGTTATGATAGATTAAAAGAACTACACCTTCAAGGTTTCGAAAACCTTGAAGGTGTTGCTAAATCGAAGGTGTTATTAATTCTAGTTTACTATAAGTTACTCCTCGCTCCCGTAATCCTTGGTTTTTTCCAGGTTACCGTCTTTATCCCACATGTACCAGGTTCCCGCCTTTTTTCCGTCGAGGTAGGTCATTTCGTATCGCAGTACCCCGTGCTCGTCCCAGATGTACCATTTTCCGTTCTTTTTATCGTTGGAATAGTTGGCTTCGGCAATTTTAATGCCTTGTTCGTTCCAGGTAACCCAGGTACCGTGCATTTCTCCTTTTTTATAGGAGCGTATCTCGTTCTTTTTGCCGTCTTCAAAATAGATAGTCGTGATACCGTCTTTCAGTCCGTTGTGCAGGGACATCTCGGTTTTGATAGTTCCGTTGGGGTAATACTCTTTATAAATCCCGCTGTAGAGGTTATTGTTCCCGTCGAGATATAGTCCGTTATTATTTACAGAGATCTGTTGTGCCGAAATAGTTCCGAACAACGTTAAAAGTACCACGCCAATCATCCAGTGCCTCATAATCACAATATTTTCAATTTTTAAAATGATGAAAATACTACTTCCTTATCAACTTAAGGTTAACTCTTTGTTAAATAAATGTGATTTTAATTGAGGTGTAACCTGTTTCCTGTTTTAGTTATTAATTAGTGTTTGTCTATAAAGTCCGACTTCTACGTTGTCGCCTGCCTGGCGCAGACAGGCTCAAAATTTAAATCCTCAAATACATTAGTATTCTGTGGTTTAAATTTCTCGCACGCCTTGAATTCGAACTTTATAGAGCAAACACATGACTTTATAGACAGGCACTAATTAGTATTGAATGACAATCATTCCCCTCTTTGAGAGAGCCTGTCCCGCAAGGCGGGAGGCTAGGGGTGTGTCAAGAAAATACTTATAAGCCAAGAAAAATTATACTTTATATTTCGAAATTGAAGAAACTTGCAAGAATTCTTAGTAATAGATCAACAAAATCAGAGATAATTTTATGGCATTATCTGAAATCGAAACAGATGATGGGTTATGATTTTCACAGGCTAAAACCAATAGATAACTATATTTTAGATTTTTCTTGTAAAGAGTTACTGTTAGCCGTTGAATTAGATGGATATAGTCACCAAATTGATGAAGTTTATTTTGATTTTGAGAATGTATTAAAGAGTATAGAAAACTACATCCGGGATTTCGATAAGACACACCCACAGGAGGTTGTTTAAAAAGTCACTGTTTTGCCATCCTGAATCCCAAGCCATTTAAAATGCCCACAAAGCGCAATTGCAAGGGGAACTATGAGGTATCAAAGTTTAAATTGATAGAAATTTATTTATTATTAAAAGTGATATCATAATAGCGAGAGCCGAAAAAAATGCGTGCCACGTGAGATGAGAATGCTATGAAAAGCCGCTGGTTTTATGAGTTTTACAAGCATTAATAAGAGACCTTGTACTATAGAATGTGGTATGCTATTGTTGTACCATTTTCATTATATATTAACATTTTACCTAATTTTAAACCTGAATTTATAGTGAATAACAATTATTCCCCTCTTTGAGAGGAGAAAATAAGTAGCAGCTATTTGAAAACTTACTGGTTTTATAATTTGTGAGGAAATTATAAGAGTTTAGGACACCCAAATTCAAAAATCAATTCAATAAAATCAAGGGGTACAGAGAACATATTCCAAAAGTACGGAAAACAGGAGGCTGAATATATATTTCTTACCGGTTTTTTTTCAGAATCACCTTACCTGCATCATAATCAGCTATTTTGTTCATAAATAAAGTGATTTCGCTGTAATCTGATTGATCGAATTGCCCGTTGTTAAGCCGGTAATACCTGGTAAACTGCAACTTATTGTCTTTCTTATAAACTTCTGCATGATAGTTTCCGATTACCGAAGAAATCGCGTAGTTATCAGGTATATATTCAACATCATAACCCGGGGGCAGATTGATAGTTACAGTATCCGTTTCCGTATGTCCCACGGGAATATAAACAGCTTCTTTTCTTTGCTTATCAGTAAAAATATTTTCGAGCCTGTTAAATACGTTCCATTTTACAAACATCCGGTCACCCGAAAGTGAGCCGAAGTTATCGGAATGTCCGGATAGTTTGAGTATGCCCCGCGCTTTATCACCGCTTTCATCTTCAATATCGAAATTGGTAAGCGACACGTTATGAAAAGGCAAACTCTTCAAAAGGTCGTCCTTTTGTTCTTTGTTGGAGTCGTAAAAATATCCGAAAATATTTTCATATTCACACTGTTCAAATACGGTGGAAGTATTGAATTTAATGTTTCCGTTTTCATCCAGATCGATATCCGACACCGAAATTTTACGGTTGTCTTCGGCGCGGTAGGTGGGGGTTTTAACCAGTTTACCCCCTTCGTCGCTGATAACCAGCGCGTACCGGTCTGAATTTTCGGCGCCGATATACCCGAAAGGTATTTTCTGGTTGGTACATTCAAGCCATACGGTATCCTTCTTAAGCGGCACAAACAAAATAACGTGGTTGGTCTGGTTGGCGCTGGCAAAATCGGGGAACCGGATTTTCTGGTTACTGCCATGCCCAATTTCCGTGTAATAGGAGGGTATTCCGGCGGCATTCAGTAACGATTTAGTATAGTTCGACAGCGCTTTACAATCGCCGTATCCGTATTTATCGACATCGTATGCGCTGAAAGGCTGAAATCCACCGATTCCTAAAAACACATATACATAGCGGGTGCGCGATTGCATGTATTGATAGATCTGCCTCACCTTATTCTTTATATCCGGAATGGTATCCACCATCGATCTTATTTTTGCTACGGTCTCCGGGGGAAGCTGGTCCTGGTCCTTTACCAGGCTGTAGGTCCATTTTCCATACGAATTCCAGGAACTGAAATCTCCGTGTGTGCCGTCGTATTCAAACTTGTTAGGGGAAAGCAGTACTACCGGAAAATAATTAAAAGCCGGTGGAGACATGGGTTCATACCGGTAAGCCTTTATATTGTTTACCTGCCAGGTTAATATATTTTTCCCACCCGTTTTCGATTGTTGAAAACCGAAATCGTAATTCAGTTCCTTGTGTTTTATGGAAATATCAATGGGAGTGATGTAAGTTAATTTCGCATTTTCCAGTGAAATGTTATATCCGTCCACCGGCATCCATGAATCGAAACCCACCAGGTCATTCGTTTCCACTTCGTATTCGTATTCCACGGTATAGGGGTAAGTGTTTGCTGCCGGCGATGCATATTTCAACCTGTTATCGCTGAAAAGCACAAAATCCTGATAACTGGAATAATCCTTAATGTCGCTTTTTTTCAGTTTGTCTATCTGCATTCCGATTGCGTTGTAAAAGGTGCCTTTTATGTTCCTTACAACTGTGAATTTATCATACGGAATTCTTAACACCGCATTGGATTTACCGTTTTTATTCAATACAGTAATGGCATAATGCACTTTTTCCGTCACCTTTCCCACGGAAGTTCTTTCGTACTGGATGTTATAGAAGCGGTAAACGGAATTAGCATGCAATTTCAGTGAGTCGTTAACCGAACTGAAACTTAAATTTTTCTGGGTAAATGCCAGGTTAGGTACCAGTAATAATAAAAGAAGTATAAAGTACTTTTTGTGTCGCATTTATTTTTTCTTAAGTACTATTTTTTCATTTTGTTTGGATACGATCATGCTGAATAACTTTTTGAGCGTTTCGTATTCGTCGGGCAGGTACAGCATTTTCTTTACATTAAACTGACTCGAAACCATAATTTTATTACCGATGGCATTTACATTATACACATACCTGGCCGATTTGTCGGGAAGATTAATGATAATACCTTTTGGCAGTGTTTCGATAGTATAGGTATCCGGAATTTCGATAACCACATTCTGAAAGGTATTGGAGGGATAGTCGAATTCTACCGGGTATTGCCGGTTTTCGAGTTTAAACGGATTTTCAGTAGTAGTTTCATAAAAAAGCGGGGTGAAATAAACCAGGTCCCCTGCTTTTTCGGTATAATCGTTGATAACTACATCAAATTTTTCATCCAGTTTTGTGCCGGTTGTATCAATATTCGATAATCTGGAACCGGTAATGGAAAGTCCGGGGTTATCTTTTTGCAGGGATTGAATGAATTCCGTAGTATCGTTAAATTTCTTTATTTTCTTCCTGGAAAGATAAGCGGCATATTCATCATCCTGTATTTCTATTGAACCATTGAATGACAGATCAGGAGTTAATTTCAGATTATACTGACTTGCTTCCTTATAGGATTTGTCCTGCATGGGATCAATCCATCCGGACTTGGTCTCATCTACTATCCATCCCTTGTCATTGATACAGCGAACCGGAAGTAAATTGATCTCCGACAAGGGTTCTGTTGCATCCATCAGGTAATCCTTATTATCTAATTTAACCAGGGCCACCACATAGTTAAAGCGGCTGAGTGAGGGATGTACCGGGTAAATAATCCCGTTGTCTCTTGTGCTTAAAACCACTGGATATGCATCAAATCCCAGGTTTTTTAACATGACTACAAGGGATAAATTTATGTCAGCGCTATTCCCGGTTGCATCGTTGTAGGCTTCACGTAATGATGTATTGATATACTTTCTGTCAAGTCCGTTCCAGACAAATCTTTTTTTAATAAAGTTGTAGGCATAATTCATTAGCTCATTTCCCTGCAAATTCATCGCTTGTATTTGAGCAATGTCTTTTTTCATATAACCGGAATTTTTCAGTTGATTACCGAAATAATCATTTTCCAATAACTTGGTATTTATTTTTTCCCAGGTTGTGGTATATGGAACAAATGGTGAATTGGGAAAGCGTGTACTGGCTATTTCAAATTCAATTTTTGATAAATAGTTGTCCTTCGTCTTCAGGTACTTCTCTATTGGAAAAGCCGGAATATTTTTTGCATCGTAGTTGTAGATATTTTCTTTGTAGTTGAAATCATTGGTATAGGTCTGATCCTTTACAGCTACACCTTCAGCTCGTTGGTGATAGGTAATCTTCAGTGTGGTTTGTTTGGAGCTTTCGGTATGGTTAATAGGGTAATATCCTTTTTGGGTTTGATTATAATTAAAATATTCAGGGATAGAAACATGGTACTCACTCTGTAAGTACCGGGATGGTATATTGAAACTGCCATTCCCTGAGGTTGAAATAAAAATCGGACTTGATGGTATATTTCACATCTATCACAGAACCTTCTTTTATATCCGGCATCGGGAATTTTACAATCTTCAGGTTTTCTGTTGCATCTTCGTAAATAATATCGCTGTTTTTTAGTTTCGATTTTTCAGCTTTTCCATTTTCCAGGTTTATGGTAGTAGCTTTTAAAGCCAGTAACTCTTCCTCGTCACTTCCATTGTGATATAACGGAATCCGGATGTCGGCCCACGAAAATGCCGAGTTATCCAGGATCTTAATTCTGAATTGCCTGGTAAAGTATAACTGAAAACCCTTATGTGAACTTTCCACATCATTTGAGCTAACTCTGGTATCTGCGTATTGGAAGTAAGAAGTCCCATAGTCAAATACATAATAAGCATGGGCATTCGAATCGATCGGGCACATAGTCGATTGCAGTTCTTCCATTTCAACTTTTTCGAATTTTTCAGGAGGTTTCTGGCTTATTGCTGTTTTGAATGTGAAAACCAACGAAATAACAAGGAGATTGATCATTAAGCTTTTCATAATAACAGATGTTTGGTTTTTGAAAAATTTTTACGATTTAATAATAATATTGTTACCGGAAGGAATTCCGGGAAATGCGTTTTATTATTGTAAGTAACAGACATTAATTCCTAAAACTTAAGTGGTATCTGAGTTTGCTTTATAAATTCAGACTAAATAATAATTACATTTTGTTTTGAATATTCTCTTCATTTCATTGCCCTGTGTTTATTTATCAGGCGGCTCTTCATTACGCTTCAAGTACTTAACTATACTCACTGATGATAAATTCGTTCTAAACATAATAAATTTTATTTCTAAAAGCAAATATTGCATCTGCTTTTCATATTTAACATCGTGAATAAATTACCTTACAAATGTCATATCAGTAAATTGCAATTTCAGTAATGAACATATACCGGCATGTTCGTACTTCCTGGCAGGATACTAACGCACCAATTATATGTATAGCTTCATGGTTCTGTTAAACCTTAAATGATATAAACTATCTTTACTCCTTCATAAAAATTAATGATGAAGTCGCAACGTTTGATAGAATTTAAGGAGGCAACCTTTCGGTTTTACAGTGCGGAAGTATTTCGCGGTACAAATTTACAAGTAGATTCGGGACAACATCTGGCCATCATTGGCGGAAATGCCAGCGGAAAAACCACATTTGGCAAAGCCCTGGCGGGGATGTTACCTGTAATTAAAGGGAAAGCTGATTTTCATATCCCTTACGATGAAATTGCCCTCATGTCAGTTTTCATGCCACTTTGAAACTTATTAACCAGGAAAATCCTTACCTGCAACAACGCTGGAACAGCTTTGATTCGGTAAATGCGCCTTTAGTCAAAGATTATTTCTGGAATGACGGGGAGCTGAATGCCGAAACAAAAAAACTTCTGCAGGAATTTGGGGCAGAAGTTTTGCTTCATAAAAAGAACATAGAGCTTTCGAACGGGGAGCTGCGGAAAATTGAACTGATCAGGGTCCTTTCATCCAAAGCAAAGCTTATAATCATCGACAATGCTTTTATAGGATTGGATAAAAAAAGCAGGATCATCCTGGAAGAAACTTTATACAAGATATCGGAATTCAAAACACTGGTGTTACTGGCGCTTGACACGGATACCATTCCTGATTTTATTAACCATAAGCTGTATTGTGACAATTTGCAAATCTCCCGGATTGCCAGACATCATAAAACCGAAGAAATTGAGGATCATTTACCGGCAGATATAATCCCTTTTTATCCGTCTGTTTCTGATGAGCTGGTTTCTCTACGTGATATTGCGATTACTTACGATGAAGATGCGATCCTGAAATCGATCAACTGGCAGATTAAGGCCGGAGAACACTGGGCGTTGACCGGTCCGAACGGAAGCGGAAAAACAACCATTCTCAGTTTGCTGATAGGGGACAATCCTCAGGCTTACGCGCAACAGATCAGCTTATTTGGCAGGCAACGGGGGACAGGCGAAACAATATGGGATATCAAACGGAAGATCGGTTTTATTTCAGCCGAATTGCACCAGTTTGCTCCCGGGCATCATACAGTCCGTCAGGTGCTGATCGATGATATTGCATGGATATATCCCGATACAGACCGGGATGAAGTCTTGCAGCGGGCAGGTATCTGGATGAAGTGGTTTGATCTTGATTTGTCGGTCGACACCCGTTTCGGACAATTATCTTCGGGTGAACAACGGTTGCTGCTTTTTATACGCACCTTCATCTATCCGTTTACCCTGCTTATTGCCGACGAACCCTGTCATGGGCTCGACAGCCGGAATGTAAGTAAAATACGCCGGGTATTCAGGTTTATTGCTGAAAACACCAACGCTTCCACCATATTTGTGACCCATCAGCCCCGTGAGTTACCTGAAACTACCAGTTTGGTTTTTGATTTGCTCAAAGAGAATAAAATATTTCAACCGGGAGTGAATTAATAGGTTTTTATAGGCTTATGTTTTATTAAAAGATTTAAAATGACATACTTTTTTTTCGTACCTGTATCGATTCATTTTCCAATTAGTATATTTGCAATCGCACAATGAAGGAATAAAAAATGGTGTTAGAAATAGGGGAACAGAACCTCGATAAATTCATTATGGTGGGTGACCGGGTACTTATAAAACCCCGATCGCCGCATGACCGTACCCAATCGGGATTGTATTTACCGCCCGGTGTTCAGGAAAAAGAGAAAGTACAGAGTGGCTATGTACTGAAAGTGGGGCCGGGCTATCCTATACCTGCCATCAACGATGTGGATGAGCCCTGGAAAGATAAAAGCGATGAAGTAAAATATGTTCCGCTGCAACCGAAAGAAGGCGACCTTGCAGTTTATATGCAGGGCAACAGCTTTGAGATAGAGTTTAATAAAGAAAAATACATTATAGTACCTCATTCTGCAATTCTAATGCTGATACGAGACAACAGTCTTTTTGAATAATCTGCTGGATTTTTATTATTGGATTTTTCACTGCTTCATAATTTTGTAGGTAGGGAGCAATGAAAATCAGGGATCAGTTTAAATAGTTGTAGAGGAGTATATATATGAGAACTCTTTACTTTTCATTTTTTTCTTCCTGTTTTAGCGCCAAAGGTGCGCTATCATAAGCCTTGGGCTTCCAGCCCAAGGTAGAATGTAAACCCAAAACTTAAGCACCAAAGGTGCGAAGTCTTAATCCCAAACATATCTCTCATCATATTCAATATCCTTTTTTTTATAAAGGCCCTGTATTCATCCTGAAATGATATTTTCCTGTGATGCGTTTCCTGGTTTATTATATAGTTTTTAACTAATGATTGTGGCATACTTGAAAATATTAATAGTTTGAAATATAACAAAGTTAATTTTCCGAAAATATTTTCAATGAACGACCCCGCCGCAACCTGCCCGCCGTACATCTGGCAGGCGGGGCGGACGAAGTATCAAAATTCGAATTTATTATATTTCGCTCCAAGTGGCGGAGTACCAGCCTGACATCTGGCAGGTTAAACTCATTTATCCCGATACGCTACGCTATCGGGATTATTCCCTTCGGTTCCCGTTAAACGGGACAGGCTATGAGACCACTTCGTTCAGTTCGTTCATCTTACCCCCGATAAATATCGGGGTTAATGTGCTTCGCTTTTAAAATTTGAGTTTCACGAATAAAATCGAGTAAGTTTTCTTATTAAATGCTCAATTTGGATTAAAATATATATGACCGCGCACCTTTGGCGCTCGAATTTCATCTATTATATCAACACATAGCCCTTTGGGCTATGCTTATGACCTGGCTCCTTTGGAGCTATTAATATTGATAGATCTCCCTATTGTTAATGTAAAAATATTTTAACTACCACGAAAAGTTTTATCTCCTCAACTTTTCAAATTGACCCAAAACCAACTTTGAATGAAAATAAAAACCCCCGGTGTATTGAAACTCCCGGGGGTAAATTTTATTAGTATGAATAGCATTAAAATCTCTTTTCCTGAATTCTTGCTTTCTTTCCGGTTAATCCACGCAGATAGAAAATTCTTGCCCTGCGTACACGTCCGTTCTTGTTAATTTCAATTTTATCAATAAAAGGAGATCCAATGGGAAAAATTCTTTCTACACCTATGTTTCCCGACATTTTCCGTACCGTAAAGGTTTCTTTTATCCCAGAGCCCCTTCTTTGCAGTACAACTCCACGATATTGCTGTATTCTTTCTTTATTTCCTTCCTTGATTTTATAATGAACAGTGATAGTATCACCGGCTGAGAAATTAGGAAATTCATTTTTTATAGCAAATTCGTTTTCAGCAACTTTCAGTAAGTCCATCCTTATATGTTTTATTAATTTAAAATCCGTTTTTTTCAGTGCGCAATATTACGAATATTTTTTGAGAAGTAACAAATTTAAATATAATATTTTCCTTGTCCTTTGCAGAAAAGAGTCAATATTGTTTAATTAAACTACCTTGATTATTGATTTATAAGTTACACATTATCTATTTCTTATTTTTTTTCCTCCGGTTCCCTGAATTTATCACCGGTTTCTTTAACAATCATCTTGTACCATTCCTTACTGTATCCGGGCTGTTCCAGCGAAGGATTTTGCTGTCCGGGAACTTTTACCTTGATATTACCATCCATGTATTTTGTAAATAAATAGTGGTACAGATTCTTCCATTCCGCCACCGTATGATTACCGGCATTGTCCGAATAATTTGTCAGATATGCCAGTGCCAGGTCTTTATCTTTCTTATACAAATCTTCGGCAGCAGCATCAACAGCAGGGGTACAGGCGATATAGAACCCTTCCAGTTCTTTTTGTTTCTTTTGTATTTCAGGGATCATACTATCATAACGGGTATATGCAAAATTCGATACCTGATTAAATACCCAGAAACCTGAAGTCTCACTGAATTCCATCATGGAACCGTTACCTACGGCATATGATTCCGGAACTTTTGTTATGCCGCAATACATGGGAGAATACACAGTAGAATAAGTGTCATCTACTCCAAACCAAAGAATACCACCAATGGGATTTGGAAGCCATGAACGCGATTGAGCGACAAATGAAAAACCAGTCTGTTGTGTGGAAATTGCCCGTTCGTTAAAATAGGTTTTACCGTCAACTTCCCAGGTTAAGGGCCGCCAGCGGACAATACACTTATAAGGTCCGGCGCCAACATCTTTTGTCATATCGAGGTCGGTACCCTGAAAATAATCCCGCATTAACCCGTAGACATCCTGCAATGTCAGTTTTTTCTTGGTTTTAACCCACAGAGGCATCCGGTGTTTCAGGTTTTCTCCTTTGATATAATCCTCATACTGGTCCATGTCATCATTTACTTTACGAAAACCCGACCATACTCTTGCTTCACAAAAACGCGCTCCTTCAAAGTTAACCGGGGCATAAGTATCTGAAAAACTAAAATCTTTATCGTCGCCGCTGTAATAGCCCATTTGCCGGGCAAAAGAAATAACATCTTTGGCATACAGGCAATTGGCAGTATCGTTTTGCGGAAAAGTAGTAATTCGTGCCTGGTTGGCATGTCCGCAAATGTACCCGTCAGGGACACGTCGTGCTACCCATACTGCTCCTTTGTTGGCATTAATCATTTTTACATTTTTTCCTTTACCTACCGGTACCATTTTAGTTCCTTTTCCGATCATTTCCATGATCCATACCTCGTTCGGATCGGAAATGGAAAAAGATTCCCCTTCACTGTAATACCCGTACTCCTCTACCAGTTTGGCCATTGTTTTAATGGCTTCGCGGGCGGTTTTGGCTCTTTGGAGGGTTATATACATCAAACTACCATAATCGACTACAGCAGTCGAATCCTCCAGTTCCGCCCGGCCACCATAAGTAGTCTCACCAATAGCTACCTGGTACTCATTCATATTCCCAACTACTGAATAAGTATGCCGGGCCTGTAAAATTTCACCCAGGTGTTTTCCGGTATCCCATTCATAAATATCCATCATGGTATTTTCAGGATAATCTTTTGCCGGCCTGAAATACAATTCACCATAAAGCACATGCGAGTCGGCTGCATAAGTTATCATGGTTGATCCATCAACAGTTGCTCCCTTCGAAATAAGGAAGTTGGTACATGGTTTTGCAAGGTTGAACTGAAAAAAAACAACCAGTAGAACAATCAAAATTTTTCTCATAATAAATTTTTCTGAAATTTTACATCTATTTTAAAAACCCTTTTTTATGTTTCACGTATATGGATTATGTTTATCTTAGATTTTATATTAAACATTTTTTAATAAATAGACGATGAATTTAGGGGGTGAAGTTGAAAAAATATATTTTGAAAGCTAAATTCATTAAATTTACAGGTGTTTGAAAGAAGAAATGTTAAAAAATCTAAAATTAACATAAAATTAACCTTGAAATATGATAATAATTAAAAAATACATAATATCTTTGTACCATCAGTCGTTAAAGAAATAATGATTAGTTAGTAGGTTTAGTTTTAGTTAATGATTAGTTTGTCTTTTTTGTAGTTAGGGTTAAAGGTGGAAATTAACAAATTTCCACCTTTATTTTTTATCTTTTTTGCCATACCAATTTTTTATTTTCATTTCATTACATCAATTATTTTTTAAATAATTATTTGATATAATGCACTATACCTGAAACTGTATCAGATTTCGCCCCTGTCACCGAACTCAGGCAATTAATCCGGTTAAGATACCTTAATGTTCCAAGAAAAGCAAAAATAAGCGCTTCTTTGAAATTCACAATCGAAGTATCGGGAATAACAGAGATAATTTTAATTTTGTCGGAGATCAATTCCACCAGGTATTTATTTAGAGCTCCTCCACCTGAAATCATTAGTTTTCCTGTTTCAGTATTATTTAACATACGGCTGATCTGAAAAGAAATATGTTCATAAATAGTACGAAGTATATCTTTTTCAGAAATATCGAATTTATTAACGACTGGCAAAAAAACAGCCTCTATCCATTCGCGGCCTAACGATTTTGGAGCTGGTTGCCTGTAAAAATCAATATTATTTAATTCATTTAACAGGAAAGGATAAATCTTGCCTGATCTGGCAATTAATCCGTCAATGTCATATGGAATACCTGTTTTATATGCAAAGTGATTTATTACAATATTTGCGGGACAGATGTCACATGCCAGTCGCCTGCCTTCCTCTTCATACGAAATGTTGGCAAAACCGCCCAGGTTAAGACAATATTCAAATTCTTCAAAAAGTAATTTGTCTCCCAATGGTACCAGCGGGGCACCTTGTCCGCCCAGGGCAATATCAAGTGTTCTGAAGTCGGTAACAGTGGTAATACCCGTTTCGGCAGCGATAGAAGCTCCGTTACCAAGTTGGAAAGTCAATTTTTTTTCAGGCTGGTGGAAGAGCGTATGCCCATGCGAGGCGATCAGATCGACTGGATGATCTGTATTTTCCATGAATTTATTAATGCAGGTACCGATGTATTTACCATACTCATTATGCAGGTTCAATAAATTCATGCCTTCCAGATAAATGGAATTTGTAAGTTTTTCCTGCCAATCTTCCTCGTAGGGGATTGTTTTTGCATCCAGAATACTGTATTTCCATTTCTCATTCATTAATTCGAAACGGCATAATGCGAGATCAAGACCATCGAGACTGGTGCCCGACATTACTCCTATGGTATGATAAATAGCCATTTGCATTTATTAATACGAAATTCTTCCAGCTTAAAATTAATAATAAAACGCTCCGGTGTACCTGGCGGAGTTGTCTTTTTTATCGATCACTACAATTTCAAGGTGGTGTTTTTGCCCCGGTGATAAACGGTCGGGATCAATAGTGTAGCTGATAGAGTCAGTTTTTTTGTCGTATTCAAACAAAGCCCATTGCCCATCAATATACCCGTTATAATTTTTAATGCCCGATAAATCGTCATTGATCTTAAAACTGACAACCTGGTTGGCATAATATTTTCCATTGTTATTGAAATGAATAGGCACTATTTCCGGAGGGACGGTATCAACTAACACCACGAATTTACCGAATACATCAGCATTAGCAGTAACAAAACCATTATCCCAGTTGCCGCCTTCGGCAGTATATTTATTGTCCTTATCAATATTTACTATTAAGGCTTTGTTTTCAAGTCGAGCTGGCAAGTCCCTTGTTCTGAGACTAAGTTCATAATCTTTGTTGACTGGTGTATATTCATCCTGTATGTAATGTATATCCGAATACATTGTACTGTCTCCGTTTATCCTGGCGTATTTGAAATTAATATTGTTATAGAGGACATATGCCGGAATATAAACCTTCACTTCGCTGTTCTGAAACAGATTGGGCTGATTGTAATAAAAGGTAGTTACAAAATTTGAATCCAGATCGGTAGTGGCTGTTGACGTCACTTTATTGTAACTTTCTACCTGGAAGCTGAGTTTTGAAGTATTACTGAAAGCATCTTTAACAATAATATCGACAGTATGCAAAGTGTCATCGTTAAAAGCGACTTCTCCATGGTTAAGTACATCTTTGTATATTTTCAGTTTATTATTAGGGTCAAGAAAGAGTTTCTGTATGTTCAATTTATTTTTTACCCGTTGTTCATAATCAACCTGGCTTTTAACATAGGAGGTAACATAGAAAGAAACTTTGTCCATTGTATGATAATAAATCAGGGTACTGTCGACTAATAATTTGATGGAATATACAGCAAACCTGTTGTTTGTACCGTTCATGTAATCATAGGTTTCCACGCCGAAACCGATATTACCGGAAACATTTACCGGTTTCCCATTGAGTTTATAATTTCCGTTATTTCCGAAGGGTATTTCAATGTCTTTTTGATTTTTATAGTCCACAAAGCTTTTATTGTCAAGCGGATAAATTCCTACACGGTAAATAACAGGTTTGATTTTATCTTTAATATTAAAAATATCCGATCCGAATTTTAATACATTTACAGGTACCTGGTCTTTGGTTGTCCTGATCTCGAAATGCAGGTGCGGGCCTCCTGAAAAACCGGTATTACCGGAATATGCAACTAACTGATGCCTTGAAACCGGGAATTTGTCAGGTGGCAGATAAACATCCACTTCAAAACTTTTACGCTGGTATTGAATGTCTTTTATGAACTTTTCAATCTCGGGAATATAGGCGCTCAGATGGCCATATACTGTTGTATACCCGTTAGGATGATTAATATACAATGAGTGGCCGTATCCTCCGCTTTGGATTTTTATGCGGGAAATATACCCTTTGCCTGCAGCAAAAACTTTCTGTCCGATAACTCCTTCGGTCTTAATATCTATGCCTGCATGAAAATGATCAGCCCTTAGTTCACCAAAATCACCTGCAAGATATATTGGAATATCAACCGGAGGAGAAAAGGTTGTGTCGGAATGATTTTGTTGAGCGAAAACAGGGCATTTACCTATATTAATTACTAAAGCAAAAGTTAGAAAAAGTCTGAGAAATTGCATATATTTAAAAGTTACAATTTGTAGAATTTTCATAAAAGTGTAAAACTAAAATTTATTATTTGTAATAAATACTAAAAGAATATTTTTTTAAATTTGCATTGAACTAATGACTATATTTGCTACAGCAGAGAACATAAATGAACGCAAAGCATAATGAAATATTGAGTAATCTGAGAGACAAAATTAAATCGATTATTTCATTATATGAACATGAGAGGGAAAAGACGAGGCGATTGAGCGCTGAAAAAGAAGAGTTAAAAGATGAAGTTAAACTGCTGGAAATTAAAATGAAAGAATTGGAAACAAAATATAACAATGCTATTTTAGCAAAAAGTATCGTAGCATCTGAAAGTAATGCTCATGATGCCAGGATAAAAGTGAACAGGATAGTGCGGGAGATTGATAAATGTATTGCTCTTTTAAACCGGTAACTAATAGATGGATAGCTTGGAGGATAAATTATCAATAAAAGTAAATGTAGCGGATAGATATTATCCCCTTAAAATAGAGAGACAAGAAGAAGAAAAGATTCGAAAAGCAGCTAAATTAATAAATGAAAAAGTTCTTCAATATAAAAAGAGATACCTCGATAAAGATGTGCAGGATTTTCTTGCTATGGCTGCATTGCAATATGTAACTAAAGTAATAGAAATAGAAGATAAGAACGATCTTGTACCTTTATTGGATAGTATCCGTGAAATTAATGAAGAATTGGATGTATATCTAAAAGGAGAGTAATAAAGGTTCTTTAAAATACTATAAAATCATAGCCCGCATAGTTTCTTCAATAGATTTTGAAACTCAACAGTTCTTAAATTGGAGCAAAGCTCGATTTATTTAGAACAGGCCATAACCCAACTCGTTTGGGTTCCCGCGTAAAGCGGCAGTGGAAGTTCGATGTAAATTGGCGACTCCACCCATGACGTAATGGGGTTTTATAAACAGTTGAAGAAATGTGCGGGTTTTTTATTTAATATAAATCAATAATATATAATAAAAATGACAACACAGTTACTAATCACCGAAATACCTTTTATTGTAAAGGGGATTATTGTTGGTGCAGGTTCTTTTGTTGTTGGGGGTGCAGTTTCATATTTACTTTGGCAGATTACCCTCAGACGAAAAAGCCAGAATATAATTAAGGAAGCCCAGATAGAAGCCGAAGTAATAAAAAAGGACAAGATCCTTCAGGCAAAAGAAAAATTTTTACAGCTTAAAAGCGAGCATGAAAAATACATTAATGAAAAGAACAATAAGATCAATGCCATCGAAAATCACGCCCGACAAAAAGAGGTTTTAATTTCGCAAAAATTAGAAGAGACACTCCGTAGCAAAAAAGAGATGGAAGCCGTACGAGAAAATCTTAATGTTCAAATGTCTGTGGTGGAAAAAAAGACGGATGAACTTGACCGTATGCATAAGCAACAGGTAGAACAACTGGAAGCTATTTCCGGAATTTCGGGTGAAGAGGCTAAAGAACAATTGATGGAATCGCTCAAAGAAGAGGCAAAGACTGAAGCCATGTCCTATGTGAATGAAATTATGGAAGAAGCTAAAATGACAGCTAACCGGGAAGCTAAAAAGGTGGTAATTGAAACCATTCAGCGTGTAGCTACTGAAACTGCCATCGAAAATTCCGTCACAGTCTTTAACATAGAAAGCGATGAGATAAAAGGACGTATTATTGGCCGTGAGGGAAGAAATATCAGGGCACTGGAAGCCGCTACCGGCGTTGAAATTATTGTCGACGATACACCCGAAGCTATTGTACTTTCCGCTTTTGACCCTGTGCGAAGGGAAATTGCGCGACTGGCGCTTCATCAGCTGGTTACCGATGGACGGATACATCCGGCAAGGATAGAAGAAGTGGTGTCAAAAACAAAGAAGCAGATCGAAGAAGAGATTATAGAAGTTGGAAAACGTACTACCATTGACCTTGGTATTCACGGGCTTCATCCCGAACTGATCAGGTTAATTGGTAAAATGAAATACCGCTCATCATATGGTCAGAATCTTTTGCAGCATTCACGTGAAGTGTCTAACCTTTGCGGTATAATGGCATCGGAACTCGGACTTAACCCAAAGCTGGCAAAAAGAGCCGGACTCTTACATGATATTGGGAAAGTACCTGATGACGAACCAGAAATGCCTCATGCAATTTTTGGAATGAAGCTGGCAGAAAAATTCAAGGAAAAACCCGAAATATGTAATGCCATCGGCGCCCATCATGATGAAGTTGAAATGACCAGCCTGTTATCACCAATAATCCAGGTGTGTGATGCTATATCCGGTGCACGTCCCGGCGCACGCCGTGAGGTGGTGGAATCGTATATAAAACGACTCAAAGATCTTGAAAACCTGGCTTTATCATATCCTGGTGTTACTAAAACCTATGCTATTCAGGCTGGCAGGGAACTGCGGGTAATTGTGGGTAGTGAAAAGGTTTCTGATAAGGAAGCGGATAACCTGTCGTACGAAATCGCTAAAAAAATTCAGGATGAAATGACCTATCCGGGTCAGGTAAAAATTACTGTCATTCGTGAAACAAGGGCGGTTAGCTATGCCAAATAGGGTTTATTCAGTACTTCCAGTAATTCATTGAGTCGCCCGATTTTTTCATGAAAACCTATCCTTTCATAAGAAAGGATTAGGTTATTTATCAGCCGGATGATGATTACTTCATTCGAACAAGGGATATAAAATGATTTTTCAGGTTTTATATTCTGCTGAACAACAAAATAATCAATTTCTCTTTTACCCAATACCGCTCCCTTATTAAAGGGATTAATATAAAAAAGGATATCATCTTGTTCATCTGTTGAATCAGAAAACCGGTATTCGTCTTTATAGGCAAGAATAAAATTTTTAGGAAGGTTTACCCCGTAAATTGGCAGCCCCAGTTTGTGCGCTACCGACAAATATATGATTGCCATTGAGATAGGATTTCCTTTTTTGGTTTCTATTACCTGGTTGATGTATGAATTCTGTGGTGAGTAAAAATTACTGCTGTTTTTCGAATATTTATGTACCTCGTAGATTATGTAATTTAAAATCTTAACTTTTTCAAGTGCCGTGAGATTATTGTTAATTTCCAGCCACACGTCTTTTCGTATGTTCTCGATCTCTTTATCGATCTTATTAAAATTTATTTCAGGAAATTGATACTGGGCAACAAAAAATGCTCCCTCCAGTATGTATTCAGCACCGCTTTTTCGCCAACGGGCCATGTTTTCACGGGTATGATTGAATTGTATATTGTGAATTACATTTTCCAAACGTTCCTGCACCAGTTCATTTAATGTGCTTTCCCATGCCTTTTCCAATTCAGGTATCGCTTCCGTTCCTTGTTGCATCAGGTTGCTTGCAACTACATTTATAACTTCAGTATCCGAATCATCAAGGAGTGATATTAGTGCTTTAACTTCTTTGATATCCATTTTCTATAATTTAATTAACGTTTGTTCAATTAAACCGGAAATTATTGGTTCATAATCAGTTGAAAATGATTTAGTGGATCTGTTTGCAACAACTGCACACAAAGTTAGTGAATTATGTCCTAATAATTCTGATAACCCGTAAATGGCGGAACTCTCCATTTCATAATTTGTGATTTTCATTCCGTTGAATCTGAAATTCTCCAGTTTTTTATTCAAATCGGGGTACTGCAACGGCAAACGCAATGATCTTCCCTGTGGGCCATAAAATCCAGGTGCTGAAATTGTTATTCCGGAAGGGATGCCATCTGCCAAACGTTTTAATAAACTATCCGAAGCTTTCACAAAATAAGGAATTGCCAATTTTTCATTCCAACTGGTAAACTTCACAAACGCATTAGCTATATCGTGAAGTATCACATTATTAGTATCACTGTAAAAATGTAGCACATTGTCAAATCCGGTAGCTATTTCTGACGCAATCCATGAATCTACAGGTATTTCAGGTTGAATTGCTCCTGTAGTTCCGATACGGATGAGATTCAGAGAGGTGTGTGTTGTTTTGGTTTCCCGTTTTTTAAGGTCGATGTTTACAAGGGCATCCAACTCATTTAATACAATGTCGATGTTATCTGTTCCGATACCTGTTGATAAGGCAGTAATTCTTTTTCCCTGAAAATATCCTGTGTGGGTAACGAATTCTCTGTTCTGACGGGTGATTTCGATACGTTCGAAAAAACGGGAAACCTTTTCGACTCTTCCCGGATCGCCAACGAGTATTATATTTTCTGCAATATCTTCGGGATGCAGATGCAGGTGATAAATACTTCCGTCTCTGTTTAATACTAATTCCGATTCTTTTATTCTTTCCATTTTGTCAATACTTTAAAAATTAAAATTATTTAAAAAAAAGATTTCCGACAATCAAAAGTATTAACACTGACAGGATTATTTCAGGTTGTGCAAATATGAAAACTGTATGTTGATGGTATTGTGTATAAACAGAATTGTTAAAAATTTGTTCTTTCTAAAACGGTATTGATAATTGAGTATGATTAGATAAGGTTACCGGTTTATCGGTAATAAAAGTTTTTTATCTTTGGCAAAAAAAATTATATCATGTTGCAGCGGATTCAAACAGTTTATTTATTTATTGTAGCTATTTTAACAGGTTTAATGCTATTTCTCCCATTGGCTGAAATACTTAATGAGGGAGGCGATGTTCTTACCCTATATAGTTATGGTGTAGTCAACCAAGCATCGGATAAAACAGGTGTCATCTATTCTACTTTACCTATGGCTATAATGATTGCTATTATTTTCACCATTAGCGTAATTTCTATATTTCTTTATAAAAACAGAACCCGGCAGATGCGATTTTGTGTTTTTAACATCCTGTTGATGGTTGGATTATTAGGGTTAATCCTGTTTTATTATCTCTCTAGTTAAAAAGGATATAGGTATTTCCCATCATACTTTCAGGTTATCGATAGTTCTTCCGATCATTAATATTGTGCTTACGTTCCAGGCATTCAGGGGCATACGAAGAGATGAACTGCTGGTGCGCTCCTACGAGAGATTACGATAGGAATTATTACAGATTTCTGCTTTATATGATCACCATGTGTTCCGGATCAGTAATTCTTTCACAATAATGACATTTCAACTGTACATCTCTTTTTGAGATCACTTTGAATTTTGTGATTATTTTTTCATTATTGGTAATACATTTCGGATTGACACATTTCACAATTCCAACCACTTCATCAGGAATTTCCACAACTTTCTTTTCAACTACTTCGTAATTTTTAATAATGTTCAGTTTTGCCTGGGGGGCTACCAGCGAAATCTTGTTGATTGCCTTATCCTTGAAAAAAGTATCGGATAGTTTTATGATTGCTTTTTTACAAAGTTTGTCACTTTCAAGGTTCGTTCCGAATGTGATTTTTTTATCTATTTTATCAAGTCCAAGAATGGAAATAACCTTAAAAAGGTTGTTGGCAGGGATATGGTCGATCACTGTACCATTCTTTATTGCACTGACTTCCAGTATTTTGTCTTTCATATTTCTGCTTTAAATCAATCCTAAAATTGTTGTTATAATGGCTTGTCTGATGAATACACCATTTAAAGCCTGGGTAAAATAATAAGCTTTTTCATTACTGTCTACATCCTGATCTATTTCATTCACACGGGGAAGAGGATGCAGTACTTTTGCGTTTGATTTTGTTAATTCCAGCATTTCGTTCTTTAAAACATAAGCGTTTTTAGTGCGTTCATATTCAATCGGATCAGAAAACCTTTCTTTCTGTACCCTTGTCATGTAAATAATATCGGCTCTTGAAATAATGTCCGTAAAATCTTTGTGCTCATAGTATTTCAATCCGAGATTATTCAGATAAATTTTATATTCTTCAGGCATTTTTAATTCATCGGGTGAGATAAAATTAAAAGTGGTTTTAAATTTCGACATGGCCATCAGTAGGGAATGCACGGTACGTCCGTATTTCAGGTCACCTACCATGAAGATGTTCAGGTTATCGAGTGTACCCTGTGTCTTTTGAATGGAATACAGATCAAGCAGGGTTTGAGTAGGATGTTGATTCGCACCATCTCCGGCGTTGATAATGGGTACATTGGTGATTTCACTGGCATACCTGGCACTTCCTTCCAGGGGATGGCGCATTACGATAAGATCGCAATAGTTGCTTACAACCTTAATCGTATCGTACAATGTTTCACCTTTGGTAACTGATGATGAATTGGAATCGCTGAATCCGATTACCCTTCCGCCCAATTTATTGATGGCGCTTTCAAAACTTAATCTTGTTCTTGTGGATGGTTCGAAAAACAGGGTTGCAATGACTTTGTTTTTCAGAATGTTGCTGATGGGATTCTTTTCAAATTCAGCAGCAAGGTCTAATATTTTCAGGTATTCCTTTTTGTTATAGTCTTCAATGGATACCAGACTTTTATTTTTCATTATACATAGATTTTAATTTCAGGGATTATGAGTAAAGATAAATAAGTTATAATTCTTTGTAAATAGTTGTTCATATTAATTCATAAAAAATGGTGGCCAGTAATTAACGGGGCTATTTAACCGCAAGTATTAGTAACTTTATGTACTATAAAGTATGTATTGTTTCATAACTCTCATTATAAATTTAATATAATTAGTTATTGTTTTCCTGTTTAGTTATTTTCAGTGATTGTATGGTTTCCAGCCTGTTTGTAATACGTACTGATTCGCTTTGCCTGATCTTTAAACTTATTTCGCATCGCTGATCAAAAACAGGCTTCAGTTGTTCGAGGTTTTCCTCCCGGATTATTCGCATTACTTTACTCATTTCTGCATAATCAAAATTTATCGTAAATAGGTCTTCTACTATTTTAACAATGATCCTGGCATTGTTTAAAGCATCAGCAGTTGCAGTTCTGTAAGCTTTAATTAATCCCCCGGTTCCGAGCAGGGTTCCACCGAAATACCTCACTACCACGATGAGAATATCAGAAAGATCTTCGGATAATATCTGTCCGAAAATTGGTTTCCCGGCTGTTCCTGATGGTTCACCGTCATCGTTCATGCGGTATACTTCTTTTTTGGCTCCCAATCTGTATGCAAAGCAATGGTGTCGTGCATCGTGATATTGCTTTTTCAGGCTGTCGATAATTTCTTTTATTTCGTCTGGCGTACAAACTGGAAAGGCAAAAGCCAGGAATTTACTGCCTTTATCTTTAAATATTCCTTCTGCTTTTCCTGATATGGTTTTGTAGGTATCTTCCATTATTGTATATGTTTTCCCTACTTATTGTGTTAAAAAATATATAGCGAATAGTGACATAACAATTCCTGTTGCGTTCAGTATACTGATTTTTTCCTTAAAAAACAAAAAACCGGTAATAACAGATACTATCACGATTCCCATATTGTTCAGGGCAAATATGGATGAACTTTCTAAGAAAATATTGGTGTCTCTATTAAGATTTAGTGTTTTTACCAGGAAATAGACTGAACCAAGATTTGCAAGTCCCAGCGTAAAACCTGCCAGTAAAACCTTTTTTTTCATTAGATCAGTTATGCTTATTTTTCGGATAATAGAAATGATAATACCGATTAAGGCCGATATTGTAAAAAGGAAAGCGGTAAATGAAATGGTATTTTTATCGGTAATAAAGTTATATTGTGCATACTTTACAAGGGAATCGACCAGTCCCATACCAATAAAAAGTACTATGGGAAGATAGAAATACTTAAAATCTTTTTTCCCGGTCGGTCTTTTCTTATAGATAGTCAGAAAAACTGCAATTAAAGTCAGGCCAATACCAGATAAGGTAAGGATGTCGGGCCGGTCGTTCCGGTCGATGGATATCGATAGGATGACAGGGAAAATTACCGACATTTTGCTGGAAATAGTTGTAACCACTATTCCGGACTGCCTTGTAGTCAGACCAACAATATAGAACATAACGATAAAGAATACCCCTATTATAAGTGCCAGGATTATTCCCGGTAAATTAAATTCGCTGAAAAATGGAGCACCGGTAATTATTAAAACAGCATAACTGGTAATTGCAGCAACAATGTAATTAACGACAATAACCTGGAAGATCAGATTCTTATGTTGTCCAACAAGTTTAAATACTACAAATATAACAGTTGATACCAGTATGCTTAATAGCAGATAAATCATTTGTTAGTTTTTCAATTTACTGGTTAAAAAAAACAGGTTCAATAAACATTGAACCTGTTTTCATTAATTTCATAGCCGGATAATATTAAAACTTAAGTTTTTTCTCAATGTCTTCAATTTGAATTCTGAATTGCCGGTCCGTATCCATCAGGTTGTTTACTGTTTTACAGGCGTGTAGCACGGTAGCATGATCTTTACCCCCGATTTGGGAACCAATAGTTGCCAAAGATGATTTAGTGAGATTTTTCGAAAAATACATGGCAACCTGTCTGGCCTGAACGATCTCTCTTTTCCTTGTTTTCGACTGGATTAACTCCACTCCGATATCAAAGTAATTGCATACCACTTTCTGAATATAATCGATAGAAACTTCGCGTTTTGTATTTTTAATAAGTTTGTCAATCATCTCTTTGGCAAGATCGAGTGTGATTTCCCGTTTGTTAAGGGTCGATTGTGCCAGAAGCGAAATGAGGGCTCCTTCGAGTTCCCGTATATTATCGGTAATATGTGTGGCAATGTATTCTATTACTTCGTCAGGGATTTCAATACCGTCTTTATAAATCTTTTGCCGCAGGATAGCAATACGTGTTTCATAATCGGGTATCTGAAGATCGGCTGAAAGTCCCCATTTAAACCGCGAGAGCAGCCGTTGTTCAAGTCCCTGCAATTCTACAGGGGGTTTGTCGGAAGTAAGAATAAGCTGTTTTCCGGATTGATGTAAATGGTTGAAAATATGAAAGAAAGTATCTTGTGTTTTTTCTTTACCGGCAAATTCATGCACATCGTCAATAATCAGTACATCGATCATTTGGTAAAAATGCAGGAAATCATTTTTAGTATTGTTACGTATCGATTCTACAAACTGGGTTTGAAATTTATTGGCATTCACATAAAGAACAGTTTTTTCCGGAAATTTTTCTTTCACTTCAATTCCAACTGCCTGTGCCAGATGGGTTTTACCTAATCCGGAATCCCCATATATTAATAATGGATTAAATGCTGTTCCGCCGGGGTTATTAGCTACTGCATAACCGGCAGACCTGGCCAGCCTGTTGCACTCCCCCTCCACAAAATTATCAAATGAATTTTCAGGATTTAACCGTGGATCAATGTTTAATTTTTTAATTCCCGGAATAATAAAGGGATTTTTAATTGAATTTTCTTCCGTGTCGAGTGGAAAAGATACAGGCCTGTTTTTTATATCAGTTTGATTTTTAGCAGGCAATTTAACAGTATAAGGACTGGGATTGCTGAACCCATTATTTTCCATAACAACGCTGTATTCGAGCTTTGCATCAAAACCTAACTCTTTTCTTAAGGTTTTACTGATAATTTCAATATACTTTTCTTCGAGGTATTCATAGAAAAACGGACTCGGTACCTGAATGGTTAATACATTTTTTTCAAGTTTTAAGGGGACGATAGGCTCAAACCAGGTTCTGAAACTAATTGAGGGTACGTTGTCCTTAATAATTTTTAAACAATTATTCCAAACCTCCTTATGCATTTTGGTATACTTTTTAGTTTTAGTAGGTTAGTCTTATATGGTGTCTTATTTTTTCTACTAGCAAGATTGTGAAAAAATAATTAAAAAAAAAATTGTTTTACTCTTGATTTATTTAATTTAAACATATAGGTTTTATACTCAGAAATTTAAAAATTAATAAAAATTAAAATATTTTTAAAACATTAATAATCAGTTAGATTATAATATTATTTCAATAATGGATTGTTAATTAAATGTTTAGAAAATTTTAATTAAAGTATAAATTAGAGGTAGTCCATCTTTTTTTGTTGAAAATGAAAAATCATTCTTTAAATATTAACTAAAATTTAAAGAATTAAAATTGTTAATATCTTTTTACTTGTTATTTTCTTTATCTTTCTTTCCAAAAACAGAAAAATGAACATATCGTTTGGGGTGTGCATACAGATCCTTTAGTAATTGGTTCAGACTTTCCGAAGCATTTTTCAGGTTATAATATAAGGTATCATTATTTACAAGCAGACCTAAAGAACCTTCTCCGTCCTTGATCGATGCAAGTATGCTGTCAGCACTGATTAATGAACGGTTTGCGTTTGCTATCATTGTTTTTATGTTGGTCTTTGATAAAGAATCGCTTAAACTGGAAACATTATGAATAATATTTGTCAATTGTTCATTATTATTCTTAAGATTTTGAGATACACTTTTCAGATTATTCATCGATTCATTTATATCACCATTTTTGCCCAATGATTGACTTAAGGAATTGGCAACAGAACCAAAATCTTCAATTGCTTTGCGCAGGTTTTCCCTGGTTGAATCGTCAAAAACCCTGTTAACTGAAGTTATGGATGTATCTAACGAGGTAAGCATAACTTCTGCCTTTTTAGTAAGCAAATCCAATACCCCGGAAAGCCCCTTATCAATACCTGACAGTAAGGTATCGCCAGGAACATAATATTCATTGGAATTGCTAAATATCAGTTTCATATCCTTTGTCGATGATATCGGGCTGGAGCTGATTAATTGTGCAACAGAATTTTTTGGAATTTTTACACGTTCTTCCAACGAGAATTTGACAATAAATTTTCCTGATTTCTTATAATCGAATTTAATGGAATTAACAGATCCCACTTTATAACCCCTTAGCGAAACAGAACTTGATTCTATTAATCCGTCGATATTGTCGTAAATGGCATAATACGAATCTCTTGGTTTGAATATGTTACGGCTTTTTAGAAAACTATAACCCCAGATAAATAATGCTATGATAATGATGGCTATTAACCCAATTTTTGCTTCTTTATATAATTTCATTGTAAAAAAAGTTAGTTATTAATTTCTTTTAGAGCTTCATCTAATGGTATAATCTGTCCGTTTTTCAGAGCTATGATAAATGCATCAGGAAACCTGTTCTTAACCCATTTACTATATTCTTCAACTTTGGAATAGCTATATTCTGTCCCAACGGCATACTTATAAATATTTCCCACATGAAATACTTCTACATCATTGAAATCTTTAAAAAGATCATTGTTCAGAGGAATCACCTGACTAGAAGCAGTAATCTGAACTTTAAAAAGAATACCCTTATTATTTATTGCTGTTGAAATCGTATCCTTTGTACTGATATTTGATACCGTATCTGAATTTTTAGCTTCAGGGACCGGAGTTTTTTCTGACAAAGTTTTTGAAGCTGATGGTGTTATTATTTTTACCGTATCTGACTTAAATACCACATTCGATGCTGGTTTGGCAAGTTCTTGAGCCAAAATAGCTTTCGATTCAACACTGTGTTTGTATTCTTTAAATGCCCTGTAAATAGCTGATGCAATATAATCCTGGCCCTGTTCCGATGTCAGAAATCTTTCTTCATTTTTATTGGTGATAAAGCCGGTTTCCACCAACACACCGGGCATGGATGTCTGAGCAAGTACAAGAAGTCCCTGTCTCTTTACGCCACGGTCCAGCCGTTTTGCCCTGTTTTGGAATTGATCCTGCACATCGTTCGCAAAATCTATACTTTGTTTATCATATATATTTTGCATCAATTTGAAAATGATATAAGATTCGGAAGAGTTAGGATCAAAACCTTCATATCGGGTCGAATAATCATCTTCAAGCAGGATTACAGAATTTTCACGTTTGGCTACCTCAAAATTTTCATTTTCACGGTGCAATCCCAATACCAGTGTTTCTGTGCCGTAAATAGCCGGATTAGCAAGCCCGTTGGCATGTATGGAAATAAAAAGATCGGCATCATTTTCATTGGCGATCTCAGCACGTTTGTATAGCGGAACAAATACATCAGTGGTACGGGTATATATCACATTTACATCATTGAAATTTTCTTCAATGTACTTCCCAAGTTTTAATGCAATTGCCAGTACCACATCTTTTTCCATAGAATGTCTGCCCAACGCACCGGAGTCTTTTCCACCATGTCCCGGATCAATTACAACTGTTTTTACCTTATACTTGTCTATGCCGTCAGCATAGGCATAGAATTTGTTAATAAAAAACAGTCCGATGCATACAAGAATAAAAAAAAGAAAACGTTTTTGGTTGAAGAAGTGTGAATTTTTTTTTTGCATTGAAATCTGTTTAATTTATTAGCTTTGCAGCTCTCGAATGTGATTCAAAATTGTACAAAAATAGCATATAAATTGTTTACAAGGGTACTGAAAACTTGTTTCATTTCAACATTCATTCTGTTTTTCTTAACAGGAAACTACTCATTTGCACAGACAGATGAAATGGATTCTATTGGGAACACCCTTAATATTGCAAAAAAAAGCCTGAATGACACCCTGAAAATCGATACATTGATAAACAAAGGATTGAGTGACACTCTTAAAACAGATACACTTGCCGGGCGATCAAAGAAACGGGAAGAAGTGCTGTCCTCAAAAGTAGAATACTCCTCCAGTGACTCAATGATTATTTCCATTAAAAACAAGAAGATGTATCTGTTTAACAACGCAGAAGTTAAATACGGTGAGATTGATCTGAAGGCTTCCTATGTTGAATTCGACATGAAAGATAACACTGTAATAGCTAGGGGATTACCTGACAGTACGGGTAAAATGGCTGGAACACCGGTATTTACGGAAGGTAAAGAAGAATTTGAATCAGCGACATTAAAATACAACTTCAAATCGAAAAAAGGTTATATAAGTAAGGTATTTACCGAAGAGGGAGACGGTTACCTGCATAGTAGTATTACCAAGCGATTACCTAGTGGGCAAATTAATGTAAAAAACGGTAAATATACCACGTGTGATCTGGAACATCCTCATTTTTACCTGGCTTTAAGCAAGGCCATCGTCATTCCGAATGATAAGATTATAGCAGGTCCGTCATACATGGTACTCGAAGATATTCCCCTGCCAATCATCTTACCGTTTGGATATTTTCCGAATTCTCAAACTCGTACTTCCGGGTTAATTTTTCCTAGGTACGGGCAGGAGCAACGACGGGGATTCTATCTGCGGGGTGGGGGCTGGTATTTTGCACTTAACGATTATTTTGATTTAAGTATAATTGGTGATGTTTATTCGAAAGGTACTTTTGGCATTACAACACAATCGAATTATCGTAAACGATATAAATACAGTGGCTGCTGTTTCTTTTAATTTTGTCAGGAATAAGGTGGATGATGATCCTTTATTTGCACGAACTAAAGATTATTCTTTTACATGGCAGCATAGTCAAGACCAAAAAGCGAATCCCACCCAGTCATTTTCAGCCAGTGTAAATATGAGTTCAACATCATATGATAAAAATCAAAGTTATAATTACCAGACGCAACTTACAAACACAAAACAATCCAGTATTTCATTTTCAAAGAACTGGCCGGGAACTCCTTTCAATCTCTCTGCCAGTTTAAACCAATCTCAGAATAGCCGGACCAAGGTAGTGAACCTAAATCTTCCAAGTGTTTCGTTCAATATGAGTACCATTTATCCCTTCAGGAAAAAATCGGGTTCCGGCGAATATAAGTGGTATGAGAATATAGGATTAAGTTATTCTGCCAACCTGGAAAATCGGATAAATACGAAAGATTCTTTACTTTTTACTTCGTACACTCTTAAACATATGGATAATGGTTTTAAGCAAAATATTCCATTTTACATTAATTTAAAACCACTTAAAATAGTAACTGTTAGTCCCAGTTTAAATTATAGCGGTGTGCTTTATACCCGTTCTATAAAGAAAAGGTTTGTTAGGGTAGGTGATATTACCCAGGGAGGAGTAGCCAGAGATACAATTATTACAGATACAATATATGGTTTGAAATATGCACAGGCTTTTTATCCTTCTATCTCTGCTTCTATCAATCCTAAAATTTATGGTATGTTTGTATCGAAAAACCCGAATTCCTATATTGAAGCAGTTCGTCATTTTATGCAACCGAGTATAGGATTTTCATTTGTTCCGGATTTAAGAGGAATAATGCCCAGTTATAAAGATACTCTTTCTTACCCTTCACCCACTGACCCAAATAAAACTATAAAAAAACCATATTCCTATTTTGATTCGGAAATATACCCACCACCTTCATTTAGCGGAAAAAGCGGAAATATCACTTTTGGCCTGAATAATAACCTTGAAATGAAAGTAAGGCCAAAGAATGATACAACAGGCAAGGCTAAAAAGATTAGCATCCTGGACAATTTAAATTTTTCAACAAGTTATAATCCTTTTGCTGATTCGCTAAGATGGTCGGATATTTCGATGAATGGAGGTACCCGTTTGTTTAACAATAAGATCAACATCCGTTTCGGGGGGAATTTTAGTCCTTATGCAATTGATAGCAGTGGAAATAAATACAATACGTTTGAATTTTCAAAATATGGTAAAATTGCAAGATTAACCAGAGCTAATATCAGCATGGGGATGTCATTTTCTTCAGCAGCAGGTAAGGATAAACAGAATAAAACTAATTCCCAGCAAGACCAGCAACAAACAGATGCCCGGTTAAATCCTGAAGCAGGAACCGATATTTCGAGTGAAAATGATGTCTATGGCAACTATGTTGATTTCAAGATTCCCTGGAGCTTTCGGATAAATTATAACTGGACATATAGTAAATCTGCCTATAAAGCTTCTTTTCAAAACTCGATCAGTTTATCCGGGGATTTTAGTCTTACTCCAAAATGGAAAATCGGTGCAAATTCCGGCTACGACTTCATCGCCAAAAAAATTGTCTCTACCAATTTAAGCATATATCGCGACCTGCATTGCTGGCAAATGAATTTTTCCATGGTACCATTCGGATATTATAAAAGCTATTCGTTTACCATCAGGGCAAAAGCTGCCCTACTGCAGGATCTTAAAATTGATAAGAAAGGTTCCTGGTACGATAATTACTAATAAATTATCTAACTTAGTTAGATAAAATAATGAAAAGAAATTAGTTTAATCAATCGTCATGAAAAAAATTATTTACACTGAAAAGGCACCGCAGGCTATTGGTCCCTATAGCCAGGCTGTTGAAAAGAATGGCATACTTTATATCAGCGGTCAGATACCATTAAACCAGGAGGGGAAAATGGTGGGCGATAACATCACAGAACAAACCGGTCAGGTAATGAAAAATATTGATGCCATACTGAAAGAGGCCGGGTATACTTTTGATGATGTGGTTAAATCGACCTGTTTGCTCAAAAACATTAGCGATTTTCAGGCGATGAATGAGGTGTATGGAAAATATTATACTGATAATCCACCGGCAAGAGCAGCTTATGAGGTGGCAGCTTTACCAAAAGGGGCGCTTGTAGAAATCGAAACAATTGCCATTAAATAAAAAAATGCCCCGATATCGGGGCATTTTTTATATTGTACTGTATCGTATCTTCTTATTTTATTCTATTCAGTGACAATTTCAAAGGGTATTTCTGCATAAACTTCTTTATGAAGTTTAATCTTGGCAGTATATTTTCCAACTTCTTTAATAAGCTCATCTTTGATAGAAATAGTTTTGCGTTCGATATCAAATCCTTTTTCTTTCAATGCTTCTGAAATTTGTATGGTATTTACCGAACCAAAGATTTTACCTTTTGAGCTGGTTTTTGCACCGATTGTTAATGAAACATCTTTTAATTTTTCAGCAATTGCCAATGCTTCATTTTTTATCTTTTCCTCTTTATGTGCTCTCTGCCTTAAGTACTCTTCATGAATTTTTTTTGCAGAAGCAGTTGCATTAATAGCCATTCCTTTTGGAATAAGGTAATTTCTGGCATAGCCGTTCTTTACGCTTATAATGTCGTCTTTATCTCCTAAAGTGGGAATATCTTGTTTTAATATAATTTCCATGATGTTTCCGTTATTTTATTTTAACATATCAATTACGTAAGGCAGCAAAGCCAGGTGACGTGCCCGCTTAACAGCAGTGGCAACTTTACGTTGATACTTCATTGAAGTACCTGTAATCCGTCGTGGTAAGATTTTACCCTGTTCGTTCAGGAATTTCTTTAAAAATTCCGGATCCTTATAATCAATATATTTAATGCGGTTTTTCTTGAACCGGCAATATTTTTTCTTTTTAATTTCAACCGTTGGTGGGGTTAAATATCTTATTTCAGATTGATTTTGTGCCATGATCTATTCCTCCGTTTTTTCTACTTGTTGTTGTTTCTGTCTTCTTTTCTTTTCAGCATATTCAACAGCGTATTTGTCCAATTTGAAAGTTAAAAAACGAATAACTCGTTCATCACGCCGGAATTCTGTTTCCAGTTTTTCAATAAAACTACCTTCCGAATTAAACTCAATCAGGTAATAAAAACCGGTTGATTTTTTCTGGATGGGATAGGTTAACTTTTTAAGTCCCCAGTTCTCCTCATGCACAATTTCACCACCATTACTGGTAATAAGTGCTTTAACTTTGTCAACCGCTTCCTTCATCTGGTTCTCAGACAAAACGGGAGTTGTAATGAAAACGGTTTCATAATGATTTAACATAAAGCTTCTAATTTTTAAAGTTTTAAATATTGTTTTTTAAACAGAGCGCAAAAATATCACAATTTTTTGTTCTATTCAAATAATTGTGAGGATTTTATTTATCGGTGCTGAGTAAATGAATCAAACGTTTTATAATCAATTAATTCCAATAATAACCATTATGCGTAACTACCTGTAATATAGTTAGTAGAAGAAGATTTTCCCGGACTGTGATTCATCTCTCAAATCATAACTTATCTCTGGCATATTTTATTATATTTGTCAGGAATTTGAATTTCACATGGAAAATTTTATTGTATCAGCACGGAAATACAGACCCATAACCTTCGACTCAGTTGTGGGACAGGCATCTATAACGTCAACATTAAAAAGCGCTATCAGTACCCGGCACCTGGCGCATGCATATTTATTTTGCGGACCGAGGGGAGTGGGAAAGACAACCTGTGCCAGGATATTTGCAAAAACTATTAATTGTATTAACCTCGACAGTTCGGCTGAAGCCTGTAACACTTGTGAATCCTGTAAATCGTTTAATGAATCACGATCATATAACATCCATGAACTGGATGCCGCATCGAACAATTCGGTGGATGATATACGGAATCTGATCGACCAGGTGCGGATACCCCCGCAAATTGGAAAGTATAGTATATACATCATCGACGAGGTGCATATGCTGTCGCAGCAAGCGTTCAACGCGTTTTTGAAGACACTGGAGGAACCGCCCGCACATGCTATTTTTATTTTGGCTACAACAGAAAAACATAAAATTATCCCAACCATTCTTTCCCGTTGCCAGATTTTCGATTTTAACCGGATACAAGTAGAAGATATTGTCAACTACCTCGAACAAATTTCGCAAAAGGAAAGTATCGAATACGAAACAGATGCTTTTAACATTATCGCTCAAAAAGCGGATGGAGCCATGCGCGATGCTCTTTCCATCTACGATCAGATTGTAAGTTTCTCAGATAATAAGATAACATACCAGAAAGTTATTGAGAACCTGAATATTCTGGATTACGATTATTATTTCAGGCTTACAGATGCATTTTTGCAAAATGATATACCGAATGTGCTGTTGTTATTCGATGAAATATTAAGTGAAGGATTTGACGGACATAATTTCATTAATAGCCTGAGCAAGCATTTTCGCGATCTGCTGGTATGTAAAGATGAAGTTACTGTTCAGTTATTGGAAGCCGGAAAAAATATCAAAGAAAAATACAGGGAACAAACAAGCCGTTGCCCGGTCGATTTTTTATATAAAGCCATTGATTTGTGTAATACCTGTGATATAGGTTACAAATCGAGCAAAAATCAACGATTACATGTGGAATTGACACTGATCAGACTGGGAAATCTGACTGACGAAAAAAAAAACGATGAACCACAGGTAAAATCCGAAATAAAATTATCGACTGACAATCCTGTTTCTTCCCCGGTTATAAGCAAAGCTGAAAAAATCCAGGTTCCTGAACAAATTCAAACAACTGTTACCCATACTAATGATAAGTCCGATAATCCGGTGAAGGATTCTGTCTCTGAGGTAAAGGAAGAGGTTAAACCGATAAAAAAAACTTATATCTCAAAAACGCCTTCTATAAGGGAAGCATTGGGGAATTTCGGCAGCACACAAAAATCAGAGGAGGTTTCGGATGATGTGTCAAGTGAAGATGTTGTGGAAGAAGATGCTGTTCAGAATACTCCGTTTACTATTGAGGATTTATTGAATACGTGGAATAAATATGTAGAAAGTATAAAGGATGAAATGCCCCGTATGTACAGTACACTTAAAAATCAGCAACCCGGTATAACAGGCACAGGTCTTCTGGAACTTGAGATGAAAAATAATGCCCAGGCTGAGGATTTCAGAACAAAGGTAAAGCCTGCATTAATGAATTTTCTGCGAAAGGAATTACAAAATGATCTGATTGAGCTGGAAGAAAAAATTACGGAGGATAATGGTAATGGTACGAAAAAACTTTATACGGCGGAAGAAAAATACAGACACATGAGTCAGAAAAATCCAACACTCGAACAACTGAAACAGGATTTTAATCTCGATTTTGAATAACCGGCAGGGTGAGATATTTTTGTTCGAATAACTGTTTTTAACTATTTTTGCGCTTCTGAATATGAAGTAGTATGGATATGTATTTAAAATTAATACAACTTATTAAAAATAGAATACTCAACTGATACCTGGACTCTCTTCTGTAGCTGTTGAATTAATGTTTAATTATTGAATATATCAATAAACCAATAAATTAATAAAAATGAGTGGTCAGAAAATAACAATTGACAAAGGAATTTTAAATGTTCCCGAAAATCCGATAATACCCTTTATAGAAGGTGATGGTACAGGTCCCGACATCTGGAGGGCATCGGTAAAAGTTTTCGATGCTGCTGTTGAAAAAGCCTACGCCGGGAAACGGAAAATTTCATGGAAAGAAGTATATGCAGGAGAGAAATCATTTAATAAATCGGGTGAATGGCTTCCGCAGGAAACCCTTGATACCATAAGGGAATACCTGGTAGCCATTAAAGGTCCGCTTACTACGCCTGTAGGAGGTGGAATACGTTCATTAAACGTGGCGCTTCGCCAGATACTCGACCTTTATGTGTGTTTGCGGCCCGTTAAGTATTATAAAGGTGTACCTTCTCCTGTAAAAGATCCCACTACAACCGACATGGTTATTTTTCGTGAGAATTCGGAAGATATATATGCAGGGATCGAATGGATGAGTGGTACCGATGAAGTAAAAGGTCTGATAGACTACTTGCAGAAGAAATTAAATGTTACCAAAATACGTTTTCCGGAATCATCTTCCATAGGGATAAAACCTGTATCAAAACAGGGAACGGAACGACTTGTGCGTGCTGCCATTGATTATGCCATTAAACACGATAAACCATCGGTTACTTTTGTTCATAAAGGGAATATTATGAAATTCACCGAAGGGGCTTTCCGTGACTGGGGTTATGCACTTGCAAAAAAAGAACACGGAGCCGTGGAAATTGATGGTGGGCCATGGTGTACTTTTATTAATCCGGAGACCGGGAAAGAGATCATCGTAAAAGATATGATTGCTGATGCATTTTTACAGCAGATATTAACTCGTCCGGCAGAGTATTCGGTAATAGCAACTCTTAATCTCAATGGGGATTATGTTTCCGACGCATTGGCAGCAATTGTGGGTGGTATTGGAATTGCCCCTGGTGCAAATATTAATTATGAAACGGGTCATGCTATATTTGAAGCTACCCATGGTACGGCGCCTAAATACGCAGGGCAGGATAAAGTTAATCCCGGATCGGTTATTCTTTCCGGAGTATTGATGTTGGAATACTTGGGATGGGACGAAGCTGCCGCTTTAATTGTGAAAGGTTTACAAAATGCGATCTTAGCCAAAAGAGTTACTTACGACTTCGAACGGTTGATGGAAGGAGCAACAAAATTAAAGTGCTCGGAATTTGGTGATGAAATTATTTCAGGAATGTAAAATTAATTCTGATCAAAAAAGGTTCAGTAGTTACTGAACCTTTTTTTGTGCTTTATTGTTGGTATTAAACTGAATCTAAATATCAAGTTATATGTTGAATAAAAAAATAGAAAAGATTCTGAATGAGCAGATCGAAAAAGAGGGTTATTCTTCTCATCTTGTACCTGGCAATGGCTTCATGGGCCGAAGTAAAAGGTTATTCCGGAACTGCCAGCTGGTTATATGTTCAATCCGATGAAGAACGGATACACATGTTAAAATTAGTTGTATATGTGAATGATCGGGGAGGCCATGCCCTTATTCCTACCATCAAACAGCCTCCGGTAGATTATGGGAATGTTAAAGAATTGTTTACAGCAGTTCTGGAACACGAACATTTCATAACCGCATCAATCAATGACATTGTTGCGGAATGTATTTCCGAAAAGGATTTCACCACCCATAACTGGATACAGTGGTTTGTAAATGAGCAGATCGAGGAAGAAAAATCGGCCAAAGAAATTATCGATAAACTGGCTCTTGTTGGTGATGGACAGTTATATCAGTTCGACAGAGATATTTTATCTCTTCGGAAACCAGTCGCCGGTGGGGCTGGTGAGTAATTAATTAAAAAGATAACAAAAAATCCGTTAGAAATATTTCTAACGGATTTTTTTATTCTTGTTTTAATAAGTTACCTGAAACAAGTTTCCTGTAATTCCTGGATTCTCTGACAGGATTATCTAATTATCAGTGAAATTAACAATTTGCCGGGTTTACCTTCTTCCGCCACCATCCCTGTCATGACTGTGATGAACGACATAACCTCCTTCATGATCATGATCAAAATGGACACCAGCACCCCAGTTATAATTCCAGTAATTATTTGGCCACCCAAAAGCTGGTCCGCCATACCAATAACCGTCCCATCCCGGCCACCAGTAATTCAAATCTTCCAGTTGCTGGTTCTGTCGTACTGCTTCAAGATGAGTTTGTTCCATATAATTGATTACATCAGAAGAAACTCCTTCTTTTTTAAGTTCAGCTAGTTGGTCAGCTTTCAGCCGATATACCGTATGTGAATTTTGTATTTTTGAGATAATCTCTTTTGCCGGAATACTGTCTTTACTCATTTGTACAATTTCCGATACTGTTACCGGCGGAACACGATAACCCTGGTAAACTACACAGCTCTGTACCAACAAAAAACCGGCGCTAATGGCCAGTAAAAATAGTACATGTTTTATAATCTTTGAATTTTTCATTTTCATTTCCTCCTAATTACTTAATTGTTAACATATAAAACTTCCTTTCCTGGTAAGTTAATATTTGTAATTTCCAACTTAAATAATTAACAGTTAAGTCAAATTTTTGTAATATTCTGCGCGTTAATATATGTTAATAGGAACAGGTAAAATAGGGTAGTAAAGCAGGGTAAGTGCACCGTACAATTTTCCGGGATTTTTTAAACTTATTTCCTGAAAAAATCACTTGCATTTTAATCGGTTAAAACATTACTTTGTTCTATGAACAGAATACATTTTCATGCATGACAAAAAAGCACAAATAATGCCTTTACTGTCACGAATCGTAATATTTGCATTATTTTTGCTGAATAATACAGCGAATTTATAAAAATCAGGTAAATGAATATATTAACAAAAGTACTAGGCATATTTTTCGGAAATAAATCGGACAGGGATATACGGGAAGCTATGCCCATTGTGGAAAAGGTCAGGGCGGAATACAAACATATTCAAACTCTTACAAATGATCAGATGCGGGCAAAGACCCAGGAATTAAAAAATCATATACAGGAGTACATAAAAACTGAACAGGATGAAATAGCTAAATTGAAAGTTGAAGCTGAAAATGACAACCTGGAAGTTTCAGAAGTTGAAAAAATATATGAGAAAATTGATAAGATTGAAAAAGACATCGACGATAAACTGGAAGTTGTACTGAATGAAGTATTACCGGTGGCTTTTGCGCTTATGAAAGAGACGGCACGCCGGTTCAATGATAATGAGTACCTCGAAGCCACAGCTACTGATTTCGATCGCGATCTTGCTGTTGTGCGGGATAATGTTGAAATTCATGGAGATAAAGTGCGACATCTTAATCACTGGATGGCTGGAGGTAATGAAATCACCTGGGATATGGTGCATTACGATGTACAGCTGATCGGTGGTGTTGTTTTGCATGAAGGTAAAATCGCCGAGATGGCTACCGGTGAAGGTAAAACACTTGTCGCCACATTGCCCGTTTTTCTGAATGCGCTTACCGGCAGGGGGGTGCACATTGTAACGGTGAATGATTATCTGGCGAAACGTGACTCCGAATGGATGGGCCCTTTGTATGAATTTCACGGATTATCTGTAGACTGTATCGACAAACATCAGCCTAATTCCGATGCACGACGTAAAGCTTATAATGCCGATATTACATTTGGTACAAACAACGAATTTGGTTTTGATTACCTGAGGGATAACATGGCCATTAGTCCGCAGGATCTGGTGCAACGTAGACATAACTATGCAATCGTCGACGAGGTCGATTCCGTATTGATCGATGATGCCCGTACACCACTTATAATTTCAGGCCCTGTACCAAAAGGTGAAAATCAGGAATTTGATGAGTTAAAGCCCAAAGTGGAAACACTTGTCAATGCACAGAGGAAACTGGTAACCGAAATTCTAGCCGAATCGAAAAAATTGATTAGTGATGGTAAAAGTGAAGATGGCGGGTTTAAACTTTTACAGGCTTATAAGGGGTTACCCAAGAATAAACCATTGATAAAATTTCTGAGTGAAGAGGGAAACAAAGCCCCGATGATGAAAACGGAGAATTTCTATATGCAGGAAAACAACAAAAATATGCATAAGGTAACCGACGCACTTTATTTTATCATTGATGAAAAACAAAATTCAGTTGAACTCACTGATAAAGGAATTGATTTGATTTCTCCATCTTGATGATCCCGAATTTTTTATTTTGCCTGATATCGGACAGTGAAATTGCTGAACTGGAAAAATCAGGGATGGATGAGAAGATATGTTGAGAAAAAAGAGAACTTTTACAGGATTATTCAGTAAAATCGGAACGTGTACATACTATTAACCAGTTGTTAAAAGCATATACCATGTTTGAACGCGATGTGGAATATGTGGTTATTGATAATAAAGTAAAAATTGTTGATGAACAAACTGGCCGTATCATGGAGGGCCGGCGTTATTCCGATGGATTACATCAGGCAATTGAGGCAAAGGAACAAGTAAAAGTGGAAGCTGCTACACAAACTTATGCCACCATTACCCTACAGAATTATTTCAGGATGTACCACAAACTGGCAGGTATGACCGGTACTGCTGAAACGGAAGCAGGAGAATTATGGGATATTTATAAACTGGAAGTGGTTGTAATTCCTACCAACAAACCGATTGTCCGCGATGACAGGGAAGATCTGGTATACAAAACCAAAAGGGAAAAATACAATGCCGTTATTGATGAAATTGTTCAACTGAATGAAATAGGACGTCCGGTGCTGGTAGGTACAACTTCGGTAGAAATATCCGAATTGCTTAGCCGGATGTTAAATATGAAAGGGATAAAACACAATGTACTAAATGCCAAATTGCATCAGCGTGAAGCTGAAATTGTTGCCGAAGCCGGTAAAAAAGGTACGGTAACCATAGCTACCAACATGGCTGGTCGTGGTACCGATATTAAACTTACACCTGAGGTCAGGCAGGCTGGCGGACTGGCAATTATTGGTACGGAACGGCATGAATCACGACGTGTTGACCGTCAGTTACGAGGCCGTGCAGGAAGTCAGGGAGATCCGGGATCTTCCCAGTTTTATGTTTCTCTTGAAGACGACCTGATGCGTCTGTTCGGTTCGGATAGAATAGCTTCGATTATGGACCGGATGGGATTAAAAGAAGGAGAGGTGATTCAGCATTCCATGATTACCAAATCCATTGAACGGGCGCAGAGGAAAGTAGAAGAAAACAACTTCGGCATTAGAAAGCGTTTGCTGGAATACGATGATGTAATGAATTCACAGCGTGAAGTTGTTTATACTAAACGCCGGCATGCATTGTTTGGTGAACGTATTCAGCTTGACATTGCCAACATGATGTATGATATTAGTGAAAGCCTTGTCAGCCAGTTTCATGGCAATGCAGAATTTCCTGATTTCAGTTTTGAGGTTATCCGCACATTATCGGTCAATGCTCCTGTAAGCGAGGATGAATACCTGAAATTAAACGCTGAGGAGATTGGTGAAAAGCTTTACGATTCCATCCGTAAATCTTATAAACGTAAACAGGAAATGATACGTCACCAGGCCCTCCCGGTAATTAAAGAAGTATTTGAAAAACAATCAAAAGTTTATGAGAATATTGTCGTTCCGATCACTGATGGAATAAAAGTCTATCAGGTACTTGCCAATCTCGAAAAGTCATACAATACGGAATGTGAAGAACTTGTAAGATCATATGAAAAAACCATTCTTCTGGCTTCTATAGATGAATCCTGGAAAGAAAACCTGCGTGAACTGGATGAATTGAAACAATCTGTCCAGAATGCTACTTATGAACAAAAGGATCCGTTGCTCATTTATAAATTCGAATCGTTTGAATTATTCCAGAATATGGTAGACCGTATTAATAAGGAAGTAATTGGAGTGTTAATGAAGGGACAGATACCTATTCAGGATCCGAGTGAAGTGCAGCGTGGTCAGGCACCAAGACGAATGGATATGAGCCGGCTTGAAACCAGTAAAAGTGAATATGGTTCATCCTTTAGTGGAGGAGGTGATGGAGGTGGAGACGGTCAGCAACGACAACAGCAGCGTGTACAACCAGTGAGGGTTGAAAAAAAGGTAGGGCGTAATGACCCATGTCCCTGCGGAAGCGGTAAAAAATACAAAAACTGTCACGGAAGGCCAGGCGTGGAAGCTGCAGTATAAAAATTAAAATCGGTCTGGCGGTTTCTACTTTCAGATCGATTTTAAATTGCAAACTATCTAAAACGATCTTACTGCTTTGTAAGAATTTAAGAAATCAATAGAATTTGATAATTGGAAAAATGAAATCGGTCACACTGATTTTGTCAGTTCTTCACTCAGTCTCCATAATTTTTCTCCCACTTCCGGTGTATAGTCAGGGGGCTTAAATTTAACAGGATTTCTGAATGCAAAGAATTTTCCGTTAATTGTTTCTACCTCAGGTGAGGTGGCGAGATAAACACTTGTTTTGCTTTTCTTACTCAGGAAAAGTTGACCTAAAGAAGCGGCCCATCGAAGTGGAATGGGCAAATTATTTCCAAGGTTTGACTTTACATATCCCGGATGGAAAACATTTGCAGTTACTCCTGAACCATTGAGGTGTTTTGCCAGTTCAAACGTAAAAATTGCTCGGGCAAAAGCGCTCTGAAGCGCTGCCTTGATCCAGTTGTAATGTTTTTCGTACTGTATGTCGTCAAAATTGATTTTAACATTTTTCAACGTACCCGGACTTCCGGCGATATTGATTATTCTTGAAGGAGAACTTTTTTTCAGAATGTCCAGAAGCAGGTTAGTCAGCAAAAAATGACTGAGGTAATTTACAGCCAGATTCTTTTCTATTCCATCTTGTGTGATCTGCCGTGAAGGTGAAATAATACCAGCTATATTGCATAATGCATCCAGACGACTATATTTCGATTTAAATTCCTTCACCATTTCATGAATGGAATCCAGGCGGTCAAAATCGGCTAAGAACAGATCTATTTTTGAATTTCCGCTTTTACGAATAATCTCCTGTCTTACTGATTCTCCCTTGTTTTTATTGCGGCAAACCATTAGAACGGTAGCTCCTGTAAGGGCAAGACCCAAAGCTGTGGCTTTACCAACGCCAGAATTGGCACCGGTTACCATGAAAACTTTTTCGTCAACTTTTGAATTATTCTTTTTAGTCACACTGATTTATTTGAATCGGGTTTATAAACAACCTTTTAGAGCTATGGATTATTGGATGGCTTTTGCCAGTCCCTCCAGTTTTTTATAAAGTTTTTCACTTACCGGCATCAGCGGAAGCCTTACACTGTTATCACAAATATTCATCATTTTCAATACGGCTTTTATTCCCGGAGGGTTGCCTTCTTCAAACAATGCCTGTATCATTTCGAATAACTGATAGTGCAGTTCTGCAGCTTTCTTAAAATCTCCCTTTAATGCAAAATCGACCATAGCTGAAAACTGTGCCGGATATGCATTGGCAACCACTGAAATAACGCCGGCACCACCTATAGATATCAGAGGTAAAGTAATGGCATCGTCACCCGAGATTACATCAAAATCTTTCGGTTTGTTTTGTATAATTTGCATAAGTTGGTTGAAATTCCCCGATGCTTCTTTGATGGCTATGATATTTTTTACATTTTTTGCCAGCCTAACTGTTGTTTCTGCGCTTATATTCGATCCGGTACGGCCGGGAACATTGTATAAAATAACTGGTTTCGGACTGGCGGTAGCAATTGCTTTAAAGTGCTGGTATATACCCTCCTGTGAAGGCTTGTTGTAGTAGGGAGCTACTGAAAGAATGGCATCAATACCATCAAAACTAAATGTACTTATGGTATTTATAACTTCCTGCGTATTGTTTCCACCCATGCCGACAACAACCGGTATTCGTTTATTAACTGTTTCAATTACAAAATTGACTACAGCATGTTTTTCATCCTTCGACAGTGTGACGGATTCTCCTGTTGTACCAAGAACAACAAGATAATTTACCCCATTCGCAATCAGATGTTCTATTAATTTTCCCAACGATTTGAAATCAACGCTTTTATCGTTCCGGAACGGCGTAATAATGGCTACACCGGTACCCGTAAATTTTGTTAGTGTCATGGTTTATATATTTTTAATCAATGAGAGATAGTGTATCAACTGGTTGATTAGAAAATTCAGTTGAATCTCTAATTCTACTTTTTGTTCCACTTCTTCTTCAATCTCGGCTTCTTTTTCACTTTCCTTATTTCCTTCTTTTTTATGGGTAACCTCCTCATGGATCTTTTTCATTTCCTGCTTTTCTTTTTCAAGGTCGATCATCAGGTCAAGATTTTGTTGATCGGGGGTATACCTGCCTACTTTAAAGGTTGCTACGGAACTTGCGAGAATATATTGAATCGGATAATAATCATCCAGACTTAAATCGATCAGAATATCAAAAGGGTTCTGCATAAAATCATCCACTACCTGACCTTCAGGTTTATAATACCAGTTTAATTCATTTCGTGTAAAAAAATCAAATCCTTTCCGGTAAAGATAGTGGTCAATTAACATCTTTGAATGCACATATCCCAGGGCAGATACATTCACATTTTTAGAAGATAATGTTTTCACCAGATCTTTAATGATCTCGAAACTCACCAAGTGAGTGGCATTATACAAAATTCCTATGTTCTTAGCATCTATCAGGTTACATACCGTTTTCCGGCGATTTGCCTGTTTCGATTTTTTCCTTAAAGCACGGGAACCTATTGCCGTTTTAATATTTTCTGTTAATCTCATTTACATAATAATTAACTGGATTTTCAGGATAAAAATATCCATCTCAAACCATCCTGCCTGCATTTAATGAAGCAAATGAACAAGGATTTTTCACAATACAATTTTAAGAAAATAAAATGTATTTAACTAACCTGTATTATTTATTAATGCTATCTTTTTCTGGAATTAACAAGCAATTATTCATCAATATGGATATTTATTTTTATTGTATCAAATTAATAAATTCATCTTCGCTAAGAATCGGTATCTTCAGTTTTCGGGCTTTTTCTAATTTGCTCGGGCCAATGTTTTCTCCGGCAACCAGGTAGTCAGTTTTTGAGGATATAGACGTTACGTTTTTTCCTCCGTGTTTTTCAATCATTACTTTTATTTCATCACGCGAAAAATTCTGAAAAACCCCGGAAATAATAATGGATTTACCGGATAGTTTATCTGAAATATTTTGCACGCTTTCTTCCTTTATTTCGAATTGTATTCCTGCATTTTTTAGCCTGCTGATAAGTTCGCGGTTTTTTTCATTGTTAAAATAACGGTAGATGCTTTCTGCAATTATATCACCAATTTCTTCTACTTCAATCAATTCATCAACATCAGAACCGGCGAGTTTATCTATCGAACGGAGGTGCAAAGCGATTTTCTTAGCAACAGTCTCACCTACATAACGAATTCCCAGGGCGTATAATACGCGTGTAAACGGAACCTTTTTAGAATCTTCTATGCTTTTAATAAGATTATCTGCCGATTTTTCAGCAAACCTTTCCAACGAAAGCAATTGTTCTTTCTTTAATTCGTAAAAATCTGCAATATCTTTCAGCAACCCTTGTCTGTAAAGCTGATCGATGGTAGCTTCTGCCAGTCCAATGTCCATCGCTTTCCTGCTGACAAAATGTTCAAGTTTGCCTTTGATTTGCGGCGGACATCCGTTTTCATTGGGACAGTAATGTTTGGCTTCGCCTTCGTTTCTTACAAGCAGAGTTCCGCATTCGGGACAATTACGGATATATTCCACTGGTTTTGAATCATCCCGACGTTTGTCCTTGTCAACTCCTACTACCTTGGGAATTATTTCCCCACCTTTTTCGATAAAAACAATGTCATTAAGTCGTATGTCCAGTAATGCAATCTGGTCGGCATTGTGAAGTGATGCACGTTTTACCGTTGTTCCTGCCAGTAAAACGGGATCCAGGTTTGCTACCGGGGTAATGGCGCCTGTGCGACCCACCTGGTAGTCGATGGAGATTAATCGGGTTGAAGCCTGTTCAGCTTTAAATTTATAGGCAATAGCCCAGCGCGGTGATTTTGCTGTAAATCCCAATTTTCGCTGTTGTTCATACGAATTGACCTTTATCACAATCCCGTCAATATCGTACGGAAGATTTTCCCTTTCTTTGTCCCAGCGGTCGATAAATGAAAATACCTCTTCCAGTGACCGGCACTTTGTAATATATTCGGGAACTTTAAAGCCCCATTCTTTTGCTTTCATCAGGTTTTCATAATGCGACTGGAAAGGAAGGTCCTCACCCAGCAAATAATAAAGAAAACAATCGAGGGGGCGTTTGGCTACCAGCGATGAATTTTGCATTTTCAATGTTCCTGCAGCAGCATTCCGTGGGTTGGCAAATGGCATTTCACCGATTTCTTCCCGCTCCTTATTCATTTTTTCAAAACCTTTATGGGGCAGAAGTATTTCCCCTCTCATCTCAAAATTGTCAGGATGACCGTTTTTATTGAGTACAAGGGGAATGCTTCTTATTGTTCTGACATTGGAAGTTACATCATCTCCTTTTTCACCGTCGCCCCTGGTAACTGCACGAACAAGTTTTCCTCCTTCATAGGTAAGACTGATAGATGTGCCGTCATATTTCAGTTCGCAAATATATTCAACAGGTTCCTGAATAATTTTCCGGATCCGGTTTTCAAATTCTTTCAGTTCTTCACGCGAATAAGTATTACTTAACGACATCATGGGATACTTATGCTCAACCTGTTTGAATTCGGCATTACGGTCATCACCTACCCGTTGCGTAGGCGAATTTGCATCGAAATATTCAGGATACTTATTTTCGAGATCGGTGAGTTCTTTCATATACTGATCGTATTCGAAATCACTGATCACGGGTTGTGAAAGTACATAATACCTGTAATTGTGTTCATCCAGCAGTTTTCTGAGTTGCAGGATGCGTGTTTCAACGGATGAATTGGTAGTCATAAGTCGTATTATTCTTAAATAAAGTGATAAAGATAGTAACTATATTAATTTGAATTTTCTACTTCATATAAAAGCTTTTCATGGAAATAATATTATAGCCGGGGACATCAGACTGTTACAGAAGATAGTATTGGTGAAACATTTTAACCGGTTAATAAATCAAACAGGGCAAAAGTTTATTTTACCTGAAAAGATTGTTAAATTTAACTGGCAAAGTTTTATGGATACCCACTATTTTTTAAAGGGTATTAAACCATTTTGAATATTATTGATCTAACAACTGTAATTTAAAAATTAGTAATACAATAAAGATAATATATATGAAACGGTTATTATTTCTGGCAACAGGTATTTTTTGTTTCACGCTTCTGACTGCTCAGACAGAAACAAATCAGGTTAAGAAAGGTCCGCCCGATATTAATTCGATTTCTTTGAGGGAAAACAGCCGGGATCAGAAAATGATCCTGCGGGATAACATGCATCATAAACTGGTGCTGCAGCGCAAACAATTCATGATGAAGCGGAATCAGATGATGAGGCAACGTAAAATGCAAATGCAGAAACAGCGTAAGCAAATGAATCAGAACAAAATGCGTCAGAAAAGAATTCAGCGATTAATGCTCCAGCGCAGAAAAAGAATGAACCAATAAAATAAGTTATCTAAACTGTCGATTATGAATAAACATCTGATAAGCAATGCTGTAATTCTGTTATTACTGGCAGGGGCATTTTCACTGAATGCACAATCTATCGGGAAATTACTGGAAAAGGGAAATAATAAACAGGAGAAAGGTGATTATGAATCAGCTATAAAATATTATATTCAGGTACTGGAATCAGATTCCATAAACAAAAAAGCATTGTATTATATTGGGAATGCATATGTGATGTTGGAACGGTTTGAAGATGCCATAAGTAGTTATAATTCATTATTGGCGAATTACAGGAATGATACAGATGCCTATTTCAACAGGGGCAATGCCTGGTATGAACTGGGTAATTATGAAAAAGCAAATGATGACTTTTCGACTGTTTTAAAATTGGATCCTGATTATGCGGATGCTTATTTTGTGAGGGGAAATACATGGTTTAAGATTGGAAAATTCCAGGAGGCAATCGATGATTTCTCGCACGGTCTGAAACTCCAGCCTGATAATGCCGATGGATATTATGACAGGGCTAATACCAGATTCCAGATGAAAGACTTCGAAGGAGCTGTTGCTGACTATACCAAGGCTATCGGTCTGGCAGGCGATAAGGTTGATTATTTTTTTAACAGGGCCCTGGCCGAACTGCATCTGGAGATGAATGAGCAGGCGTGTGCCGACCTTCAGAAAGCTACCGAACTTGGAGATGACCAGGCTGAAGAATATTACGGGGAGTTTTGCAAATAGCTTTACAAAACACTTTTTTGGAAACGCTGAATTTGCTTCATTTTTGGAAATCAATACTGTAACTTATCCCTGCATTCAGATAAAACTGGACATCGCTGCTCAAAAAATCCGATTGATAAACAGGAATAGAGGTATAGAAAGTAAGGTTAAAGGAAAAATCACCGATCATATAATATACCGGTAAAATCAAGCTGACAGAGGTAAGTGCATATTGAACATTAAAAGCATCAGGGTTTTGTCGCAGTTCCAGGTTATACAACCTGTCTTTTATTTGTTCTTCCGTAAGATTCGGAAAGCGGTTTAACCAGTGTTGCACAATGTAATTTGTGACCGAACTGTTTAAATAAACATCACTTAACAGAATGTCATTGTAATAATTTTTGTCACTAATATTCAAATCGATCCCGGGTTGTAAGGACAATAGGGCATTTTTTCCCGGAACTTTCTCAAAGTCAATGCTGAAAGAATTTTGAACAGACAAATAGAACGTGTTTTTTTTACCTATCAGATAGCTCGAAGAAAGGGATGCATTATACCATTTCAGCTGGTAGCTTAAATCTAATTGGGCAATATCGGAAATAACCGATTTTAACGAATATGAATTTTTACTATAAAATATATGTGTATAACCCGGATAAATACTCAGATTTTTTAATGGTTGAAAGTTGTATCCGGCCATAAGATCCAACTCACTCGTGGTTTCGCTGGATGTTGCATCGGAATTTTCTATAAAAGAAGGTATATATGGAAAGATTGAATCCGTACTTTGAAAAGTAGGAAACAGAAGGTGAATAATAAGGTTGTTTGATATCATTATTGAAATTTCCAAAAGTATTCGTATTTGTAGAATAATCAAATGAGAAAATAAGGGAAGAAAAATCAGGAATTTCTTCATTTTCTTTTTGTGAAATAGTCCGGTTAAAAAACAAATGTTTATTGAGGATTTGAGAGCTGGAATCGGGCACTTCGTGACAAAAGATATTGAGCGGTATAAAAAAGGAAATGGTAAAAGTTATAATAAGTTTATTAACAGCCATTGCGAAATGAAAATTAGTTAGAAATCAGCGTTTTATTAAATCATCAACTTACATGAATTGGCGTTCAAAGGTAAAAATATAGCTGATATTTTCATAATTTATTTCAGAGGATGGATTTTAATTCCTAATTTTGTTTCGATCGAGGTTCTAAAACTTTTTTAATTTCCAAAGTACGGAATAATAGGGAACCGGGTGAAAATCCCGGACAGTACCCGCTGCTGTAAGCTCCTTAACTTTTTGAACACCCCGTGCCACTGTCTTGTTATCAAGGACGGGAAGGCGGTTCAAAAAGGGAGTAAGTCAGAAGACCTGCCACGATCACCAATATTTATAGCTTTCGGGATAAAAGCCGGGATGTGCTCATCAGCGTCTTCCTTACTTATTTCCTTGCAGGCTTACGAATATTGATTTTATGAATAATCAATTTTTGTATGTCTCATTTAAAATTAAATCATGAAAAGTTTGAGAGTTTTACTGCCAGTCGGTATTGCATTGGCATTTATTTTTGTGTCGTGTGAGAAGAAACAGGATTTTCACACAGTAGTAACGGATTTTGAAGATATGAACCTCGAAGCAAATACCTTCTGGAACGGTTCTGATGGTTCGGGTGGTTTTATCTCCGGAAATGTATTCTGCCATAATGTTTTTACCGACTTTGGCGGAGGTATAACCTATTGGTCGGGATTTGCCTATTCAAACATTACAGATAACCAGACTGCTGGTTATGGCAACCAATACAGTGCTTATCCGGGAGGTGGGGCAGACAATTCAAAAATTTATGTGATTGGTTATGATGCTGACACGCTCACTTTTACAGAGCCTATGAAATCTGTAAAATTATCAGTAGCCAACGATACTTACCCTGCGCTTTCCATGAAAAGCGGAGATGCATTTTCAAAAAAATTTGGAGGTGATTCCGGCAATGATCCCGACTGGTTTAAATTAACTATTAACGCCATGAATACAACAGGTTCGGTGATCGGTACAGCTGAAATAATGCTGGCAGATTATACTTCATCGGATAATTCGAAAGATTACATTTCAAATGTATGGAATGAGGTTGACTTATCTTCTTTCGGAGAAATCAAATCACTTGCGTTCAGCCTGAGCTCTTCGGATAACGGTGATTATGGTATGAATACCCCGGCCTATTTCTGCCTGGATAATATTACCGGAACTGTACAAAATTAAAGAGGTACGGAAATTATGATTCTTAGAAACAACATAAATGCCATCCTTTATAAAGAATGAAAAAAAGTTTACATAAACCAATTATGTTACTGGTTCTCGTATTATCACTGCCGATAGCTTTAATACAGGGTCAGTTTGCCCCTTCAGCGGGTCAGCCCGGTACTACGGCTGTTTATAAAGACAGTTCGGCAATAACCGGGTGGGCGACAGGTTGCCAGGTAAACCGTGGTCCTATTGAAATTGATAATACTGAATTAACATATGACGGTTCTTCTTTCCCGACAATAGGATCAGCAACTGATGCAACCGGGAAAGCTGATAACAAGGTTGTTAGTCTGGGTGACGGGGGATCTGCCATACTTTCTTTTGATCATCCCATAGTGAACAATGCTGGGCCTGATTTTGCAGTTTTTGAAAACGGATTCTATCTTGCCGGCAGCGATACGCTGGCTTTTCTTGAACTGGCATTTGTAGAAGTCAGCACTGATGGAGATCGATTTGTAAGATTTCCTGCGGTTTCCAATATTCCTACGGATGAACAGTTTGGAAATTTTAGTTATATGAATGCTGCCTGGGTTCATAATCTGGCAGGGAAATATACAGCGAATTACGGTACCCCTTTCGATCTGGAAGACATAAAAGACAGCAGCGGAATTAACGTAAACGAATATCAATTATGTAAAAGTTATCGATGTGATCGGTAATATTTCCGATACATATGCTTCTTACGACTCGAAAGGGAATGTAATAAACGATCCGTGGCCAACACCATTTAATACTTGTGGTTTCGATCTTGATGCTGTCGGTGTAATGCATACAGGTACTGCCACTGATTTAGAGAATATTAATGAGTCAAAAACTAAAATCTATCCGAATCCTTTTAGTAGCAAACTCTATATCGACTATCAGCAAAATGATACACGGAACCAAATGGCAGAATTTTCTCTTTATGATATTTATGGAAGAATGATTTTCAACCGAAGGGTTAATTTCCTTGAAGGCATTGATATGGATAGGATCCCTGCGGGTGTTTATATTGTAAAAATCATTATAGGAAACGACACAACAGTTAAACGGATACTAAAACAATAACAGTCTGCCGATGAAATATTCCGGACACATATTATTTTTCCTGTTATTGATGAAAGGACTGAATGTATCGGGGCAGCAACTTTCCGACACGCTGCATCTGGATGCTGTCAATGTTTACGGGTCGGTTCCTTTGATGCAGTCTGTTCTTAATAATAAAACCATAGAGCCGTTGTTGTTAAAACAAAATCTCACAACCAACCTGTCGGATCTGTTGACAGATAATTCATCCTTATATATAAAAACTTCGGGCAGGGGCGCTTCGGCTACTGCTTCTTTCAGGGGGACTGCTGCTTCACATACCCAGGTTATATGGAACGGGATCAGC
>CAVVIO010000038.1:0-68637 GCA_963748095.1 uncultured Bacteroidales bacterium
CACATTAAAATGAATGCCTATGACGTAAACTATTTGTGATCCTTTCGTAAACGGGTAATCTGAACCGCTCATCAGATACGCTTTAAGGATCAGTTAGCTGAGAACAATCAAACAAAACGAGCCAGGTATAATTATGAAACCTCACCGGTTTTTTCAATAATATCATCTGAATAAATAAATTAAAATTACAATTACATCCAATGTTCTAAACTTAATCTGAAAAATAGACGGTCTGATTTTTATCACCGCGAAAACGATAAAGTTAAGTTCAACTAAAAACAAAAAGTTATGAGTAGTACAAGTGAAAGAGGTCACCCAAGGAACGTGGCCAATTTCGGTAAATTGATTTCAGAATGCACCGGTTTTGGTGCAGGTTACAATCCTTCCAACCCGGATATTTCCCTCGAATCAATGAGAACATTGCTAACCGGGTCACAGGGAACACTTGATTCGTTAAACTCCGGTATTCCGGCTTACAACAATGCCATTGCCGCACGCGAGTTGGCATTCAAACCACTGAGTAAACTGATTACCCGTGTCAGCAATGCGCTAAAGGCAACCAGTGCCCCCGATGAAATAATAAGCAAAGTCGTTACACTGGTTCGCAAACTCCAGGGCCGCAGGGCATCCGCTAAACTCACCGAAGAAGAAAAACAGGAACTCATTGCCCAGGGCAAAGAAGTGAACGAGATCTCTTCTTCGCAGTTAAGCTTCGATAACCGTCTCAACAACCTCGACCAGTTCATCAAACTGCTGGCCTCCATACCTGAGTACAGTCCCAACGAAACGGAATTACAGGTAGCCACTCTCACCGCCATGTTAGAAGATCTGAAACAGAAAAACAATGCTGCCGTGGAAGCCGCATCGCCGGTAAACCTTGCCCGTATTGCACGAAACGATATCCTTTACAGGGAAAATACAGGGCTTGTCGATGTAGCATTGAGTGCAAAGAGGTATGTAAAGTCTGTCTACGGCGCATCAAGCCCGGAATACCGTCTTATCTCCGGCCTCGATTTTAGGAGATACAAGATATAACAGCAAAATTTAGTACCTGTCCATAATATCAGGTGTCCAGACTGTAAAGTTCAATTTCGGGGCTTACAAAGCTGTAAAATTAGGAGCTTGCTTAACGTAAATAACAAATTTTCCAGCAAACGTAACGAAGAAATTGGACTTTATAGACGAACACAGTTTGTTGAATAGACCCAAAATAAGATTCGTAAAAGTTGGAACTTCCTTCTGCATTTGAAAAACTCCCCCGGTGATTTATGGAATAAGGTCCGTAAAAGTTAAAACTTCCTTCAACATTTATAAAACTTGCGTTTGCAAGTATGGAATTTGCATTTGCAAGTTTGGATCTTCCGTTTGCAAGTTTGGAATTAGCGTTTGCAAGTTTGCAACTTCCATTTGCAAGTTTGTAACTTGTGTTTGCAAATATGAAACTTCCGTTTGCAAGTTTGTAACTTGTGTTTGCAAGTTTGGAAGTAGTGTTTGCAAGTATGAAATAACCGTTGGGGCGTTTCAAACTGATTCTGTCACAGCAATATAATAAGGAGGCCATCCTGAAAAACGGGAACTGTCAGGTAAAATGTAGCCATCCTATTTCACCAGACATTTGTGTAAAAGGCGGTTCCTCTTCCGTAAATTGCAGACAGCTTGTTAAATTTTAAATTAGCGTAGCAAATTAATGCCTTTATTGGCTATTTGTTTTTTAAAATTCATGTCCTGTCCTTCTTTAATTGTATCTGATTTTTTCTTAATTTTCTAAAGAATTAAAAAATTCATTTTAGAATTAATTTAAATCAATATATGTATCTATATATTTAGATGTAAATATCTATCTTTGCAGCTTCAAATTTCACAACAAAAAGGAGGAGTAAAAATGAGCCTTGTAGAAATCAATAACCGATACAGTATCTTAGCCGAAGATACCTGTTGTCTCTCGTGTGGCGGAGCTGTTAATCATTCGAAAGCAGCTAAGGGGGAAGTTTGTGTTGACCTGGGTAGTGGCAGGGGTACCGATGTTATCAGGCTTGCCGGAGAAGTAGGAACCGAAGGATTTGCCTATGGCATAGATATCTCTGATGGAATGCTTGAGAAGGCACGTAAAACTGCTAAAAAGACAGGCGTCGAAAATGTGAGCTTTATCCGTTCCGAGTTAGAGGAACTGCAATTAAATGATAACTTAGCCGATCTGGTTATCTCCAATTGTACTATCAATCACGCCCGCGATAAACAAAAGGTCTGGAATGAAATATACAGGATATTAAAAGAAGGGGGACGTTTTGTCGTCAGTGATATTTATTCACTTGAACCGGTACCCGAAGAATACCGGAATGATCCGGTAGCTGTTTCAGAATGCTGGGCCGGATCGGTAACTCGTGAAGAATATATGAATACTTTACAAAATGCCGGCTTTAAGGATATTTCTGTCATTGAAGAAAGCGCCCCTTATCCAAAAGGAAAAATAAGTGTTTCAAGTTTCACAATATCTGGTTACAAAAAAGCAAAAAAATGCTGTTGCTGTGACTAGGTTTCTAATTAAATTTAATTATGAAAAGTTTGTTAAGAAAGAAAGAGGGTAGTCTTAAGAAAGTTGCCCAGTGCTGCGCAAAACAATCAAGGATTGTTGCAGGATGTCATGACTAAAAAAAAGAAATTGTGAGTAATAACTCACAATTTCTTTTTCTTTAAGAATTTAAATATTATGGAATTATCAAAACACAATATAATTTCCGGGATAAAAGATTCTGAAAATTATTTCATCGTTAATTTACTGAGTGGCAATGCGGATATTCTTACCGCTGAAAAAGCCATGGAATTAATGAATGGAAAACATAACGGAGATGAACTTCTTCTGGAAAAAGGATACGTGGTTGATGCCAAGAAAGAAGAAGCGCTTTTTCGCAAAAAATACCTCGATTTTATAGATAGCAGGGAAACAGACGAAGTACAATTATTTTTCGTTCCGAATTATTCCTGCAATTTTTCTTGCTCCTATTGTTATCAGGACGAATATAGCAATCCGGAAGTGGAACTTACAGAAGAAAAAATTGATGCTTTTTACAATTACATAGACACCCGTTTTTTAAACAGGAGAAAATACATTACCCTGTTTGGTGGTGAACCCCTGTTATCAGGCGAAAAACATAAAAATTTACTGAAATATTTTCTGAAACAGGCAACTGAAAGGGAGCTTGATATTGCCATAGTAACTAACGGATACAATCTTGCCGGTTACATGGAGATCCTGAAAGAAGCACGGATCAGGGAAATTCAGGTAACACTGGACGGTACCCGCGAAGTACATGACATCCGGCGTCCTTTAAAAAACAAAAAGGGCACTTTCGACCGGATAGTGGAAGGGATTGATATAGCATTACAAAACGAAATGCCTGTTAACCTGCGTATGGTAGTGGATAAAGATAACATCGGAAACCTGCCCGAACTGGCCGGTTTTGCCGTATCTAAAGGTTGGACAGAAAATCCGTTATTTAAAACACAACTGGGCAGGAACTATGAACTTCACCATTGTCAGTTGGACAATCAGCAGTTATTCTCAAGGGTGGAGCTTTATGAAGAAATATATGAACTCCTGAAGGTACACCCTGAAATCGGGGAATTTCACAAACCGGCTTTTTCGGTCTCTAAATTTTTATTTGAGGAAGGGGAATTGCCTGGTCCGTTATTTGATTCCTGTCCGGGAACAAAAACCGAATGGGCTTTCGACTACACAGGTAATATATATTCATGTACCGCAACTGTAGGGAAAAAAGGCGAATCATTGGGAATATTTTATCCTGAGATAAAGCTCCGGGAACAATTAATTGAAGAATGGGAAAACAGGGATGTATTATCTATTGAAAAATGCCGGGACTGTTCGCTTCAATTAGCCTGTGGCGGGGGTTGTGCTTCAATAGCAAAAAACACCCGCGGAAATGTCAATGACCCCGACTGCCGGCCGGTAAAAGAATTGCTGGAATTGGGGATTGCCTGGTATTTCAATGAATAATCCGGTTTCCTTATACTAAAAGGACAACACTATAGTATATCAAAAATAATTTTCTGAAATAACATAAAATACAAAAAAAATATAGACAATGAAAGAGATAAAAGCTGCAGAATTCGAAAAAGAAGTGCTGCAGGGAGGACTTGTAGCATTGGATTTTTACTCTTCCGAATGCCCTCCTTGTGAGGCCCTGGCACCCAAATTCGAGGGTTTGGCTAATCTGTTTGGAAATGAAATAAAATTTTTAAAGATATTTCGCCAGGAAAACCGTGAATTAGCTTCCGAACTGGATGTTAGTTCATCCCCTACCGTACTTTTCTTTAAAAACGGTAAAGAAGTGGGTAAACGCTTAAGTGGTGGAATAAAGAGGTCGGAACTGCTGAACAGTTTCGAAAGCCTGCTACCCCATGAAAAAATTGAAAGCATTCAATCCGATATCAAACCAGTTACAACTGATTGCGATGTGATTGTCCTGGGTGGCGGTCCGGGTGGATTAACAGCCGGCCTGTATCTTTGCCAGGCAAAAATCCACACGGTTGTAATCGACATTGGTTTGCCGGGCGGGAATGTTGCCACTACACACCAGGTATCCAACTATCCGGGATTTATCGATCCGCAACCGGGTTATCTTTTATCGCACAACATGTCGGAACAAACCAAAAAATGCGGAACAACTTATAAAGTTGCCGTGGATATCACAAAAATTGATTTAAGAAAAAAAGAAATCGTTATCGATGATTATGAAACCGTACGGGCAAAAAAAATTGTTATTGCAACGGGCACATCACCGAATTACCTGGGGATACCGGGTGAGAAAGAGCTGAAAGGAAGAGGAATCTCTTATTGTGCAACCTGCGACGCTAAATATTATCCCGATAAGGAAGTAGTTGTTATCGGGGGTGGTAATTCAGCTGTGGAAGAAGCTGAATTTATTTCCAAATTCGCTAAAAAAGTCACCATTGTCCACCAGTTCGACAAATTGCAGGCAAATAAGGCCGCCCAGGAAAAAATATTTTCCAATAAAAGCATCGATTTCATTTTTGAACATGAACCCCGTTCTTTCAAAAGAGAAGGTGATAAAATGATTGTGGAAGTGGAAGATCTGAAAAATCATCAGCGAAAGAACATTTCAACGGATGGAGTTTTCATTTTTGTAGGGATGAAACCTAACCTCGACTTATTCAAAAAAGAACTTGAACTGGATAAATGGGGTTATATCAAAACCGATGAAGACATGCGGACCAGCTTGCCGGATATATATGCCGTTGGTGATGTAACAAGTAAAAAATACCGCCAGATTACAACAGCCATTTCAGATGGCACTATTGCTGCCATTTCCATTGCCAAGGAAATAGAGATTTGATAGTTTGTAATTTCTGAGTTTAACCACTTACTGCACATTTGTCAGTATTTTACTGACATAGTTGAAAAAGTGCCGGAATGATTGCTGCTAGCATGTTCCGGCATTTTTAATTTCATCCTACATATCTATTTATTTAGATATTTATATTTTTATTCTGCTGGTATGCTTATTGATATATATCCGGAAAAAATATTGTATTATTTAAAATATTAGATGATGAAACTTGAACATTTAACAAAAGAAACATTCAAAGAAAAAATTTTCAACTTTGAAACTAATAAAGACTGGAAATTCGAAGGTGACAAACCTGCCATTATCGACTTTTATGCCGACTGGTGTGCTCCTTGTAAGATGGTTGCCCCCATACTGGAAGAATTACAGGTAGAATACGGTGATAAACTGAACATCTACAAGATAGACACTGAAGACCAGCGTGAACTGGCCGGAATGTTTGGTGTACAAAGCATTCCTTCGTTATTGTTCATACCGTCGGAAGGACAACCACAAATGGCAATGGGAGCTTTACCAAAAGAAACGTTTAAAAAGGCGATCAGTGATGTGTTGCAGGTTAACTAATTCCTGTTTATCCTGATTTTTTATGGAACGATTTATTAAAAAATACCGGATCATTCTTCTTTTTGTGATTATTGGCGGTATAGCCGGTTTTTTATACTGGCATTTCGTCGGTTGTTCATCGGGGACCTGTCCCATCACTTCGAAATGGCAGAACAGTACCATTTATGGTGGGATTATCGGTTACCTGGCAGGCAGTATGTTTAAAAAAGATACTAAAACAAAAGACAGCGAAAAGGAAAATGCAGGCTAATTTCAACAATATAATCGCAGGCAATACTCCTGTATTGGTCGACTTTTACGCCGACTGGTGTGCCCCTTGTAAAATGATGACACCTGTATTACACCAGGTTAAAAAACAAATGGGCGACAGGTTGAAAATTATTAAAATCAACGTGGACGAGAACCCTTCTGTTGCAGCCAGGTATCAGATACGCAGTATTCCCACTGTTATGTTGTTCAAAAACGGAGAAATGAAGTGGAACGGTGTTGGTGTGCTGCAAAGTAACCAGTTATTGCAGGTGGTTCAGCAACATATATAATTTACGGTGGGATAAGTTTTTTATAAATTTATCTATCAATAAAAATCCATTTTGATATGATGAAGGAATTCTGGGACGCACGTTATGCAGAGGAAGAATATGTTTATGGCACTGAACCGAATGAATATTTCAGGTCCTATATCGATTCACTGGAACCCGGAAGTATTTTATTACCGGCAGAAGGGGAAGGAAGAAATGCAGTATACGCTGCTACCCGGGGATGGCAGGTTACTGCTTTCGATTTCAGTACAAAAGGCAGGGAGAAAGCATTGGCCCTGGCAAAACAATACCAGGTTTCAATTAACTACCAGTTGACAGATTACGATCATTTTATAAGCGATGAGAAATTCGACCTGGTAGTTCTACTATATGGACATTTTGGCCCTGAGGACAGACAGAAATATCACCGGAAAATTTGTAACTTTATAAAACCGGGGGGCATTTTAATGTTGGAAGCATTCACGAAAGAACAAATACATAACGATACAGGCGGACCAAAAAATGCAGAAGCATTATATAATAAGGAAATGCTTGAAAATGACTTTGCGGATTTACAAATCACCACACTGGAAGAGGTAACAAAAGAATTGAAAGAAGGTGATTTTCATAATGGAAAAGCAAATATTATCAGACTTATTGCTGCCAAATCAAAATAAATAGCTTATCTAAAATCGTATTGACATGAAATATTATATAGCCAAAAAGATCAGGGCTACTTTTGAAGAAGCCATTGATAAAGTAACCGAAGAATTAAAAAAAGAAGGTTTCGGGATAATCTCCCAGATTGATATCCAGTCAAAACTTAATGAAAAACTGGGCGTTGATTTCAGGAAATACAAAATTCTGGGAGCCTGTAATCCCTCTTTTGCACATAAAGCATTGCAACTCGAAGATAAAATAGGAACGATGCTGCCCTGTAATGTTATTGTTCAGGAAATCTCCAAAGATGAAACGGAAGTAGCGGCGGTTAATCCGGAAGTGTCAATGCAGGGTGTTCAGAACCAGAATCTGGAAGAATTAGCAAAAGAAGTTACTATACGGTTGGAAAATGCCATCAACAGATTATAACTTAAAAAGCATACAAGCAAATAAAAAAAGGGGTTGTTATTTTCTAAAAAATAACAACCCCTTTTTTTATACATAGTTATCAGCTTCTGGTTATTACTTTAGTTTTATTATTTTTTGGCTGTAGAAATCCCAAAAGGGAGATAAAGCGGACACCAGTTAATTAATGCCGTTCCAATTAAAACTACCCCGACCAAACCCCACCAGGTATGGAAGATAATACCAAGAACTCCAACGAGAACACCTAAAATTATTCGTATTACCTTATCAGTTATGCCAATATTTTTCTTCATAATTTATATTTTTTAAATAATTATTTGAAATCCTATACAAAGATAGTCCGGACTATAGAGAAAAGTGTGTGACTAAAGTTACAGTTGGCCGGTTATTACTATTTTCCCCCTTGAAATTACTATTTTATCATCCTTTTCGAGTTGTTTCAGCAGTCGGGATATTACCTCCCTCGCTGTTCCCAGTTCATTTGCCAGTTGCTGGTGGGTTATAAATATTTCCCCGTCGCCATTTGCCGATTTTTCCTGAAGCTTTTCCAACAGCCGGATATCAATGTGTTTAAATGCTATGGAATCGACCAGGGATAATAATTCTGTCAAACGACTATAATACAATCGCATTACAAAAGTTCTCCAGGTTTTATAGCGGTCCATCCATGCTTTTATATTCGATGCACTTACCAGGATAATCTTTGAAGGTGCTTCGGTAATGGCTTCTACCCCACTGCTGCGTTCATTTAAACTAGCCGTAATAGAGAGTATACAACTTTCTCCGGGATGAATATGGTACAATAATATTTCTCTTCCTGAATCATCTGTTCTTCGTACCCTGATCACTCCTTCGGCTAACAGAGGTATTTCTCTTATAAAGTCACCTTCACTTAATAAAACAGCATCCGGTTTCATTTCCACAATTTCGCATTGCAAAAGTTCATCGATGAGAGCGGGTTCAAAAAATGTACGGAACTGCTGAAAAGAGGTATCTTCCATGCAATCTGTCAATTTATTTATTAAAAATACGATTTCTTTTTAATTACTGTGAAATATCCGGTATAGAATTACATTTTTTCTTTTTCCAAAAATTATAACTTATTATAAACAAGTTCAATATTAATGAAAGGATTTTAATAATCATTTTTCCTCGGCATTTTATAATCTTACATAATTCGCAATTACAATGTTTATTTGAATTAAGTGATATAACCTGTCTTTTTTAAATTCTCTACAATACCATAAAAATTCTAAATTATTTTCACTAAATTCTAATTTGATTCTATGTAATCAACTCTCCCACATTAACTTTAATCCATATATAAATTAGCATATTTACATAATATTGTTAACTTTATATAATTGTTGATGCCTGAAATTAAATATTACATGCTATTATTAAAAATTGTACAGTGCAGAGGTCGACCCGGCTTATATTTAAATTAGCACATCCAAAAATATAAATCCCCTTAATTATTATTCACATTCAGATAACTTAAACCAGTGTGAATACCCAGTCTACTTAAAATGTAAACTTATAAAAATCTTAAGTTGATTTAACCAAATATATTTAACATGAAAAAAATAATACTTTGTTTAACTTCCCTGATAATTCTGTTTTTACCGAATTATCTGTATTCGCAGGAAGAGGTGATAGCGTACTTCCGGCAATAGTCAGGAATCCGGAGGTGTTTCGCTGGATTGGACAATAGGAGAATGCATTGTTGCAACGTATAGTGTAGCTTCAGGAGCGCTTACACAGGGTTTGCATCAATCGACCTATACCATTACTTCTATTAAATCAAATCCTGATTTAGATTTACAATTGAAAATATATCCGGTTCCTGCTGCACGATATCTTACAATTGAAACCAGTTCAGGTGAATTGGGATATTTAAAAGCAGTACTTTATGATCTGAACGGGAAAAAAATTCTGCAGCATGATTTCAAATCACAAGGCAACCAGATCGATTTATCCACTTTACCTGCCAGTGAATATCTTCTTAAGATCACCGATCAGAAAAAAAACATCACCACATCTTACAAAATTGTTAAACACTAAAATCAACCAAAAATGAAAAAAATATTATTTACTTTATTATCAGTAGTTATATCTGTAATGGTATTGGCACAAGCTCCACAAAGTTTTAATTACCAGGCTGTAGTAAGAGATAACAGTGGTAATCCAATAGCCAGTCAAAATGTTAGTTTACGAATAAGTATATTACAAACCAGTGAAACAGGAACTCCTGTTTATACGGAAACTCATAACGCAACTACTAATGCCTTTGGTCTTGTTACCCTGAAAATAGGAGAAGGAACATCAACAGATGATTTTACTGCTATTGACTGGGCAGCAGATAAGTATTTTGTAAAGGTTGAAGTAGATCCGGCAGGAGGAACTGACTATTCTACTTTACGGCACTTCACAGTTATTATCTGTTCCTTATGCATTAAATGCAAAAACTGCGGATAATGCAACAGCCGCTGAAACTGCAACAACATGCAGGATCAGCGACGACAGCAGGATCGGCAACAACTGCTGAAACAGCTACGATTGCTGATTCAGCCATGGTATCTGCAACTACACATAGTGTTAAAAGTTATTCTGTCAGCGACACCCTTTCAGTTACAATCGCATCAACAATTATTTCTTCGGGAACAAAAACAACTATTCTGCAGTTAACAGATGTACCGGCAGGTACCTATGCTGTATATTTCTCCAGTCCGATCAGTAACACATCAACTTCAACTTCGGGGGTGAACCTTGCATGGGCAATAACTACCAATGATGCGGGCCCTTACTTTCCCAAAAGATGGCATAGCATCCTCATTTATTCCGGCAACAGGTTGGACAGCAAATTACGTGTTTGGACAATCAGGCTTTAAAATTATTGAATTAAGTTCAACGGGTACAATTGAAGCAAAAGTAGCATATTACGGATCTATATCAACGGGGTATATAAGAATTCCTGGCATTTGTTCTCTGACTGCAATAGAATTAAAATAATAGATTCTAAAACAGATAATCAAATAGATATAGATAAAATTGAAATAATTATTAAGCCCGGTAATATTACCGGGCTTTTTTAATTGCACATAATAAAATAATTAGTCAAATAGAAAGCATTGTAGGGATTCACATAAAATGCCTTTTTAAATTATCGGCGAAATCAAATCATTTATCACCACCGAAGCACAATAACATCCAAAAACAGGCGGCATATACGAAATAGTTCCAACAACCGAACGTTTGTTATTTTCACCATTGGTAGGCTGAACGGCTCTATCATTCACAAGCTCGGAAGAATAAACCACTTTAACGCCTGTATAAATGCCCTTGCGATGCAGGTATTTCCGTACTATCGAAGCAAAACGGCAATGGTGTGATTTGGATATATCGTCAATTTGTACTTTTGTAACATCAAGGCGTCCACCCGCGCCCATTGAACTTACGATTCTTATCTTTTTTTCGACACATTGAGCTATTAATTCCACTTTTGGTGTCAGGGTATCGATGGCATCCACTACATAGTCGTAGTTTTCCTTTAACAAGTCAGTAATTTCATCTTTCTGCAGAAACTGATTGATACTTTTAATCTGAACCCCGGGATAAATATCCGTTAAACGGCGGGCCATTACCTCAACCTTTGATAAACCCTCAGTGCTTGTTAAAGCAATAATTTGCCTGTTCCGGTTGGAAGGTTGCACCGTGTCCCCATCTGCAAGTGTAAGTTTACCTATACCGGCCCGGCACAATTGCTCTGCTGCATATCCGCCTACGCCACCCACGCCAACTACCAGCACATGCGATTTCCGCAATCTTTCAAGTGCCGAAGTTCCCAGAAGCAGTTCAGTCCTTTCCAGCCAGTTTAAATCCAAATTACCCATGCATTCTATTGAAACAAGTCTCAAAATTATTTATAAGCTGGTCCCTTAATTTTTCCACGGTTGTTGCTCTTAATACGGCTGCCCGTTCATATATTTCAAGGATCGTTTTTTCGCCATCATCGGTCTCCAGAAAAATCCTTTCCCCGGGTAATGATGGGAAAATGCGGTGTGCTTTACTTTTATTGTTAAACAACATGTGCCCGAAAGAGAGATAACAATTCTTCTTTATCAGCTCGCGTGCTGTTTGCTGATTGGAGTTAAACCAGTGAAAAATCCAGGGAACTTTCTGGTTGGAGCTTTTCCGTAAATAAAGTATATCATTATAGCTTCTTACACAATGGATAATTAAGGGTTTCTGTACACTTTCAGCAATTTCAATCTGTTGTTTAAAAACTTTCATCTGCAATTCATACGGAACCTCAATTACCTTATCCAGTCCGGCCTCCCCAATGGCAATCACTTTCGAATCATTTGCAGCTTCCCTGACAATTTCCAGTTGTTGTGCATAATTTTCCTCTTTCAGGTGCCAGGGATGTAAACCCACGGAATAGTACCCGGGATTTTTCAATTCATCCGTCTGATCAGGAAATAAATTACGCACCAGCACAACATCCTTATGAGGGTAGGCACTGTGGCGGTGAATATCAAGATATTGAATTTTAGCCATACACAACTATTTTAAAACTCACTCATGGCCAAAATTCTGAATGGCCGTATCAATTCTCTTCAGCGTTTCTTCCTTTCCGATCATTTCGAAAATATCGAAAAGATGGGGGCCGAAACCTCCTCCTACTGTTGCAAGCCGTAACGGGTTCATTATTTTACCGAAACCCATTTGTTTCTTTTCCACATAATCTTTCACAGCATTTTCAGTATTCCCGGAAGTAAACGGATGAACATTGTTCAATATTTCTTTTACATCCGTCATTATACCGGAGGTATCTTCCTTCCAGTTTTTCTTAACAGCTTTCTGATCGTATTCTACAGGAGCCTGGAAGAAAAATGAAGACTGGTCCCATAAATCAGCCACAAACATCGCCCTTTCCTTAACCAGTCCACATATCCTGGCAACAAAATCCTGATCGGTTTTAATATTTTTTGCATGCAGCAATGGCATAAAAAGTTCCGCCAGTTCCATATCCGTCTTCTTTTTTAAATACTGCTGGTTGTACCACCTGGCTTTTTCAGGGTCGAACCTGGCCCCTGATTTTCCAACCCTATCCAATGAAAATGCTTCTGTTAGCTCTTCCATTGTGAATAGTTCCTGTTCGGTTCCCGGATTCCAGCCAAGAAAAGCAAGCATGTTGACAAATGCCTCCGGAAAATAACCGCCCTCCCGGTATCCTGAAGATATTTCACCCTCGGGAGATTTCCATTCGAGTGGAAAAACCGGAAATCCTTCTTTATCGCCATCCCTTTTACTCAGTTTCCCTTTCCCGCTTGGTTTAAGTATTAAAGGTAAATGTGCAAACTGTGGTTTCTGATTTTCCCATCCGAAAGCCTTATAAAGCATCTCATGCAGCGGCAACGACGGCAACCATTCTTCTCCCCTGATTACATGTGAAATTTTCATCTCGTAATCATCCACCACATTGGCCAGATGATATGTTGGCAACCCATCCGATTTAAAAAGCACCTTATCATCCAGGGTAGATGAGTTTACTGTCATCCTGCCACGAACGAGATCTTCCATCACAATATTTTCATTGACCGGCATTTTGAAACGAATGACAAAGGCCTCCCCACTGTCTATATTTTTTTTAACCTCACTTTCGGGAAGGGTCAGTGAGTTTTTCAACTGGCCGCGTGTGGCTGCATCATAAGCAAAGATACTCCCCTGTTCTTCCGCTTTTTTCCTTAATGTTTCCAGTTCTTCAGGAGTATCGAATGCATAATATGCTTTCCCCGTTTCAACCAGTATACCGGCATACTTTTCGTAAACGGATTTTCTTTCAGATTGCCGGTACGGGGCATAAGGTCCCCCGGTTGTTACACCTTCATCAATTTCGATACCGCACCATTTTAATGATTCTGCAATATATTCTTCTGCCCCGGGTACATAACGTGCCTGATCGGTATCTTCTATTCTTAAAATAAAAACACCGTTATTTTTTCTGGCAAACAGATAATTAAACAACGCAGTTCTTACTCCACCTATATGCAATGGCCCTGTAGGACTTGGTGCAAAACGTACCCTTATTGAATCATTCATTCGAAAAATTTTTTGCAAAGATATAAAGGAATAGCTTAAAAACTGATATAATATTTACTTCGTGCAGGATTATCAGGAATCCTGTTTGCCAATTATTCAATTAAGTTGTTTATAGTAGCCGATGATTAACCTCATTGTTTGATATTCAATAAAAATCTAATTTCGTATTTATAACTTTATAATAGTATATGGAAAATATTTTAATTATTGGAGCAGCCGGTCAGATAGGCTCGGAACTTACACTTGAGTTAAGAAAAATATATGGCAATGAGCATGTTTTTGCTACTGATATAAAAGATGCCCCGGAAGATATAAAAGAGGGAGGGCCGTTCCAATTACTGGATGTGATGGATGACAAGCGTCTGATCCATTTTGTAATTCGCCATAAGATCACACAAATATACCATCTTGCAGCAGTACTTTCGGGTAACGCGGAAAAGTTACCCACTCAGGCATGGCATATCAATATGAACAGCCTGATGAACATTCTTGAAGTGGCCAAACTGGTTGAGGAAGTAAAAAAGGTATTCTGGCCCAGTTCCATTGCTGTTTTTGGTCAAAGTACCCCTAAAATAAATACCCCGCAGGTTACCGTTATGGAACCCTCAACGGTTTACGGAATCAGCAAGCTTGCAGGGGAACGCTGGTGTGAATATTATTTCAATAAATACGGGGTGGATGTCAGAAGTATCCGTTATCCGGGACTAATCAGTTATAAAACAGAGGCTGGCGGAGGAACTACCGACTGGGCCGTTGAAATTTATTATGATGCTGTAAAGAAAGGCGCCTATAATTGTTTCCTCAACGAGAATACCAGGTTGCCCATGATGTTTATGCCCGATGCCATCAGAGCTACTGTGAATCTTATGGAAGTTGAAAGTTCACGCTTAAAACTTCATACTTCTTATAACATTAACGGCCCCAGTTTATGTCCGAAAGATGTGGCCGAAGAAATCAGAAAACACATTCCGGATTTTAAAATAACCTATGCCCCCGATTTCAGGCAGGAAATTGCCGAAACCTGGCCGGAAAGTCTGGATGACAGTATGGCAAGATACAATGACGACTGGAAACCCGAATACGATTTGCCGTTGATTACTGAAATAATGCTTGACAAAATCAGGAAGAAATTTGTTAATTAAGATAAGGTATTTAGCTTGTAGATTTTTTGACTACAGGTATAATCAAGTTTTTTAACTTTTAAAATAATAACTCATGTACGGAAAATTCAAAGCACATCTGCAAAAGGAACTTCAGTCTATAGAAAATGCCGGATTATACAAAAAGGAAAGAGTGATCATTTCGTCGCAGGATGCCGAAATTGAAATAGAGGGTGGAAGAAAAGTACTGAATTTTTGTGCCAATAATTACCTGGGGCTTTCCTCTCACCCTGCACTAATAGAAGCTGCCGGGAAAGGTCTCGAAACGCATGGTTATGGTATGTCGTCGGTACGGTTTATTTGTGGCACCAGCGATCTGCACATAGAATTGGAGAAAAAGATAGCTGATTTCTTCGGTATGGAAGATACCATTTTATATGCAGCCTGTTTTGATGCCAATGGCGGATTATTTGAACCTTTGTTAACAGAAGAAGATGCCATTATTTCCGACTCGCTGAACCATGCTTCTATAATAGACGGTGTTAGACTTTGCAAAGCACAACGCTACCGATATATGAATGCCGATATGAATGAACTGGAAGCAAAACTGAAAGAAGCACAGACACAACGTTTCCGCATTATTGTTACCGATGGGGTATTTTCCATGGACGGAAATGTTCCCCCACTGGATAAAATTATAGGCCTCGCTGAAAAATACGATGCGCTGGTGATGGTGGACGAGAGCCATTCGGCCGGAGTGGTTGGTAAAACAGGAAGGGGAGTAACTGAATTATTCAATATCCGGGGAAAAGCAGATATTATCACCGGAACACTTGGAAAAGCTTTTGGAGGCGCCATAGGAGGATTCACAACCGGGAAAAAAGAAATTATAGAAATGCTGCGCCAGCGGTCGCGTCCATACCTGTTCTCCAATTCATTGCCCCCGATGGTAGTTAATGCCGGTATCAGGATGCTTGACATGATGAATGAAACCAATGAATTGCAGGATAAATTACATTGGAACACTGAATATTTCGGGAAACAAATAAAAGAAGCAGGTTTCGATATCAAACCCACGCAATCGGCTATTGTTGCCATTATGCTTTACGATGCCAAACTTTCGCAGGATTTTGCCGCAAGATTACTCGAAGAAGGTATTTATGTGATCGGTTTTTATTATCCCGTGGTACCGCAGGGTCAGGCGCGAATAAGGGTGCAACTATCGGCGGCTCATAAGAAAGAACATCTTGATAAGGCGATTGCTGCTTTTATAAAGATTGGAAAGGAACTGGGGGTGATTAAACATATTTTAAGCTAAGGGAACCTTGATCATTTATATTGATCTCTACTACTTCTCCGTTTCCATTTTGATATTTTCCGGATAATTCATTTATTTTCATAACTTTCTAAATCAAAATTAAATATTATGTAAATACATGTCAATAAAAACCTTCACTAAATGCACAAACATGTAAACTTATATCTATCTTACTATCACAATTCTTTTTGGCACATCATACAGAGTTGATTTTGTTATATGATTTTTGAAACCTAAAGATTTAATATAAGATGATAATGCTTCAAATCTTTCATCTGAAATTCGTGAATCAAATATTAATTCATCAAATAACTCATTTGGATCAATACTATAACTAAATGTTTCTTGTTCACCTTCATAGTGTACATCTTGATAATCAGTCTTAATCCAACATATTAATCTAATTTCTTGTTCTTCATGGAACTCTGTTCTTTTAAATAAAACTGTATTAACTGAATTTTCTTCAAGAAACTTTCCTGATTTTAAATAATCTGATATCTGTTTTTCATTAAAATATTTGACTTTACCTATATAACAAGATAACTCACCAAAGATTTCTAAGTTGATTGATTTCTCCTCAATAATAGGTTTTGCCTTAATTTGTCTATCTAAATTATCTATTTCTTTTGAATTAATAAGTGATTTATTCAGTTTATTAATTGTTGATCTTGCCATTATCCCGTCTCTATTTGGTGAGTAAATTCTCCAGATTAAATCACTTTTATTATTTAGGGTCCAACATTGTCCATAAATACAGTATTCATAATCAGCAAAAGACATTATACCTCCTTTTGAAGATTTTAAGTCTACTTTAATATTTTTTAAAATATTCTCATAGGGATCATCCCATAATCTGGGTCTTACAAGTGTATTAGAATCATTCTTTAATAAACTTAAAAATCTATCGCAGGAATAAATTCGATAAATTTTTTCATCCTTTTCTTGTTCATTTATATTAATGTAATTGCCCATAATATTAACAGAGAACTGTTTTAGCTAAACTCAAATATAGTTCATTTACTAAATCATAAGTAACTTTTTTACAGATAATTGTCGGCTAATAATTAAACCGACAGCTTATTCCTGAATTTCCGCACCAGAAATGGATGAATTCCGCACCGGAAACAGATCATCTCTGCACCAGAAATGAACAGGTTCGGCACCGGAAATTACAAGCCCTTGTTTTATGGGTCATTTTTAACTGCAATAATGAAATAATTTTTCCATATATAACCCATTTTCAAATTAATGATGAATATGAAAAGGTGAAAATTTGAACTATATTTCTAACCTGAGTGTTTACTATTATATTCGTGCTTTCATCGTAAGATAACGCAATAGCACACGAAGGTCGTCTGGTATTTCCTGTTCATTTAAATTCATTGCATGCTTTTTTTCATTGCCTTCTATGATCAGGGTGTATTGAAACCTGTCAGGCATTACATTCAACGATTCGTTTGATTGTTCGAGTTCGAAAAACTTTGATTCGATGATCATTTTGTGTAGGTCATTTCTTTCACCTGTTGGCAAATCATTACTGTCAACTTCCAATTTAACCGGAATCCCGGTGAATCCGCCAACACGCTCGAAATATATATGCCAGTGGTTCTGCATCCTTTATTCAGTTAGTAATTGCCTGATCAAAGTTAAACCTTAAAGGGTTATTTTTAAAATACTTGTAGCTAAAAGCGGGTTCTCGGCATCACTTTTTGCTGAACATGCTTGCTATTTTCCACAGAAATCCTTTATAAGTGTCTCCTGTAACTTCAATCCCTACTTCTTCCCACCCAATTTTTACGGCTTTTTGTTCCAGGCTTCCATTCCCGTAAAGTTCACCCGCCGTTTGAAATGTCAGATCCGCTGCTTCCTGAAAATCAGCGCGCTGCTGAAGTTTATCACGTAAAGTAACATACCATATTTGCCCTGCCTTTTCCCATGCATAGCCACCTATTTCACGTGCCACTACATAGAACGCATGGTTAGGAATACCTGAATTAATGTGTACTCCACCATTATCCTGCTGTGTATTTACAAAATCTTTCATATGTGCCGGTTGCGGGTCCTTTCCCAGCACAGGATCATTGTAGGCTGTTCCGGGAACCTTCATTGAGCGGATACCAACTCCCTTTACATTCTCTGTAAATAATCCCTCGCCTATTATCCAATCAGCTTCATCTGCTGTTTGTTTCAGTTGATACTGTTTTACCAGGGAACCAAACACATCGGAAAAAGATTCGTTGAGAGCTCCCGGCTGGTCCCAGTATACAAGCTGAGCTTCGTACTGGGTGACACCATGTGTAAGTTCATGACCAATGACATCGATGGCAATGGTAAAGCGGTTAAACAATCGTTGCGCTTCCGGAAGATCCTCATCCCCATCGCCATAAACCATCTGTTCTCCGTTCCAGAAGGCATTGTCATACCCTTTTAAATAATGTACCGAGGATATCAGGGGCATGTTGTTATTATCGATGGAATTCCGCTTGTAAATATCTTTGTAAAGATCGTAGGTGGCACCGGTTCCGTCGTATGCCTCATTTACTGCCGGATCTTTTACAGGTGGATCCCCTTCTTTCCGTACCAGGTTTCCCGGAAGTGTAGAGCCGTTTTTCAGATCATATACCGATCTTTGTTTACCGGTACCGGCAGCTGCAGTTATAAAAGGAAATTCTGCAATTGATTGACGTTGCCCGCGTATCTGGCCGGAAATTTTTATAGTATTCAGTGCTTTCTCTTTTTGTGCTGCATTACCCTGTTCCGCTATTTTTCCTAACATATGAGGGGGAGTAATGCAGTGGATACAATGATGATGTGCTCTCATGTAATTGTTGGTATTAGGTTTTATAAATTATTCTTTATTTTTAACGATCCAAAAACCCAAAATTGTATTTATTTTCAGGCGTACAATTAAATAATTATCCCGATTTAAGTTACTCTAAATCTTTACCATTTCCTAATATCCATACTACAAATTAATTTCAAATTAACTGATCTTTAAAGATTTGTCTGTAATACAAGGCAGGAAGGATAAATCAGAAGTTGTATCAACCGGAATCTGATTGTTAAAAGTATACAATGGAAATATGAATTGAGGGAATTATAGAATTGTTAAATAATAAAAATGAACTACCGCGCAGCAAGCTGTCGAGGTATCCATATAGGAATTTATTTATCTTCGATGCAAGCATCGGAGTACCTGCCTTTCGGCAGACAGGTTAAACTCATTTATCCGGATACGCTCCGCTATCGGGATTCGTTCGACTTACAAATTTCATCCTGCTTGCAGCAGGCAAGTGCGCTATGCTTCTGAAATTTGAGTCTCACGAATAAAAAAAGGGGTAATCTACCCCTTCTTTCTTTAGCATATATTTTATTTTTATAATATTTCAATACTTGTTATCCAACGGATTACCCTGTCTTGCCGAATAATTAATCTTCAATGCACTCGCCTTACGTAATTCCTGTTTTATGTCAGTTATGATCCCCATTTCCACATCTTTATCAACTTTCATAGAAACAGTCATCAATTTCTTGTCGTATTCGTTCATTTTATCTCTCTCGCTGGAGACAAATTCCCTTATCTGATTGACATTGGCATAGGCATCATTTAACTGTATTCTGGGTGTAGTTCCATACAATTCAGTATTAACCGGTCTTCCAACGTAAATATAACTGACAAGACTGCGTTTTTCAAGTTTTTGTATTTCGGTAGCATCGGGTACCTTAATTTTTACAATGAGCGACACCTCCTTCATTACTGTAGTTACCATGAAAAAGAACAGTAACATGAACACAATATCGGGGAGCGAAGCCGTAGAAATTGCCGCCATTTTATTTTTTCCTGAACGTCTGAATTTTGCCATGATTATTTTCCTCCCACGTTTTTTGGTTCAGCTTCAGAAATTTTCAACGGATAAATTTTTTCAATTGCATCCTGTTCGCTTGTATTGAGATCCTTAAACTTTTTACCAAACCGTTCCATTGCCTTTCCGTCCCTCAATTCATCGTATGCTTTAACAAGTTCATTCTGTACAGCAATATACATACCATACGATGTACCTCTATCTGTCTGAAGTGATATCACATGATTTTTAGTGACCATCACTTTGCCAAAATAGGGTATATCTTCTTCTGTTTTGGAGGGAAGTTCCGGGTCATTATTAGGGTTGGCAATAAATTCTTTAGCCGCATCTTTTAGGTCCCTTATATTCATTAACTTACCTGCCACCAACAACTGATTTTCCTTGTTTACCAAAACCACGAACACATTTCTTTTTTTGATAAGATCCGGATTCGGTTTTTCATTTGGTGGTGGCATAGGAGGCAATCTCCGAGTTAAACCGGTATCCGTATCCATTGTAGTGGTAACAAGAAAGAAAATAAGTAATAAAAAGGCTATATCGGCCATAGACCCCGCATTTATTTCTTGTAATTCTCTTTTAGCCATAGCTTATTAATTAAACAAACTGAAGGCCGGGAAAAATAATTTCCTGGCCACAGTTATTAATGTTATCTAAAAATTCTGTAAATCTCGGAAGCCAGGATGCCTAAAAACGCGATCCCTCCAAGAAAATATGTAGCATACAAACCTGTTCCTACCATGTGTAATTTCGCTGGCACATTATCTTCCCCTTTATATCCCGGTAAATTCAGAGGAGTTCCCGATGATAAAGCGTAAGATATTAAAATAATGGCAGCAAAAATTGCGACTACGATCAATGCTTGTTTTGCATTCTTAGGATGGCTTATCAAGTTGATAATTGGGAAGATTATAGCAGCCAGTGCAGTTATTCCAAACAAGAAATACCCCCACAAAAGCATCGTATTTGTTGCTACCGGTTCTTCATAACTTGTCCCCTGTGTCCCCGGTTCATAACCACCTGCAAAGAACCAGATAGCAAGAATGACGGAGATACCAAATATAACATATAAAGATATAGATACTATTCTTTGTGATGAATTCGACATATCAATTATTTTTTAATGTTGTATTTAACCAATAAGTCAATAAGTGAAATAGAAGCGTCTTCCATACTGTTAACGATTCCATCAATTTTGGCTAATAAATAATTATAAAAGATCTGTAATATAACAGCAACAATCAGACCTCCAACAGTAGTGATCAAGGCAATACCGATAGGGCCGGCAACCAGACTGGCGTTTACGTCACCTGCTATGCGGATTGCATCGAATGCCTGGATCATACCTAATACTGTTCCCATGAATCCTAACATAGGAGCAATGGAAATAAACAGTGAAATCCAGCTCAGATTCTTTTCGAGCAATCCCATCTGAACACTTCCATAGGATATAATGGATTTTTCAACAATTTCGATACCTTCTTCCATCCTGTCAAGGCCTTGGTAAAAAATACTGGCAACCGGGCCACGGGTATTACGGCAAACTTCTTTAGCAGCTTCAACCCCACCTGATTCAAGTGCTTCTTCTAATTTATTTAACAATTTATCTGTATTGGTAGTAGCCAGGTTCAGGTAAATGATCCTTTCAATTGCCAATGATAAACCTAGAATTAAACATAAAAGAATAAATCCCATAAATACAGCACCACCCTCAATAAACTTTGCTTTGATTTGTTTATGAAGTGACGTTGGTTCCTCAGTTTGCTGAGTCGTAGCAGGAGCAGCAGCCTGATTCATAACTGTATCTGTAGAAGCCTTTGCAGAATCAGTAGCCTGGGTTACTGAATCTTCCTGCGTTACTTGCGCAACTAATGATCTTGATACTCCTACACTAAGTATCCCTAAGACTGCTATAAATGCAAAAAGTTTTTTCATGACCTGTTATTAAGTTTTAATTATTAATTATTTTATTTCTTAATTTTAATTATTTATAAATCACAAACTTATAATTTTCATTTGAAAAATGATCGTAAATTTAGTAAAAATATCCATCAGTAATATAAGGAATTGGCTAATAAAATACAAGTTTCTTTAAGTTATATAAATTTTACCATCCCAAAAATACTACTCTCATTATTCATGTTATATTGTGGCGGATATGTTTTTATATGATAAATACTGGAATTTTAAGTACCATCCTGTTTTAATAAAACATTCTCTAACCGTTAAAAGTATATTCTTATTATAATTCTTGAATACATCAGCATTAAACTATAAATCGTACATTGTTCGAATTGGTTAATCCTCATGATTCTTATACACATCTCATCAAAGAACTCTCTCCAGGTTAAGTGCGGAGAGAGAGGGATTCGAACCCTCGATACTATTTCACATAGTATACACGCTTTCCAGGCGTGCGCCTTCGACCACTCGGCCATCTCTCCCTCAGATTGTGCACGTGCCTGAATTTTCGGCGCGGAAAATTACGAAAAAAAAATTAAATCCAACTATTATATTGTTATTTCTCCGCTTAATGATTTATTTAAGTTTAATACTATTTTTTCTTTCCCCAATCCCATTCCCAATAAAAACATCAGTTTGGTAACTGCGGCCTCGGTTGTGATGTCATATCCACTCACCACACCCAACCTTGCCAGTTCAACACTGGATTCATATAATCCGAGTTCCACGCTTCCCTGTGCGCATTGTGTTACATTCAGTAAAATAATATTCTTATCGATAGCTTTTTTAACTTCATTGATAAACCATTTTTCTTCCATAGCATTTCCGGCACCGAAAGTTTCAATAATTACTGCTTTTAATCCGGGAATATTAAGAATAGCCTGAACTGTTTTTTTATTTATCCCCGGAAAAAGCTTCAATATAACCAGATTATCATCCAGATTTTTATGAACTACCAGTTTGCTTTTTCTGTTAATTTTCCGGATAGCTGCCGTATTATAACGAATATGTACACCACTCTCAACTAATGGAGGGTAATTATATGATTGAAATGCTTTAAATGCTTCAACATTGTACTTTGAAGTACGATTACCCCGAAAAAGTTTATTTTCAAAATATATTCCCACTTCGGGAACTGCAGGTAATTTTCCTTTTCTTGTTGCTGCTATTTCAATAGCTGCTATCAGGTTATCTCTCCCATCAGTTCGTAATTTTCCCAAAGGTAATTGTGATCCGGTAAATATGACCGGTTTTTGAAGATTTTCCAGCATAAAACTTATTGCAGATGCCGAATAGGCCATGGTATCCGTTCCGTGAAGAATTATAAATCCATCATATTTTTCATAATTGGTTTCGATAACACTGGCTATCTCTTTCCATACTTCCGGATTTACATTCGATGAGTCAATTGGCGGATTAAATGAATAAGTTGTCAGGTTGTATCCGAATTTTCTTAATTCAGGCAGCTCTTCCAGAATATTCTCAACCCGGAAAGGTAACAATGCACCGGTAATATGGTCAGTAATCATGCCAATGGTTCCTCCGGTATAAAGTATCAGAATGGATATATTTTCTGTTTTCATTAAGAAAGGTTAAAAATTTCAATAGCGTTTTGTGTCGTCACATCTGCTACTTGATTTGTTGTGACCTGAAAAAGGCCGGCAATCTTTTCAGCAATTAATGGGATAAATGCACTCTCGTTTCTTTTACCTCGCTTTGGGACAGGTGCAAGGTAAGGAGAATCTGTCTCCAAAACAATATGATTTAAATCAATGTCTTGCAACACCTTGTCCAGACCTGAATTTTTAAATGTAACAATTCCGCCAATCCCCAGTTTAAACCCCATGTCGATAATTTTCATGGCCTGCTCCAAACTTCCCGTAAATGCATGGAAAATTCCACTTAGTCCATCGGTTGGTATTTTATCCATTACTTCAAAAATTACATCAAAGGAATTGCGGGCGTGTATAACTGCTGGAATTTTTGCCTCCCTGGCCAACCGTAACTGAAATTCGAATGCCGCTACCTGTTCTTTAAAGTATGTTTTGTCCCAGTACAGATCAATTCCAATTTCTCCTATTCCAAAGTAATTGCCTTTTTCAAGTTCTTTAACTACCTGTTGCAATTCATTATGATAACCTGTATCAACAGAGGTTGGATGAAGTCCGATAAGAGGATAACAGATTCCGGGGTATTGGTCAACCATTGCTTTCATAGGTTCTATTGACCTGCTATCGATATTGGGCAGAATCATTTGCGTTACTTTTTGTTCCCTGGCCCTTTCTACCACTTCTTTACGGTCTTCATCAAATTCCGGAAGATACAAATGCGTATGCGTATCGATATAGTTCATACCCTTACATAAATACTGATTCGCCAATTACCTTATGCTATTTTAATGTGCAAAGCTACTCAAACTTCATGAAAAAACGTATCAACTGCAAAACTCCTTAAATTCTATTTCAGATATCGATATAATTTACCGGGCAAACACTGAACAACTCCCGAAAATTCAAGATTTAACAACAAAGCGGAAACCCTGCTTACCGGCATTTCACAATTTACACATAACTGGTCAATCGATAAATCACCTTTTTCCTGTAGGTTTTTAACAATTATTTCTTCCTCGGGAGATAACTGTACAAATAATTGTTTCTGTGCTGTTTTTTTCGATTCATTCATCTGCCAGCCCATAATATATTCAAGGTCATTTATGCTTTCAATCAGTGCAGCTTTGTTAGTCTTTATTAGCTTATTACATCCGGTAGAATATTTATCTCCTATTCTACCCGGAAAGGCAAATACATCACGGTTATATGAATTGGCAATATCGGCAGTAATTAATGCTCCTCCCCGTTCACCCGATTCGACCACAATAATTGCATCTGCCAGTCCGGCTATGATACGGTTTCTTTTTATAAAATTTCCGGGTTCCGGTTTCTGATCGCTCACAAAGTCCGAAATCAACGCTCCGTGTTCAACAATCTCGTGGGATATCGCCCTGTGCATGGCTGGATAAATAAATGTAAGTCCGTGCCCCAATACTGCAGCAGTTTCCAAACCGTTTTTAAGCGAGGATTTATGTGCGCAAATATCTATTCCATAAGCCAGTCCGCTTATAATTAATGGATTATGCTTGCGTTCAGCCAGGTCAGTTACCAGTTGATTACATTTTTCTCTTCCATATGCTGTGGCATTCCGGGTTCCGACAATACTGACCACTTTACGATTATTCAAATCTACTTCTCCTTTTACGAAAAGAATAACCGGGGCATCTTCACAGTTTTTCAATCTTTCCGGGTATTCCTTATCAAGATAAAACAGCGCTTTGATATTATTACGGCTGATATATTCTATTTCTGTTTCAGCCCTCTCCAATACTTTCTGGTTAATTAAATTTTTTGTTAATTTTTCTCCAATACCGGGAATTTTTGCGAGTACATGTTTTTTTTCATGAAAGATCGCTTCGATACTTCCGGTATAGGCTATCAGACGTTTGGTAAGAACAGGCCCTATTTTAGGTATAAGTCCAATCCCGATCTTATATTTCAGATCAGCAGTTTCCATTCCAAATTAAAAAATTACTCTTAACATTTACTGAATTCAAAAATAACATTCGACAAATTTTTTACCTGGAGAAAGAACCAGATAAATTATTACTTTAAGTGAGATCTTTTTATTTTGTATACTTTTCAAGAGAAGCCAATATCTTTTCTTTTTCTTTCCGGTTAAGGGAAGTAATACTTACTGCCGGATATTTTGCAATCTTACCCCTTATCTTCTGACTTAATATGATCTTTTCTTTTAAGCCGAGCAAATATTTTTTCTTTTCAAATCCTCTGAAATCCTGCTTGGGAATTTCGATAGCATTTTTTTGCTTGTTAAAAAATCCCAGCGAAAAATACCTTAATATAATCTTTGATCCGTCATCTTTGAAATAGATGTAATATGGTTCCCTGATAAAATCGATTGCCGCAATAACAATATAAATAAAAACCAGTATCAGTGCCCATTGCTCACGATCGAGGCCAAGAATTTCATTACGGAAAACTTTATGTATTAATACTGTAACAACTGAAATAGTAAATATTATAGCCAGAATAAATCTGGTAAGCTGTGTACGTAATACAGTACGTTTGATATCAATTGTCATTTTTAATGATAAATTTTTAAAATTAATTCAAATATAAGATATCGCATGCTGGATTCCAATAGGTGTTAAAAATTACCCCTATTGGAACAAAAGTAACAAATGGACGTATACCACGAATTACTTAATAAAAAATAGAACCAAATTATTTTAAACAACTAATTTAGAGTACTTAATTTAAAATTTTAATTATGAAAAAACTTACATTTGGTATTATAGTTCTTGCTGCCGGACTTATGTTAAGCAGTTCTGTCTTTGCGCAGAAAAAAAATGCAATAAAAGTAAATATTTTCAGTCCAATAGTTAGAACAGGTTCATTCTTTTATGAAAGAGCATTATCAAATGCTACAAGTGCCCAGTTAGGATTCTTTTATACCGGGTACAAAATTTCAGACACAAAATTCTCAGGTTTTGGTATAACTCCTGAATTTAGATTCTATCCTTCTAAAAAAGAGGATATGAAAGGATTCTATCTGGCTCCCTTTGTACGTTATCAGAATTTCTCACTGACACAAGATGCTACTGACTCAAAAGGTACTTTTACTTCATTTGGAGGTGGTGTATTAATTGGAGGTCAATTTTTGTTCGGCAATATAGTTACACTGGATATGTTTATCGGGCCTGCATATTATTCAGGTACAACAAAGGTTAATTCCGGTACCGGTTCGTTTGATCTGGGTTCATTCGACGGTTTTGGCGTCAGAGCAGGTGTTACAGTTGGTATAGCATTCTAATTTACAATATATCTTATTTAGAAAGCCATAAGCAAAACTTATGGCTTTTTTTATTTTCTTTTTTTACTAAAGAAATCCTTTACCACTTTACTACATTGATATTCTAATATTCCTGATACAACCTGTGTTTTTGGGTGTAATAGTTTTTGCCTTATTTTAGTAAATCCTCGTTGTTCATCAGATGCGCCATAAACAATCTTCCCCAGTTGTGTCCAGTAGGCAGCTCCGGCACACATCAAACAGGGTTCTACGGTTACATATAAGGTGCATTCATTGAGGTATTTCCCGCCAATAGCATTTGAAGCAGCTGTAAATGCCTGCATTTCGGCATGTGCCGTAACATCTGTTAAAGTTTCGGTAAGGTTATGTGCCCGGGCTATAATCCTGTTATTCCATACTACGATTGCGCCTACCGGAACCTCATCCTTTTCAAAAGCTTTTTGAGCTTCCTTCAAAGCTTCTTTCATAAAATATTCATCGGAATATAATTGTATCTCCATAAATACTCAAATAAACAATTGTTCTTTCGTAATTTTAAATATAATAAATCATTACTTATCAAAAATATTCAAACTTGGCAAGGATAATGGATATAACTCAATTTTTTATTGATATTTTCTTACTATTTTCGCCTACTAAAAGGAAAAATAAATGTACAGAACACATACTTGTGGTGAACTAACCCTTAAAAATTCAGGACAAACTGTAACGCTCAGCGGATGGATACAAAAATCACGTGATCTTGGTGGTATGACATTCATCGATTTGCGTGACCGCTATGGTATAACCCAATTGGTCTTTAATATGGAAACCAATTCTGAACTTTGTGAGCAGGCCCGAAAGCTAGGGCGCGAATTTGTAATCAGGACTACGGGAAAAGTGGCAGAAAGAAGCAACAAAAATCCAAAAATTCCTACCGGTGATATTGAAATTATTGTTGAGAAAATCAGAAGTACTTAACTCATCGGTATTACCGCCATTTACAATCGAGGATAATACAGACGGAGGTGATGAACTGCGGATGCAATACCGCTATCTCGATTTACGCAGGAATGCCGTAAAAAAGAATATAGAACTTCGCCACCGGATGGCACAGGAGATCAGAAAATATTTAAGTGGTGAGCAATTCCTCGAAATTGAAACCCCCGTTCTGATTAAATCCACCCCAGAAGGAGCAAGAGATTTTGTAGTCCCTTCACGCATGAATCCGGGACAATTTTATGCCCTGCCACAATCTCCGCAGACATTTAAACAATTGTTGATGGTGGCCGGTTACGATCGTTACTTCCAGATAGTTAAGTGTTTCCGCGATGAAGATCTCAGGGCCGACCGGCAACCCGAATTCACCCAGATCGACTGCGAAATGGCCTTTGTTGAACGGAACGATGTACTCGATGCTTTCGAAGGCCTGACCAAATATTTGTTCAAAACCATAAAAGGAATTGATATCCAGGGCAGCTTTCCTAGATTATCCTATGACGAAGCGCTGGAAAAATACGGATCTGATAAACCGGATATTCGTTTTAACATGCAAATTACCGATCTCACTGAACTTGTAAAAGGAAAAAACTTTGGAATATTTGACAATGCCGGATACATAGGCGGAATTTGTGCAGTTGGCTGTGGCGAGTATACCCGCAAACAACTTGATGAACTGACAAACTTTGTTACCCGTCCTCAAATAGGTGCAAAGGGACTGGTATATGCTAAATATAACAGCGATGGAACATTCAAGTCTTCTGTCGATAAATTTTACAGTCAGGAAGATCTGGCTGCATGGGCTGAGAAAACAGATGCCAAACCCGGTGATCTTATTTTATTGCTGGCCGGAGATAAACCAGCCACGTTAAATGCGCTTGGTGAATTACGACTGGAGATGGGACGACAGCTTGGATTAAGAAACAAAGAAACCTTTGCTCCTCTTTGGGTGGTAGATTTTCCATTACTGGAATGGAATGAAGATACCAAACGATTTTATGCCATGCATCATCCATTTACTTCTCCCAGAAAGGAAGACATTGAACTATTGGAAAAAGATCCGGGAAAAGTGCGGGCAAACGCATACGACATGGTTATAAACGGTGTTGAAATTGGCGGAGGTTCTATCAGGATACATGATGAAAAACTTCAGAAACTCATGTTTAAAACCCTTGGTTTTACCGATAAACAGGCACAGTCGCAGTTTGGTTTCCTGATGAATGCTTTTCGCTTTGGAGCTCCTCCACATGGCGGTATTGCTTTTGGCTTCGACCGATGGGTTTCACTATTTGCAGGTCTCGATTCTATACGCGATGTAATTGCTTTCCCAAAAAACAACTCAGGAAGAGATGTAATGATCGATTCGCCTGCAGAAATATCTTTGGAACAATTAGATGAACTTTCCATTCAGATAAAAAAGATAGAAAATAATTAAATACAACCTGCCAATGAATAAAATCAGACTCGGACCAAATCCCTATATCTATCCTATGCCTATTGTAATTGTTGGTACCCATGTCGACGGAAAACCAAATTTTATAACAGTAGCTTATTGTGGCATCGTACAGCATCAGCCTCCGATGGTAGCAATAACCCTTATTAATTCACATTTCACTAATAAAGGCATCCATGAAAACGAATGTTTCAGTGTGAATATTCCCAATACCAGGATGTTGAAAGTTACGGATTACCTGGGAATGAATTCAGGAGAGAATATTGATAAATCGGACATTTTCAATATATTTTATGGAACTCTTTCTGCAGCACCGCTTATTGAAGAAACTCCACTGAACCTGGAATGTAAATTAGTACGGACAATTGACTTATCTAACAATAGTGAAATTTTCATTGGTGAAATAATCGAAACTTATTCTAAAAAGAAATACCTGAAAAGAGGCCGTCCATATATTAAAAAGTTAGATCCTGTTTTGTTTTCGATCAATTCAAATAATTATTTTAAAGTAGGAAGGAAGATTGGTTCAGCCTGGGAAAAGGGGCTTGATTTCAGAAAAAAAACTTAATCGAGTTTCAATACCGCCAAAAATGCTGATTGCGGAACTTCCACATTACCAACCTGACGCATACGTTTTTTCCCTTTTTTCTGTTTTTCAAGGAGTTTACGTTTACGGGTAATATCTCCACCATAACATTTTGCTGTAACATCTTTACGAACAGCTTTCACCGTTTCACGAGCAATAATCTTCGCTCCAATGGCAGCTTGTATGGCTATATCGAATTGTTGCCGTGGAATTAATTCCTTTAGTTTCTCACATATTCTTCTGCCAAAACTGTACGCATGGTCACGATGAATAAGCGAAGAAAGCGCATCAACCATCTCACCATTGAGCAAAATATCAAGCCGCACCAGGTCAGCTCTGGCATATCCTGTCTGGTGATAATCAAAGGATGCATAACCTTTGGAAATACTTTTAAGCTTATCATAGAAATCAAATACAATTTCCGATAATGGCATTTCGAAAGTAACTTCTACCCGGTCGCTGGTGAGGTATACCTGATTTTTTAGGGCACCCCGTTTTTCGATGCACAAATTCATCACCTGACCGATATACTCCGATTTTGATATAATATGGGCTTGAATATATGGCTCTTCGATATAGTCTAAAACAGTAGGCTCAGGTAATCCTGAAGGATTATGAACATCCATCACCTCTCCTTTCCTGGTATAAGCTTTAAAAGAAACATTCGGAACCGTTGTGATCACATCCATGTTAAATTCGCGGTCGAGCCTTTCCTGGATAATTTCCATGTGCAATAAACCCAGAAAACCACAACGAAAACCAAATCCAAGGGCAGCAGATGACTCAGGTATGTATGTAAGAGAAGCGTCGTTTAACTGCAATTTTTCCATCGAAGAACGAAGCTCTTCATACTCATCTGCATCAACAGGATAAATTCCGGCAAAAACCATCGGTTTCACATCTTCGAATCCGGAAATTGCTTTTTCACAGGGTTTTTTGACATGTGTAATCGTATCGCCCACTTTCACCTCTTTCGAAGTCTTAATTCCTGAAATGATATAACCAACATCACCTGCCCGCAATACTTTTCTCGGTTCAGGTTTTAGTTTTAACACCCCTATTTCTTCAGCAAAATATTCTTTCCCTGTAGCTACAAATTTTACATGATCGCCGGTATGAATTTCGCCATTTCTAACTTTAAAGTAGGCAAATATTCCACGAAAAGAGTTAAAAACAGAATCGAAAATCAATGCCTGCAATGGCGCCTTTGGATCTCCAACCGGAGGAGGAATTTTATTTATAATGTCTTCCAGAATCCTGTCTACACCCAAACCTGTTTTCCCGCTTGCTTCTATAATATCCTCTCTGCTGCAACCGATCAGGTCTACAATCTGATCTTTCACCTCTTCCGGCATGGCATTTTGCAGGTCCATTTTATTCAGTACGGGAATTATCTCAAGGTTATGGTCAATTGCCAGATACAGGTTTGAAATAGTCTGAGCCTGGATACCCTGTGTTGCATCTACTATCAGCAATGCTCCCTCACAGGCAGCAATAGATCGGGAAACTTCATACGAAAAGTCCACGTGACCCGGTGTATCAATCAGGTTCAGATAATATTTCTCCTGGTTAAGTTCATAATACATTTGTATGGCATGACTTTTAATTGTAATGCCACGCTCTCGTTCAAGATCCATGTTGTCCAATACCTGGTCCCTGAACTCCCTTTCCATCAGCGTCTGGGTTTTCATTAACAATCTGTCGGCTAATGTGCTTTTGCCGTGATCGATATGTGCTATTATACAAAAGTTCCTGATGTTATGCATCTGGTATTTTTAGAGTCCACAAAGATATTTATTTCAATCAAATTAAGATTGTCTGATTAGTAATAATGCGATTTTCAATTAAATAATTTTACTGATCTCTAATTTGAAATAAAAATTCAGCTGTTAAATCAGTTTATATATACCACTGAAATTTTTTACTTTTAGGCTACAAAAAAAATAAAAAGAATGGAAGATATAAAAATTATTGAATGTGATTTTAAAAATCAAAAGCACCGGGAAGGATTAGTAAATCTGATGAACCATTATATTATGGATGAAATGGGAAACGGGAAACCATTAAACGGGGAACAGGCTAAAAAACTGGTAGAAGGACTTGAAAGGCACCCTTCAAAACTCGTGTTGTTTGTATCTTATCAGGATCAGTTGATTGGTTTGACAAATTGCTTTATCAATTTTGCAACTTTTACAGTAAAACCGTTTATAAATATTCATGATGTTGTGGTGATGGAAGGCTTCCGGGACAAAGGTGTCGGAAGAAAATTATTAACTGCCGTGATTGAATATGCGAAAAAAATTGATTGTTCAAAGATTACGCTTGAAGTACGGGCAGATAATCCCAGGGCACAAGCTTTGTATAAAAGTCTGGGGTTTGATGAAGGAGAACCTGTTATGCATTTCTGGTCCAACTATTTATAAATAATTACAGATAGTGACTTGAAATGATATCAAGTATTAAATAATTCGAAGACGGGTTATCAAATTAACCGGCATTCATATTTCAATTGTTAAAAGTTTGTTGAATTTGTATCCTGATTGAGCCTTACTGATAATAAAAATTGTAATTTGCTCTATATTTAAAACTAAGTCCATGATACATTTTAATGATTACGAATTAGATCAATTTCTTAATGAAGATATACCTTACGAAGATCTTACCACTGCTTTCTTAAAATTAGAAAATAAACCTGCCCGCATACAGATTGCCACACGCGATGATACAGTTCTCTGCTGCACAGAAGAAGCACGGCAGATTTTTTCAAAAAGGGGAATACAAACTACTTTATTTACACCCAGCGGTGAGTTTATTGAAAAATCCGTGAAATTTCTTGAAGCGGAAGGATTAGCAGGTAATTTGAATGCTGTATGGAGGGTTATAGATAATATTATGGGGTATTCTTCGGGTATCGCTACCAGAACCCGGTTGATGGTTCAAAAGGCAACGCAGGTTAATTCGAATATTACAATTGCAACAACACGTAAGACCTTTCCCGGGGCAAAGAAAATAATTCTTAAAGCAGTTCTATCCGGAGGTGGCAGCGTTCATCGCCAGGGATTATCCGATACGTTATTAATTTTTAAAAATCACACTGCTTTTTTTGAAAATTCCGAAAGTCTTGTATCAAGAATTGTTGAACGAAAAAAACTGATTAACGGGAGATCACTGACTATAGAAGTTAAAACAACGGATGAAGCTAAAATAATGGTAAAAGCTGGTATAGATATTATTCAGTTTGACCATTTAACCGCGGCAGCAATCAGTTCGACAGTACCGGTTTTAAAAAAAATTAATGCTTCAGTAAAAATAGCAGTAGCTGGTGGAATATCTCTTGAAAATGTAGAAGAATATGCGGGCTGTGGCGCTGATATTTTGGTGACTTCATGGCCCTATTATGGAAAACCGGCTGACTTTACAGTAACCATCCGGCCTATTTTTGATATTTTCTAACAGGATATGAAATTACAAATCAGGAAGACAAAATATTTAATTTGATTTAATCTTTATAATGCCTTGAATATCAATCACCGTTTTCTTCGTTGATATTTATCTTCAGGTGAAAGTAAGAATGGTTTTTGTCAATCTTTTCAAAATGAAATCGGATTTTATTATTCGCAATTTTAGCCATTTCAATAAATCCTAAACCGGCTCCGCCTTTGCTCGTAAACTGACCGTTTGTAATCGTGGTTTTATAAAGTTCCTTCAAGCCCTCGCCATTAAGATTGTTAAGATAATTTATTCTTTCCTCCAAAAAAGGAATATCTTTATTAAGCAACGCATTGGAAGTAGTAATATAAAATTTACCATTTGCCCGTTCCAGTATAAATTGTGGAGAATATTCATCTGCCAGCAGCGAATTTTTTTCAAACAACTCACTGTATTTATAAATGTTTTCCATTGATTCTATCAATATCAACAGAATTTTTTTATATACAACCAGTTTAACTTCAAACTCTGACATTCGCTCCTTAAGCGAACTGATCATATTTCCAATGGTTTCATAAACTATTGGCCCTTTGTAACTGTAAATAATCTGACGTTTGACTGTTTCCGACATCTATGCAGGTTGTACTTCTTTGTTTTACAATTTATTAGAAGCAGATATGAATAGAATTTGAAACATACTTTCCAGGTTATAAATTGGTTTGCAGAATATATCCCTCATCTTCGTTCAAATTCATCTTTTGATAGGCTTGTACGGCTAAACGATCACAAAGTTCGTTTTCTTTGTTATTGGCATGTCCTTTAATCCAAATAAACTTCACGCGATGCTTCCGGTACACCATTAAAAATCGTTGCCATAAATCAGGGTTCTTTCTTTTTTTAAAGCCTTTTGCTTCCCAATCGAATAGCCAGCCTTTTTCGACGGCATCGGCCACGTAGCGGGAATCTGTATATACAGTAACTTCAGAATTTGCAATTTTTAATGCTTCCAATGCAACTATCACAGCCAATAATTCCATGCGGTTATTGGTAGTCAGCTTGAAACCCTGAGATAATTCTTTCCGGTGGTTACCGGAGATTAACACAGCGCCATAACCTCCGGGGCCCGGATTACCGCTGGCAGCTCCATCGGTATATACTGTAATTTTACCTGGCATTGGGCAATTGTATTCCGGTATTTGCCAAAAATAACCTTACTGCTACTGCCAGCAAAATAATTCCAAATATTCTTTTTAATACTTGTATTCCTACAACGCCAAGTATCTTTTCAAAAAACCGTGTAGCCCTTAAAACTATGTATACAAAAATCATATTCAATAAAAGCGCTAAAAGAATATCAATCATGGGATACTGAGATTTTAACGAGAGAAGGGTAGTCATTGAACCAGCTCCTGCGATTAAGGGAAAAGCAATGGGCACAATGGCAGAATTTTTTCCTGATGATTCGTATTTGAAAAATTCAATACCCAAAACCATCTCGAAACCGAGAAATAACAAAACAAACGACCCGGCAATGGCAAATGAAGAAACATCGACACTAAACAAATTCAGAAACGGCTCTCCGAAAAACAAAAACAATAACATCAGACCAAATGATACCAGGGTAGTTCTGCCTGAATCTAATTTGCCGGTTTTACTTTTTATATCGATAATTATGGGTATTGAACCCGTTATGTCAATTACCGCGAACATTACCATAAATATGGTAAGTACATTTACAATGTTGATATGCATTAATTTATCATATAAATAATTACTAACTAAAAAAGAGAATAATAGTTGTATCTTCAATTAATACGGATACCTCTTAAAGTAAATTGTTTTCTGAAGTATTAAAAATATTGGTATTAATAATACCATATCCAATTATTTTTAAGAAAATTAAAGATGGAGGCAATATTACAGTTTTAATCAGGAATAACCAAATGAAAAAGACTTAGAGATTAAGAGTCAATTGATTGTCGACCAGTTTATATGAACGCCGGTGATATGATGTGATTCCATAAGTAATAATAGCCTGCCTGTGTTTAATTGTAGGATAACCTTTGTTTTTGTCCCAGCCATACATTTCATGACCGGCATGCAATTTTTTCATATAATCATCGCGATATGTTTTAGCCAAAATTGAAGCAGCAGCTATTGAATAATAAGTGGCATCTCCTTTTACAATGCATTGAAAAGGAATATTTTTATATTTTATAAAACGGTTCCCATCCACAATAATATGTTCGGGTATAACCTTTAATTGTTCCAGTGCTTTATGCATGGCAAGAATAGAAGCCTTCAATATGTTAATCTCATCAATTATATGGTTATCTAAACTTGCAACAGCCCAACATATAGCTTCTTGCTCTATCAGTTCTCTTAACAAATAGCGTTTTTTTTCATTTAGTTGCTTTGAATCATTCAAAAAAGGATGTGTAAAATCGGGAGGCAGAATAACAGCCGCAGCATAAACCGGCCCGGCAAGGCAACCCCGCCCGGCTTCATCGCAACCTGCTTCTATCTGATTTTCCTTTAAATAACTTCGTAACAATTTTTGTTAAATCTTAAATTATATCTGACGAAAATAAACAATTTATCTATTTTCTACCGTCATCCCTATTATTAACAATATCTTTTTACTTTTGTAGGCGAAACTAAATCTTGAAACGTTGAAAAGAAAGTTTGTCACAAACCTGGCACTTCTTCTTTTTTTAAATTTTCTGATAAAACCTTTCTACGCTTTCGGTATAGACAGGACAGTACAAAACACAGTAGGTACAGGACAATATGGTTTATTTTTCAGTTTATTTAGTTTCACTGTGGTATTTCAGATATTGTTGGATCTGGGAATCGAAAATTTTAACCGCAGGGAAATAGCACGCCACCATGATCTTGTAGGAAAATATCTTTCAAATATAATTCCCTTAAAATTCATACTTGGAGTTGCCTATTTTCTTATTAGCTCCACTATTGGATATTTGTTGGGCTGGAGGGCGGAAATGTTTCGTATGCTGGCATTACTATTATTTAACCAGTTCCTGGCAAATTTTATTTTATATTTCCGTTCAAATCTAGGTGGCCTCCATCTATTTAAGGTTGATAGTATCATTTCTGTACTTGACCGTAGTTTTGTAATAATTATTTGCAGTGTGTTACTTTGGGGAAATATCACTAAAAAACCTTTTCGAATTCAATGGTTTATTTATGCCCAAACAGTTTCTTATCTTATCAGTGCTGTTATTGCATTCTTTATTTTAAAGAAAAGAGCGGGAAAGATCCGTTTAAGTTTTGATCGTCAATATTATTTGTCCCTTCTAAAAAGAAGTTTACCTTATGCTTTACTTATACTTTTAATGGCCTCTTACCTGCGCATGGATTCCATTCTCCTTGAAAGAATATTGCCAGATGGAGAAGAGCAAGCAGGCATTTACGCACATAGTTTCCGGATACTCGAAATCTTGTCCAATTATGGATATCTTTTTTCAATTCTGTTATTGCCTATATTTTCTAAAATGCTGCAGCTAAAACAATCAGTAGAAGAACTGGTTAAGTTATCCTATTTATTGATTGTAGTTCCTACCCTGCTTATTTCTATTAGTTGTATTTTTTACCGGCAAGATATTATTACTTTATTATACTCAGAACAAATTATTGAATCATCGAAGGTATTTGGAATATTAATTTTAAGTCTGATTGGGATTTGTACCACTTATATTTTCGGCACTCTTTTAACAGCCAACGGGAATTTGAAAGAACTTAACATTATGGCCGGTATAGGAGTAGTAATTAATATTTCCCTTAACCTGATTTTGATACCACGCTACCAGGTTATGGGATCTGCCGTAGCAAATTTAACTACGCAGTTATATGCTGCCATTGTTCAAATAGTATTAGCTAAAAAGAAATTCCATTTCAATGTTAATTTCAAAATCATAAATAAACTCGTTTTTTATATTTTATTTATTGTTGTCGTCGGTTTTATTGTTACAAAATTCATTAATAACTGGTATCTGGGATTTTTTATTCTTTTGACTTTTGGTGGATTGCTTTCAATTATAATCCGGCTGATTAGTCTGAAATCACTTTATCATATAATCAGATATGAAGAAGATGTATAAAATAAATACATCAAAGCTTAAAATTTAAGTAATATAACCGCATAACAGACAATTGGTAAATATTTGTATGTGACTGATTTTTTGCTTCTTATATCTCAAATTGAATTTTCAATTTTTTATCAGTTAAATAAAATTTTACTATTCAACCATTTCTGTTAATAATTTTTTAATCACAATAAGTAAAAAATATTAATTTTATCCCAGAAAAGCAGCAATAACAGGATGAATAAAAGAAAAAACAAAGATTACAAATTCAAAAGAACTAATAAACAATCAATTCTTTTTAATACCCATGAATTAAATGCTATAAACAAATATTGTCAACAATTCAAGATAAATAATAAATCAAAATTCATGAGGGAGGCCATCATTACAGAAGTATTAAAGAAGTTTGATGAAAATTATCCGACATTGTTTGAAGACAGGCAATTAACACTATTTCAATAATATTTTCGTTATAATAAATGTAACTTATAAGATTTTAAAATAAAAACAGTAATTACAACGGGGTAAATAAATTATGATATTAAAAAAATCGTATAAAAATAATGTATATTTGTGCGTATTTTCAAATTACATTTTTATTTGATTAGCAGTTAATGCTGCATTTTAAATAAATTGTAATTATCTGAAACATCTATCTTTATAAAAACCTGTTGTAAGAATTATTCTTTATAATAAAGAATAAGGTATGTAAATTAATTGAATGATGGGTTACTTTTGAATGATTTTATGAATAAAGGTTTTAGAACAGATGAAATTGAACAGTAAAAATGATACCATTTTCTGTTGATTGAAACTTATTTTACATTTTTACAGTATAAAAACGATATTTGAGCTTGTTAGGTATTAAAAAATGAACATAACTAAAACACTTTTAAACAAACTTCAGCCATATCTGGCTAAAAATAATAGTCCCAGATGGGCTATTCTTGTTATAGATATTCTGATAAGTCTGGCATCTGTATTATTAGCTTATCTTTTACGTTTTAATTTTGCATTGCCCGATACTTATGTGCATTCACTCTATTTCACTGTTCCCCTTATACTTTTCGTAAGGGTTTTGTTTTTTGTCATTTTCAGGGTATATGCACACATAATTCGATATACCAGCCTGGAAGATATCAAAAAAGTAATTTTTACTGTGTTTTCAGGAACAAGTGTATTGCTGGTTCTGACACTTACAAACCATTATTATCAATTTGGGTTTCGTATTCCGCTGTCAGTTATACTTATCGAATTTCTGATTACTACCTACCTGATGACAAATTTGCGCCTTTTGGTGAAATATATATACATGGTGCTTAGGGTTTCAGAAAATGATGTTAAGAAAGTTGTAATATTTGGCACAAAAGAATTAGCCGTCCTAACAAAGGAAGCACTTGAACTCGACCGCCAGAATAAATATAAAGTTGTTGCTTTCCTTGATATTGGTAAAAACAATAAAAAGAAAAAATTACTGGGAATTACTATTTTTTCTTTCCGGGAATTTGGAAAATTGCTGGATAAACACGATTTAACGCATCTGATATTTGCGAAAAGCAACCTTAAAAATACCGACAGAGAAACGATAGCCCAGATCTGTATTGCCCATGATATAAAAATGCTGACAGTGCCGGATATTCATTCATGGATTGACGGAGAACTCAACGTTACACAAATTCGTGAAGTTAAAATTGAGGATTTATTACAACGAGATCCGATAATACTAGACAAGGACCATATTAAAGAACAGATATATGGTAAGGTAGTTATGATTACCGGTGCAGCAGGTTCAATCGGGACAGAAATTGTACGGCAAATAACCAGGTATAACCCCAGGCAACTTATACTCATTGATCAGGCAGAAACACCATTGTATGATCTGGAACTTGAACTTAAGGAAAAATTTAAATTCGAGAATTTCAAGATATTACTTGCAGATATCACCAATGTAGACCGGATATCGAAGATTTTCGATATTGTCCGGCCCGATATTGTTTACCATGCTGCTGCATATAAACATGTGCCCATGATGGAAAATAATCCTATTGAGGCATTCCAGAACAATGTTTTCGGTACCAGGATTTTGGCAGATACAGCTGCTAAACATAAGGTAGACAAATTTATTATGATATCTACCGACAAAGCAGTGAATCCCACAGGAATAATGGGTGCTACCAAACGTATTGCCGAAATGTATATCCAATCCTTAAATGATGTTAGTTCTACTAATTTTATTACTACAAGGTTTGGTAACGTGCTGGGATCAAACGGATCGGTGATACCAAGGTTTATGAAACAGATACGGGAAGGCGGACCCATTACTATTACTCATCCGGATATTACCCGTTATTTTATGACTATTCCTGAGGCCTGCCAGCTTGTGCTGGAAGCCAGTATAATGGGTAAAGGCGGAGAGATTTACTTGTTTGATATGGGGAAGGCCGTAAAAATATTGGATATGGCAAAAAATATGATACGTTTATCAGGCCGTTTGCTTGATCATGATATCAAAATTAAGTTTACAGGATTACGGCCCGGAGAAAAATTATATGAAGAACTGTTGCTGGCCTCAGAAAGTAACAAACCTACTCACCATCCGAAAATCATGGTTGCCAACGTATGCAAATACGATTTTAATGAAATCCAGACAAGGATCGATCAGTTTATCGATCCGGTAAAATCGCAAAACCTTCTTTCCGTGGTAAGACTTATGAAAGAAATGGTACCCACCTATAAAAGTAAGAACTCCATATTTGAAAAATTGGACGCAGTTGTATAATAATTTATTATTATTCATTAATTTTCACCCAAATTTTAAATATCCTTTTTAGATGAATGCAACGCCTAAAGAAAATAATCCGGCTCCCCGCGATGAAATAGATTTATTAGAGTTATTTGGTCTTATCTTCAGGAAGATTTCACAATTTTTCAAATCATTATTTAATTTTATTCTACACTCCATCATTTTTTTGATTAAAAAAAGCCCTTATCTGATTGTTTTCACTATGATAGGAATGGTAATCGGTTTCATCATTTTCAAAAATACAAAAAGGTACTATTCATCGGAACTGGTGGCACAACCAAATGGCATCTCAAATGGTGATATGATCGGTTATATTAACGATCTGCACCAATTATGCAAAGAAAGCAATTACCCATCCCTGGCAGAAGCACTGGGTTTATCAGATTCAACAGCAAACAAGATCAAGGATATTCAGGCTTTCTGGATTGTTGATGTAAACAAAGACGGTATCGGAGATTATGTGGATTATAATTCTGATTTTAACCTGAAAGATACTACACAACAACTTATTACAGAATCGGTTTCCAGTTGAAAGTTGAACTATTTGACAACAATACATTTGAAACTGTTAAAAAAGGACTTATTCAATTATATCCGGAAAAATCCTTATATACAAAAATTAAACCAGATACGTAAAGAGGAATTAAAAGAACTTATCGGACAAACAAAACATGAAATATCCAAGCTTGATAGCCTGCAGGATGAAGAATATTTTCGGGATAAAGACCAACCAGCTATTAAAGGAAAGTCAGCTTTCTATTGTAGCACAGAAAGAAACCCAGTTATACTATAAAGATAAATTATCTTTAGTTTCAAAAAAACTGGGATACGATAAAGAATTGGAACTTTCCACCGAACCAATTACTGTGATTAAAGATTTTACCTCTTTAACGGAAGCTGTTAATCCCGTATCTAAATATCTTAAAAAATACGGACTGGCATTTTTGATTCTGGGCCTGTTCGTTTTAGTTTTTATTGAATACCGGAAACCAATCATGAAGATTTTTCGGGAAGGATAAGCAAACAATAGAAAAATGCAAAGAAAGCTACCCCGTTTAAACGGTCCAGCATTGATTCAAATAAAAAATTCAAAATAATTATAATCAAAAATCCAATTAAAAGTCTGTTTTTTTGATAATTTGATCTGTTAAAGAATGGGGTGAACAGAATAATCAGCAATAGAATTTCTCCTATTATACCCAACCTTACAGCAGTTTCCAGAAATTCATTATGGCTGTTGTAATATTTACCTTCTGTAGCTTTCGTTACTTTCTGATCATATTCATTTAATATCGCTTCTTTCACGTCACCTGTTCCAACACCGATCAACACATTCTTTTTTATAATATCAAGCGATTTTCCCCAGATTAACAATCGTAAATTATCTTTTTGGAGTTGTTTGTAGGATATTTCGAGCGTGCCGCTTTTTAAAGAATTAAACCGGGTGGAATTATATATAACTGTAGTCATAAGCGCCAGAAAAAAACCAGTCAAAATAATTTTAATCCTGAATTTACCTGGTTTAAATATATAATAAAAAAGTTCATACAAAAACAATCCTGATAATGCAATTATAGCCGCCCGTGATTGTAATAGCAGAATCATCAACAGGAAGAAAACTGCAATTATTATATGATAAAACCTTTTTAAAGGGATGAATATATTCCATTGCGAAATAAGTCTGGAATAAATAAAGTACAGGCCCAGTAAAAGGTACATGGAAAAATAACTCACGTGCAAAAATGTGGATAACCATGAATAATTAAAATAACTGTACCCGGCCAGAATTAATTTTATAAAAGGCCAATTTCGGGCAAATGGCCATACAGCAGCATTAAACAATTCATCCCCTCCGTTTTGAAAAGAATGATATATCGCTACAACCACACATATGACCGAAGCAACTATATTACCATAAACAAAACTATACAGGATTTTATTTTTTCGTTCTGCAAGATAATCACCCGAAGAGAAAATTATCAATGGGAAAATAATAAGTGACAACTTCACTTGTATTTTAAAAAGACCTACATCCAAATTTTTTGTGTATATCAAACCTAATAAATGCAATCCGTAAAACAGGATAAGAGCAATGAAATATTTAGAAGAAAATGAATTTTTTACTCTTTGGATAATATTCTTTTGAAGCAACCAGCTCAAAAGTGATGCCGCAATCAGATAAGGTAAAAATCGCATATAAAAAGGCATGGCAAATACCAGAAGTATCAACAGGTAATAATTCCATTCGGGTTGTGCTACTATATTCCTGATCTTAGTCCATCTCTGCATATTTGACTTTTTTACCAGATATAAATTTATGTTTGTATTATCTACAGATCAAATTTCTGATGTGCAAAATTAATATTTTGTTTTATTCATAAGGACTTTCTGATGTCAGGTTATGATCAATTTTTTATATTGTTGTGCTATATCTCTAACCGTGTACTTATTTTCAAAAGCTTTCCGGGCATTTTTCCCCATTTCTATTCTTAGCTTTTCATCTTCTTTTAATCTTATTATTGCATTTTTTAATCCGTCAATATCTCCTGGTTCGACTACTAATCCACAGTCCTCTTCTTTCAGGATCATGGCAATTTCAGAATCTTCCGGAACTATGGCAATGGAAGGAATTCCTGCTGCCATTATTCCATATATTTTACTGGGGACAGCCATTCCGGTCAAACCATCTCTGAGCGATATCAATGCCAGATGACATGCTGTCAGCACATTTCCTAATTCTTTATTAGGCTGAAAAGGAAATAATCGAACATTTTGAGGGATTTTATTATTAAAAGTGTCCAGTAACTCCTTTTTCCTCATCCCCCCACCTATAAAAACAAAGGTTGTATTCTCATCAGACATCATATTAGCAACCGTACCAAGAATCTCCATATCCTGCCATAATCCCATATTACCGGAATATTGAACGATAAATTTACCTTCAAGATCGTGTTCTTTTATAAAAGTATTAACTTCAATTTCCATCGGATTTATTAATTCTGCATCCTGCCAGAGAGGCAAATATGTTGTTTTTTCTGCTGTATCTTTAAATTTTTCAATAACCCATTTTTCCATATCCCTCCCAATCACAATGATCCGATGACTCCGTTTTAAAGCACTTATATTTAATTTCTCCCAAAACTGAATATAAAGATTTTTATCAGATACTTTTCCTAAACGGATTAATCCTTCAGGGAATATATCTAAAAGAATATATATAAGTTTTCTTTTTTTTATGTGGCAAAGGAAAGATAATAAAATGCCGAGTGAAGGCGGTGTTGTATGTGTAAAGATTGTGGCTTTCTCTTTTGACAGTAAAAACCTGAATGTTAAACTCACGGAAAAAGTAAGATAATTTAATATCCGACCGAAAAGGTTACTTTTGGGAAAAGTTTGTCGAAAGCAGATACCGGATAGTAATATTGTTATAATTGATTTTTGAAGGTTGACGTTTCCTGATGGTATAGCTTGGTTGAGCGCACCATACCTCCACATCAATACCATCTTTGGTTAAAACTTCACATAACTTGGTAAATAATCCGGCAGTAGATACCTCATCAGGATAGAATATTTGTGTTATAAGCAGGAATTTTTTACTCATAGCATATTTTACTTTTGGCTATTCACGAATATCTTCAAAACCTGTTTTTTGTATTCTTTATTTGAATAATTGGACAAATACCTGTTGTAAAGCATTGAAGATAATTTGTCTTTTCCCTTAAATTTATCAAAAGTAAGAATAGCATTTTTAAGTGAAGAAACATTTTTGGGCTCAGCCAGAAAAGGATAGTTATTTCCCAGCATATTAGGTATATCACCTACTGCAGTTGAAATTACAGGCAATCCAATGGACATTGCTTCAAGTATTATGAGAGGCTGCCCTTCATTCCATGATGGAACAATAAGACAATCAAAACTTTGTAATACCCCGGGCAGTTCGTTTCTGTTAACAGGTCCGTTAATGGTTATATTTTCCGTAGCCAAATTTTTTATCTTATCAAAAAAAGATTTTTCATAAGATTCGCCAAACAGAGTCAGTCTGAAAGACATGAATTCCTTTTGGCTGAAACATACCACCAGTTCTTTTATCCCCTTTGTTTTGATATAATTTGAAACACAAATGAAGTTTTTAGCATAGGAATAATTTTTTTTAACAGCCAATGATTCAATGGGAGAAGTATTCTGTAAAACTATTACTTCCTGGCTTTTTGCAAATCCGGATACCTCGGATTGAAATAAAGAGGACAAAACAATGATTTTATCAATAAAATAGAAATTACATCCTACAAGAAACCTGTTAAATATATTTTTATTAACAAATGTTTTAAAATCACCCCGATGCAAATGCCCAATAAGCATGGATATGAGGAAAAAAGAATTTCACGACTGGCCATATTAACAGTCGTTTTATAAGGCCTCCAACAGATAGAGGGAATACAAAATATACAATCCTTACTTTTTTTCTTACGGTGTTTATTAACCTCAGATAATTCTTCATATAGAATATTATCTTCCCAACGCTGTTTTTATTCCATGCACTTTCTTCAACTATAAAAACCGGAATATTCTCTTCCTTAAGAATATTATATATTTTATCATTAAGTATACTAATCCCCGTTTGAGTTCCGGGAGGAAATTCACCCCAAATTAATATTCCATCTCCTGACATATTAAATTTCTTTCTTTTTAAGAAAATAAATAACATGCTTATAGGACCAGTTGCATTCAAAATGCCTGCGGTTTATCACCCTTTTACCAAATGAATAGTAGTGCCTGTAATTACTCTGACTGAAAATATATTTAAAATATTTTTCGGCTGTTTCAATGGCAAGTTCATTTATATGTTCCAGCCTTCCGTATGGAAAAGCAAAGTATTCGCATTTTTTATTTAGTTTTTCTTCTATTCTTTTTTTACTTTCTCCAATTTGGTATTCCAATATATTTTTATCCCGAACAGTAAGCATCAGGTGATCCACAGTATGTGCACCAATAATATGTCCCTCATCTTCCAGGGTTTTTACCTGTTCCCAATTCATCGGCGATTTATCCGTGAAAACAATCTCTTCTTTAAATTTTTTTCGATATTCTTCTCCTCCATCAATGAAACCCGGGTTAATAAAAAAACCTGCTTTTATATTCATTTCATTCAAAACCGGTCTGATTTTAGTAAAGCACTCTTCAAAACCATCATCAAAAGTAAAAGCCACCAGGCATTTACCGGGAGATATTTCCAAATTCTTAATCATCCCGACGGCAATATCAAAATTAATGAAATTAACTCCTTTAGAAATCAGCATGTTCAACTGATCACGAAAAACCTGCGCAGGGGTATATTCATCCTGACTAAGAAAGTGCCCGTTTAAAATATGTATCCCGGGTTGGGGAATAGCATTTATGCTCAGTAAATCAAGTAAAAAATCTCTTGCCTGTTTCCTAAGATAATCGTATATCTTTTTATTCACTTTATTCAATAATTATATTTCAATGTCGTTTAGCTAAGCATACTTAGGAACACGTCATTGCGAGCGACAGCGTGGCAATCTCTTCTTCTAAGCAGGAGATTGCCTGCCTGATGACAGGCTTCGTCAATCTTCCTCGCAATGAATAAATGACTTAACTAAACGACATTGAATTATGTTTTAATCATTATTATGAAACTATGACCAAATATCGTATTACCTGTAAAGGTATTCATCTATTGTATCTTTTATTATTCCATATCATATCTTTTCTTCAGATAATTTATAACGGCATTACCGACCTTATCAGGTAAATAGCCCATTTTATCTATTGTATCCGCACAACTTTTTCTGATTTCATCTTTTGAAGCGGAAATTTTTTCTTTCCAAACTACGATTTTTTCAGCTAAATTCTCTGGAGATAAATTTTTATAGAAGTCACCATTTTTACCAGGCATCAGCAATTCTATTTCCGGTCCGTGTAATAAATAATTATCAGTGGTTATTACCGGTAAGCCGAATGACAAAGCGTGTAACAATGCCAGACCAATACCGCCCGGATGCACAAATATATCAGATAGAAGAAAATACTTGAATATTTCTTGCCCGTATTTTGGACCAGTAAATACTATTTTATCTGAAATGTTCAACTCTTTTGACAGATTTATAATTGGTTCAATATCTCCGTTTCCAATTATATAGCATCTAAACGAAAACTGATTTTTTTCTTTCAGAATCCCAAGTGCATGAATCAATATTTCAAGTTGCTTTCCCTTGTTTATTCTGCCGGAATATAATATAGTGAAGACTTCCTGTTTTGGACTTAATATGGGAACATCTTTGTTTAAATATCCATAATCTTCATAATTAATCGCATTGTTAATAATCTGTATTTTATTTCCATTTACCCCCATAGTAAGCAGGTTTTCCTTGCCTTTCCGGCTATATACAAATACTCCTGAAGCCGATCTGTAAAATAATTTACGAATCCATCTTCCAAATTTTCCTTGATTTCCAAATGTAGCATGCGACCACCAGAAAAATTCCTTTCTTAAAATGATCCGGTAAAAAAAATAAAGTATAATTGTGTAATAATGATGGAAATCAACACCTGAACAAATGATGATAGGCGGATGATGGGAAAAAACATATTTAAAAATCCCTTTAAGATAATAAAATCTCATATTCAGCAACCGGAATGTACTGTAATCCAGTGTGACAAATTCTTCATTATGCAAACTTTGAATTCCCAGGTAATCTTTTCCTCCTAGAATTTTAAAATCGAAATCTTTGCAATTCAATAAGTGTTCATATAAATCTCTCCTGTAATGTGCCAATACAGGTTCAATGATTAATGCCAGTTTCATATTAAAATATATGTACTTTTTTACAAATTTCTATGTTTTAATTTACTTTCATAATTTACTACTATACCTAACATTAGAAGTGAAATCAAAAAATAACACATTATTTCAATAAAAACATAAATTTTCAGGAAATTCATAAAACCGGAATTTCTAAATAGTATCAATGAAAGTATTGAAATAAAATAAATTAACTGCCAAATACTTAATAGTTTGATCTTTTTCATTGAAATAAATATACTGCTGAAAGAGGAAGTTATAAAGTTAAAGGCATACGACCATACCAGAATGGTGGAAATTTCTCCGGAGATGATCCATTTCATACCAAAAATGATCCGAAAAAGATTTACCCCGAAAAGACTAATAACTATTACCTCGATAACAGCAATTATTAATACAACAAAAAACATAGAAGACAATTCCTTTTTAAAACTGATTGTGTTCCTGAATTTTTCAGAGATACGTTGTAATAAAACATTGGATATAGAAGTCGCAATAAGCGCAAAAGGAAGGGACAATAATAACTTTGACAGATCGAAATAACCCGCGTTCTCTGTTGAAAAGAATTTATTAATAAAAATCATTGGAAGTAAAAAACTGCAAGCGCTCATGAAACTGGGAATCAGGTTATATCTGGGATATTCCCCATATTTGTTTGCTACGTATTTCAGTTTGTTGATACTGAAATCACTTATTCGAAAATTTTTTCTTGTTGCCTGAATTAAACCGGAAATATTATCAGCTATATGACCGATGATATCACCGAGGAGAAGTCCTCCTGTAACTCCGGTCCATTTAAACAATATCTGAAAGAACCCTTCCGATCCCCGGCGTACGAATTTATTTAAAGACACCGAAAAAAAGGCTTTTTGCCGGATCAACCAGTAATTGATGCTTATATACAGGTTATATAAAAACGTTCCTAAAGGAACAAGGTATAGAAACATTAAATACTCCGTTGATAAGTTTAGTAATTTAAGGATCCGATACTTGAAAGCTATTATTAGACAAAATACAACCAGGTTAAATATAAAATTCAACAGTTGAGCCAATAACACTATATTCGACGCTTCTTTATCTTTTCTTGGAAGAATAATTGCTAATTCATATTTGAACGATGAAATGATGATCAATATTCCTACAAGACTTAAGTAAACGGCATAAGCACCAAAAATTTCAGGTGTGTAGTATCTGCGTAAGATAGGTTGTAAGAGGATAGGAATCAGTTGCGCTAATGCCGTACCTGAAATAAGCATAGAAGTATTTCTGACTAACTCTGAACTTCGTATGTTATGCAGTTTCATTTCAGGCTATTAGTTGTAGTATTTAAAATTTTTTAATGACAATTTTAACAAAATCTCCTTTCAAAGAAGACTTTGAAAACAATGCAGGAAATTAAAACATTTTCAGAAAATTTTTACAGATTTCCGTTTTTAGTTATTCACTTAACATTTACCGGAATGCTTTTTTCTTATCAACCATCCTGGTTATTCCATATAGTAAAAGAACATTGATCAGTAATAGGGGAAGAATGAGAACTTCCATTTTATACGCTATAAAAACAAGTAATAAAATAATTCCATTAATCGCAATTGAGAAATAAACCGTTTTAGCATGCGAGAATCCTGCTTGTACAATTCTCTGATAGGCGTGTTTTTTATGGGCCTGACTGAGCTTTTCCCTGTTGATCCATCTTCTGAATAATGTAAATGATGCATCGAACCAAAACAGAGAGGATAGCATCATCCAGTAAATTATATTAAAATCAGTCTTATTGTGAAAATAGATTCCTAATATAACCAGAATAAATCCTAATTGAGTACTTCCCACATCCCCCATGAAAATTTTGGCTTTGGGCCAGTTCCAGAATAAAAAACCAATAATTGAAGCTATTAAAACCAGGTTGATACTATTTCCCGTAAATATGTACAATCCAGCCGCCTACAAAAAGAGCTTCTACAGAAGCATAGGCATCAATCCCATCCAGAAAATTATAAAGATTAATAAACCATACAATTCCTATAATACTCAAGGGATATAAAAAGAATTCGTTTGAAAATATGAATGCCGCTAATATTTAACGAATGAATACCATTTAAAAAATAAAATGCGATAACAGCAGTAGCTGACTGGGCGATAAGACGAATTAAAGGTTTAAGTGAAATCAGATCATCCAACAGGCTTATAAAAGCCAGCAATATTCCGGTAAGCAAGGCAAGATATAATTCCCTGTCAAGTTGTTTGGAAAAATACAATATCGTAATGCCTATATACCAGGATATAACAATAGCCAATCCGCCTCCCCTCGGGGTAGGAACTGAATGAGAGCTACGTTCGTTAGGGATGTCCATAACTTTATGACGGATAGCAATTTGCCTGATTAAATAGGTTAAAATAAAAGACAGGAAAATCAGAGCTGGAATTAAAAATGCATATTCTCAACTTATTGAACAATTTTTAGTAGAATACTTTTGTTAAATTCTTGAGGCCATTTTAATTAATTATCACATGGCAATTAAAGTTGATAAAATAAAACAAAACTTAGTATTCTTCCTAATTAAATTATTCAAATAGTCCATTCAGAATTTTTATAGGCTGTTACCATTTTTCCAATACCCTCTTCTGTTGTTACTTTTGGCTTGAAACCAAGCGTTTTTAAAGTGTAATTATTATCCATTTCAAAGGAGCCGTAAAGTCTGTCAAAGATTTTAGGAGCTATTAATTTTCCAGCTTTAACAAAAAACCCGGGAATAGAAATTAAGAATATTCTTTTATTAAGGCATTTGGCTATCATCCGGACCAGTTCGGTTGTCGAAAGGGGCTTTTCATCCAGTGCCAGAAACAAACCGGATGCTTTTTTTTCAATAATCCTGTCAATCAGAGCTACAAGATTTTCTACCGAAGTAAAACTTCGCCTGTTGTCTATTTTTCCAAAAGGCAATATTGAAAATATGTCCACCAGTTTTATCATACTCAACATGTTGGCTTTCACGCCAATCCCATAGACAAGCGGTGTCCGGATAATGGTAATGGTAAAATTGGAATCTTCGAGCTTTTTTAATGAATTTTCAGCTTCAAATTTACTACGGCCATAGGCATCTTCCGGAAAACATTTGGAGTGTTCATTCCAGGGAGATTCTCCAGGTTTGTATTTCCCATAAACCTTTACAGTACTTAAAAAAATAAATTGTTTAACACCTGATTTTTTGGCCTGTTCGGCTACTTTAATAACTAAATCTCTGTTTACTTTAAAATATATGGAATCAGAAATTTTACTTGATTGGTGAACAATTGCAGCCAGATGTATAATAATATCAAAATTTTCAAAATTTATTTCCTCAGGTTTCTTATCCAATAAACTAACTTCCTCAATATTCCGAAATTTTGACAAATTGATGAAATTTCTGCCTACAAAACTATTGGAACCTGTAATTAATATATTAGGCATGATTTAATTATCAATATTACTTATTAAGTCTTTCTCTTTTTTTTTATGAATATAATGTATAAAAAAAGGCAGAATCACAAAGAAACCCATTACCGGAGGATCAAAAGGATTATTAGCGCTGAAAAATGAAAAGAAAAAAGTAATCAGGAAAAATATTCCCAATAATGGATATGCCTTTCTATAAAGCCAATAATAATATACTACTTTATACATTAAATATATATACAATAACAACCCAACTATTCCTGAATAAAGCAATACCGACAGGAAAGGATTGTGTGGCCAGTCACTGCGGGTTTTGTCTTTATAAAAATAATATCCATACCAGTTTAAATAATCGAATCCCCCTCCAAAAATCTTTTTTGGCCAGTTATATTCTTTCAAAAATATCTGCCATGCAAATTGCCAGCGGTGTAATCTTTGAGCAATTATAGAATTTTTAACTGTATCAACAAATATTTCAGATTTATACCCATAATAGGTTGTATCTTCATTAATAAATTTTGCTATCAAAGTTCGTATTGGGTCACTATCACTTGAAGTTATTAAATAATAAGATAAATTCATTTCACTACCATATAATCCTGCTTTCACAAATTTAAATTTTTTATAAATATTTAAACTGTCCTGATAATGGCCATGCCATAACCCAGTCCTAAAAGATCTGAGTCTTCTTAATTTATCTATATTTGGTGAACTTAATTTTGTAAAATTATTATTATTTTCTATTCTATTATATTTAGTATTGGTCTCACATGATTGCATATCAGAAATAACACTATCTTTTATGTGTAATATTTTAAATTGTGGGTATGCAAATATCACATGTCCCTTTAAATCTAAAAAATTAACTGAATTGTATTTCGATATATAAAGATAAGCCCTGATTATCCCTCCAGCACTTTGATTAGTCAATGACAATTTCTGCCAAGTACCTTTCTTACTCAAATCATAAAAAACAGAGCTATTATTACTATTAATGATTCTACCATCCGTTGATATTCTCGCCCATGAACCATCAAAATCTTTTGACACATAACAATATACAGATACATTAAAAAAACTTCCTTTTGTTAAATTATTTATTGCTATAAGTGTAAATGAATAAGCATTGTTATTCCAAGTATTTGAGTTGCTTGTGCTATCTAAATAATATCCTTTAGCACTATCAGGAACAATTTCTACATTATTACCAGTTAATGGGAAGACAGTTTTATGATATCTGGACCCCCAACCACTATCAGGATCCTTTGGGTCAAGCGAAGAAATCCATATTTTTTTAAAAAGATCAGAATACGTGGTTTTTTCATCTAAAATAGCAATATATCTATATGCAACTGAAGTAATTCTTTCCTTAGCCTTAACTATATTTTCTACACCAATAAATCTTAAAGAATTATTTTTAAACTTGTATGAAGTATGGAAAATCAGGAAATAAGTGGTCATAAACAGTACTAATACTGATAATAAATAAAATCCAATAAAAGAAATTAATTTAGTATGATCTCTATCTTTTGAGATTGATTTACTAATAAAAATAATAAATAAAACAAAGACAAAGCAAATTAATAATGACATCCCTCTTCTGGATCCTGATATAATAATATTAATTGTAAAAGTAATTAGTAAAGAATAGACTAATAACCTTTTCATTTTTGTGTCGGTTTTTTTTAAAATGTAAAATCCACCAACAATCCCAAAAAAAACGGGTAGCAATGCAAAATTGTAGTCTAAATGCGAATGTCCATTAACATAAGAATTAGTAAGTTTATCTAGATTCAAAAAAGAATAATCTTGAAAAGAATAATAAAAATTTAAAATATTTATTAAGGAAATCAAAAAAGCAAATAATAAGATAAATCTTATAAATTTTTTAATAAAATAACTGAAATGTTTTTTTTTACAAATAATAAAATTAAGCAAATAATAAAAGGATATCAAGATAATTACATTAATAACATCTTTAAAAACTACAAGATAAATTTTATCCGAAAGAAAGAATGAAATGACAAGTAATGAGACTAATAAAAAGATTAAAACATTATTTTTCCATAATCTTTTAAGAACTATTCTGATTTTAGATTTATATGAAATCTGTAAATAAATAAACAATAATCCAAACAATACAAGAAACGGCATTTTAAAAATAGGAACTGCAGTCCGGAATAAGAATAATAGAATAATTATTATTAAAACGTTTATTTCAAACTTAATTTTATTCTTATAAATGGGTAAAAGCATTATTTTGAGTTTAGTTATCTTTTCGATCAAACAAGACAATCTCAAATTTATAGTACATCACTTGCAAATTCATCTGTTTAAATAATTTATTCATTAAGACCTTATTTTTATATTTATAAAATCATCAACCATTAAATTCATAATATTGCCACGTTTAAATTTATCAATAAAGTCCTGATTATTAGCTATATGAAAATTGAAGCTCTGAAATTTATTTTTAAAATCATTAAAATTTACTGGTTTGAATACTAACCAATTTGATAAGTATTGCTGAATAAACTCCTCAGCATAACCACTAACTCCTGCAATTACTGGTTTACCAGTAGCTCCATACTCAAAAATCTTAGATGGTAAAACTTTTTCAAAAGCCTTGTAATTATTTAAATGTAAAAACAAATAATCAGTCTCTTTATAAAATAATAATAACTCAGCCCTGCTCACCGGAACATATAATTCTACATTATTTATCTTATTTTTTATTAGTTCTTCTTGAAGTGTTTTTTTCCTGCCTCCATCTCCAAAAATCCGAATTTTGTAATTTTTACCCAGATATCTAGCTATTTCTGGTACAATATTTTCAAGTCCCTGACCTTCTCCAATATTTCCGGCATACGTTATAATTTTTTCATTCCCTGTATGCACTTTAAAAAAATCCACATCAATAAAATCATTATCTATACCATTAGAATAATAAGATAATTTATCTGTAGTTACTATTGATTCAAAATAGCTTTTAAATCCTTTTGATACAAGATTAATCTTCTCTGCATATCTGAATGTTTTTTTCTCTATATACTTGAGGAATAGAAATGGAATGAAAAATTTAAATTTACTACCAGCAAATATTGATTGAATTGTATCTATGAATATATCACGAATATCTAAATATAATGACAAATTTTTTTTCTTGGCAATTCGATATCCCAAATAAGCTGTAAACAAACGAGAAGATGTTGCATATATAATGTCATATTTTTTTTTCTTTGTATATTGAATACATTGTTTATAATAAGAATAGAAAGATCTAGATTGATCCAATATACCGCTCTTATGAGTTGGGATTGAAAAGCGTTTGATATTTACATTCCCAATAATTTCTTCATTTATAGCTTCTTTCTCATAGGAATGGTAACGATTGGGTTGGGTGGTTAATATCTCAATCGTATCTGCTTTTTTTATCTTTTCTATCAATGCTTTAATGAAAGCTTCGGATCTAAACGAACCAGCACATAAATCGGGCTTATAATAAAAACTTAATATGAGAATCTTCATTGACAAATTAACTTAAATGAATTTTAGTACTCAATATTGATTCAAAACTAATTATACAGCAAATACCTTTAATTCTTTTGTTGAACTCATATGACTTATAATAATTTTCAGTGATTATCCCTCTTAAACCTTCAAATGTAATAACAAAATTCTGACCTTTAATCTTATCTTTTGTAACCTGAAACTTTATATCCGGATGAAAATGTAAATACGCTTGTAAAGAATGCTTCTTATTTAATTGTAACACTTTATCATTTATGATTATTTCATTTTCTTTAATAAAAACACTTCTCACATGTGTAGCACCTATCCGTTTATAACCATTATGCTGAGCTAAAATATGGTTTTTATTCTCACTTAAAAGATTTACTTTAGCTCTTCTTGCAACTCGGAAAGCGTGCCAAACCTCTGATTGTTCATAATTACCAACCCGAACAGTATTATGAGCCTTAGTACTTCTTTCATATTTTCTGATATTGTTATTTTCATATGTTGACGTCCCTGAATCTATTATAACCGGCTTTTCATTTAAATAAAGCTCAAAACTAAATGTATCACTATGAGCATGACCTGGCTGATAATCTGGACCGATATTCCCAACATCCAAAAATAACTCTGCATTCCTAAGCTCATATTTTCTGTAACCACTTTCCCCTAACTTAATTTTCATTGCAGAAGGAAGACCAAGCAATTTAGCATAATTAAAAATAACACTATTCTCAGGTGCTATACTATCTGTTGAGTCGTTAACATGAGGGATATTCTGATTTGAAAATGAGATTGTTTGCAAACAATTAAGCATCTTAGATGCTGTTTTTCTTAAATGCATACTGAAAATCTTATCCTGAAAATGATTATTGTTTTCAATAAGATTCAAGCATTCTAATATTCTGAATAATACAATTTTATGATACATTGCAGATTTCTCAAAATGAAATCCATCTCTAAGTATTTGTTCATTAAGTTGTTTGTTTATTAATCTTTTTGCCTTGTTATATAGATTGCTACTTTGAAAATAGTAAGCACCGAATAATAACCCAAAACCATTTTCAAGCAGATGATTGCCTAATAAATGATACTCAAGATTTTTTTTGAGAAATTCCACCTGTTCGTAGAGAGCTCTATTTATTTTGCCTTCAAAAATTTTATTCTTATTTATAAATTTTATCCAATTAATTATTCGTAAAGAAGTAGGGTAGGCTTCAAATCCGTCCTTAATCGAGTCTGTATGATCAATAAAGTCTATAATCAAACTATAACCAATTTTCTTGTCAATTTCATCATCATTTAAAAAGTCAAAATAATTTAAGTTATAGGTCCAAAGTTTACCATAGCCATTATAGTTCCAATCAACAGGAATTTTTGTTTTCTTGTAAAGATTCAGGAACCTGAAAGATAATTCATTATTTACTTTTTTTAACGTCTCCCTTTTGTCTTTTTCAACATCCAACATTACTAATTTACTTATAACTGGAATAGCCTGCAATCTTTTGAGTTTCGGCTTAAAAATCTTATATTTTATCTGATAAATGATTTGAATTAACTTTAAATGTATTATAGTTCTGTATATTAAAAGAAACTTTTTCATGCCAATTTTTTAGACTTTAAAAGCTAAAATAATCTCTATCTTAAATTTTCCAATTTTTAATATTCTATTTTAATCCATTCTCCCAATTTTAACGATTCTATTGCCGCAAAACTTGCTTTTGTGGAATTAATGATTTCTTCAAAAGGAATTAATGGTTTCCCTCCATTTGAAAGCTTGTTTACTAATTGAACAAATTGATTATTGTGTCCTTTATCCTGTTTGGTTTTAAGACTTGAGAAACCTTGTACACCAAATGCTCTGGTAGTTCTGAAATTATCCAGAATAAAAACACGTTCCTCATTGTAAACTTCTATTCTTTCTTTCGAATATGATTTTGAACCATTTGAAAAGTAATTAATTACTGCATTTGATCCATTAGCAAATTTCAACATTATGGAGGCGTTATCCGTGTTTTCTTTAGGATTTGGGCCCAATGCATTCATACATACAGATGAAACAAGGCTTCCGGTAAGATAAATCATTAAATCAATATAATGACAAGCTTCTCCGATAATCCTTCCTCCACCAATTTTCATATCATTTACCCAAACACTTGAAGGAATTGCTCCTGCATTCATGTTAGCAATAATATTTAAAGGTGAGCTGTCTTTAAGATATGATTTGATTTTTATTGCATGTGGAGAAAATCTACGATTATAACCAACCGTTATCGTAATATCATTATCTAGTTCATTTACTGACCTATATGTTTCTATTATATCGGCGAGTTCGATTTTATTTAAAGCTAAAGGCTTCTCAACAAAAACATTTTTCCCGGATTTTAAACTTGCGATAATCATTTCTGCATGTAAATTATGACGTGTTGTAATCATTGCTAGCTTAATATCTTTATCATTTAAAATTTCCTTATAGTCACTTGTAGAAAATTGAATTTTATACTTTTTGGCTAACGAACTAGCTGACACTCCTGAAGCAGAAGCAATGTATTTAATATTTGCTTTTGCTTTTTTTAAAGCAGGAAGTATTGTAACCTGTGCAAAGTTTCCCGCTCCAATAATACCCACTGTTGGATCTGAAGCTTCAAATTGAACATCAGAAATTTTTATTGTTTGGGCGAGCTGTCCTTTTGCTGGATAAGAAATAACAGATGCTATTATATCCTTACTATTTAAGTTATTGTAAATCTCTTCATAATTTTTAAGTTCTACTATACTTGTAATTAAAGGTTTTACATCCAAAAGATGAGACGAAATGGCCTGCAATATTGCTTCAAAATTTCTTTTTTCTGTCCATCGCACAAATGGAAGTGGATAATCGATACCTGCCTTTTCATACTCGTCATCGTATCTGCCCGGGCCATAAGAACATGATACCTGAAAGGACAATTCTTTTTCATAAAAATCGGCCCTGTTAATATTTAATCCAATAACACCAATGAGTATTATTCTGCCCCGTTTCCTGCTCATTAGAGCTGACTGGTGGATAATTTCATCATTCTTTGCTGAAGCTGTTATTACTACTCCATCAGCCCCAATTTCACTTGTATAATTGTTAACAGCTTTAACAGGATCCTGACCATTTGCCGGATTAATTGTCTCAATCCCTTTTGAATGAGCTATTTCAATCTTTTTCTCATCTATATCAATCCCAATTACTCTACAACCATTTGCTTTAAGTAACTCGGCAGCAATTAATCCAATCAAGCCTAATCCATAAACTACTATAGTTTCTCCAAAGGTTGGTTTACAAAGTCTTATGCCCTGAAGAGCAATTGCCCCCACAACGGTAAAAGAAGCTTCTTCATCAGTTACGTTATCGGGGATCTTTGCAACAAGATTTTTAGATACATTTACTATTTCAGCATGAGGACCATTTGAAACTACCCTGTCACTAATTTGAAAATTATCAACGCCTTCTCCAACAGCAATTACTTTGCCGACGTTACTATAACCAAGAGGTAATGGTTGATCTAGTTTGTTTAGAACAGTATTTACGGTAGGCCAAAATCCGTCCGTTCTTATTTTATCAATAACCATTTTAACCCTGTCGGGCTGTTGTTTGGCTTTCTCCAGATAATTTGCCTTACCAAACTCAACTAGCATTCTCTCAGTTCCTAGAGATACTAAGCTTTTTGAAGATTCTATTAGTATATGGCCCTTTTTTGCTTTTGGTGTCGGGATATCTGCTAGTATTGTACTTCCTTTTTTTAAATCTTGAAGTATTTGTTTCATTTTGTAATAAATATTTCGAAATAATATTTTTGAATTAGCAATAACAACTCAAAGTAATTGTTTTTTATTATTTAATGATTTCTTTATCAATATATTGAAATCTAAATCTTACAACTTTAAAAAGTAAAGTTATAAGATTATCTCTTTTAGCTGTTTACTCAGTACTTTACATACTTTTTGTAAATCTTATATGAAGCACGTGACATTTTCCAAATTTTTTTGTTAGGCACCCTATTAATTGCAGCATGATATTGATGATTTACTATGATAGATGGTTCATAGTAGATTTGAAGATTTTTACTTGCAAGTTGTTTACTAAGAAACAATTCTTCACCCATCAAAAATGAAGGTGACCATAAAATATCAAAATATTTAAAAAAAAGCGGTCCCAAAATATAACATGCTCCATGCCCTGAAAAAATGTTTCGCCCAATTCTATGTTGTTCATGATCTTTCCTTGAAGTAAATTTTTTAGTGATCTCAGCCAATTTTTTAATAACTATTGCAAAAAAATAATTAGAAAAATATACATTATATACTATTTGCCTAAATTTACTTATTTTATTAATTACATGCGGGTTTTGATATTCTCCGTCTAGGGTTATAATATTTGGAGAAATTACAGCATTTTTCTTAAATTTATCTAAATTTCTCTCTATTAAATCAATAAAATTAATTGGAAATAGCAAGTCATTATTGCCAACTAAAATATATTCTATATCATTATAGTTATTTCTTAAATACTTAATACCATAATTTAACCCATTGAAATAACCCACATTGATATCATTATATATGATAAAAACATTGGGGTATTCATTTTTAATTGTATCTAATAAATCAATTTCTTTTTGATCTGAATTGTTATCAACAATCACGATAAAACCCTTATCCAAATTATTATCAAATTTAATTGATCTTACAGCATCTATTGTGACTTTAGAATTATTGAAATTTGTAAATACAAAGCCTATCTTCATTATAAAATTCTTTTTAAGATAAAAATTTTCTTTTTTTTGATGAATAAAAAATCCCATCTAATATACCCTTAAAACTTGAATACATCTTTATCTTCTTTTTACTTTCTATAAATAGAATGTGAATCAAAGACATAAAAAAGAAGTAATTTTTCTTTGCAATAAAATACGGAAATTTAAATATATACTCTTTACTAATAATAATATGATTTCTTGCTTTATAATATCTTCGAACACTATTATGATTTGAAGAAATTAGCATAAATCCCTTAAATCGCTTTATAATAGGATCTCCGGCTTTATGTACCATTCCCCATTCCCTTGTAATTAATGAAACTTTACCATTTTTTCTCAGTCTTAATGAATACTCCAAATCTACATCGTCAATAAAAAGATCTTCTCTGAACCCCCCTATCTCAATACATGTTTTAATTGATATCAAACAACCGGAAGTAATTAAGTAGTCTCTTTCACAATACATTTTATTATTCGGTAACTGATAATAACTATCTGATTTTAAACCTGAAAAATTAACTCCAATTGCTCCAATTTTTTGCTTTTCCGGATACGAAAAATATACCTCAGATATAATTTCCATTATATTTTGAAATGGCATTGAATCCTGATCAAAAGTAATTACCCAATCATAATTCATTTTTTTTGCCTGCACTACTCCCTGATTTAGTGCTTTTGCAATTCCATAATTTTCTTTATTGAGCATTAATATTATATTTTCCTTTTCGGAGTATTTTATCAATGCGCTTAGGACCTGTTGGTTTGAATTATTATCAACAATTATAATTTTGTCGACCTGGCTTTTAATATTTGCTATTAAATTATATAACTCAGCACTAGGATTATATGTAACGATTAGACATCCGATATGCTTTTTATTAATTAAATTCATCAAATTGTAAGTAAAATTACAAATATTTAACTCGTTAATAAACAACACCTTTAACAAAAAAGGTTATGTTATGTAAAATACCCATTAAGCAATTTTACATAAAAAAGATTTAAACTTAAAAATGCTAATCCAATTCCTATAATAACTAACGATGCCAAATATTTTTGCTTTATTATAGAATATAAATAAGGTATCAAAATAATCTCTACCACCATCATTAATTCACTTGTTCTTGAACTAATTGCCGGAATATTAGCAAATGCTACGTAAGCAAATAATGATATGATATAAATCTTTAGAAGAATGACCGTATAAGTATGATCTTCAACAATCAATTTCCACTTCCATAATAAAAGATAAGCAAGCAAACATCGTGAAAGATGTAAATAATTAAAAACATTTATCTGTTTATCTATTGATGCATAATAACTATAGGATCCAATTTTTAATTGTATTAAACGAATTGGGATATATTTAACAAAAAATAGAACATTAATATGAGAAAAATAGATTATGTAAGATATCGGTATCAAAAGTGAATATATGTATATATTTAACTTATTCCCATTTAAAAAATACAGTGGGAAAATAATTATTGCGGAATAATGAAAAAAGAATGCTAAAGTAGCCAAAACAAGAAATTCCCCAAGTTTCTTTTGATGAATTAGGGGAATACAAAGAAGTAACAAACCGGAGGCTACCCCTGCTCTTATTTGTGTCATTTCATGAAGAAGAAAATATCCACTAAAGTAAATTAGAACAGAAAAAAGTTGTAAGTCTGTTAATTTATTTATTGCATAAAATTTCAAAAAAACACCAAGCAAAGCATAAACTACAAATAAATAGAAACTTGAACCGGTAAATTGATTTACAATTTTTGCTATAATAATAAATGTTGGCTCTACCCTGAACCAATTATGTTTTAATACTAAATTGAAATATTTTATGTATCCATCGTAATCTTTATCAACAGCACTATTTCTGAAAGCTGTAACTAGAAATAATAGAATTCCACAAAAAACAAAATAGGAATAATTTAGTTTCTTGTTATTAAAAATAATAAACAATGTAATTACCAAGAAAATCAAGAAATAGAAAAACATTTATCCAATTTCATAAATGAAAAAACATATCAAAAGTACTTTAAAAATTATAAATCAAACAAAACTTAATAAAATTCAAAATAATCGTTAAATTAACCATAAACCAACTTTAAAGCTTTCATCCAAACTTTGATTATTTTCCCTTACTTCCGAATTTTTATATACAACTATAATTATCTAGAAATAACTTGCTCTTAGAACATTAGAGCTAAGGGCAAAAACTTTATATACCCTTAATGGAAATAATACTTAGAATAATAAATGTGAAACTGGCAAAAATAATTTTCATTTAATCAAAATAAAAAAGCTTATTTATTCTTATTAATAAGACAATTTTAAGCTTTTGAAAAAACGATTCAGTATGTTCAGAAAATTTTAATCCTGGATGATTTCTCACAGATATACCTTTAGGCATCAATTCAGCACATTTAATATTATGTTTCCAAAGTTGATATACTAAACTTAGTTGATCTCTTTTAGAATATTTTAAATATAAATTCCACCAATTTTCATTTAGTTGTATCAACTTTGGATTATTATGTTCCCTGAAAATAATATTATTTTCATAAAGCCCATAATTTTTTGGGAAATTATTGCTTTTCAAAAAATTAACTTGTTTTTTAATAGTTTTCCATATATCTAAGCCTCCCAAAATACATATTCTTGCTTCCTGATAAATACAATCTCGAAAAGGATGAGGATTTATTGATATAATAGTCTCATCATCAATAAGTTCGTTAATTCTATTCTCAAACAAGTTGTTTTTTATCTGAATGTTAGAATCAATCCATAAACTATACCTATATTCTGACAATACTAAATGTGGGTTTATTTTAACAAATCTTGAAAGACGTGTCTTGTTTCTATGCTTAAATGGTATTGGTTTGATTTTCCATATTTGGTAATTTTCTTGTTGTAGATTATTCGAGAAACAAATATAGTCCCATCCTTTTATTACATAATCAGGGTCCTTTAGATAATCATAATTTCCAACAAGTGAAGTATATACTACTTTGTTATACATTATCTGACAAGTTTATTATTTTGTTTGACTTTATTTTTAATCTATGATTTATTGTTCGAGGAAATTGGTAATTGTAAAATAATCTTATCGAATACTTTTAACTTTTGAAAAGTTATATGTAACAAAATTTTTACAATGCTTCTTTAGAAAAAATCTTTTTATGTACTTTATTAAATGCTATTCTGATCCCATTTATGATACAGTATAATAGCATATTATATTTTATCAATTTTAAAAGTTGTGTTATTCCAATTTTTTTTTGATTGAAAAATGCCCCAAGTACTAAATCAGAATAAATGAACCTCATCCGTGTTCTCCAAATTACTGATTGATATTTTTTAACTTTCTTTTTTAGGTGAACATATACCGAATCAATCCATTCAAGATTCTCTAACGTCTTATTTAAAGCTTTTATTTTACTTTCATTAACGCGGGTCAAGTTCCACTGACCAACTATTTTATTCCATATAATAACATTTCCATCTAAAGCCAATCGAAGAATTGATTCTTTATCTGATGAAATTATATCACATCGAAAAAAATTGTGCTTTATTGCCTTTGTCCGATTATAAATTGTTGTGAGATGAGAAAATTCATATTTTTTATTTAATTCAAGAACAAATTCCACCCCGCTAATAAAAAGAATATTTCCCTTTATTCGATGAGTTTGTTTTATAATTTCATCGTTCTTATTATATTGTTTACATGCAACTAGCATATCTGCATTTTTTTCAGATTCTCTATATTTGTTAAAAAAACATATGGATTCCTTTATGAAGTTATCATCTGTTAATTTATCATCACCATCTACATTTATAACATATTCTCCATTAGCCAGGTCATATAAGGATTTTCTATAATTGGCAACTCTTCCTAAGTTTAGTGGATTTCTAAAGTAATTAATTCTTTTATCCGTTAAATATTTTCTACAAATTTCTTCAGTAGAATCACTGGAACAATCATCTGAAATTATTATTTCAATGTTTTCATATGTTTGAGATAATGCACTATCTATAGCATTCTCAAGTATGTCAGCTTGATTATAGGTGGGTATTAATATTGAAACTAAAGGAGTTGTATTGTCAATATTCATAAATATATGTGTCGAAAAATTAAAAAAACCTTTTTATCAATTTATAAAATTGAAAATAATTGTTTTACAATTATTCAGAAAATAAATTATTAATACTATAAAAACCTTAGTTTTTGTTTAATCATCATTGCTTCTTCAGTTTTAATTAAAACAGATATAGCCACATAAATAAAAACACATAACAGTAATAAACATATCTGATAAATTTCATTTTTTATTTTATCATAGAAAATAATTACTGGTAAAATAGCTATTCCAAAAGAAAATAAACTTTTAAATAATGTATTAAAGAACTTATTCAAAAATAAACCTTTCATTTTAATGATTAATAAAGAAAAATTTGTTAAGAATGAGAATAAATAAAACACAACAAAAGAAATAGGGATTGCATAAATATCAAATTTATTAATGGTTAATCTGATTGTTAATAAATAAATAAGAATAGCAGGAATTGAAACTAACATAGGAGTTATTGTGTTTTTAAGACTGTAAAATACCTTACCAACGATTTCTCCCAGTGCGGCAGGAAAAAGAGCAAGAATATAAATTGATAATAACTTAGACGTAACAATAGTATTATTACTTGTAAATGAACCTCTTTCAAGAATTGTTTTTACAAAAGGATAATTATAAAAAAAAATTATCCCAACTATTGGGATACATAAAAACAAAATAAACCTTAGGTTCTTCCCGATTAATATTTTTAATTCATAAAAGTTTTTACTAGAACTTAAGCCAGACATTACAGGAAAATAAGCAAGGCTTATTCCCGAGGCAACAATTATTGGTATAATACGGAAAAGTTTATATGCATATCCTAAACTTGAAATTGTTCCTTGTGATAATTCAGAAGCAAAATATTTTTCTATTATTGGAAAACTCCTGGTTAAAATCATGCTAATTGCAAGGGGTGCCATAACTTTGTAGAAGTCTATCAAATGATTTTTTTTTATCTGAAAATTAAAAAAATATCTGATCCTATGCTTTTTATCAAAAACAATCCCTGCAACCAGAATAAGCAATTGAACAAGACTACCTGATATACTTGCGTAGACCAAGCTATAGACATTTACTTTATTTGATAAAATAATAATAAATAAAATTGTAAGGGAAGGTATTATTAACCGGCTTGCTATTGACAATAAAAACCGCTGCTGGGAAAAATATAGACTAATTATTAATTCATTTAAACAGGTTAAAAATATCACACTGACCTGAATTCTCATCAAGGAGACTATTAAGCCGTTTAATTCTTGATGAAATCCAGGAAATAATCTTATAATCATCGGCCTGGCAAATACGAAAATAATTAAACTCATGAAAACACTTAATAAAACATTAAGGTTTAGCATTGAGCTGATAATTTTCCATTTTTTGCTACCAACAAGTTTTAAACCTGAAATAAATGGTATAAAGGTTACATTAAGTCCACCAACAAATACACTTTGAATGAAAAACGGTACTGATATTGCCGTTAAGTAGGCGTCCATATCTTTGCTAACGCCAAAATATGCAGCTATAAACACATTTGATAAAAAAGCTAATATTAATGAAAACACATTTAATACAGTTATAATAAATGTGTTTTTCAGGTTTGAATTCATTTAGTTAATTTATACTGGTTTTGCATAAACCGTCATTCTACTTGTCTTTCCTAATATAGATAAAAATTCATGAACTAAACGAATTAAATATCTTCTCATGTATTTATTTGATATGATTTTTTTAATCCATTTTACATTTTTTCCATAAGAAATCATGAAATCAAGTGGCCGTATAATATCATTTTCAGAAAAGTGATAATAAAATTTAATCTCTTTAAATCCACTTGCTTCCAGATGTTTTTTTAGAGTTTTTGGCGTAAAATGAGTAATATGTACAGGTAAATGCAAATTATATCCAAATTTCTTATAAATTTTTTGCTCTATACCAGCAAAATTTGGAACAAGAATAATTAATTCTCCGGTAGGTTTTAACAGTTTATATGTCTTTTTTAAAACCTCTAAAGGAAAATAAAAATGTTCTAAGGTCATTCGCAGCGTAATCACATCGAATTTATATAGCGCATCTAATTCTTCAACATTTTTTACTGCAATATCTAATCCAAGTTTATTAATCCCAAATTCTGCAGCTTTTGTATTCATTTCAATACCTTTCACTTTCCATCCTAAGTGTTTCATTTCATACATAAAACTACCATAGGAACATCCGATATCTAACATCAAACCTTCTTTTACAAAATCTGGTATTCCAACTCTTCTTAATTTATTTCTTCTATAAAAAAGAATAATTTTTTCACCTACATTAAGAGATTTATCAATACCATTATATTCATAACCTAAATATTTTGAATACATAGGATAAATTTTCTTATTAAATTTTGATTCAACATCGGGGATTTCAGGTTGGTAATAATGTGAATCATCTGGATAAAAAAAAGATATTGATTCCTTTTTAGGTCGTGGATTAGTATACACCAACCCACAATTCTTGCATTTAACAATTGAAAAACTTCCTTCGATATGGTTAATCCAGTCAGGTGCAGATAGCAATAATTTATACTCTGTCGCTCCACAAAAATCACAAGGTACAAATTCTAATTTTTCAACCATTGATACGTTAGTCATCTTCATTTACATATTATATTCTAACTTACCATTTCACAGATTGAGTAAGTCTTATGCTAAGTTACATTTCAAAATTATTCACATTATACTGATGAGACAAGGACATCGCCATCACTTGGTTTAAACACTAATCTTTTATAATTATGTTTTTACATATATTTTTCATATAATTTATCAATGCTCCCCCATCAAAACAAAAACCCCAACCAATTCAGTTGAGGTAAGTATTTTATTAAATAATCATTTACGCATTAATCAGTTTCTCATATGCGTCGGCATCCAGCAAGTCATCAAGCTGTGAGGGATCATCCATACTGATCTTAATTAACCAGCCTTCCCCATAGGGATCTTTGTTTACCTGGTCGGGAGCATCTTCCAGGGCCTGGTTAATTTCCAGTACTTTTCCTGCTACCGGCATAAACAGGTCGGAAACGGTTTTTACCGCCTCGATGGTACCAAACACTTCTTCTTTTTCCAGTTGCTCTCCTTCGGTTTCTATTTCAATAAAAACAATATCTCCCAATTCGCCCTGGGCATAATCGGTGACGCCTACATATGCTTCTTTACCCTCTGATCGTATCCATTCATGATCTTTGGTGTACTTCAGGTTACCCGGAATATTCATAATTTTAAACAGGTTATATAGTTAATAATGCTTCCAAAGTTACATTTTTTGGTTTATAAAACCATGATGATTGTTATTTCCGTTTTAATAGTTTTTCAACTTATTCCCTGTCCGGCAATAATTCAAAATGCCAGTCCATTTATAATGAGAACCTGACACTGAACCCTACATTAGTATCGGCCGTGAGGAAGGAACGCGACGTATAGGGCGTGTTGACGGTACGGTCGAAAAAGAATTGGATACTGAAACGTTCGGTAAGGTTATAATCAGCAGTAAAGTTAACCTTGAATACTTTCTGTCCCCCGGTGGACTGGTTAATTTCATCCAGCGACAGAGGAGTTATGGAACGTATAACCGTTACGTTATCCCGTATCGATAAATCGAACCTCAGGTTAAGATCACTCTTAAATGAACGCTGGTTGATAATAATGGGGACATCCTTAAACCGATACCCCGTACCTATTACCAACTCATTATTTCGAGTCTCGGTTAGCTGATTGTTAGTTAAACTAAGGGCCAGCAACCGCGATTTGTTGATCTCGAAACGGGTAATCAGGTTATTGATCCAGGTTACATCCACCCCTATTAAAGGATTTATTTCTTCATTTATCGATACTGCATTTATCTGGTATTTCGGAATAAAGTTATTCTGCAAATCACGTATATAGCTAATTCCGTCCTCGGAGTTTGCCTCGTAATCCAAGCTGGTGGTAAAACTGCCAACATTATATGTAGAGCGGTAAGAATGGGAAATATTAACCGACTGGAATACCCTTTTCAACATCTCTATTTGCGACAATCCATCGATAGAAACCCGCCAGTTAGGTAACATCATCCATGGAAATGGTTTAAGTGTGATCCTTCCGGGATTAAAGTTACCATATGCTGCCATAAATGCAGGGATCAAAACCTCCGACGAAGTGGGGCCGTAACCGTCCGTATAACCGGGTACGATATCCTGAGTAATTGACGTATTATATCCAATTCCGCTGTTATCCACTTTTTGTTTGTTAAGCCGTTCTGATATGATTTTCCTGTATTCCTTAAATTTATCAAATGTAGCGGATGCCCACCCGTTTTTAGCAGAAGACTTTTCGAATGCGGTTCCCAGACTGATAAACGACATGGAAAAATTCCCGTTGGTAATACCGTTTTCATATGAATAACTTACAATAGAATCGGGATGATATACAAAATATTCACTAAAGCCTTCAGAATATTGCCGCATAGCAGTAAAGTCGATTCGAAACCCCCGGAAAGGTTCATATGTTCCACGGAGATTGAAATCCTTGGAATTGGTCATGGTATAAGGATTGCTGAAGGTAGGATCCTTGGTGAGCCAATCGTATACATTTCCGGCGCGGTGTACAAAATTCGGGTCCTGCCATCCGAGGATGAAAGGTATCCCCGGAGCATTGTTATAATTACTTGTACTTAATCCAAAGTAATCGGTTCCAGGCATATAACCCTTCAAAAAGGTTCCCCCGTTCTGGCGGTATGTTGCCGAAAAATTCTTAAAGCCGGTTAACAACCTCACCGTGTTATCCATTACAAACACAAGGGGATTTTCGCCTTTTTCTACTTTCCCTTCAATATTTATAGTGGCTCCGGCATAAGTGCTGTCCATCGTTACTGTCAGCTTATTTTCATTGATAATATCTACTTTCCCCTGAATTTCCTTACCCCCGGAATCAAGAATTTTTACCGTAACATCTTCTGTTCCCAATTTATGAATAATATTTCTTGGGACATCTTTTTTCAAGTACACCCTTGGTTTTGTATAAGTTACCGTTTTATATCGTTTTTCAGATTCCTTTTTATTCCCACTGTATTTACTATTAATTCGTTTTACAAAACCAATTTTATTATACAATGAATTCATGTTAAACTGGTTGGTAAATTGAATTGTATTCGAGTTTTTGAGATTATTCCCCAGATCGTTCCTGCGTGTGGGATCTCTTAGAATAGGACCTATTTCCCATGAATAGTTACTGTTATAACGTGCCGACATGGTAATCCAGTTGAATATGGGTATCTTATTTATCGGGAGGGTATAATTCAGATCGAAGCTCTGGTTGAAATTGGTGTTCCTCCCCCCGCTTAATATGTTTGTCATAACCGAATCCTTCCACCTTTGATTATTGGGTTTGAACAGATCATAGGCGCCATTAGGTTCGTCGATACGGGCAATATTACTGGCAGTGTATGTGAGTTTCAACGATCGTGTCAGATCCCAGTTCATGGCATAGTTTCTGTTCCAGGTGAAATCCTTGCTGACCGTCGAATCAATTTTGATCTGGTAACCACTAAATATATTTTTCATTTTAACCTCACTGTAGTTCCTGTCCATAAAAGTGGAAAAAGTAAAACGCGACGGGTAAGGTGTAAAGTTAAAATCTCTGATTAACCTCAGAGCAGGCGACTTAAACAGCTTCGACTTCCGGAAAGGTGTAATACTCTTGGGACGGGTATTAAATACGTAATTTAACCCAAGGTTATATTTAATAATATTGTTATACTCTGTGGTGTAATTACGCGATGACACTTCACTAAATGCCACCGTGGCAGATAAGTTCCCTGG